>NC_011886.1:3600000-4200000 GCF_000022025.1 Pseudarthrobacter chlorophenolicus A6
TCCACGCTCGGAGAGAACTTCGAGCCAGTAGTCCGGCGTCAGCAGCGCTTCCAGTGAGCTGTCCTGGATAAGCGTTCCAGGAGTTTCGCCGTCCCCCACCCACCCCTTGAGCGTGATCTGATCCAAGTGGTCACGGACATTTTGGAGCCACCAGGCCTTCCGGCCCAGAACATCCGGGCTGGCGTTCTTGCTCCATGCCACCCCGTGGACTTCAAGCTCCCGGTCCGTATGGTCGCACGCTACCGTCAGAAGTACTCCTTCATCGGTAATAACCAGGGCCCATTCCGCTTCCCCTGAGGTACGGGCGTGCTGGACGCGGACTTCCCTCACCTGCTGGGCAAGGTAAGGGGAAACCGGGTATAGAGCCGGGGTGGTAGCCGGGCCTGGCACGCCCAGTTCTGCAAGTTCCGCGATGTGCGCCTGGACTTCGTCCTGCTCGCGCCCGGCGTATCCAGCGTTCAACAGATGATTTACCTGCACATTCTTCGTGCTGCCGTCGGGGAGTTCAAAGCTAAGAACCGTCATGGTGGGTCCGTCCTTCTCGTAGTGCAGGGAAAAAAATTAACAAACCGGAAACCGTAAAGGCTCGCGGATGTACATCCAGTATGCGTAATGTATACATTACATGCCAGCGTGACAGGCGTCACCGTTGAAACCATGGAGGACACCGTGAGCAAACCCCAACCGGCCAAGGGCGCAACGTCGCATCCGCCCCAGCCGATCCATCCCAAAGGCTTGTACAAGGCCTTTGCAGCGAGTCTGACCGGCACGGCACTGGAGTGGTACGACTTCGCCGTCTACTCGGCCGCGGCCGCCGTCGTCTTTCCGATCGTCTTCTTCCCCGCGTCCGACCCGCTGACGGGCACCATCCTGGCCTTCTCCACCTACGCGGTGGGCTACGTTTCCCGGCCCGTCGGCGGGATCATCTTCGGCCGCCTTGGCGACCGCATCGGACGCAAGAAAGTACTCGTGATCACGCTGATGATCATCGGAGTTGCTACTGTCCTGATCGGAGTCCTCCCCAGCTACGGGAGCATTGGCGTAGCGGCGCCCATAATCCTGGTCCTGCTCCGGTTTGCCCAGGGCGTGGGCGTAGGCGGCGAATGGGGTGGCGCCGTCCTGCTCTCCAGCGAGTACGGAGATCCACGCCGGCGCGGCTTCTGGGCGTCAGCCGCCCAAGTGGGTCCCCCTGCGGGCAACCTGCTGGCCAACGGCGCCTTGGCGGTACTTACCCTTGCACTGACCGAGGAGCAGTTCCTGAGCTTTGGCTGGCGTCTTGCCTTCCTCGTATCCGCCCTGTTGGTCGGCTTTGGCCTCTGGATCAGGCTCAAGCTCGAGGACACCCCAATCTTCAAAGCCATCGAGGCGCACGGTGAGCAGCCGCAGGCCCCCATCCGGGAAGTCTTCAGCCAGGAACTGCGCCCGCTGATCGCCGCCATACTTTGCCGCGTTGGTCCGGACGTGCTGTACGCGCTCTTTACGGTTTTCACCCTCACCTACGGCATCCAGGCCCTCGGCTATGAACGTAACCAGGTGCTCACCGCCGTGCTGATCGGCTCCGCATTCCAGCTCTTCCTCATCCCTTTTGCGGGCGCTGTTTCCGACCGCTTCAATCGCCGTGCTGTCTACGGGGTGGGCGCAGTTGTGGGCGCCGTGTGGACATTCGTCTTCTTTGGCATCCTGGGTGGCGACAACCAGCCCATGCTGATTATTGGCATCGTCCTGGGCCTCGCCGCGCACTCCTTCATGTACGGACCGCAGGCAGCCTTCATTGTTGAACAGTTCTCTCCGCGGCTCCGTTCGACGGGCAGTTCCCTCGCCTACACTTTCGCCGGCGTTATTGGCGGCGCGATTGCGCCACTGCTGTTCACAGTGCTCTTGGCCCAGTTCAACAGCTGGGTGCCGGTGGCCATCTACGTTGGAGTGGCTGCTGCCGTTACCGTCCTGGGGCTTGCCCTTGGGCGCGACAACAACACCGTCGAAGACCAGGATTACCGGCTGCTGATGGAATCCTCGCCCCGCGAGGGCAGCGGAGCTGGCGTCGGCGGAGCACGCTAGGTACTTCCGAAGTGTCAGGTGCGCAGGAGGATGTCCCGGGTCACCGCGAGGTGCTCATCGATGGCCTTCTGCGCCCTGGCCGTGTCGCCGGACACCAAGGCGTCAATGATGACCTGGTGTTCGGCGCACACCGCCCTGTGACGGTCACCGGTGCGGAAGAGGGCCGAAACACCAACCAGAACCTGCCGGACATGCAGTTTGCTGTAGGTCTTGGAGATCAGTTCGTTCCCGGCAGCATCGATGAGTTGCTGGTGAAACAGGGTATCGAGCCGAATGAATTCACGCGCGTCCTCTGGCCTTCCAGTATCGGGAATCTCGGATTGCAGGTTGAGCGTTTCCTGCATCAGGGCCGCCGGCACCCGGTGTTCGGCAATGGCAAGCCGGGCGGCGTAGTTTTCCAGCACGCCGCGGAGTTCCATAAGCTCGGAAATTTCCCGGCCGGTCACCGCCGGAACATAGGCGCCGCGCTGCGGAATGAGTTCGACAAGTCCGTCCGACACCAGGAGCAGCAGGGCTTCGCGGACGGGGGTCCGGGATACTCCAATTTCGGCGGCGAGCTCAGCTTCGTTGAGGAAGTGGCCCTGGAGCTCCGGATCCACCAGGACGTTCTCACGCAAATGCAGATATGCCTTTTCGCGTCCAGAGGCAGCTGTACCGGAGTTTTTTCCCATACATTATGTATACAACAGATCGGAGTTCATCCATGCGCCTCGCAGTCGCCCAAATCATCAGCAGCGCCGATACGGCAGCCAACCTGGAGCTCATCCGGGACTACGCAACACAGGCTAAGGCGGCCGGCGCGGAGCTGGTGGTTTTCCCCGAAGCCGCCATGCGTGCCTTCGGCCATTCGCTGACCGAAATCGCAGAGCCGCTGGACGGCCCGTGGGCGGACAAGGTCCGCACCATCGCCAACGAACTGGACATTGCGATCGTAGCCGGGATGTTCACGCCCGGGAAAGACGGACGCGTCCGCAACACCCTCCTGGTCACCGCGCCCGGTCTGGATACCTCCTACGACAAGGTGCACCTGTTTGATGCCTTCGGTTTCACCGAGTCCAAAACGGTCGACGCCGGCCAGCGCCCCGTGACGTTTGAGCTCAACGGGACGGTCTTCGGCCTTGCCACCTGCTACGACGTCCGCTTCCCGGCGCTCTTCACAGCCAACGCCCGCGCCGGGGCACAGGTGAACATCGTCTGCGCTTCCTGGGGTGCCGGCGAGGGCAAGGCAGAGCAGTGGGACCTCCTGGTGCGCGCCAGGGCCCTGGACAGCACCACCTTCGTGGTGGCTTGCGGCCAGGGCGACCCCGAAACCATCGGCGCCGGGCCCGCCGGCAGCGCCCCCACCGGAATCGGCCACAGCGCCGTCATCTCTCCGCTGGGCAGCGCCCTGGTAGCGCTGGGCGGAAAGCCGGAACTCGCCGTCGTGGACGTCGATCCCGCCATCGTTGACGACGTCCGCACCAAGCTGCCCGTCCTGGCCAACGCCCGCCAGTTCTAGGGGCGGCCCCGGCGCTGTCCAAGCCCTTCGCGGTCCAGGAAACCGCGGAGGGCGCCCACCCAGTCCTCGAAAGCGTCCAGATGGGCGTCATGCGACGCCTCGGGCAGGTCAACCCGCGAAACCCGGTGGCCCTGCCCGACGAACGCGTCCTTGGCGCCGGGCGTGAACATCCCTTGGCCGCCGTAAACCACCAGCGCCGGCGCCCGGACTGCATGCCACTCCCTCCAGCGGGGCGCGGCCAGGCCGGCCTCCGCTTCCGCCATGACGCCCGGATCGAACCTCGGCCAGAAACCGTCCGCCCGTTCCTCGAGGTCCTCAGCCCATGCCCGGGCCAGCGGACCATCCCCCAGGAAGGCGCTTGCGGCGTCCCTGCTGCCGAACGGCGTCGGCCAGGACCTGAAGTACTCCCCAATGGCCCGATGACCGTCCAAGTCTTCGCCGGCCGCGCCGCACTCCAGGAGGACCAGGCTGCCCACCAGGTCGGGGCGCTCCGCCGCGACGAGCATGGCCGTATGCGCTCCCATCGATTGGCCCACCAAAACCACCGGCGCACCGATGCGCTCAATGACGGTGACAACATCCGAAACATAATCCGACCGCGCGACGCCGGGAGGCACCCTCGTGCTGCCGCCATGGCCGCGGAGATCCACGAGGATGGCACGGTATTCGGGGAGCGCGTCCGCCGTCGGAAAGAATTCGCGGGCACTCCCCGCCAGGCCGTGCAGCAGCACCACGGCAGGCCCGGCGCCGCCCGAGTCATAGCAGTTCAGCTCCACCCCGCGGGCAGGGGCAACGGTGAAGGCAGTCATGCCTGTTCCCAGGTCCGTCCGCGGTGGCATGCTGCCACGCTACGGCACGCAGACGCGTCCGACGGCGGTGAGTCACCGTTCACGGGCAGGAAACCTTGACCTTTCAGGGCACGACGGCGGGAGCTCACCTTGGTATTCCCCTGCGCACCTTTGGCGGCGGGCCCGCGCAGGCCGTCCCCCAGTTGCGGACCGGTATCGGTGGGAGGGCGTTTACATGCCTGAAACATTGCTGACATGCGAACTTCACGCAAGCGCGTTTTGTGTAACGCAATGGCAACTTTCCGCGGCATCGGATGAAACACGGCCACCGAAAAATAGACCCCGGGGAAAAGCCGGGGTGGCACATCGCCCCGTTGAATCTCATGCGAAGGGACCACCGGTGGAGATCTCTGCCCAACACGTCTGGCTGCTCATCTCGGCAGCGATGGTACTGCTGATGACCCCCGGGCTCGGCCTCTTCTACGGCGGCATGACCCGCGCCAAGGCCGCGCTGAACATGATCATGATGAGCTTTATCTCCGCGGGCATCGTTGGCGTTGTCTGGGTCCTGTGGGGCTACTCAATGACCACCGGCGACGGCTTCCTGGGCATTTTCGGCAACCCGTTCACCAATTTCGGGCTGCAGAACCTGATGGGCTCCCCGGACCTGATCAAGGCCGGCTACAGCGCAACCTTCGCCATCATTACCGTGGCCCTGATCAGCGGCGCCATTGCAGACCGTGCCAAGTTCAGCGCCTGGGCCGTGTTCGTGCCGGTGTGGATCACCCTGATCTACTGCCCTCTCGCCTACATGATCTGGGGCGGCGGACTGATGAGCGCCGGCGGTGCCGTGACGGCCATTTTCGGCCAGGTCATCGACTTCGCGGGTGGCGCCGTGGTGGAAATCAGCTCCGGCACAGCCGCGCTGGTGCTCGCCGTCATCGTGGGTCAGCGCCACGGCTTCGCGAAGGACCCCAACCACCGGCCCCACAACCTCCCTTTCATCATGCTGGGTGCGGCACTGCTGTGGTTCGGCTGGTTCGGCTTCAACGGTGGCGCGGCGACCAGCGCCGAACAGGCCGGCCTGATCTGGATCAACACCCTGGTTACTCCTGCCGCGGCCATGCTCAGCTGGCTGGTGACCGAGAAGATCCGCCACGGCCACCCCACTTCCCTGGGGGCTGCGTCCGGCGTGGTGGCCGGGCTCGTGGCGATCACGCCTTCCTGCGCCAACATCAGCCCGGTGGCCGCAATCGGCCTGGGACTGGTGGCAGGTGCTGCGTGTGCCATCTTCGTTGACCTCAAATACCGCTTCGGGCTCGACGACTCCCTGGACGTGGTGGGCGTCCACCTCGGCGCCGGTCTCATCGGCACCCTGGCGCTCGGGTTTATTGCCCTGCCGGCAGCCGGGCAGGGCGGGGGCCTCTTCTACGGCGGCGGCGTGCAGCAGCTCATTGCCCAAACGGCGGCTGTGGTCATCACGCTGCTGGTCTCAGGACTCGGCACCCTGGTGATCGGCCGCGCCATCAACAAGACCATCGGCTTCCGGGTCAGCCACGAAGCTGAGACAGCCGGCGTGGACCTGTCCGAGCACGCCGAGAGCGCCTACGCATTCAACGAGGTGGGCGCCGGCTTCAACCCGCTGCGGGCGGCATTCGGCCACATTCCGGCCGGCGCACCCTCCGCAGACCGCCAGGCCGACCAGGATTCAGACCGCGGGGATGCTGAAACCCAGGGCCCGGACCGTCAGGCAAAGGAAGATACTTTCGCCTGACGGCCGCCCCTGGTTCGGCAGCGCCGGCACTAGTCCGCCAGGATTTTGTAGAGCGCACGCCGGGTTTCGTCCAGCTTCTCGATGGCGGCGGTCCGCTGCTCCTCCGTGACACCGCTGCGGAACTGGTGGATCACGCCCATCAGTTTGCCGATGCTGTGGTGGAACTCGCGGTCCGATCCTTCCGGTACCGCGTTCCAGGCACTGTCCATTTCCTCCGTGTGCCCGGCCACGTACTCCCGGCCGGTCTCGGTGAGCGAGAACTCGGTACCGCGGCCCTCACTCATGGCCTCGATCAGCCCTTCGTCCACCAGTTGCTGGAGTGTGGGGTAGATGGAGCCCGGGCTTGGCCGCCAAGCCCCCTCGGTCTTTTCAGCGATGGTCTTGATCAGCCCGTAACCATTCGACGGTGACTCCGCCAGGAGCGAGAGAATGGCGGCGCGGACATCGCCTCGGCTGGCCCGCCGCCCCCCACGCCCGAAACCCGGGCCAAAGCCGGGACCAAAACCAGGGCCGAAACCGGGACCAAAACCTGGGCCGAAACCGCCGCCGCCGCCGCGGTGGCCATGCGGTCCCCGGCGTCCCCTGCCTCGTTCAAACCGGCCCCTCGCGAACTCCGGACCGGGGAATTTTTCGTCAGAAATGCCTCTCATGATGGCATCCACCTTTCGATTCTTGTCATTACGCCGATTTCTTCGGCGATACTTAACGATATGTCGTTAAGTATCGCCGGTCAAGCATTATTTGTGACCGTATCCTGACCTTTGAAGTTCTGGATCGGCCCATCACAGCGGCGTAGGCTGGACGCACCTCCAAGCTCGAGGGCTGATACATGGCCAAGAAGAAGAAGCGCAGAAGCGGTTTCGGCGCCGCCCTGGGACGATTCGTGGGGTTCCTCGCAGCCAGTGCAATGTGTGGCGTGCTGGTGGCCAGCCTGGTTGTCCCGGCAGTTGCGGCGGCCGGGATCGGAGTCAGCAACTCGATCGGCTTCTTCGAAGGCCTGCCCAAAGAGCTGACGGTCCAGCCGCCGTCGCAATCCACCAGGGTTCTCACCTCCGACGGCCAGCCGATCGCGACGTTCTACGCCGAGAACCGCGTGCGGATTCCACTGGACCAGATGTCGCCGTACATCAAGGACGCCATCATCTCCATTGAGGACAGCAGGTTCTACGAGCACGCGGGAGTCGACCCCCAGGGCATCCTCCGGGCAGTGATCGCCAACGTGACAAAAGGGGACCAGCAGGGCGCGTCCACCATTACCCAGCAGTACGTCACCAACGTGGTCAATGAGGCCCGGCTGTCCCAGGACCGGCCGGACGAGGTGGTCCTGAGCGGCCAGAAGGACATGGGCGACAAGTTGCGGGAGATGCGGCTGGCCATCGCCCTGGAAAAGAAGTACAGCAAGGACCAGATCCTTGAGGGGTACCTGAACATCGTCTTCTTCAACAGCGATGCCTATGGCGTCGAGGCGGCGGCCCGGTACTTCTTCGGCACCACCGCAAAGGACCTCACGCTGCCGCAGGCTGCCCTCCTGGCCGGGCTGGTCAACAGCCCCACGTTCTACAACCCGGCCATCAACCCCGAGAACTCGCTGGCGCGACGCAACCAGGTCCTTGACGAGATGCTTCGCCTCAGGAAAATCACCCAGGCGCAGCATGACGAAGCAAAAGCTACACCCGTGGAACTCAAGATCACCCCGGAGCGCCAAGGCTGCGCCAATGCCGCCATGGCCCCCTACTTCTGCGACTACATCTCCCACCTCATCCTCAACAACCCCGCCTTCGGGCCCAACGAAGTCGAACGTGAGCGCAAGCTGTACAGGGGTGGGCTGACCATCGTCACCACCTTGGACAGCCGGCTGCAGGCGGCTGCTCAGGCCCAGGTGGACAGCACAGCGGGCGCCAACCCGGATAAGTGGGGTGCAGCCCTGGTCACGGTGCAACCGGGAACGGGCAAGATCCTGGCAATGGCCCAGAACACCGCGTTCCTGCCCGAACCGGGCAAGTTCGACACCCAGCTGAACTTCAACGTCGATGCCCGGGACCCGCAGGGGAATGACCTGAACGGTGCGGGCGGCTTCCAAACCGGATCCACCATGAAGCCATTCACCTTCGCGGAGTGGCTCAATGAGGGCAAGTCCCTGACCACAGAGATTGATGCTTCACGGCGCGTTTATCCGCTCGGGTTCCCGTGGCGCTCCAGCTGCGGCAAAGTGCTGGGCGCCTACAGCACCGCGCAGAACAACCCCGAGCTGGGTGCGGCCGATGACCTGCAGAATTCCGAGGAGGGCTTCTACCGGAAGATGCCCATCAACTACGGCCTCTACAACTCGATCAATACGGCCACGTTTGCGTCAGCCGCGCAGCTGGATTTTTGCGGCATCCAAAAGATGGTTGATGCCGTTGGACTGCACAGCGGCCTGGATGGAACACCGATCAACATGCACCAGTTGGGCAACCTGCTGGGAGCTACCGGCGTGGCACCGCTCCACTTGGCCAACGCCTTCGCCACCTTCGCCAACGACGGCCGGTACTGCAACCCCATCGCCCTGCTGGACATCAAGGACGCCACGGGCGGAAAGCTTCCCGCCCAAACAACCGAGTGCAGGGACGCGGTGAAGCCGGAGGTGGCGCGCGGCGTCAACAGCGTCCTGCAGGACGTGCTGGTGAGGGGTTCCGGCTTCTGGATCCAGCCGAAGGTTCACGACAAGTGGCCGACGGCTGCCAAGACCGGCACCTCCAACAACAACGGCGCCACCTGGATTGTTGGCTACACCAGCGGGCTGGCCACGGCATCCTTCTTCGGGGACGCGCTCGAAGGCCAGAAACGTGCAGGCCAAAACGTCACCATCAACGGAACGTTCTATCCCCGCCTCGACGGTTACATGATCGCCGGCCCGCAATGGGCAAACTACATGCTCAAGGCGGTTCCCCTCTACCCCGCCGCTCCTTTCCCCGGGCCTCCCCAGTCGATGATCGGTCCGAGTCCGACACCCACGCCCGCGCCTAAGCGGTAGCAACGCAGGGGCTGGCCGTTTGAACCTGCCTTAACAGCTGGCGTTGGTCCGGCCCGGCCGAGCACTTCCACGCTGTTTCGCTTAGCTTCGGGGATGCCGACGGCGGCCGCCTTGGATCCTGAAGCATGAGGCACGCGGGTCCTGGCCCGCCGTTCCAGTTTCTGCCGCAAGGGAAGGTTGGCACGACGGCGGCGCTCCTGATCCGCGCCCGCGCCAGGGAGTGCTCCAGGCTGCGGGTCGTAGGTGGGCAGTGTGGAACTCCGGTCTCCTGGGAGTGGTGGTGCGGTGGAGTGGTAGGTGTGGCCGGTGGGAGTTCGGAGCTTCACGGTGTGGCGTGCCCCGGGATTGGGAGCTGTTGCAGCTGACCAGCCCGGGCTTTCTTTAGTGTGGTTACAGGCTTCGCAGAGTCCTTGGCCGTTGTTGGTTGTGGTGTCGCCTTCGTGGTGCCAGGGGGTGATGTGGTCGTGGTGGCGGATGGGTGCGTCGCAGTATGGGGTGCGGCAGGTGTCGTCGCGGGTTTGGAGGAAGCGTTTGAGTCCTGCCGGGAAGAGCCGGGCTTTGGAGTCCATGCCGATGAGGTCGCCGGTTCCTGGGGCGGTGTAGAGCCGCCTCACCCAGACAGCCATCGCGGGCTCGGGGTCGGCCCGGGTTTCTTCGTTGGTGCTGGGGCCGGCAAGGTTCCGGGGTGCACCGCCGGCAACGGGAGTACCCACACCGGTGGCACTGCCTGCACGGCTGGCGGCGCGGGCGGCGGTGCCCGTGCCCAGTTGATGTCCGGCGGCGAGTTCGCGGGCCCAGGCGGCGGGCACGATGCCGTACCCGGCGAGCCGGGCCGGTTCGCTGTCGCCTTGTAACAGGGTCCGGTCGGTCATGACGAGCTGGACCTGGACCCCGCTGATCCCGCCCGGGGTCCCGGTGATCCGTTCAGCCAAGGTGTCGGCCATGATCTGGCCCGTGGACCGGCCGTCCCCGGAGGACCGGAGGGCGCCGGCTTCCTTGGTAAGGGCAGCGTAGACCGCCACACCCTGGGCGACCGGCAGGAGCGCGGTCAGCCGGGCCATGGTGTCCGGGGCCGGGCGAAGGCTTACCGTCCGTTCCTCCACCGCTTTGGCCGCCCGCCTGGCCACCGAGACGGGGTCGCGCCGGTACGCGGCGGCTTTGACCGCGGAGATGATGGTCCGGTCCCCGGCACCATCAAAGGTGCCGGTGTCGGCGGCAAGTTCCTCATCCACGCCCGCCCGGTCCTCGGGTGAAAGGCAGATGGTTTCCTTCACCACCAGCGTGGTCCGCCACTCACTCAACCGTCCGGACCGGAACGCGGCAAAGGTGTGGGGCATCCCGGTCAGGGTCCTCGCCAGTCCCAGCAGCCGCCCGCCCCGGGACGGGGACTCCCGCCGCGCCAACGCCACCTGCGCCCCGACACCCACTCCAAGCTGATCAGCGGGAACACCGGCAGCAGCCTGCTCCCGCCGCTGCGCCAGGTCGAACGCGACAGTGATCTCGGCCTGCCGCGCCGCCGCAACAGCCTTCACATCCTCAAGCTGCCGGAGCTGATCAATCATCCCCGCACCATTGGCAGCAGCTGGAACATCAGCCAATATACGCAAGGCATCAACAACACCCGGGGCACTGCGGGGAGAAGGAACTTCAGCGCCCGAGGGGTGGCCTGCGCCCGGCCGGACTCCCGCAGGCGAAAGAACATGAACGGCCGTAGCTTGCAGGATGGCCGATTCAGCGGCAGCCGGCTGGGGAGCGGCGGATCCGGCGCCGGCGGGAGGACGAAAATGGGCAGCCGAGACAAGTGCGGTGACGGGCGGTGCGTCAGCAAGTGAAGGAACATGGGCAACCGGGGCGTGCGCGGCCGCCGGACGGGCGTCAGGAGCAGCCGGAATAGGCGCAATTGAGGCGGGCGCGGAGGTGTCCCTGACAGCAGACGGCGCAACGGCAACTGCCCGCCCCGCCTCCACTGCCGCTCCGCCAACCGCTTCCATGACCAAAGTCTTCCAGCACCCACCGACATTCCAGCCGCCCCTAAAGCCCTATGTGGAAAAGCGGTGGTCCCAGGACGATCGAGTGGACAATGAACGGCGTGGAGAACCTAGAAACAAAGCGGCTGATCCTCCGACCCTGGGAGCCCGAGGATGCAGACTTCGTGCTGGATCTCTACTCCCGCTGGAAGGTGCAGCGCTTCATCGGAAACCCGCCCCGCGTGATGGCGGACCGCGCTGAGGCCGAGGAACGCATCCGGGTGTGGCGAGCCATGGACCATCCGGTCCACGCGGTCTGGGCCGTTCAATTGAAGGACCCAGCTCAACAGGCGAACCCAACCCGCCCAACAAACCCCGCCCACCCAACAAACCCAGCCCAGCAGGCGAACCCAGCCCAACCAACAAACCCACCGCAACAGACAGACCCTGCGCAGCCAAGAATCCCCGGACACAGCAAGCCCGCACTCGCCGGGACGCTGCTCCTCAAGTCCATTCCGGCGTCGGGCGCTGCACTCCCCCTGCAGCCGTCGGGTGACACGGAGATCGGCTGGCATTTCCACCCGGACCTCTGGGGAAAGGGGTACGCCACCGAGGCCGCGGCGGCAGTCCTCGCCTACGCCTTCAATAACGGCGTGCCCAAAGTGGTGGCGGTGACCAACCCCGCCAACGCAGCGTCGCAAAGTGTGTGCACCAGGATCGGACTGCTCCACCAAGGGCAGACCAGCGAGTACTACAACGCCCTGTGCGAGCTGTACGAACTGGCGAACCCGGAAGCTTAGCCCTGCCCCTTCCACAGCCGCTGCCACCAGGGGAGCTCCGGCGTGGGCTCCTCCACCACCTCAGGTGTCCGCGAGGCACGCCTGGCCCGCCACCGCTCCACCTGATCCTCCACGTCACGGGTCTTGGTGACCACCGGCGGCCCGCCCTGAAGCTGCCGGCGCGCATCAATGACGCGGCGGTTGAAATCAGCCAAAAGGTCACGGACCTGCTGTTCGGTGTACTGCGCATCCAACTCGTCGTCCAGCCCGGCGTCCTCCGCCCGGAGCAGGATGGCAGGCGGTCCCAGACCACTGATGTTCTCGCGCTGCAGGAGGCCCTTGACCCACCAGTCGGGATCGTAGGATTCGCCCAGCCCGGGAATCGGCTTACCGGCGTACTTGAGGTTGTCAAACTTTCCCTGCGCCATTGCGTCCCGGACCAGGTACTCGGCCCGGGCTGAGTCGCTGACTTTGCGGCGCTTCTCCCGTTCCTTGGCGTCCAGCGCGTCGAGGGCGGCTTCTTCCTCCGAACTGATGCCCGCGCCGCGGTACGAACGGACCTCGGCCGCGCGCTCCAGCCGTTTCCGGTACTCCGACGCCCCGCCGCCCATTCGTGTCACCGCCTTGCCTTGGTTGATGCCCTCCTCCCAGTATTTCGAAGCATCGCGCCGGGTTCAACGCCCTGCCGGCACCACGCTAAGAAAACGTTTCCCGAGTGTGCAATACTTCCTCCCATGCCATCACCCTCCACCGGTTCCCCGTCCCTCCTGCGCGCCGCCCACACACCGTGGCAAACTCCCCTGACCCTGCCCGCCATGAGCAACACCCTTGACCGCCACCACCGCTACCGCGTCACGAGCAGGTACCTGGAGGCCGACGGGCAGCCCGTCCTCCCGGTGTCCGGCGAGCTGCACTACAGCAGGGTGCCGCGGTCACGGTGGGAGGAGCGGCTGCGGCTGATGAGGGCCGGCGGCATCACGGTGGTGGCCACCTACGCTTTCTGGATCCACCATGAGCAGACCGAAGGCAAGGTGAGGTTCGACGGCGGCCTGGACGTGGGTGCGTTCGTCCGCCTGTGCGCGGAGATCGGCCTGGACGTGGTGCTGCGCATCGGCCCCTGGTGCCACGGCGAGGTCCGCAACGGCGGCTTCCCGGACTGGGTGCAGGCGGCGCCGGTGCAGCACCGCACCAACGACCCCGCCTACCTGGAACTGGTGAAGGGCTGGTTCGGGCGCCTCGGAGAGGAGCTCCACCAGCTGACCGGGCCGGACACCAACGTGATTGGCATCCAGCTGGAAAACGAGCTGTACGACCAGCCGGACCACTTCGTGGAGCTTAAGAAACTGGCCAGGAACGCCGGCCTGACCGCACCCATCTGGACAGCCACAGCCTGGGGCGGCGCAGACCTGCCGGCGGGGGAAGTCCTCCCCCTGTTCGGCGGCTACGGCGACGGGTTCTGGGTAGATGCGGACGCCCCCTGGGACCCCACGTTCCGCGAGCACTACTTCTTCAGCCATGTGTGGGACGATCCGGGCATCGGCGCGGATATCCGCGAGTTCGTGGGTAACGGCGTCCAGGATGCAGGCGCGGACGGCGGAAACAGCGCAGCTGCATTCCGGACACCGCCGGCCCTTTTCCCGCCGGCCACCTGCGAGCTGACCGGGGGCATGGCCACGGCCTACCAGCGCCGCCCCTGGCCGCAGGGGCTGGACGTGGCCGCCGTGGCGCACAACAAGATCGGCAACGGCTCGGCCTGGCAGGGCTACTACATGTTCGCCGGCGGGATGAACCCAGCCGACGGGCTCCAGGAATCCCAGGAGACCGGCTACCCGAACGATATGCCGCGGTTCGACTACGACTTCCACGCCCCCATCGGCGCGTCCGGCCGGCTGGCCGGCAGCTTTGCCGCCCTGCGCAAGCAGCACGCCTTCCTGGCAGCCTTCGGCCACCGACTGGCGCAGATGCCGTCTTCCCTCCCCGAGGCCATGCCGGATTGCATCGAGGACACCACCACCCTCCGCTGGGCGCTCCGCAGCAACGGCACCGCCGGCTACGTGTTCATCACGTGGCACCAGCCGCACATTCCGCTGCCCACCTACGGGGATGCCCGCTTCGAGATAGCGCTCGACGGCGGCCCGGTCACCTTTCCGGGGCAGCCGCTGGACATCCCGGCGGGAACCGTGGCGCACTGGCCGGTAAACCTCGAAGTGGCCGGCGTGACCATCGAGTGGGCCACCGCCTCCCCGCTGACCTTCCTGGAACCCTCCGCCGAGGACCCGGACTCGCTGCCCACCCTGGTCCTGGCGGCCGAGCCCGGAATTCCCGTGGAACTATGCTTCGCCGCAGGTACAGAGGTCCATGGTGCTGGCGGCTCGGACGCGGCGGGCTCGTACCGGATCCACGGCAACGAACCCGTGGTTGCCACCGCCCGCCTCGGGGGTGCCCAGCTGGACATCCTGGTCCTCCCGGCAGAGGCTGTGGACGCCGCCTGGGTCTTGGGCGACACTGCCTCCCGTGAACTGATCCTCTCCAAGGATCCCGTGTGGGTGGATGGCACCGGCAACCTCGCAGGCCGTTCGACGGCCGCCCCCGAAGTGCTGCGCTACCGGCCCGGAGCGCGCTCCTTCGAGGCAGTCGCCGCAAACGCCACGGGCCCGGCTGCCCCGGCCGCGGGAAGCGTGGAAGTGGACATCGAACTGCTCAAGGCGGCAGGCCCTGTCCCCGCAACCTACGGTTCCTCCGCCAACCGGGCCGCGGCGCCGGACCCTGCGGTGATCACTGAGTTGGCCCAGGCCTACCGGCTGACCCTCCCAGGCCTGGCGCTGGGGGCGCACACCGAGCTGGAAATCCACTGGGCCGGGGACGTGGCCCGGCTGCTGGTGGACGGGGAGGTGGTGGCCGACAGGTTCTGGGACGGCTCCCCCTGGGTCCTTGACGCGTCCGACGCCGGAGTCGGGCCCGGTGCCGATGTCACCCTGGAGATCCTGCCGCTATCGCCGGCAGCCAAGGTGGGGGTGCCCGCCGAGGCGCAACGGCGCCGGGAGGCTTCGCACGGCGACCTTGCCGCGCTGGACGCGGTCCGGCTGGTCGGTTGGACGGCCTGGCAGGAGGCTCCGGCGACGTAACCCGCCCGACAACAGGCCAGCGCACGCGAAAGCAGGCCAGCGAACACGGAAGCGGACGACGCCGGGAGGCTCCGGCGTCGTCCGCTTCCGTTACTTGGAGTGCAGCCAGCCGGCGTCAGGCGTTGGCGTGCTCGGCGAGGATGCCGTCAATCTGGCCGACTGCCTCCTTGAGGCCTTCCTCCATGCCCATCTGGATCATCTGTTCCAGCTGCTCTTCGGACTCGAAGGCGGAGAGCATGGTCATCCGGGTGCGGCCCCCGAGTGGCTCCAGTGTCACCGTGGCGTGGCTGGTTCCGTGTTCGCCGGTGGGTTTGCCGTCGCTGTCCGCGAACCCGTCATTGAACTCCAGCTGCCGCGGCGCCTGGATGCTGGTGAATTCCCACCAGCCATGAAACTTTTCGCCCTCGGGACTGGTCATGTAGTAGCCGGCCTTGCCGCCCGGCACAAAGTCGTGCTGGTAGAACGTTGCCGGGTACGTCGGCGGGCCCCACCAGCGCTCCAGTTGCCGGGGGTCCTCGAAGAGCTGCCACACGCGTTCCGCGCCGGCATCGAACTCGGCAACCAGGGTAAGGCTCAGGGCCTCGAGGTTCTTGTCCGTACTGATGACTGTCATGGCAATGCCTTCCTAACCTTCAGCGAGAATGTCGGCCATCCGGGCGGCGCGCTGCCGCCAGATGTGTTCGTATTCGTCGAGCAGCCGGCGGGCTTTCTGCAGGCCTTCATGATCACCCCGCACAATCTGCTCCCTTCCGCGCTTCTCCTTGGTCACCAGGGAGGCACGCTCCAACACCGCAACATGCTTTTGGACTGCGGCGAAGCTCATGGCGTAGAGCGCTGCGAGGCCGGAGACCGAGAACTCACCAACGGTGACCCGGCGGACGATGTCGCGGCGGGTGGAATCGGCGAACGCCTGGAAGAGGCGGTCCAGTTCGGTTTCGCGGAGCTGATCTACAACCATTTGGTTGTACGATAGTCCGGCCGCGAAGGGGTGTCAATGGTTCTGTATCTTGAGTGGCATGAGCATTTTCCTGTTGGGTGCAGGGCCGGACGCAGAAGCGTTCCCCGAAGTGTTTGACCTGTTTGCCGCCGAAGCGGCGCTGAGGGCAGCACCTGGACGATCGCCCCGGATTGCCGTGGCGGTTCATGACAGCGGCGGCGCCCCGCTCAACCGACTGCCGGAATATGCCGGTCCGCTGCAGGAGCGGATTGCCTGCGACGTGGTGCCCGTCCTGCTTGGCAACGGCGGCCCTGCGGATCCCGCGGCGTTCGCCGGAGTGGACGGCGTGGTGGTGGGCGGCGGGCTGACTCCTGCCTACTGGAAGGGCATCAACGGGGCAGGCCACGCGATCCGGGACATGGTGGCGGGCGGCGTCCCCTACCTCGGCTTTTCTGCGGGCGCGATGGTGGCGCCCGAGCAGGCCCTGATCGGTGGATACCGCATCAACGGCATTGAGGTCTGCGGCGAGGAGTGCTCCGAGGGCCTGGCTGACTTGGACTTCCGCCAGGGCCTGGGGCTTGCCCCGTTCGCAGTGGATGTCCACGCCGCACAGGCAGGCACGTTGAGCCGGGCCGTCGGCGCAGTGGCGGCCGGACTGGTGGACCATGCAGTGGCGATCGACGAAGGCACGGCCATCATCCTCGCCGCAGTGGACGCCAGGGAGTACACGGTGATCGGCGCGGGCACGTGCTGGGACGTCCGGGGACGTGCTGGCCGGGGGCCGGGCCTTGGCGGAGGAGCCGCGGTAGTCACCGCACGGACGGCGGAACCGGCACGGAACTGACGACGACGGCGCAGGCCGCCTGCCGCCGTCGGCAAATCACTGCGAGGGCAGGCGCCTACTCGAAGTGGGTTTGGATGCGGTCTCCGGAGAGCTGTTGGATCAGCTCCGTTGCCACGTCGCGAAGTTTGCGGTTCCGGTTGCTGGACACCCTGGTGAGGATTTCCATGGCCTCAGACTGGGAGCAGCGGTTCTGTGCCATGATGACGCCGCAGGCGAGGTTGATGGCGGTCCTGCTTTCCAGCGCCGCCTCAAGATCGTCCGCACGGTTCTGGGCCCTGTTGAGCCGGACGGAGAGGTTGAAGGTGTTATGCGCCGAGGCTGCGAACCCCACGGCCTTCGCGTAGACGTCTTCGGTAAACGCGTCCGGCCTGTCAGCGAAGAAGTTCAGGGCCGCGCTTGCGCCGTCTGCGATCCCGAGCGGGACGCCCAACGTACTGTGCACCCCTGCATCGAGCAGCGCTTTGCTGTAGGCAGGCCACCGCTGGTCCGCGGCGACATCTTCAACCAGCACCGGGGACATCTCGCGGATCGCCTCGATGCACGGCCCGTCCCCCAGGGCTTGCTCAACCCGGTCCAGTTCCACGGCCCGCTCGCTGCTGCCGGCCGCGGTTGCGGGCCGCCGCTGGATCTTGAGGGTGACCGCACATTCGATACGGTCGTTGGCAGCCTCGGAGACAGCGGCAGCGGCAATTCCGGACAGCCCGGAGAGAAACTCCACCACGCTCTCGGCGCCTGTGAGGATCTCTTGAAGTTCGTGGACAACGTTGTTGTCAGCCGATTTCGACATGCGCCTATCCTACTGCGGCAGCCAATCGGCGAGCGTCCTGACCGGCCAAATCGATTGGCATATGCTGCAGCAGCTTCCAGTCCGGTCCCTGGTCACCTCGCCCCTGATCGCCGGCAGTGAGGCCATCGGCTCCCTGATGCTGTACGCCTCCGGACCCCACACGTACGGCGGCTCCAGCGGACGCCTCCTGGAACTCTTCGCAGCACCGGCAGCAACCCTCATTGCCCACATCCAGGCCCGCGGAGCCCCGCATAAGCTGACCGAAGGATTACGCCAGTCGCTGTACAGCCGGGATGTGGTGAACCGTGCGTGCGGAGTCCTCATGGAGCGGCTGGGCATTCCCCAACGACTCCGCGCTGCGGCAACTCATCAGGCAAGCCGGGGACCAGGGCGCCAACCTCCAGCAGGTGAGCGAGGCCGTCCTTTCCGGGCCACCGGCGTCCAGGGCCTAGGAGCGCCGCATGGGCTTTGATCCAAACGAACCGGAACAGCGGCGGCGCCTCCGCGCGGCAATCAAGGCGGCGGACATCCCGCTGTCCGAACTATGGCTGAACTACTTCAGCCTGTCCGGCGATGCCGGCCAATACGAGGTGGAAGCGTACCTCCAGGGGCTCCTCCCGCTTCCGGCCATCCAGCGGGACCTGCCGGCCCTGGCCGCCAATGAAATAATTGACGACCTCCCCGGGCCGCGGGCACCGTACTCTTACGATTTCTGCGACGAATCCGGCCGCGAGGATGAGGGGGCAGGCGCAGGACCAGCCAACGGAGGATAGTCCGGGCCTCTACGCCCCGGCTTTACGCCGAACCAACCTCATTCCCTGACTACCCCCTACACCGGCGGTGTGATGAGTTTCACCTGCAATATTCGGCCATCTGGTTGGGCGCCCGCGGAAGCCCCGTGCACTATGGAATGGCAGGGCTGGAGACTATCCGGCCCTTACCCACCTGGTGAAGCGATGAAGCGCACCGGTGCGCCCCCGGCCGCCGACGCCTCAGAGCTCGGCCAGGCCGCTTCCCGGCTTCCGGCCGGGACCACAGAAAGTACAGAACCGTGAATCCCTTGCCGCCGCACAAGGCCGGTGTGATTGCTCACATCGCGGCCGGAACGGTTGCCAACTCCGGCAGCGGCATGCACCATGGAAGAACGGGAATGCGCTTTCCCAACTGATTGCCTCACCGACGAGGACCCGGCCTGTTCAGCCAGGCCGCCCACCGCAAGAAATGGAAGTTGAATAATGACGTTCGATGCCACTCACTCCGTAACCCTGAAGATCTGGGACAAGGCAGCCCTGCACCACACCCTTGATGCTGCCATCAGCGACCTCTCCTCCCGCCACAACACCACCACCTGCCAGGTCGCAGTCACCTGCAGTGGCCCGAACACCTTCACGCTGAGCCTGCGCAACAGCGGCGCCCTGGCCACCGCCTAGGCAACCAGCACCGCGGGGAAGCGGACGACGACGGGCCCTCCCGTCGTCGTCCGCTTTTCTTTTGGGACGCCGCCGCCAGCAGTCGTCCATTCGAACGGACATTCAGCAGAGCAGGGCGTCCAGTAGAGTCGTGGCAACAACCGCGACACAAAGGTTTGGAAGATGCAGGCTGGCGGTAATTCCATGCGCATGCCCTCCTCGGATCCCGCTGCCGGGCAGGTTGGGCCGGCGCCCGTCCGGGCGAGGCTGGCCGTTGTTCCGGCGGCGATGCTGTCCGCCGCGGGGTTCCTCCTTTTCGCCCGGGAAGACCGGATCTCCGGCTTCCTCCTCCTCGCTGCAGCCCTTGCCATGGCTGGGTTCCTGAGCCGGAAGCTGCTGATCGACCTGGCCCTGATCGCCGTGGGACTGACCGCCATGAGCCTGGTGCCCATCACCACCGACATCAGCACTGAGCACATGGCCGTTATGGGGACCGCCATGGTTGTGGCGGTGGGCGTCCCCTACGCCGCCTCCCGTTTCGTTACCAAGGACCACGCCATCCGGTTCCCCATCAGGACCGGGCAGCCATGGACGCGGGCTGAAAAGTGCTACCTGCCGGCGGTCCTGGTGATCGGTTACGCCCTGATGCCGGTGTACATGATCCGGACCGGCGTTTACGAGAACTGGCCTGCGGTCAGTGACGCTGACGGCATTGCCCGGCTTTTCCTGGGCACCAACGTCCTGGGCATCTGGGACGAGCTGTTCTTCATCTGCACCACCTTCACGCTGCTCCGCCGGCACCTTCCGGACTGGCAGGCCAACCTGCTCCAGGCCGTACTGTTCACGTCGTTCCTGTGGGAACTCGGCTTCCACGCGTGGGCGCCGTTCTTCATTTTCCCGTTCGCCCTGCTGCAGGCCCGGCTGTTCACGGTAACCAAGTCGCTCTCCTACATTGTCAGCGTCCACCTGCTGTTCGACTTCGTACTGTTCCTGGTCCTGATCCACGCGCACAACCGCGAATGGATCAACATTTTCCTGTACTGACCGCGTCTCCAGCCGCCCCAGGCGAGATGTGACGCACGTCATACAAGAATGACCGTGACGATCTCCCGCCCTGCTGCGTCTTACCTGTAACGGCGCAAACCCGCGCCTGGAACAGAACGCCAACCGAGCAGGAGTGACGTAATGACCACGCAGCCCAACGCCAGCACGCAGCAGACCGGCAACGCAGCCCAGAACAATGCAGCGCAGAACACCACCGCATCCGGTAACACCTCGCAGAAGAAGCAGGCAGCTACCCACTCCCTGGGCACGGCCCAAGGCCACGACGGACGCGGCCGCACCACCGTCGCCGACGGCGTGGTGGCAAAGATTGCCGGCATCGCCATCCAGGAAATCGAGGGCGTGCACGCCCTGGGCGGCGGCGCGGCCCGGGCCATCGGAAACCTGCGCGAACGGGTGGGCCAGAAGGACCTCACCCAGGGCGTGAGCGTTGAGGTGGGCCAGACCCAGGTGGCTGTGGACGTGACCCTGGTGGTTGAGTACCCGCACCCCCTCCAGCAGGTGGCGGACAACGCCCGCGACGCCGTCTACTCCGCGGTGGAGGACCTGGTGGGCATGGAAGTCACCGAAGTGAACATCACCATCACGGACATCCACGTCCCGTCTGAGGACAACGACGGCGAGGCTGACGACGCCGGCCACGAGCCGAGGGTGGCATGACCCCGGTCATCGGCGGTGCGGCAGCCGGGGCAGTCCTGGCGGTAGTGGCACTGGCCTTCGGGTTCTGGGGCTTCATCCTGACCCTGCTCTTCATGGGCATTGGTGCGGTCCTGGGACGCGCCGCCGAGGGCCGCCTGGACCTGGCGGCGGTGTTCGACGCCCTGCGCGGCCGCCGCACGTCGTCGTGAACCGCCAGGGCCACACCCGCATCGCCCCGGCCGCCCTCCGGAAGACCGTGGAAGCCGTGACGTGCCAGGCGTTCGGCGTTCCCCAGGCCGACGTTTCCGCTTCCCTGCGGGACGACGCAGGAAAGCTGGGGGTGGACCTCCTGGTCCGCCTGCCGGCACCACCTCTCCTGGCGTCAGCTCCGGAGGGCCGGCCGCCCCTGTTTGAACAGGCGGATGTGGCCCGTCTGAAGATTTCCTTCATGGGGCGCCAGGTCACCGGCATGGAGATGGGCAAGATCAACATCAGGCTCGGGGCTGCATGAGAAGCCTTGCCGCGGAGGCACGCAGACTGCCCGCGGCCAGGACGGCAGCACTGAACATCAGCAGCACATCAAGCAAACCACCAGGAGGTCACCGTGGGCACGCCCCGAACCCATAGCAGGATTGTCCGGCGGGAAACGCATTCATCGCGCGCCGGGCTCTCCGCCGCCACTGCGGTGCTCCTCCTGGCCGTCTTCCTGTGGCTGGGCACCGAAAGCGTCCTCGCCCTGCTGGGCCAGGAGGCCCTGGTGGCCGGCCCGGGCCGGCTTGCCGACGCGGCGGCCACGGCGCCGCAAACCACGCAGCCCGCCGAACTGACCGCGGCCGGGGTTGCCGCCGCCGTCCTGGGCCTCACGTTGCTGGTGGCGGCCTTCAAGGGCGGCCGCAAGGGACGCCGGGCCATGCAGGCCGAACGGGCGGCGGTGGTTGTTGACGACCAGGTCATCGCGGCAGCCGTCTCCCGGCAGGTGCAGCTGACCGCCAAACTCGCTCCCGAACAGGTTGCCACCACCATCAGCCGGGCCCGGGCCCAAGTAGCCATCCGGCCGACGTCGGGCGCTCCCCTGGACCGTGAAGCCGTCACCCGGGCCGCGGCAGCGGAGATCGATTCCTGCCGCCTGGGACGGAAACTCAGCACCGATATCCGCATTGCCACCGAAGGAGCACTGGGACGATGAACCACACCAACCGCGCCCTGAACCGCTTCTTCCTGGCCGCTACTGGACTGGTCCTGCTGGCCGCCGGCACCCTCACCGCCGGTGCCGGCATGGACGCCGGCGTGCGGGACCGCTGGAGTTCCGTCAGCACCAGCCTATTGGGGGGCTGGCGGAACCTCCGGAGCACTGCGCCCCTGCAGGAACCCCTGGGCAGCTGGTGGGCACTCGCTGTGCCCGCCGTGCTGCTCCTCGGTGCCCTGGCCAGCATCATGTGGCTGACCCGGCAAGGCGGCGGGCGGACCAGCGAGGCAGCCCGGCAGCGGGACGCCGAACTCGGGGACACCGCCGTCGACATTTCCTACCTCGAATCCGCCGTTGAGGCCGCGCTGG
This sequence comes from Pseudarthrobacter chlorophenolicus A6, assembly GCF_000022025.1. GTDB lineage: Bacteria > Actinomycetota > Actinomycetes > Actinomycetales > Micrococcaceae > Arthrobacter > Arthrobacter chlorophenolicus. The sequence goes on from NC_011886.1 coordinate 3,622,236, forward strand.
AAGGCAACCGGGCCGTCGTCGGCAGCTCTGTATCCGCCTGGCGCGGACGCGGCCGGCGGCGCACCACAACCCAAGGACTGCGCATCACCCTGCAGGCAAGGCGCGGAGCGTCTCCGCGCGAGGTAGCCGACGTCGCCGAGGCACTGGTCACCGGCATGGAAGCGCTGCTGGGCCATCGCACCACCGTCCTGGTCCGAATAGCAGGTGGAACCAGGACCCGGCTGGCGGGTGCACACCGCACCAGCTAGCAAAGGCTGCCGCGTTTTTCGACACCTGGCAGCACAACAGGAACACCGAGAGAAGGGCATCATCATGGGACTCGACGACAAGATCAACAACGCCGCCACGAACCACGCGGGCGCCGCCAAGGAAGGCGTTGGCAAGCTCACGGGCAACGAACGCCTCGAGCGCGAAGGCCAGCACGACCAGGCCCAGGCGAAGGTCCAGGAGGCCGGAGAGAAGGTCAAGGACGCTGCCAGGGACATCGGCCACAACCTCAAGGAAGCTGCGGAGAAGGTCAAGGAAAGCTTCCGCAAGGAGTAGCCAGCCCCTGGAGGGCAGGCGCGTTGCAGCCAACCACGGCGCAACGCGCCCAGCCGTCAGTCCGTTCGTCCGGCGCTCGCCCGTTTCACGCCTGCAAAGGCAGGCGCGCGCCGATAATGAAAGCAGAGTCAGGTGACAGGAACACCCTTGGTGCGGGACCAGTTGGACCTGGTCCCCGATGCCATCCTGGCCGGCAGGGCAGCCGACGGCGATACAGCGGCTTTCGAGGCCCTCGCCCGGCGGTACGGGCCACACATGCGGGCCTGCGCCCGCCGGCTGACCGGATCGTACGCCGATGCCGACGATGTGGTCCAGGAAGCCCTGGTCCAGGCCTGGAAGCAGCTTGAATCGCTGCGCGAACCCGCTGCGGTGAAGGGTTGGCTGCTACGGCTGGCAGGCAGCAGGAGCATCGATTACCTGCGCCGGCGCAGGAACCACACAAGCCTGTCGGCGCTGGAAGAAAGCGGAGCAGGACTGGAACCTGCAGCCACCGCGCCCGGCCCCGAGTCCTCCGCCGTGGCTTCCTCGGGTACCGAGGCGCTGAAGGCGGCCCTGTCCCGGCTGCCCGAAGAACAGCGCCGTTGCTGGGTTCTTAAAGAGTTCAACGGACAAAGCTACGAGCAGATTGCGCAGACCCTGAACATCAGCCCAGCCAGTGTCCGGGGCCGCCTTGCCCGGGCCCGGATTACACTGGTCCGCGAAATGGAAGGATGGCAATGAGCATCCCCCACGACACGTTCGAGTGCGGGCACACGCTTGAGGAGTTGAGCCAGTACCTGGATACCGGCGAATTCCCCGACCCCCGCCACCTCGAGACCTGCCCGGATTGCCGCAACGGCCTCGATTCGCTGCGCCGGCTCTCCACCGCCGGCAGCGAACTGTTCAGCAACGACCTCGCCGAGGCCGGCAGCGGCAACGACGACTGGATGAAAAACATCCTGGCCAACCTCAAGCTCGAGCTCCGGCCCGGGCGTTCCATCCCGCTGCGGTCCGAGCACCCGGCGGACACCCTTACCGAAACGGAGGGCTCGGTCCTCGCCCTGGTCCGTTCCGTCACCGACCTGGCCCCCGGAGCCGTGGCGGGCAGGGTCCGGCTTGAAGGAGATGTCACCGTTCCCGGTGAAGCCATCACCGTCAACCTGGACCTTGCCGTTGCCTTCGGCAATCCCCTACTGGGCAGCGCTGCGGCGCTCCGCCAGGAGCTCGGGGAAGCCCTGGCCCGGCACACCGAGCTGAACATCGCCGCCATCGACATCACCATCACGGACGTGATCGAGACTCCCCGGGAGGAACCATGACAGCGCCGGCCCAGCCAACTCCCGCGAAGCGTGAAGATGTGGGGGAAGAACTTCCGGGCAACAGTCCTGCAGGGACACCGGGCGCCGCTGCGCCGGGCTCCCTGCGGGCCGCCGTGCTCGGGGTGGAGGGCGTTACCGACGTCTTTCCGTCCCGACCCCTATGGCAGCGGCTGCCCGCCGGAGCCTTGTCCCTGCTGCAGCAGGCAGCGGGTCAGCAGGGTGCAGGGGATCCCGACGACGGCCCGCTGGTTGAAGCCCGGGCGGACGGCCGTGCCACGGACGTGACAGTCCGCATCGGCGTGGGTGCCGACGCCCGGACTCCAGACGTGGTGCGGGCGGTGGCCGCGGTGGTCCGCAATCACTTTGCGCCGGCGGAGGTTTCGGTGAAGGTCACCGTGGCACGCATCTCCCCCGAGTAGCAGGGGCTGGGCGCGGGCGGCGGCAGCACATCCTCACACGCGTTAGGTAAACTGCAGCATCACTGTTGTTTGCCACCAGAGGATCACCATGAATCGCAAGGCCACCGCACTGGACGTCGCCAAGCTGGCCGGTGTTTCCCGGAGCGCTGTCTCCCTGGTCCTCAACGGCCGGGGTGACGGCAACGTGGCGCTGGAAAGCCAGCAGCGGATCCGCGAAGCGGCCGCCACCCTCAACTACACGCCCAACAAGATCGCCCTCAGCCTGCGGAACCGGCAGTCCCGGATTATCGGCATCGTCTCGGACCAGGTGGTCACCAGCCCGTTCGACGGCAACATCATCGCCGGAGCGGACGCCGTGGCCCGTGAACACGGCTTCGTCACCGTGGTGATGGACACCGAGCTGGACGGTTCAAGGGACGAAGGGGCGGTGGAAACCCTCCTGGACCGGCAGGTGGACGGGCTGATGTATGTGACGGTGGGCCTGCGTCCGCTGCATGTCCCGGCCAACATGGAGCGGGTGCCGTCCATCCTGGCCAACTGTTTTGATGACCGCCCCGAAGCCGGTGTTGGCGCCGTCATTCCGGACGAGGTCCGCGGCGGGCGGGAAGCCGCAGAGCATGTCATGTCGCTGGGCCACCGGGACATCGCGTTCCTGGCCGGTGACTCGCTGACGCCCGCAGCGCCACGACGGATCGAGGGCTACCGGGACGCGTTCCTCCGGGCAGGACTGCCCGTCAACGAGGCCAGGGTCCTGCAGGTGGGCTGGGACATCGACGCCGGATTCCACGGGGCCATGAAGCTCCTGGACGGCGTCGAAGGCGCCCGCCGCCCCACCGCCATCCTGTGCGCCAACGACCGCCTGGCCATTGGTGTGGTGCTGGCCTGCTACCGGCTGGGCCTGAGCGTCCCGCAGGACCTGTCCGTCATGGGCTATGACGACGAATTCCGCGTGGCCAAGGCCATGGTGCCCGCACTGAGCACCATGGCCCTGCCCCTGCGCGAGATGGGCGCCGCCGCCATGACGGCGCTGCTGGGCGATGTCACGCAGCACCGGACGCAGCCGCCCGAAGGCAGTGAAACACACCGCGTGCCAGGCGGCAGCAGCACCGAAACCATGGTGCCCTGCCGCCTGGTGGTCCGTGATTCCACCGGCCCGGTCCCCGAGGGACGCTAAACCGAACGATAAGAACCGGACGCGGAGAAGGGAACGGTAAAGAAGCCCCGCGCTAGGGCTGGACCAGCTCCCACACGTCTGCAGAGGCACCGGCCGGAAGCACCAGTTGCCACTTCTCCCCCGCCGCCGGGTACGCGCGGAGCGTGGTGGCCACAGCCCCGCTCCGGTAGACCTCCACCAGTGAGGCGTCCACGAAAATCCGCAGTTCCTCCCCGCCGGCAAGCGGTCCGCTGAACACGGTCTGCTGCCCGTCCCCGCCCACCAGCAGGAGTTCGACGGCGGCGTCCCCCGCGCCTGCATCCGACGCACCGGCGGCGCGGGTCACCACAGCTTCAGCGAACCGCGGCAGCTCCACGCGGCCTTCGGCGGACCGGGCCACCGGGCCACCGCGGTAAGCCTCGATTTGCGGGGCCGGCGTGATCGCCAGCGTCCCGTCCACCACGGACAGTTCCCGCGGGAAGGTGAGCACCCCGGACCAGCCTGCGGCGTCCACCTCTTCCTGGCTGCGGCCGCGGCGTCCGTCACGGCCGGGACCTTCGTTGGCCCAGCCCCACAGCAGGGCGCGGTCTTCGAGCGCAACAACCTGGGGGGCGTAGAAGTCACGGCCCTGGTCCGAGGATCCGCCGCTGCGGGGCGTAAAGACGGGCAGTCCAGTGGACGGATCTTCGGTGAGCGAGCCGATCAGGTGTCCCACCCCGTTGGCGTGCTCGTGGGCGTCGCCGGAGAGCCACAGCGAGAACATCGCCACCCACGTGTCTTCGCCGGAGTTGTCCGGGACCCGGACCAGCTGGGGGCACTCCCAGATTTCAGCGGGGGTGAACTGCGATGCCACCGGGTTTTCCGTGGTGAGCCAGATGCCCTGGTACTTCCAGTCGGACAGGTCCTCCACCGTGTAGAGGAGCAAGGCGGCGTGTCCGGTGGCCAGGCCGGCGCCCTGCATGGCGTACCGCTTGCCGTTGAAACGGAAAATGAAGGGATCACGCACCGCAGTGACATCGCCGCCGTCGGGCATCCGCGCCGCAACGTGCCCGGTCTGGTCCCATTCCACCAGGTCCTGCGAACCGCGGGCGATGACCACCTCGGAGTGCCCGCCGTCGCCGCGGACGCCCGAGTACGCTGCGGTGGGGACGCCGCCGTCGTCCGTCACCACGCCCGTCCAGCAGCCGTACTCGTCCGGCCCGCCCGGCTGCGGGCGCAGCGCAACGGGGTGTTCTTCCCAGCGAACCAGGTCCGCGGAGCTGACGTGTCCCCAGGCGATCCGGTGATGCCGGGCCGACTCGGGGTTGTACTGGAAGAACACGTGGTAGCGGCCGTTGATGAAGCTGATGCCGTTGGGATCATTGATCCAGCCCTGGGCAGGGCGCGCGTGGAACCGCGGGAAGGCAGCGTCGGGGTGGGCTGCGGCGACGTCGTCGAAGGAGATGGCGGCGAGGTCCGGGGTAGGCATGGTGGAGCCTTTCAGGGTGGAGGAACGGAAGAAGTTACTTGCCGGTGCCGGCGGTGAGGCCGGCCTGGAGTGCGCGCTGGCCGAACATGAAGACCACCAGCGCCGGGATCATGGACAGGACGACGCCCGCCAGGACCACCGAGATGCTGCCGGTGCCCAGGTTGCCCTGGAGTGAAACCAGGCCCAGCGGAAGCGTGAAGTTCTGTTCGGAGATGGTGAGGATGAGGGGCCGGAAGAACTCGTTCCAGTGGAAGTTGAATGCCAGGATCCCCACGATCGCCATGCCCGGCATGGCCAGCGGCGCGTAGACCGAGCGGAAGGTCCGCCAGGGTGAGGCGCCGTCGATCGAGGCGGCCTCGGCCAGCTCCGTGGGGAGTCCAAGGAAGTACTGGCGCATCAGGAAGGTGCCGAACGCCGTCGGGATGGCCGGCAGGATCAGCGCCAGGAGGGTATCGGACAGGCCCATGCCGCGGATCAGCATGAAGACGGGCACGATGGTCACCTGTACCGGCACCATCATGGTGGCCAGGACGATGGAGAACAGAGCGCCGCGGCCGCGGAATTTCAGGTGCGCGAAGGCGTAGCCTGCCAGCGCCGCGGACACCATCTGGCCCACCGCGATCAGGCCGGTGACCAGGGCGCTGTTGAGGACCAGCAGGAAGATGTTCAGCTGCTGGAACACCTGGCCGTAGGAGGTGAAGTCAGGGTTCCAGGGGATGAAGGACGGCGGCAGCTTGAAGGATTCCGACGGCGAACGCAGCGAGGTGGACAGCGTCCACAGCACCGGCCCCAGGGTCAGGGCCGCGGCGATCAGCAGCAGGATCACCCGGAGGGCGGTGTTCCAGCTGAACCTGCGCCGGTTGGTGCGGACGGTGGGGAGGCCCTCGGAGAGCCGGGGCGTGGGCCCGGAGGCCAGGCCGTGCTCAGTGGTGGTGGTCATGGCTGGCCTTACTGGTAGAAGACGAATCGTTTGCTGAGCCGGAACTGTGCGGCCGTGATGGCCACGATGATCAGGGTGAGCAGCACGCCGATGGCGGATGCCTGGCCGAATTCGAGCCGCTGGAAGGCCGATTCGAAGATCACCATGACCGCGGTGCGCGTGGAGTCGCCCGGGCCGCCGCGGGTGAGGACGTACGGCTGGTCGAACACCTGGAGGGCGCTGATAATGGCCATCACGGACGCCACCAGGGTGGTGGGGCTGAGCAGCGGAAGCGTGACGTGGAGGTGCTTGCGCCAGCCGGTGGCGCCGTCGATCGACGCGGCCTCGTAGGTCTCCACGGGAATGGAAGCCAGGCCGCCGATGAACAGCAGGAAGGAGAAGCCGAAGTTCTGCCACACGTAGACCAGGATGACGACGGCGGCGGACCCGCCGGGGGTGGTGAGCCAGGGGACTGCGGGGATCCCCACCAGGGACAGGAGCCAGTTGACCACGCCGAACTGTTCGTTGAAGAGGTACCGCATGAAGATTGACACTGACGCTGCGGAGAGGATCAGCGGGAAGAAGAAGGCGGAGCGGAAGAACACCCGCAGCCACGCCGGCATCTTTTCCTGCACCATGATGGCAAGCGCGAGGGCAAGCCCCAACTGCAGGGCCACGGCCACCACCACGAACACGATGGTGTTCAGGAAGGACACCCGGACGGTGGGGTCCTGAACTACTTCGGCGAAGTTGTTGAAGCCCACGAAGGACGGGGCCGAGATGATGTCCCAGCGGAAGAAGGCCAGGACCACGGATGCCACGATGGGGATCAGTGTGAACAGGCCCATGCCCAGGATGGTGGGGGCCAGGAAGACCCAGGCCAGCCAGCGCTGGCTGTGGCGGTTGGCACTGGCTCTGCTGTTCCGGGCCGGCGCGGTTGCGTCCGGCCGGGCTGCCTGCCGGGGCCTTTCCCGCGGCGGGTTGGTGGTGCTCATGGCTGCCTCCTCAAGGCAATTTCAAGGTCGCGCTGCATCGATGCAAGGGCCTGCTTGAGCTGCTGTTCGTCGCCGCTGACGGCCAGTGAGACGTTCTTCATCAGGGCGGTTTCGACGGCGGCCTGCTGGGGCGGCGCCGGGATGGGGCCGGTGGTGGGGAACCTGTCCAGGGTGTCGTAGAAGACCTTCCAGTGGGCGGGTCCCTTACCTGCATACAGGTCCGCATTGACCATGGACCGGCGGGCCGGGGTGGTGGCGGGGTTGGGGAAGATCAGTTCCATTGCCTCGCGGCTGGAGCTGAACTTGATCCATTCCCAGGCGGCGTCCTTGTCCTTGGCGGTCTTCATCATGGCGTATCCGGCGGTGCCGAACTGGTGCCGCTGCGTCTTCCAGCGCGGGAAGAACTGGACGTCGAAACCGTTCTCCCCCATGCCGGCCTCGTGCAGGCCCTGCACCCAGTAGCCGCCGGCAGGGGTGGTGCCGATCCGGTTGGAGGCGAACAGGCCCACCAGGGAGTTGCCGCCGCCTTCCTCCGGCCTTACGCCCAGGCCGTCCTTGACCAGCCCGCGGAGGTAGTCGAAGGATTCGAAGACGCGGTCGTCATTGGCGTTGGGTTCCAGCCACTGGTAGCCGCCTGAACGGAGGCTGCGGGAGGGGTCGGTGGCGTAGAAGCCGTCCCAGAGCCAGTCTCCGCCGGTGGACCGGGTCTCCTTCAGGAAGCTGGTGTCGTTGGCGTAAAGCCAGGGCACCACACCGCCGAAGAGCCGGTTGGTCCAGTAGTACGGAGTGAAGTCCGAGGGGCGGGCCTTGCGCATGGCGGCGAGGTTGTTGCGGAAATCGAGATGCGTCCAGTCGTCCGCCGGGCGGTCCAGCCCCGCCTCCGCGAAGGCCGCGGTGTTGTAGTACATGTTGGCGGCGTTCCAGTCCATGGGGAGCTGGTAGAGGCTCCCTTTGTACATGAACGCTTCCACCAGGCTGGGGTGGACATCGCTGAAGAACTCCCGCATGTCCGCGGCGTCGCGGCGGATGTAGTCATCCAGCGGATAGGCCAGCTTCTCGGCGAAGAGCTGGGCGCCTTCGGTGGCCACGTACACCACGTCCGGCGGCGTGCCGGCAGCCACCATGGTGAGAATCTTGGTGAAGAAATCCTTCCAGTCCACGGCCTGGATGGCCTGGACTTTCACCTTGACGTCCGGGTGGATCCGGCTGAAGGCATCGATGGCACGCTGGCGGGCGGCGGCGTCCGCTGCGGTGCCCAGGATGGCGATGCTGAGGCTGTTGTCCCCGCGGCCGGGAATGTCCGTCCCGGAGAGCCGCGGCCACGACGCCACGGATGCTCCGATGATTCCAACGCCCAGGGCACCAAGGGCGGTGCGGCGGGTGATCTGCCGCAACTGCCCGTTTATGGCTCCGGTCATGTCTAATTCCTTCCTAACACGTGTTAGGAACTGTAGACCGGCCACCTAACACGTGTCAAGCGTCACAACGGATGCGGGCGCGCGGGTCATCGTTTGGGCAGTCCGCACCGGGGCCGTACCCTACTTAGGATTACCTAAGAAGAAGGACCATGCCGTGCCAGTGACCTACCGCGACCCCTGGGGCGTCCCGCACCTTCGCGCCGACACCGCCGAGGAACTGGCGTTCCTGCAAGGCAGCAACGCGGCGGCCGACCGTTCCTGGCAGATCGAGATGGAGCGGTGGCGGTCCGAGGGCCGGACCGCCGAACATCTCGGCAGTGACGGCGTCCTGTGGGACAGGTTCGCCCGCCAGGCCAGGATCGATGACACTGCTCGCCGCTGCTTCGGCAACCTCGACCGGGAAACGCAGCGCTGGGTCACGGCCTACGTGGACGGCGTCAACGATGCTTTGGCCCGCGGACGCCGGCAGGCGAAGGAGTTCCGGGACAGCGGCGCCGAACCCGGGCCATGGGAGCCGTGGACTCCCTTGGGCGTCTTCCTGGTCCACCACATCTTGTTCAGCACCTTCCCCAACAAGCTCTGGCGCGACCACGTGGCCCACACGCTCGGGCCGGACGCGGTGGACCTGTTCAGCATCGAGGCGCCGGTCTGGGCAGGCAGCAATGCCTGGGCGGTTTCCGGGAACCTGGCCGCCGGTGGTTCTCCCCTGCTGGCCGGAGACCCGCACCGGCTCATGGAACTGCCCGGCGTGTACCAGCAGGTGCGGCTTGCCTGCCCCGAGTTTGACGCCGTGGGGCTGGCTTTTCCCGGCATCCCCGGGCTGCCGCACTTCGGCCATGCCGGCACCGCAGCGTGGGCGGTCACCAACGCCATGGCGGATTACCAGGACCTTTACCGTGAGCAGTTGCGGCGGGACGGCGGGACCCTGCAGGCCCTTGGCCCCGGCGGCTGGGAGCCGGTGGTTTCGGACCTTGAAGAGCTGATCCGAGTCCGCGGCTGCGACGTTGAGACGGTGCAGGTCATCGAAACCGTTCGCGGGCCCGTGATCACCGGCGGGTACGACGGCGGCACGCTAAGTTTGCGGATGCCCTCGCGGGTGGGCGGACGGCTGGGCTTCGAGGCCCTCCTGCCGCTGCTGCGGAGCCGGACCATTACGGATGTCGAGGCGGCGTTCGGCGACTGGGTGGAGCCGGTCAACTGTGTCCTGGCCGCCGATTCGGCCGGCGGCGTCCGTCAGTTCGTGGCTGGCGCAGTCCCTGAGCGGAACCATGAGAACCGGGTGCGTCCCGTTCCGGCAGAGTCCCGCCGGCATCAGTGGACCGGCGGCTGGGTGGAGCTGCCGGCATCGGACGTGGAAACACTTGCGGTCAATGCCAACGACCGCGCGTCCGGCGGCGGCGATCTGACCGGCCTGGAGTTTGCCCCAGCGCACAGGGCCGGGCGGATCCGCGAGCTGCTGGAGGAAGCAGGAAGCGGCCTCGATGCCGGCACCATGCAGCGCATTCATATGGACACCAGGCTCGGGTCCTGGCCCGCGCTGCGGGCGGTGGTGGAGCGGTGCGGAACCGATGCTCCCTTGTCGCCGGCAGCAGCGGACCTTCGGGACAGCCTGCTCGGGTGGGATGGGAGCATGCGGGCGGACAGTCCCCTGGCAGCTGCCTTTGCGGGCTGGCGCTCGGCGTTCGTCCGGGCCCTGGCGTCCGCTCCCCTGCTGGCTCCGCTGGCGAGGCCTACCGGCCACTCGCCGCTCTTCAGCCCGTGGCTGGACCCCGTGTCCAGGGTGGGTTTCGCACTGGAGACCATAGTGGCGAAGGGCGACGCCGCAGGCCTGGACGTGGCAGCAGCGGCCACCGAGGCGCTCGAGGCGGCGGCAGCGTCGCCGTCGTCCGCGGACTGGGGCGCAACCCACACCGTGCTGCCGCTGCACGCGTTGGCAGACCACCCGTCCGCCAGTGCGAAGGCACCGCGTGTCCCCATGACCGCGCTGTCCGGTGACACGGGCTGCGTGCTGTCCACCGAAAGCCTGCCGGGGGTCACCGATGCATCGTTCCGGGGGCCCGTGGCCCGCTACGTGTGGGACCTCGGGGACCGGTCCAAGAGCCGGTGGGTGGTCCCGTTCGGAACATCAGGCCATCCCGGCGCCGCGAATTTCCTCAGCCAGCTGCCGCTTTGGGCCACCGGCGAACTGCTGCCGGTCATCACGGACTGGGACCAGCTAAGCCGCGAGAACGATGACGAAGGAGAACCGTGATGGGCACTGACGCTTCAGGCCACACCCGCGAGGCCGTGTACGGGGAGGAGCTGGAGGGCCTGGGCTGGCTCAGGCTGTTCCGGCTGGCACCGGAGGACGACGCGGACCTGATCCACAGCTGGGTGAGCGAGGAGCGGGCGAAGTTCTGGGGGATGAACGGCTGGAGCCGCGATGAAGTCCGGGATGTCTACCGGTTCCTGGACAGCCTGGACACCCACCACGGCTACCTGATGGTGGTGGATGGTGAGCCTGCCGGCATCTTCCAGACCTACGAGCCGCAGCAGGATCCTGTGGGCGAGGCCTACCCGGCGCTGCCGACGGACGCGGGGATCCATCTGTTCCTCGCGCCCACCGGGACGCCGGTTCCCAACTACACGCCGAAGGTCATGGAAGGCCTGGTCCGGTTCGTGCTGTCGGATCCGGCCAAGGACCGGGTGGTGGCGGAACCGGACGCCCGGAACGGAAAGGCCATCAGGCGGATGGAGAGTTTCGGATTCGAACGCGGCCCCGTTGTGCAGCTGGCCGAAAAGGAGGCCCAGCTGATGTTCCTGGGCCGGGCGGCGTTCGAGGCACGGACGTCCGGCCGGGGCGAGGTCCGGCCCGGGATCTAGCCTGCCGGGCGGAGCGAGGTGATCATCCGCCGGATGTCCTGGTATTCGGTGGTGTCCATGTACTTGCGGGCCTGTTCCAGGTACGGGAGGTTTTCAGCGCCCGGAGTCGTGTTGTTTTCCGGACTGTAGAAGGCGCCGAACATCGCGGCAGTGGGCGGCCAGGTGAAGAACTGGAAGATGGGGCAGGCCAGGTCACCGGCGGGTGCGGCTGAAACGGTGATGCCATAAGCCGCGGCCGGAGTGTTGGCCGGGCCCGGGGCGCTGGAGTTGCCGCGCGATTCGTAGACGAACCGGGGTACCGTTCCGGCCTGGGCCAGGGCGGGAAGCTGCTGGGACTCAAACTCCTCGAACGGGTACTTTTCCGTGCAAATTGAACCGGTGGCCATGTTGGTCCGCAGCGTCGCCAGCGGCTTACCGGCCTCGTTGGTGACTTCGGCGAAGGCCCCGCCACCTTCGGGCAGCTCGCCGGCGGGATCCCTGACGCTCCAGCCGGCGGGGTGGTCAAACGCCAGCTGCCCGTCCGCCGTCGTAAACGTCTTCAAGGCCGTCTTCGCCGGGGCGGGCGCAGCCGTCGTGGTGGCGGGGCCGGGCGGCACGGTGCTGGCCGGTACCGTGCCGGTAACTGTCGCCGTCGCCATCGGCGGTGAAGCCTGCTGGCCTCCGCACCCGCCAACCGCCACGGCGGTGAGGACCAGCACGGGAAGCAGCCCGCGGAACTTCTTCATGACACCCTCCCGGGCCTCGCGAAATATATCCTTCAATTGTGGGACCGTGGCTTGGTTTTACACCGGACGGGGACGATTTGGCGCCCAACCGTTGTGCCCGGTAACAGCGGGAGTTATGCCAGGCGATGCTGCCTGGGGTTAACGCACGAACGGCGGCCGCGCTCCTTCCGGAACGGGCCGCCGTCGTAAGCCATCCGTTAGATGGTGGCGGTGTCAATCACAAAGCGGTAGCGGACGTCGGACGCCAGCACGCGCTCGTAGGCCTCGTTGATCTTCTCGGCCGGGATGACCTCGATTTCCGCGCCAATGCCGTGCTCGGCGCAGAAGTTGAGCATCTCCTGGGTTTCGCGGATGCCGCCGATCATGGAGCCGGCGAAGGACCGGCGTCCGCCGATCAGGGCGAAGGCGTTGACCGGGAGCGGCTCGGCGGGAGCACCAACGTTGACCAGTGCGCCGTCGAGGGTCAGCAGCTGCAGGTAGGAGCTGATGTCGATCGAGGCGCTGACGGTGTTGATGATCAGGTCGAAGTGTCCGGCGAGTTCGGAGAACGTGTTCTCGTCGCTGGTGGCGTAGTACTTGTCGGCGCCCAGGCGGAGGCCGTCTTCCTGCTTCTTCAGGGACTGCGACAGGACAGTCACTTCAGCGCCCATGGCGTGGGCGATCTTGACGGCCATGTGGCCGAGGCCGCCAAGGCCGACGACGGCGACCTTCTTGCCGGGACCGGCACCCCAGTGGTGCAGCGGTGAGTAGGTGGTGATTCCGGCGCACAGCAGCGGGGCGGCGACGTCGAGGTCCAGGCCTTCGGGGATGGTCACCACGAAGTCTTCGGTGACGACGACGTGGGTGGAGTAACCGCCCTGGGTGATGGTGCCGTCGCGGTCAACAGCGCCGTAGGTACCGACGTTGCCCTTGAGGCAGTACTGCTCCTCGCCCTTCTGGCAGTTCACGCACTCGCGGCAGGAGTTCACCATGCAGCCGACGCCGACGCGGTCGCCGACCTTGTGCTTGGTGACCTCGGAGCCAACCTCGGTGACGATGCCGGCGATTTCGTGGCCGGGGGCCAGCGGGTACTGCTGGGGACCCCAGTCACCGCGCACGGTGTGGATGTCGGAGTGGCAGATGCCGGCGAACTTGATGTCGATCAGGACATCGTGGGGTCCAACTTCGCGGCGTTCGATGGTGGTTGCAACCAGGTCCTCGGTGGCGGACGGTGATGCGTAAGCCTTGACGGTGGTCATGGTTCTCCTGTGCTTCTTGGGGGGTCTCTAAAATGCTACCGGCGCTGTCTGACCGGAACGTGCAAAAAGGGCCTGCCTCGGTGGCCCTGTTGTACCTAGTACTGGCAGTCCTACCTTTGGCGGCCTTCATACTGTTCGTCCGTGATGTGCTCGGCCCAGGCGGTGGTGGCGGCCGGATCCTCGTCGTTTTCGAGGATGGCGATGTGTTCCATGAAGGTCCCGTTCGCCGAGGCGTGCCAGTGTTCCTCCCCAGGCGGCGTATACAGGGTCTGGCCGGGGTGGACTTCAATGATGGTGCCGTCGCGGCTGCCGAAGCGGGCCACGCCGGAGGTCACGTGCAGGTACTGGCCCCGGGCGTGCGAGTGCCAGGCCGTGCGTGCCCCGGGGGCGAAGCGGACCTTGGCGACGACGGCGCGCTGCTCGGGTCCGTTCGGGGCCGCGATGAGGTCCACCCACACGTCACCGGCGAACTGTTCCGGTGGATTTTTGACGGTTTCGCGTGCTGGTTCGATCTTCATGGTGGTTCCTTTCCTGCTCAAGGGCGTTGTTTGGCCTTCCGTCCATCAAACCCGGTCCGTGGAGCCGTAACGAGGGCCCTGCTGAAACGGGTTATGGCAGACCCTCTTTAGCGCCGGGGCATTAGTCGTAACGTGTCCTGTATGGATAACCGAGCCGAGGTACGGCAGTTCCTCTCCACCCGCCGAGGACGCATCACGCCGGAACAGGCGGGCATCGAACCGTACGGCGGGCGGCGGCGCGTACCCGGGCTCCGGCGTGAGGAGGTGGCCCGGCTCGCGGGCGTCAGCGTGGACTATTACACGCGGCTGGAACGCGGAAACCTGACAGGGGTTTCGGACAGCGTGCTGGACGCGATAGCCGGTGCGCTGGAGCTGGACCGGGCCGAGCAAGACCACCTGTACGACCTCGCCCGGACCGCCAACACCTCGGGTCGGAAACGGGCCCCCGCTACCGCGGCCGCAGGAGTCCGTCCGGAACTGCAGTTCCTGCTGGACACCATCACAGGGGCGCCTGCCTTTATAGGCAACAACCGGATGGACGTGGTGGCCGCCAACACCCTGGGCTACGCACTGTATTCGGAGATGTACAGGTCCCCCGCAAGGCCGGCGAACCATTCACGGTTCATTTTCCTGGACCCGCGGGCCCACAACTTCTACACAGACTGGGAGCGTGCCGCGAACACGAATGTGGCCATCCTGCGGCGCGAAGCCGGGAGGAACCCGCACGACAAGGGCATTGCCGAACTCATCGGGGAACTGTCCATGCGCAGTGACGAGTTCCGCACCCGGTGGGCTGCCCACAACGTCCGGCGCCACTACGCGGGGACCAAGTTTTTCCAGCATCCCGTGGTGGGCCTGCTGGAGCTGAACTACCAGGTCCTCGGCCTGGAGGAGGACCCCGGTCACTCCCTGACGGTCTATCCGGCCACCCCCGGCAGCGCATCGGACCAGGCCCTCAAGCTCCTGGCTTCCTGGGCGGTGACGGAAAACATCGTAGAGCTGGCCCAGGCCGGCGCCCGAAGCTGAAATCACAGCTCAGTGAACATCGGCCCGCCGGTCAACCCCGGGGCACGTTACCGCCGCCCCTGCTAGTCCCGGGACAGCGGAACGGCGAGGATCCGGTCGTCGCCCTGCCGCGGGCTGCCCCGCCCATCGGTGTTGTTCGTGACGAACCACAACTGACCGTCGGGGGCCACCGTGACGTCGCGGAGCCGGCCGAATTCCTGGCCGAAATGTTCCGTGGACGTGGACGGATCAGAGACCGGAACGGACCGCAGCACCTGCCCGCGCAGGTTGGCGATGAACAGGGACCCGCCGGAGTGGGCCATTCCGCTGGGGCTGGCCGAACCGGGCTGCCACTGCTGCACCGGATCCACGAAGCCGTCCCGTTCCGCGATGCCCTCCACCGTGGGCCAGCCATAGTTCGCGCCGGCGGTGATGATGTTTAGCTCGTCCCACGTGTTCTGGCCGAACTCGGTGGCGAACATGGTTCCGTCATCAGCCCAGGCGATTCCCTGCGGATTACGGTGCCCGTAGCTGTAGACCAGGGACCCCGGGAACGGGTTGCCGGCCGGGGCGGTGCCGTCGGGCGTCATCCGCAGGATCTTTCCGGCCAGCGCGTCCCGGTCCTGGGCGTCATCCCGCCGGCCCGCGTCCCCGGTGGTCACGTAGAGCATGCCGTCGGGGCCAAAGGCGATCCGGCCGCCGTCGTGGTTGCCCGCGGCCGGGATCCCGTCCAGGAGGGTCCGCGGCTGCCCCAGGGACAGCGAACCCCGGGTTCCGGTGACCGGGTAGCGCTGGACCCGGTTGCCGCCGTCCGCCGTCGAATAGACAAAGAGATCGCCGGTGCTGCCCACCGCCAGGCCGAGCAGGCCGGCTTCACCGCGGGCGGCCACACCGTTCACCGTGCCGATGGACCGTGATGAACCATCCGTGGCGAGCTCAAGGATCCGGCTGCTATTCCTCTCGCTGACCAGCGGAACGCCGTCGCGGAACACCACTGACCACGGAGCCTCCAGACCGGTGGCCACCGGCTGCGGGGTGCCCGCGATGGCGGCTGCCGAGGGCCGGTCGGCCGAAGGCGCCGGGCCGGGGCTTTCGGGGCCGGCGGACACTGATTCCGTGGGTGTGGCCGAGCTGGTGGAAGGGCCGGGTCCGGGCGCGGGCGTGCAGCCAACGAGCAGCAGAACTGCCCCTAGGACGGCTGCCGGCAGGATTGCTGGTCTCACGTGCTTCCCCTTCGCGTTGTGTGCCTGGCCTCTATCGTCCCGCATCCGGGCGGCTCCCGGGCCGTCCAGTCACATGAAGTCCCGTTGCGGTTCGTGGCGCAGCGTTGCCTGTTTTGACCCTCCGGCGCCCCAATATGTAGCGCGGTTGCGTCCCGTTGAGCGTCTCCGTCAAAGTGCTGGCCAAGGCCTTGAAGCGCGTGCTTAGGTAGTTCCCACGGTCCCGGCCAGGCCAGTTCTGCAGCACGCACCAGCTTCAACCCGCCACAGCCCCGATCCTGAACAGGAGGACCTGATGTCTGACTCATCCAGCCACATGCACCGCAGCACAACATGGGGTCCGCATTGTTGCCGCTCCCGAATGTCTCCGCCCCGCCGAATGGCAGCAGCACGGCGCTAGCTTCGGCAGCAAAGCCACAGATTTCCCTACACCAGAGGCCGGCGCGTCGGACCTGATTCGTCCGACGCCGGTACTCACCTTTCATTCCCCTCCCGCCTTCCGGGCCACGAGCCTTAGCTTGCCCTGCCCGGATTTGCCCGCATTTTTTCCCGAAAGGCACCCATGTCCTTCGCAGCATCCTCCCCACCCGCTTTCACCCGGCGCCGTGCGCTCGGGGCACTCCTGGCGATTCCCGCCGTCGGACTTCTTTCTGCCTGCGGCGGTTCCGCCACCGCCGGCGGCGAGCGGATCAGCCAGGAAGCCCTTGCCCCGCTTGCCACCTCAGTCCCCACCGGCGCCACCATCAAGGTGGGTGACCCCAGCATCCGCGTGGCACTGGAACTCTCCGGCCTGAACAAGGAACTGGGCGGCATCAACGTGGAATTCGCCAACCTGTCCGGCGGTCCTCAGACCACCGAGGCGTTCCGCGCCAACGCCTTGGACGTCGGCTCGGTGGCGGACATCCCGCCCATCCACGCCACCTGGACCGGCCTGGACGTACGCATCATCGCCGCGGTGTACCGCCAGGACGCCGTGAACCACCCCATATATGAACTCGGCATCGCACCCGGAGCCGGGATCACGACGCTCGAGGAGCTGCGCGGCAAGAAAGTGGCGTACAGCCCCGGCCAGGCGCAGGGCGCCCTGGTGCTCCGGATCCTGGACAAGGCCGGACTCAAGCAGGAGGACGTGAAGCTGGTGGAACTGCCCAGCACCGGCGACGCCTACGCTTCCGCACTGTCCAGCAAACAGGTGGATGCCGCGCCGCTGGGCGGGGTGCAGATCAAGCGCTACCTCACCAAGTACAAGGCCGACGGCGCCACCACCCTCCGCCACGGCCTCCGGGATGATCCCGGCCACCTCTACTCCCCCGCCAACGTCCTGGCTGACCCCGCCAAGGCGGCCGCGCTGGCCAAGTACGTGGAGGTGTGGGGCAAAGCCCAGCGCTGGGTAGAGGACCACCCGGAAGAATGGCTGGAAGGCTACTACGTCAAGGACCAGGGCCTGTCCCGCGAGGACGGCCAGTACCTGATCGAGGCCACCGGCAAACGGGACATCCCCACGTCCTGGACCGAGGCCATCGAACGCCACCAGCAGACCATCGACCTGCTGTCCCGTGAGCAGAAGAAGCCGCAGCTGAACGCCAAAGACCTCTACGACACCCGCTTCGAGGCCATCGGCGGGACGTCCTTCGCCGCAGCCGCCACAGCAGGTGCGGCATGAGCGCGCCCGTGCTGGACCGGACCGCCGTCGAACCCCACCTGGACCCGGACCTCCACAAGCGTGACGACGTCCGGCCCACCGGCAGGCGGCTGGGCCCGGGCAGGCGCCTCCGGTTCGCCTGGCTGCTCGGCCCCGGCGCCCTGCTGGCCCTCTGGACTGTCACGTCCGCCACCGGCATCCTCGATCCCCGGATCCTCTCCGAACCCTGGACTGTGGTGGCCACCGCGGGCGAGCTGATCGCCGACGGCCGGCTCCAGGAGAACCTCGCCATCTCCGCCCAGCGGGCGGGCCTGGGACTGTTCTTCGGCATCGTGGTGGGCGCAGTCCTGGCACTCCTGGCCGGGCTGAGCCGTGTGGGCGAAGCCCTGATCGACGGTCCTGTACAGATCAAGCGCGCCATCCCCGGCCTGGCGCTGATCCCGCTGCTGATCCTGTGGTTCGGCATCGACGAGACCATGAAGGTCCTCACCATCACCCTGGGCGTGTTCGTCCCGATCTACCTGCAGACCCACGCCGGGCTGCGCGGCATCGACCTGCGCTACGTGGAACTGGCACAGACCGTGGGCCTGAGCCGGGCGGGATTCATCCGCAAGGTGGTTCTCCCCGGCGCCCTGCCCGGGTTCTTCCTGGGCTTGCGCTTCGCCGTCACCGGCGCCTGGGTGTCCCTGGTGGTGGTGGAACAGATCAACGCCACCAGCGGCATCGGCTACATGATGGAGCTCGCCCGCACCTACGGCCAAACCAACATCATCGTCCTCGGCCTGGCTGTCTACGGCATCCTTGGCCTCCTCTCCGACGGCATTGTCCGCTTCATCGAACGAAAGGCCCTCTCATGGCAGCGCACCCTGGCGGGCTGACCGCCCTCGCGCCCCGGACCGCCCCCGCACCCCGGACCTCACCCGGCCCGGCCCACGTCAACGAAGTCTCCGTACGCGGGCTCATCCGCAGCTTCGGACCCAAAGGCGTCCTGAACGGCGTGGACCTGGACATCGCACCGGGCGAGTTCGTGGCCCTGCTGGGCCCCAGCGGCTGCGGCAAGAGCACCCTGCTGCGCGCCCTCGCCGGGCTGGACCACGACGTCCGCGGCAGCGGCGTGATCAGCGTCCCGGACCGAGTGTCAGTGGTGTTCCAGGACTCCCGGCTCCTGCCGTGGGACACCGTGCTGGGCAACGTCACCCTTGGTTTGCGGGAGCACGACGCCGAGAGCCGGGCACGCAGGGCCCTCGCCGAGGTGGGGCTCGCCGGCCGCGAAAAAGCATGGCCGCACGAACTGTCCGGCGGAGAACAACAGCGCGTCGCCCTGGCCCGGTCCCTGGTCCGTGAGCCGCAGCTCCTTCTGGCCGACGAGCCGTTCGGCGCCCTCGACGCGCTGACCCGCATCAAGATGCACGGCCTGCTCCAGGACCTCGTGGCTGCGCACACGCCCGCTGTCCTCCTGGTCACCCACGACGTGGACGAGGCCATCGCGCTGGCCGACCGGATCGTAGTGCTGGACCACGGCCGGATCGCCACCATCCGTCCCGTGGCGGCGGACATACGTTCCTCCGCCGACGCCGCCGGCCACGAAGCCCTCCGCCGCGACCTCCTCACTGCCCTCGGCGTCGAAGCCGCCCACTGACCCCGGTGGTGGAGCCTGCCGAAACCCCGCCCAGCCCGCCGCCGTCGGCCGTTAATGCAAACTTTCCAAGGAGCCTCCCATGAGCAGCACACCCACTGAACCGCAGCGCCACCTCCACCTCAATGCTTTCCTGATGAGTACCGGCCACCATGAGGCCTCCTGGCGGCTGCCGGAAAGCGACCCGCAGGCCAGCACCGATGTGGAGCACTACAAGAACCTCGCCCGCACCGCCGAACGCGGCAAGCTGGACTCGATCTTCTTCGCCGACTCCCCCGTCCTGTTCGGCGAGGTGGGCCGCCGCCCCGCGGGCAAGCTCGAACCCACAGTGCTCCTGACCGCCATTGCCGGGGCCACGGAGCGGATCGGGCTGATCGCCACCGCCTCCAGCACCTACAACGAGCCGTTCAACCTGGCCCGCCGCTTCGCGTCCGTGGACTGGGCCAGCGGCGGACGTGCCGGCTGGAACGTTGTGACCACGGCCGGCCCGGACGCTGCCCGCAACTTCGGGGTGGACGATCAGCCCGCCCACGCCGTCCGGTACGAACGTGCCGGCGAGTTCATCGAGGTGGCGCAGAAGCTGTGGGACAGCTGGCAGGACGATGCTGTACTGGCCGACAAGGAAGAGGGTGTCTGGGGCGACGCGGACAGGATCCGGACCGTGGACCATGAGGGCAAGCACTTCAAAGTCCGTGGCCCGCTCAACGTTCCGCGTTCCCCGCAGGGCCACCCGCTGATCGTGCAGGCTGGCTCGTCGGAGGACGGCAAGGATCTCGCCGCGAAGCATGCCGACGCTGTCTTCACCGCGCACCAGACCCTCGGCGACGCGCAGGAGTTCTACCGCGACCTCAAGGCCCGCACCGCCGCTGCCGGCCGCGACCCGGAAACCATCAAGATCCTCCCGGGAATCGTGCCCGTCATCGGCGCCACTGTTGGGGAAGCCCTGGAGCTGGAACGCGAACTGGACCGTCTGATCAAGCCCGAGTACGCCCGGATCCAGCTGGCCAAGACCCTGCGGGTGAAGCCGGAGGACCTACCGCTGGACCGGCAGCTGCCGGAGGACCTGCCCAGCGAGGACGAGATCGAGGGCGCGAAGAGCCGCTACACGCTGATCGTGCAGCTGGCACGCCGCGAGCAGCTCACAGTCCGGCAGCTGATCGGCCGGCTGGGCGGCGGACGAGGACACCGCACTTTCACGGGCACCCCCGTCCAGGTGGCGGACGCCATCCAGGAATGGTTCGACGGCGGCGCAGCGGACGGCTTCAACATCATGCCGCCGGTGCTTCCCTCCGGGCTGGAGACGTTCGTGGACCAGGTGGTGCCCATCCTTCAGGAGCGCGGACTGTTCCGCACCGAGTACAACGGGCGGACGCTGCGGGAGCATTACGGCCTTCCCCGGCCGGCGAACCAGTATGCCCATGCGGCAGCGCCGGAGCTCGCATCGATCGGTTCCGCATTCTGATGGGCCGGCAGCTGAAACTGAACCTGTTCATCTATCCGGGCGGCCACCACGAAGCCGCCTGGCGGCACCCGAAGTCCCACACCGAGCGGCTGCTGGACATCCGGTTCTACCAGGAGCTGGCGCAGCGTGCCGAAGCGGCAAAACTGGACGCGGTGTTCTACGCCGACGGTCCTGCGCTGGAAAGCAATGTCCAGTTCGCCACCCGGTTCCGGATCGAGCCGTTCACGTGGCTGTCCGCCATCGCGGTAGCGACGGAGCGGATCGGGCTGATCGGCACGGCCAGCACCACGTACCTGGAGCCGTACAACGCCGCCCGGCTGTTCGCCTCGCTGGACCACCTCAGCAACGGCCGCGCCGGCTGGAATATCGTGACCACCGGCGCGGAGCGGGCGGCGCAGAACTTCGGGCTGGACGAGCACCCGCCGCACGCTGAACGCTACAGCCGGGCGGACGACTTCGTCCGCGTGGTGGGCAAGCTCTGGGACAGCTGGGAGGACGACGCAGTAGTGGCCGACGCCGGCACGGGAGTTTTCGCCGACACGTCACGGATCCATCCGGTGGAGCATGAGGGCCGGTACTTCCGAGTGGCAGGACCCTTGAACACGCCGCGCTCCCCGCAAGGCCGCCCGGTCTACGTGCAGGCAGGTTCGTCCGAGGACGGCAAAGCCTTTGCCGCCGAACACGCGGAGGCGGTATTCACGGCCCACCAGTCCCTGGACAGCGCGCAGGCTTTCTACGCGGACATCAAAGCCCGCGCGACGGCGTTCGGCCGGGACCCTGGCCAGCTCCTGGTGCTGCCCGGCATCAGCCCGTACCTGGGTTCCACCGAAGCAGAAGCGAAAGCGTTGAAGCAGGAATTCGACGAGCTCACCCAGCCGGAATACGGGCTGGGCATCCTGCGGAAGCTGCTGGGCATCGACCTGGACGGGGTGCCGCTGGACGGTCCCTTCCCGCCGGAACTGCTGGCCACCGCTGGTAAGGCGGGCAGCCGCAGCCAGCTGGTCCTGGACATCATCCGCCGCGAGGACCTCACGGTCCGCCAGGTGCTGCACCGGTTCGCCGGAGCCCGCGGCCACTACGTGTTCGCGGGGACTCCCGTGCAGGTGGCGGATGAGATCCAGCGCTGGTTCGAAGGCGGTGCCGCGGACGGGTTCAACATCATGCCGCCATGGCTGCCCGGCGGCTTTGAGGCGTTCGCCGACGAGGTGGTCCCCATCCTGCAGTCCCGAGGCCTGTTCCGCACCGAGTACACCGGCCGCACACTCCGGGAGCACTTCGGCCTGGACCGCCCCGCGAGCCAGTTCAGCCGGGGTATCCAGCCCCCGAACCAGCCCGGCGCGGTCCAGCGGAGCCAGGACCTTCCCAACCAACAACCTGCAAGCCAACAACCTGCCGGCCACCAACTCTCAGGAGCACCAGCATGACCGAATACCGCAGCCTCGGGTCCACCGGCCTGAAAGTCAGCCAACTGACCCTGGGCACCATGATGTTCGGTGCCATCGGCAACACGGACCACGACGACTCGATCAGGATCATCCACCACGCCCTGGACTCCGGCATCAACATCGTGGAC
The DNA here is from genome assembly GCF_000022025.1 of Pseudarthrobacter chlorophenolicus A6. GTDB lineage: Bacteria > Actinomycetota > Actinomycetes > Actinomycetales > Micrococcaceae > Arthrobacter > Arthrobacter chlorophenolicus. The sequence continues at coordinate 3,644,330 of NC_011886.1, forward strand.
ACTGCCGACGTCTACTCCAAGGGCGAATCGGAAATTATTGTGGGCAAGGCGCTCAAGGGCCGGCGGGATGACGTTGTCCTGGCCACCAAGGTCCATGGCCGGCTGGGCGACGGCATCAACCAGGCAGGCAACTCACGGCGATGGATCATCCGAGAGGTGGAAGACAGCCTGCGCCGGCTGCAAACGGACTGGATCGACCTCTACCAGGTGCACCGGCCGGAGCCGGACACGGATGTTGATGAAACCCTCGGGGCCCTCACCGACCTGGTGCGGCAAGGGAAGATCCGGTACATCGGCACGTCTACGTTCGAGCCCGGCCAGATCGTCGAGGCGCAGTACGTGGCCAGGGAACGCCACCGCGAGCGCCCGGTCACCGAGCAACCGCCGTATTCCATCTTGGCCCGCGGGATTGAACGCGAGGTCCTGCCGCTGGCCGAGAAGCACCGGCTCGGCGTCCTGCCGTGGAGTCCGCTGGCCGGCGGCTGGCTGTCCGGACGGATCAGGCCCGACGGCGCCCACAGCACCTCCAGCAGGGCCGCGCGGCAACCGGAACGGCACGATCCGTCGTCGTCCGAAAATGCCCGCAAGACCCGCGCGGTCCTGGAGCTGACCGAACTGGCGGACCAGGCCGGCCTCTCGCTGATCCACCTGGCGCTGGGCTTCGTGCTGGAACACCCGGCGGTCACCTCGGCCATCATTGGGCCACGGACGCTGGAACACCTTGAAGCCGCCCTGGGCGCTGACAAGGTGGTCCTGTCCCGTGACGTGCTGGACCGGATCGACGCGATCGTGCCGCCCGGCACCACCCTGAACCCGGCCGACGCCGGTTACCAGCCGCCCTCGCTGACGGACCCGCTGCGGCGTCGCCGCATCCGCTGACCCCTCCCTTAGACTGGCCCCTTGACGGTAATGCACCCGAATGAAGGAGCCCCCATGAGTGGAGTAGTGGTTGTAGGCGTGGATGCCAGCGCATCTGCCCGGAAAGCTGCGGAAGTGGCACTGGACCTGGCGGAGTCGCTCGGAGCGTCGCTGCATGTGGTGACCGGGTTCGAGTCGGAGAGCGCCGAAACCTTCGGTTCGGGTTCGGACCAGGTGACGGTCTTCCGCGGTGACAGCGCCCAGCATGTTGCCGAGTCCCTGGGCGCCTCCAGGCCGGGAGTCCAGGTCACCCACTTCGCCTCCCGCGGCAAGCCCGCCGATTCGCTGATCAAGGAAGCCATCCGACTTGACGCCCGGCTGATCGTGGTGGGCAACCGCAGGATGCGCGGCATCGGCCGGCTCCTGGGCAGCGTGGCCAACAGCGTGGCGCACAACGCGCCGTGCGATGTGTACATCGCCAACACCTACGAGGACTGACTCCCCCGGCCTGCGGGCAAACGGACAGAAAGGACGACGGCGGAACCTCCCGCCGTCGTCCTTTTCCGTATCAGAATCCTTGCACGGTCATTCGCCCCGCCCGCGTGCCCGCGAGGCACCGGCGGCCAGGGCCGCCGCAACCGCCAGGACCGCTGCACTTACCAGGAAGGTTCCGCTGTGGCCGGTGGAATCAAACAGCACTCCGCCCAGCATCGATCCGAGCGCGATGGACGTCTGGACCACCGCAACCATCAGGCCGCCGCCGGCTTCGGCATCGTGCGGCATGGCTTTGGCTACCCAGCTCCACCAACCCACGGGTGCGGCGGTGGCCAGGAACCCCCACAGACCAAGGAGTACTGCGACGGCGGCAAGCCAGCCGCCGGACGGGACCAGAACGGCTGCGATGACGGCCATCAGCGCAGGGATGGCGATCAGCGTCCGGTACAGGTTCTTCCCCAGGAAACGGCCAATCAGCATCGTCCCGGCGAAGCCGCAAACGCCGATCACCAGCAGCACCAGGGACACGGCGGCCACACCGGCGTGGGTCACCGTTTCCAGGAACGGCCGGACGTAGGTGAAGAGGATGAACTGCCCCATGAAGAACGAGCCGCACGCGGCCATGCCCCAGGCCACAGGGCCGCTCCTGAGGGCGTGGAAAATCCCGAAGATGCGCACGGGCCCGGCCGGCCGCCCTTCAACCGTCATGGAGGGAAGGCTGATCCACTGCCAGACCAGGGCGATGAGCGCGACCGGCACCAGGGTGAAGAACGCTCCGCGCCAGCCCACCACCGTCCCCAGGTAACTGCCCAGCGGGGCCGCGAGGACGGTAGCCAGGGCGTTGCCGCTGTTGAAGATCGCCAGGGCACGGGCCACTTTGTGGGCCGGCACCAGTCGCATGGCGGTAGCTGCCGACATGGACCAGAATCCGCCGATGACCACGCCGATGAGGGCGCGGCCCACCATGAAGAGCAGGTAGCCGGGGGCCAGTGCCACCAGTGCTCCGGATATCGCCATCAGGGCTGTCAGCCCCAGCAGCAGCGTTTTCCGGTTCAGCGTGCCCGCCAGCGTGGATACGGACAGGCTGGTCAGGACGGCGAAAACACCGGAGATGGCGATGCCCTGGCCCACCATGCCTTCCGAGACCTGGAGGTCGGCGGCCATGGGGGTGAGGAGGCTGACGGGCATGAATTCGGAGGCGATCAGTGCAAAGACACACAGCGACATGGCGAAGACGGCGCCCCAGCGTGCGGGGTGTTCTTCACGGCGGTCAGCGGTTTCGTGCCCGCGGGTATCGACGGTTGTTTCGTGGGACATGGTTTCCATCAAACCGTCCTGCTGAAGTCCTAGCGAGGGCCCTGCCTAAACGGGTTACAGCAGTCCCCCCCTGGCACTTACCGTGTTGAGGATGCCTGGGCTTCCACGGGCGGATTGTGGTCGCCGTCCCCGTCCGCATCCCCGTCCGCATCCGGCGGCGCCGGCTTATAGACCCAGGCCACCAGCACTACGGAGATGATCATCAGCAGGAACCAGGCCACGAGTTTCTCAAGGCCCACCGGGTGCCAGCCGGCCATCTGGCTGGGGTAGAGCCATGCCCCGGACCAGGTGGCGATGTTCTCGGCGATCCAGATGAACAGCGCCACCAGCAGGAACGAGACCACCAGCGGCATCCGGAACCGCCGCCGGAACACGCGGAAGTGCATCACGCAGCGGCCGAAGACCACCACGACGGCGGCGAGCAGCACCCAGCGCAGGTCCCAGATGTAGTGGTGGCTGAAGAAGTTGACGTAGATGGCCGCGGCGAGGATGGCGGTGATCCAGCGGCGCGGGTAGTTGGCGAACCGGAGGTCGAACAGCCGGTAGACGCGCACCATATAGGACCCCACGGCCGCGTACATGAAGCCGCTGAACAGGGGCACGGCACCGATCCGCAGCACGCCTTCGGCCTCGTAGGACCAGGAACCCACGTCTGTCTTGAACAGCTCCATGCACGTCCCCACCAGGTGGAACAGCACGATGACCCGCAGTTCTTTAAGGGTTTCGAGTCTGAAGGCGACCATCAGGACCTGGATCACGATGGCTGCGATGGTCAGGAAGTCGTTGCGGGCCAGCCCCGCACCGTCCGGATACCAGAGGCGGGCCGCCATGAGCACCGCCAGGAGGGATGCTCCGAAGATGCAGGCCCAGCCCTGTTTGAGGCCGAACACCAGGAACTCCGTGATTCTGGCTTTGGCGCCGTTGGCAGGCGATGTGGCGAGGAAGCGGCGGGCACTTTCATCGATCCGCTGCTCAACCGGGGTGGAACTACGCACTGACTCCCTGACGCTTGGCTGACCGGCTGTTCCGGCGGATGTCCTTGTCCAGCTCGCCCAGGAGGTAATCCTTGAGCCCGTGCCGGATGCCGCGCGGAAGCCTGGGGTAGGTCAGTGACAGCATCCGCATGGTGCTGTTGAAGCGGCGCTCCCGGCGGTCGTTCCACGGCAGGCCGAAGTCCTGGCGGATCCTTGCAGGCAGGAACCCTGCGGTGAGGAAGCGGGCCGGCGGAATGATGGCCCGGTACCAGAGCGCCGTGTGCTTGGGGTAGAGCAGGCCGTGGGCCACCCGGATTCCGGCGGGTCCGGCCTGGAGGGTTGCCACCTGCTGGTCCCAGTAGCGGCCAAACGCGGCCCGGTCCTCTGGCCACATGCCCTCCGGAACCTGCAGGGCTGTGCCGAGCCGCGCATAGTCGCGGTACATCACATCGGCCGTGCCGGCGTCGAGCGGTCCGTAGATTTTTTCGATGACGGTGCGGGCGGTGTCGTAGAGCGTGGCCACCACCCAAAGCTGAAGTTCGGGATCGTAGGCGCTGTAGCCGGGCGAGTCTGCGTTGTCCGGGCGCCGGACCGGCACGTGGGCCCGGTTCACCCGGCGGCGGACTTCCTTCACCTGTTCGTCGGTGCCGTAGACGATCGCATACACATAGGTGAGCGTGCCTTTGAGCCGGTTGACCGGGCGGCCTTCAAAGTTGCTGTGTTCTTCCACGCCGCGTCCCACGGCCGGGTTGGCAAGCTGCAGCAGCAGGGCACGGCCGGCCCCGGCGAGCATGATGCCCTCGCCGCCGAAATCAGCCATTCCCCGAACCATCCCAACAGGCTACCGGAGGTAAACACCACTGTAAGCAGGGGTCGCTACCCGGAAATGCGAGTACCCACCACTCATGCGCTCCGGCCCCGCGGGCACGTACCGTCCGTTGAAAGTCCTGCCGCAGCATCGCGCAGGTATGCCGACAGCAGGAGGCGCATCATGGGCCGGCAGCGGGACGCGCGGGGTGGAGGACCGTGAGCCAGGATGACGGTTATGCGCTGCCGCTGCTGGACAAGGCGGTGCTGGAACGGCTGCGCTCCGATCTCGACGACGACGAAGGGGTGTGGCAGGTATTCATCCAGGATTTCATCGCCAACCTGCCGCACCGGATCCAAAAGGTGCGCCTGACGTTCACCACCGGTGACGCCCCTGGTGCCCTCGATGCGATCCTGAGCCTGAAGACCTCCAGCCAAATGATCGGAGCGGAGCGGCTGGCCGGCCTGGCCCTGGAAATGGAGCGGGCGCTGCGTACCGCTTCCCGGGGGAACGGCTCGGCCACCGCCCTCCCCCGGCTGGCGGCCCAGCACCTGCGTGGCATCAAGCAGTGCGCGGACCAGACCACCAACCTCCTGCGGGCACTCCTGCAGGACCGGCCCGGTGGTTTCTAGGCAGGTTGTCAGCCGGCAAGGACCCCGCCGATCCGCTTCAGCAGGCCGGGCCAGCCGCTGCCCATCCCTTCGTAGGCGGTCCGGCCCATGGGCAGGCAGCGGGATAAGGGGTCCGCATTCGCCTCGGATCCCGCTGTCGGAGCCGGGGGTAGGCTGGGGGTTCGATACTGGGGACGCCAGGGAACGTCGCTCATACGGATGGGTCCGATGATGGTGGCGCGATTTGGCTCGGCTGCAATGGGGGATGCGAACTCATGGACGTCAACGTGAGAACGCCGGACGTCAACGAGCTGAATCAGATATTGCGTGTGCTGGAGCAGTGGCAGTGCGACGGAGGACCATTAGATCTGCATCCGGGCGACTTAGGCTGGTACTCACTACGTGGACCTGCTGCCACTGCCGCCGCGATACGGGTGTGGTCGTGTGGTGACACGGCACTGGCGATCGCGCTCCTCGACGGCCCTCAGTTGTTGCGATTCGCGATGGACCCGTCGCTGCGCCAGGATGAGTCTCTCGCCGTTCGCATCGTCGCGGATGTCGGTGAGCCGGCAACTGGTGTCCTTGATGCAGGAAGCGCCACCATCGAGGCGCGCGGCGCGTACGCTCTCTCCGAGCAACTGACGAAAGAGGGTTGGTTGCCCGGCGATCCGTGGACACCGCTGAAGCTCAATCTGGCGGCACCTATCGACACCGGAGGCCCCCACGTCGAGATCATCGAACCCGACCGTACCGATGAGTGGGTGTCTGTTCACTGGTCGGCCTTCCGCGGAACGCCAATCCCGCACGGACGGCTTCGCAACTTCGTAGACGGATGGCGGGCAGCCGCGGAGGGACCATTCCTAGGCTCCGCGCGCATCCTGTCGCTGTACGCCGACAGCCGTGCGGTCGCCGTCGCCGCCGTATGGTCTGCTGGCAACGGGCGCCCCGGTCTCATCGAGCCGATGGGGGTGCATCGAGAGCACCGCGGACGTGGGTACGGCACAATCATGACGAGGGCAGCCGCGGCGTCGCTTCGTGAGATGGACTCATCGAGCGCCACAGTCTGCGCAGAGAGCTCTAACGCTGGCGCCCTATCCACCTACTTGGCGGCCGGGTTCTCCGCCCAACCCGAGGTTGCCGACTGGCGACGCGGTCCGTGACGCCGCGACGGTACGGAAATCATGTGAGCCTCGAACCCGAATAGGCGGGTCAGCGGTTTGAAGATGCTTGGTAGGTACGGATCCTTGTGATCGCTGCGGTCTTTGCAGCATTCGCGAAGCGAACCACATGGCAGAAGTTCATTACGTGGCCATTTTCATATAAAACTTCACCATCAATGCTCGCTTCCCTGCCGTGGGTGATAACTGAAAGCACACGCAGCTCGACGGAAGCAGGACTCAACCCAGCACTCTCTATAATCGCAGGAATTCCGCGGCAGGACAGTTTTCCCAGGATGTCCCACTCAGCGTCGGGAGACACCAGCAGCTCAAGTTCGGATGTGTCAGCGCTTGCGAGAGCGACAGCGAAGCGGCGAGTGATTTCGTGTCGAGGCGCGTTTCCGCAGTTTGGCTCGGTAATTATTCGAATTGCCATGGTCCAAGTTTGGGCTTTCCTCCAGGGGAACTGTCAACTACCCGCGGATCCTCTATCTCATCCCCCCATTTCTGGTGGCCACTGGAATCCACTGGCTTATGAGAGACGTTTGGAACTGGTTCTAAGCAACTGACGGCTGAGAGCTCAGCAGTGCACTACTACCGACGGCACTGCCAAGGGTTTCGATCCTCTTTGGGGCTCTGGCTCGGGTTGTTCGTATAGTATTTTGCCGGGTCAAGCAGGCGGCCCGCTCTTTCTGCGTTGAATGGCCGCGTATGAGTTCAAGTCCGGCATCCGCCGAGTTGCCCGCTGACGGATACCTTGATTGCCCTACCGGGCAGGTTCTTTACTACTTTTCTGATCAAGTGTTCCGATGGTCCGAGGGGCTGTTCCGCATCTACGGATACACGCCGGGAGAAGTGGTGCCCTCGATGGAGATGGCACTGGCCCACATCGAACCCGGCGATCGCGCGCCGGTGCTCGCCTTTTGGGAAAAAGTCTCGGTACAGGGCGGACCGTCATCCCTTTACGTTTCAATCCGAGACAGTAAAGACCGCCAGCACAAACTTCTCTTTTCGGCCGACTTCATCTTTCACGAAGGAAGCCCTGTCGGCGTTCGAGGGGTCGTTGTAGACCTCACCCAGGCCATCCACACGGACCGCCATGAACTTGCCACTCAAGCGGTCGCCGCTTCAGCGCTGAACCGTGATGTCATAGAGCAGGCAAAGGGTATCCTCATGGCCCGCAGCGGAATTGACGCCGACAGGGCCTACGAAATCATGAGTCAACTCAGTCAGGACACCAACCGCAAGGTGTACGCCATCGCGCACCAGATCATCAAGGACACCGTTGTCGCCGATCAGCGCACAACACGTAGAACCGATTGACCTGCCCTCATGTAGGAGGATCTACCCCAGGAAGCCGCCCGCGAGGAGTACCCCGTGTGCCAGTATGCCCTGACCTATGACGCAGCCCAGAAAGATTCCCGTGCCAGTAATATAGGCGACCACGCGCGACGTTTTATTCATCTCATGCGCATCGGACTTGCGTCCTGAAAACCAGAAACTGACGAGAACAACCAGGGCGGGAAGCAGCGCGATCTGCATAGGAATCCCGCTCCCGCTGCGATTATATTTTCCGTCGTAGGGCAAACGGGTATCCCACGGAACATTCATGAAAACGAAGGCAGCGATTGCAACGCAGACAACAGCCCCACTGGGTGCGATATTTTGCGATCACAAGACGGCCTCCCGGCGGTGCTTGAAGCGCAACGTCATCGACGAGACAGCGACAATCAGCAGCGCGCCAACAACGCCTCCGATGGCACCGATCCACGCTCCAAGCAGAAAGCCCATTCCCCGCAGGTCCAGTCCACGGCCTTCCGACAGGCCAGCGACATACGGCGGCGGGAACAGTTGGAGGGCCAAGATTCCAGCACATGCGGCGTAGAGGAAGCAGGCAGGAATTCCAATGATCAGGTAGCGGGAAATCCAACCTTTGGCCGACTTTTGGTGTGCGATGGTTCCGGCAGCCACCAGGACAAGCCCGGGAACGCTGGACAGAACCCAGAACGCGACAAACTCAAAGTCGTTGTAATCCACGGTTGCTTTCCCCCAATACGCGCCCTGAACTCCTGACACTAGACGCAAGCGGACGACGGCGGGAACTTCCCGCCGTCGTCCGCTGCTGTTTGGCTTGGGCTACTTCAGCGCCCCCTCCCGCACTGCCGCCGGCGTGAACGCTGCACCCGCACCCGGGAATACCGGCACGTCGATCCGGGCGTGGGTGTGGATTTCGGTGACCGTGGCCTTCGTGTGCCGTGCGATCTCCTCCATGGTGGTCACCCACATGCCGTCCATGCCCTTCACCCGCTCGATGAGCTGCTCCAGTGCCACGGCTTTGGAGGGCCGGCCGGAGATGAACGGGTGGTTGGTGAGGACGAAGCAGCTGCCCTGCGAGTGGTGGGCTTCAGCCTCAAGCGTCCACATTTCCAGGACCTTGGCGGGACTTTCGATGACGCCGCTGCCGGTGACCCCCGGGTAGAAGGCGTATTGCTCCCAGTCGTCCAGCGTCCAGTCCACCGGGATCTCCACGATGTCCCGGGGATCGTCGGCGGCGACGGCGAAGCGGTAGGGGGCATCGCCGTCGAGCAGACTGGAATCGTAGAGGAACCCGCGGTCCGCCAGCAGGCCCGGTGAGTGCCAATTCAGCTCCCACCACGGCGCCCGGTACCCCACCGGCCGGACACCTGCCACCTTGGCCAGGGCCTCAAGTCCGCGGTCCATGTAGCTGGCCTCGGTGGCGGCGTCGATGCCCTGCATCGGCTCATGCAGGTAGCCGTGGTGGCCCACCTCATGCCCGCCGTCCACGATCTGCCGGACGATGTCCGGGTAGGACTCCGCGGTGAAGCCGGGGATGAAGAACGTGGCCCGGATGTCCTGGCGCTCCAGGATCTTCAGCAGCCGCGGCACCGCCACCTTGGGCCCGTAGGACTGGTGCGTCATCAGCGACATCCGCCGCGTGCTGGTGGGATCGTGGGCGATGGTGCAGGACTCGGCGTCAACGTCGAACGTGAAGGACGCTGCGGCCTTGAAGCCTTCAGGCCAGGTGATGGGGTGCAGGAGGTCCGCGATGGCGGGCTGGTTCACGATGGATTCCTTTCGGCGGGCGCAGTGCGCCCGCCTGTACAGCTGGGGTGGTGAGTGGACGTGCGGCTCAGATGACCGGGAGGGCTCCGGCGCTGTCCGGGTTTTCGACGACGGCGGGCTTGGCGTCGGTGTCGGCGCTGGAGCCGGTGACGTAGCGGACGTGGACCCGCGGGCCGAGGATCGCGTAGACGCCGGCGCTGGTGAGGCCGCCGGCCAGCCAGGAGAGGTCCCAGCCGCCCAGTGCCACGGCGATGGGGCCCTGCATGGCGGGGACCAGGCCGTACATGAACAGCCAGGTGGCGAAGATGCCGGCCAGGAGCGAGGTGACGCCGGCCCAGTTGACGCCGGGGAGGCGGCGGGTGCCGATGCCGTCGAAGAGCCGCTCGGCTCCGCCCGGCCAGCGCTTCTCCAGCCAGAAGTAGTGCACCAGCATGACGCCGCCCCAGGCAGCCACCCAGGCCACCAGGCCGATCAGCCAGGCGTCCAGCACCTCGGCGAAGTTCTCCTGGAAGATGAAGAAGACCACGGCGGCGAGGGAGAAGACGCCCACGAAGAGGTTGAGTTTGCGGCGGCTGATGGTGATGTCCAGGGCCTGCGTTGCCACGGAGAAGGTGTAGATGTTCAGGATGTTGGTGGCGATGGGGCCGTGAAGCACCATCAACAGGACCGGCAGCGCGAGGACGCCGAAGTTCTGGACGATCAGTTTTCCGGGGTCAACTTCGCCGCTGTTCGTGGCAAGGCTGGCGCCGAGGATGCCCAGCCATACCACCGGGATGAACTGGCCCAGTACCGAGGCCAGGTAGACCTTCTTCTTGGGGACCGACGTGCTCACGAAGCGGGAGTAGTCAGCGGCGTAGGTGAACCAGGTGATGCCCCAGCCGATGCCGATGGCGGTCATCACGGCACTCATGGCGGCGATGCGTTCGGAGCCTTCGAGGATGTTGCCTGCGGGGCCGGCGTAGCCCCAGTCGATCTTCATGCCGAACCAGGCCACGGCGGACATGACAGCGAGGATGATGATGGTGGGCGGCACCGTCCACTTCTCGAAGGCGGCGATGGCTTTGTAGCCGAACCAGGCAATGGCTACCTGCGCGGCCATGATGGCGGTGGCCACGCCGATCTTCCAGGCGTAGTTATGGGCTTCAGGATCAACCCAGCCGAGTGTTCCGAAGAGGGCCATCACCAGGTCCAGGATGATCCAGGTGTTGACGGCGCACCAGCCGATCACCAGCAAGGCCTGGATGGCGGCGGGGAGGTAGTTGCCGCGCCGGCCGAAGGCTGCGCGGGCCAGGACCATGCCGGTGGCACCGGTCTTCTGGCCCAGGAGGACGAAGCAGCCGAAGAGCAGCATGCCGATCAGGTTGCCGAGGACAAGGACGGTGACGGTGTCCGCGAAGCCGAGTCCCAGGTGGATCCCGAGTGCCCCGAGGACCCAGTTGATGGGTGCCAGGTTGGCGCCGGCCCAGATCCAGAACTGGCCGGACACCTTGCGGGTGCGGGCGGATTCGGGGATGGGCTGGAGCCAGGCCTCGTGGTCCGTGGCGGAATGGTCTGTGGTGGAGTGGTCTGCGTGGCCGTTTGCGTCAGAACCAGCGCGCCGTTGCGCTGAAGTAGAAAGCTTTTCTTGCATGGGGGCCTCCGTGAGGTGGATTCGTACTCACAAGGCTATGTGGCCCCAATCACAGTAAACAAGATACGATGTGTCGAACAGATTCTAGATCTACGTTACGGAATGTCGTGTCAGTTTCTCTTGGTGAAATACTCGCCCATCCAGCCCTCGCCGCAGCTGAGCCGGTGGTCCATCCGCTGGGCACGGACACGTCCGCACAGCCGGTCCGCTGGGTGCACTCGAGCGAGGTCCTGGACATCGCGCCGCTGCTGCGCGGCGGTGAGCTGCTGCTGTGCGGCGGCATCACCCTTGCCACGGCCACTCCCGCCAGGCGCGGGGACTACGTCCGCGAACTGGCCCAGCGCGGCATTGCGGCCCTGGCCATCGAGACCGGCGGAGTGCTTCCTGAAGTACCGGCAGACATGCTGGAAACAGCAGCGGAATTCGGGCTTCCGGTGGTGGAACTGCGCAAGGTGGTGCCGTTCGTGGGCGTCATGCAGGCCATCAATTCCATCCTGGTCAGCGAGTCGGCGGGGCACCTGCACCAGGCGGACGCTGCCACCCGGGCCATGGCTGCCGAGCTGGCCCACGGCGCGTCCCTGGACAAGATCCTTGGCGTCCTGGCCGGCATCACCGGGTCCGCGGTGCGCCTGGTCTCACCGTGGGGCGTTGACCTGGGCAGCGCGCTGCCGGAGGGCTTGGACGCAGCTGATCGCGAGGCCGTGCACGACGCCGGCACGGACGGCGGCAGGACGGCCGACGGCGGTGCGGGCGGCGGGAGCGAAGGCCACGGCAGCGGTGCGACGCACGACGGCGGCGCGGACAGCGGCGCGGCAGGGGACGCCGTCGGGACTCACCACGTCACGGACCCGGTCGGGGCAGGCGAGGCCGCTGAGACGCCGGACCTCAGGGACGCGCCCGCGGCTCCTGACGCACCCACCGGGACTGTGATGAGCGTGGACATTCCCGTGCGCGGCGTCCTGATGGGCAGGTTGGAGGTGCTGGTGCCGCACGGAGGGGACGCTGCGCTGGCGCAGGTGGCCGGGGAACGCGCCGTCGACATCCTTGGCCTGGCGCTGCTGCAGCACACCCCGCCCGGCCTGCACGCCCAGGCCGGGGCCGAGCTCATGCGCGCCGTGCTCACTTCCGCACCAGAATGGCGCCTGGAACAGCTGGCGCCTGGGGCAGGGTTTCCGCTTGATTCGCCGCTGGTGGTGGCCGCCGTCCACGCAGCTTCGCCGCAGGAACTGCGCGGAGCCATTGAAGCGTTCCTGGGTGCCGGCCGAATTCCCAGCGCCGCCTACCTGGACGATGCGGAACTGGTGGTGATGGCCGGGCTCCCCTGCGCCGACACGGCAAGGGTGCGGCGCGAGCTGCTTGCTTCACTGCAGGGACTGGAAGGCAACCACGATGCGGTGATTTCGGTGGGCCCCCTGGTTGACGGGGTGGCTGATGCCGCATGGTCCCTGGCCGAAGCGCGGCGCGCCCTGGACGTGCGCCAGGTGCGGCGCCGGAACGCCTCACCCCGCAGGCGCCCGCCCGCCCACGGCCTGGTGGTGCTCGACGCCGACGACGCAGCCGTGGAGAGCCTGGCACTGACAGGGCTTGCAGCGTCGGCCAGGGAGGCGTTCGTGAACCACCAGCTGCGTGCCGTCCTGCAGCATGATGCACAGCGGCAGTCCCAGCTGATGGAGACGCTGCAGGTCTGGCTCGATTCGGGCTGCAACACGGCCCAGTCGGCCCGGGAACTGCACCTGGAGCGGCAGTCGATGCATCACCGGCTGCAGCGTATCTTCGATCTGTGCGGCGGCGATCCCCGCGGCACCGGCCGGCTGGCGGCGCTGCACTTGGCGGTCCGGATGGCGGGCCTGCCCTGACCCGACTGCCACGGGGAACGGACGAAGCCGCTCAGAGAAGCTCGCCGAAAACGAGCTGGCCTACGCGCGCCACCACGGCATTGTTGTTCACAGCATCCGGGCGGCTGGTCCTTGTCATCACTGCGAGAGTCAGCGGAGGGCCATCTTCCGGCCACACCACCCCGGCATCGTTGACCACCCCGTAGCTGCCGGCACCGGTCTTATCGGCGAGTTCGGCTCCGGGCGGCACCGCTGCCCGCAGCCGCTCACCGGAGGTGGCATTGCGCAGCATCCACCCTCTGAGGCGGGCCTGCCCCAGGGTATCCAGCGCGTCGCCGAGCAACAGCGCTTCGTACAGCGTGTGGATGTCGCTGGGCGTGCTGGTGTCGCGGACATCGCCGGGCAGCGCCTCGTTGAGCTCCGGTTCCCACCGGTCGAGGCGGGTGGACAGGGCACCGAGGGACCGGGCATAGGCACCAATTTCCGGCGGGCCCCCGATGAGTTCGAGCAGGAGGTTGCCGGCGGTATTGTCGCTGAAGCGCAGGGCAGCATCGGCAAGCTCTTCCACGCTCATGTTCCGGTCCTTGTCGGCAGCGCAGATGACGGAGTCCCGCACAATCTGGTTCTTGCGGAAGGAGATCCGGCGCTGCCAGAACCCGTCGTCGTACGCGTGGTCGCGGAGCAGCCGGGCCACGGCGAGGGTTTTGAACAGGGAACACATCGGAAAGGTGTTTTCGCCCCGGTAGGCATAGGCAGGACGTTGGCCCAGCCGGCCCGCCGATACGCCGATGGTGAGGCCATGTGCTGACTCGAGGCCGCTGAGCGCCGTGTCGAGGCGCTGGCGGACGTCGCCCGGGCCGGATGCCGCAGACGCCGGGCCTGCCGTACCTGCCACAGCGGCCGCCAGCACTCCTCCTGCACCGAACATGAGGACCTTACGGCGGGTTGGTTGGGTTGACGTTTGCGGGGGCTGGAATTCGTGAAAGTGATCCATGCGGCCAGTCTGGGCTGATTTTCTGGTCCGCTCAAAGACAGAAATAGCAGGATTTATGCGTCAGCGGCATGATTGGTGGATGGACCTCATCAGCGGTGCGCGTGCGTTCGTTGCTGTTGCCCGCCGGCAAAGCTTCTCCGCAGCCGCCCGGGATGAACAGACGACGCAGCCCGTCATCAGCCGCCGGGTTGCCGGTTTGGAGGCCCAACTGGGCGGGGCGCTGCTCGAGCGGAACACCCGCCAGGTGCGGTTGACAGCCCTGGGCACGGCGCTCCTCGAGCACGTACAGGCCCTGCTGGGCGCCGAACGCTCGCTGGTCGATGCTGCGGCATCCCACCATCGCGGCACCGTCCGGCTGCTGGTGCCCCGCGATCTCGATCCTGCGCGGTGGGCGGCCCTGAGATTGCGCGCACGCGGGGCCGGTACCGACCTCGACATAGAGGAAGCCGGCCGGGAGCTGCGTACCCTGCGGTTTCGGCTCGGGGAAGCCGATGCCGCCGTCCTTCCGGTCGAAACCGCACGGGCCGACTGGGTAGTGCCGCTTGGCCTGGCACAGGTTACGGACCGGCGCCGGCCGCTCTCACTCGGGGCCTTGCGTCCCACCCGCGCCCTGGGCCCGAAGGCGGCTTCCAACCTTTTGGTGTTGGCCGAGGACGCCTCCGGCCAACTGCTCTCCGCGCTCCGTGAATCGGCCGCGGCATCGGGCTTGGCGGCGCACCAGGTTCATGAGTCCCCCAGTGTGGTCAGCGCGCTTGCGGGAGCACTGGCGGGCGATGACTGGATCCTGTGCACCCGGGAGCAGGCATCCGCGTGGCGCCTGCAGTGGTTCGAGGTACCGGAACTGGCGCTCACGCGCGCCTACCGGCTTGAGCTGCGCACGCCGGATGGGCGCCAGCTGTTCAACCCTGCCCTTCGGAGGGACATCGCAGCGGCGCTCGGGGCCAACCGGGAGGAACAACCATGACAGTGCCGGGGTACGACGCCGGCGCAGGCGCAAGTGCCCTGCGCCAAGCAGCGCAGGTACTTGAGTCCGCGGGCCTTTCGGGATCCCTCCTGGTTCGCCATCTCGGCACCGGCCAGGAGCTTGCGCTCGACGCCGACCGCCTCTTCCCACTGGCGTCCGTCGCCAAGCTGCCGCTGGCGGCCGCCGCGCTCGACGCCGCGCACCGGGGCAGGTTCGAACTCAGCATGCCGGTGCGGATCGACGACTCGAGCCGGTCCCAGGGTGGCCCCGGCATTGCCCGTTTTGCCCACCCGGCCACCATCGCCGCGGGCGACCTCATCAGGCTCGCGGTTGAGCTCAGCGACAACTCCGCCGCAGACGCGATATTCCGCATCGTCTCCCCGGAAGAAGTGACGGAATGGCTCCGGGCCCTGGGTACCGGCGGCATCATCCTCCGTCATCCCATTGGTGAACTCTATGCCTCGCTCGCCACACAGGCGGCTGACCACGATGCTGCCGCCGTCCACTCGCTCGTCGTCCAGGCGGACCAGCAGGGGCATCCGTCCCCGTTGCCCCAACTGGACGTTGAACGGGCCAACGCCGGTACCGCGCGGGGGCTCGCCGATCTCCTGCAAAAGATCTGGGACGGAACCGTCTCCCCGGCCGTGGCGGCACCCCTCCGCGAAATGCTTGCCGCGAACGTCTTCCGGCACCGCCTCGCGCCGGATTTTTCAGCAGATACTTCCACCTGGTATTCGAAAACGGGTTCCTTCGTTCACCTCCGGCACGAGGCTGGGGTGGTGGAACACACGGGGGGACCGGCCCTGGCTGTCGTTGCGCTCACCCGGAGCCGCGTTCCGGCGGTCATCCAGCCGTCAGCCGAACAGGCGATGGGTCACGCTGCCCGCATCCTGCACGATGAACTCGTTTAGCAATGCACCCGGACGCCCCGGCGCACCTACTGTGGGCTGCGCCCGCCCAGCCGCGTGGTGACCTGGGCTGCGGCGGCCATGCAGGCTTCGCCGAGGTCTTCCAGCCGTTCGCGTGACACCCGGAACCTTGGGGCGGGGATCAGTACGACGGCGGTAATGTCGCCGCGGTGGTCGTAGGCAGGCGCGGCGACCCCCACTTCGTCCATGGAGGATTCGCCGTAGTTCCCGGCCCAGCCGCGCCCTGCAACCTCCCCGAGCCTGGCTTCGTAAGCTGCCAGTCCGGCGTCGTCCATTCCCGGGAAGGTAACGGCGCCGCTCCGCAGCAGTTCGCGGACCCGCTCGGCGGGCTGGTGGGCGAGGAAGACCTGGACCGAGGCGCTCATGGCGTCCCGGTAGCGGGCGCCCAAAGGTGTGGTGTGTTTGATCTGATGGGGGCTGGCGATCTGCTCGACGCAGATGGCCTCGTCGCCGTTCCACAGCATGAGGGCGCTGGTCTCCCCCGTTTGCTCGGTGAGCCGGCGCAGCACCGGGTACGCCACGCGGCGTTCGTCCATTTCCGCCAGCAGCGGCCCTGCCACGGCGATCAGCCCCAGACCCAGGCGGAACCGCCGCGTTTCGGGGTCCCGTTCCACCAGGCCTTCCTGCTCCAGGGTGGCCAGGATCCGTGAAACGGAACTCTTGTGCATGCCCACACGGCCGGCGATTTCGGTGACTCCCAGCAGGGGTTCCTCGGCGCTGAAGGTGCGCAGCACGGCGATGGCGTTGACGACGACGGAAGCACCTTTGGCATCCGCCGCGCCATTGGCGCCGGTACCGGCGGCGCCGTGGTCACCTGCGGCGTCGTTGTCTGCGGCGTCTTTTTGGCTGGTCTTTGCTGGAGTCATGGTGGACACCATCTTTCCCTAAACGGCGGAAGCGGCGCCACGTGTGCGTGACGCCGCTTCCAGTGCTGGACGGTTAGGCCTCGATGATGTTCTTCTCCGGGCCGAACGGGAACTTGGTGATGTTCTCCACCGAGTTGTCCTCGCCGATGACCAGGATGTCGTGCTCGCGGTAGCCGCCGGCGCCCGGCTGGCCGTCGGCCACGGTGATCATGGGCTCCATGGAGACCACCATGCCGGGCTCCAGGACGGTGTCGATGTCCTCGCGCAGTTCCAGCCCGGCTTCGCGGCCGTAGTAGTGGCTGAGGACGCCGAAGGAGTGGCCGTAGCCGAAGGTGCGGTTGGCCAGCAGCCCGTGGCTGATGTAGATCTCGTTCAGTTCCGCGGCGATGTCCTTGCAGACGGCGCCGGGCTTGATGAGTTCCAGGCCGCGCTTGTGCACCTCCACGTTGATGTTCCACAGTTCGAGCGAACGCTCATCCGGCTGGCCCAGGAAGAGGGTGCGCTCCAGGGCGGTGTAGTAGCCGGAGGTCATGGGGAAGCAGTTGAGCGAGAGGATGTCGCCCTGCTGCAGCTTGCGGGTGGTGGCCCAGTTGTGGGCGCCGTCGGTGTTGATCCCGGACTGGAACCACACCCAGGTGTCGCGGACTTCGCGGTCCGGGAAGGTCCTGGCGATCTCGTGCACCATGGCCTCGGTGCCGATCAGGGCCACCTCGTACTCGGTGATGCCTTCGCGGATGGCGTTGCGGATGGCCTCGCCGCCCAGGTCGCCGATGCGGGCACCGTGCTTGATGACCTCGATCTCCTCGGCGGACTTGAACATGCGCTGGCGCATGGCGTCCTGCGAAACGTCCAGGAGCTGCGCGCCGGGGAACGCGGCAGCGATCTTCTCGCGGGTCAGGCCGGGGAGGAAGTCATCCTCGACGCCGAGCCGGGTTGCCTTGACGCCGCGCTGGCGCAGTGCCTCCTGCAGGCCGAAGTAGAAGTTGTCCCGGCGCCAGTCGGTGTAGACGATGTTCTCGCCGTAGGAGGTGCGCCACGGCATCCCGGCGTCGATGTTCGCGGTGATGGTGACCGAGTCGTCGGCGGTGACCACCAAGGCGTAGTTGCGGCCGAACGTGGTGAACAGGAAGTCGGAGTAGTACTTGATGCCGTGGTAGCTGGTCAGGATGACCGCATCCAGGCTCTTGGCGGCCATGATCTGGCGGAGGCCGCCCAGGCGGCGCTCGAACTCGGCGTCGGAGAACGTGAGCTTGCCCTTGGAGCCGTTGTGGAGGACCTTGAGGCGCTCGAGTTCGGCGATGGACGAGGCGTTATCGGCGGTGATAGTCACTGTTGTGCCTTTCGTTGATGCTTCTGGATTGTCCAGTGCAGTTGTTGTGGTGTGGATCGGAAGGGTGGTCAGGGGGCCTTGCGGCGGGCCGGCGGTTCTGGGAATGCCGGCGGCTTAGAGGTGCTTCAGGGGCTTTCGCGACGTCTCAGTGGCGAACAGGACTGCCGCCAGGGACACCGCTGAAGCCGCCACCAGGTACCAGCCCGGGGCGATCTTGCTCTGGGTCATGGCGATCAGCAGGGTGGCCATGAACGGCGCGGTCCCGCCGAAGAGGGCGTTGGAGAGGTTGAAGCTGACGGCGAACCCGCTGTAGCGGACCTTGGTGGGGAACAGCTCGGCCAAGAAGCTCGGCAGTGTTCCGTCGTTCAGTGTGAGCATGCCGCCCAGGAGGATCTGGACCAGGACGATGACCAGGAAATCACCGGTTTCCAGCAGCATGAACGCCGGAACGGTAAGGACCATGAAAAGGATGGATGCCGTGATGAGCATCCGCTTGCGGCCAAAGACGTCCGAGGCCATGCCGGTAAGGAAGATGAACCCGATGTAGCTGGCCAGGGCAATGGTGGTGGCCAGGAAGGACTCGGTGGGGCCGAAGCCCAGTTCCTCGGAAAGGTAGGTGGGCATGTAGCTGAGGATGACGTAGAAGCCAACGGCGTTGAGCATCACCGCGCCGCAGGCGATGACGAGCTGCTTCCGGTAGGTCTTGAACATGGCCAGCGCGGGGGCCTTCTCTTCGGTGCCTTCCTTCGCAGCCAATTCCCGGAAGGCCGGGGTGTCCTCGAGTTTGGTGCGGATGTAGCGTCCGATGAGGCCCATGGGGGCAGCCAGCAGGAACGGCAGCCGCCATCCCCACTCGTGCAGCTGGTCCGCGGTGAGTACCGAGCTCAGGAGCGCTGCGATAAGGGAGCCCAGGAGCAGGCCGGCTGCGGTGCTGGCCGGAACCACTGCTGCATAGAGGCCGCGCCGGTTCGCCGGGGCGTACTCCACCAGGAAGGCCGAGGCGCCCGCATACTCGCCGGCTGCTGAGAAGCCCTGGACGATGCGGACGAGGAGGAGCAGGACCGGAGCCATCAGCCCGATGGATGCGTAGCCGGGAATCAGCGCGATGCAGAACGTTGAGACGGACATGATGACGATGGACAAGGACAGGGCCTTCCGCCGGCCGAGCTTGTCGCCGATGTGGCCCCAGACAAATCCGCCCAGCGGCCGGACGAAGAACGAGACTGCGAAGACGCCAAAGGTGGCCAGCAGCGCTGTCTGCCGTTCCGCTTCCGGGAAGAAGACCGATGAGATGACGGCGGCGAGGTAGCCGTAGACGGCGTAATCGAACCATTCGACGAAGTTGCCGATAAAGCTTGCGGTAACCACCCGGCGTCGTACGTCCTTGCTGGGCGTTAGGGGACTAACGCCGCCGCCTGCCAGGGCGGAACCATCGGCATCCTTGGCGATGACTCCCGCCTGGGGCGGTGTTGTTTCGTGACTCATAGAACCACCAATAAAAGTCGGAGTTGCACTTATTGCAACGTCGTTGTTTCAACATAGGTGGTGACCGCGAACACAGTCAATAGATCCCAAGACTATTTCCGCGCCTACTAGCTCGAAATGGAGTGCGTTCACCACCTGCAGGCAGTAAGTCCCCAGAGAATAGCCATGTTGCACTGAAAGCAACATGGTTGAAATATTCTGGAAACCTGCCGCGGCTAAGCGACCAGGAGGCACGCAGCCCGGCCCCGCATGCTGGGCAACAAAAACAGGCGACGCCGGGAAAGTCCCGTCGTCGCCTGTTGTGGTTCCTCTGTCCTAGGCGGAACTGCCGCTCCGCTAGTCCCCATCGGTGTGGGGTTGATCCGGCGAAGGCTCCGCCCCGTGCGGGTGATCCTTCTGGCGGGCTTCCTGGAGATGGTGCTCCAGCTTCTCCTCCGCGTCGCGGCGGCGCTGGCCCACCGTGCGCATCTGCTGCGTGGTGGGTGCGGTGTGGGCATGCAGATGCGGGCCTGCATCGTTCGGGCTGTCAACCCTGTTTTCCTGCATAGGAACATCGTCCCACCGCGGCTGTGGTGCGGGTAGGGCCGAGCGGTCCACTGGCAGGCAACGGTGGCCGGGCACACGAAAGGCCGCCAGGCATCTGCCTGGCGGCCGCAGTGACGGGATGCTTAGATCCCGGTGTAGACGGTCTTGCCCCACGTGAAGAAGTCCAGCGCGGACCGGCCCTGCTCGCGGAACGTGTTCGTTGATGAGTCCTTCACGCCGCCGAATGGAACGTTCAGGTCCAGTCCCGCGGTGGGCCTGTTCACCTTCACCACGCCGGCCTGGGCGCGGGAAGCGAAGTCGGTAGCCAGGGCCAGGGAATCGGTGCAGATGCCGGCGGTGAGGCCGTACCGGGAATCGTTGATCGCGGCGAGCCCGGCCTCGTAGTCCGGGACTTCCAGGACCGCCACCACAGGGCCGAAGATTTCCTCGGTGACCGCGGGATCGTCGGTGGGAAGATCGGTGAGCACGGCGGCGGGGAAGAACAGCGCACCGGAGGGGTCGCCGTCGTACCTTCCGTGCAGGAGGGTGGCCCCGCGTTCGACGGCGGCGCGCACCGCTTCCTGGTCCTGCTCGAATTGCTGCCGGCTCACCACGGCGCCCATGCGCGACGTTCCGCCTGTGCCAGCGCCGTCCCCGGTGGTGTACTGCGCGGCTTCAGCCACCAGCGCCTCAAGGAACTTCTCCTTCACGCCCGGAGTGACGTAGACCCGCGATGTTGCGGTGCAGGCCTGGCCGGTGAGTCCGAACGCGCCGGCGGCCACCACCTGCGCAGCCTCGGCGGGGTCTGCGTCATCAAGCACCAGGACGCCGTTCTTCCCGCCCATCTCAAGCTGGACGCGGGCGCGGCGGGCGTTCAGGATTTCCTGGAGCCCCAGGCCCACACGGGTGGAACCGGTGAAGGAGAGCCCGGCGATGCGGGCGTCCCGGGCCAGCGCCTCCCCCACTACTCGCCCCTTGCCATGGACCACATTGAAGACTCCGGCGGGCAGCCCGGCATCCTGCAGGGCCTGGGCCAGGTGGGTGGCCGAGAGCGGGGTCAGTTCGGCCGGCTTGATCACCACGGCGTTGCCGCTGATCAGCGCGGGGGCGGCCTTCCATGCGGGAATGGCAATGGGGAAATTCCAGGGCGTGATCAGGCCCACCACGCCCAACGGCTCACGGCGGGTAGTGATGGTGGTGTCCGGCAGGCCGCTGGGCAGCACCTCTCCGGTGGCCGCCCAGCCGAGCGAGCCGAAGAACCGCAGCACGTCGGAAGCACGCTTCACTTCGCCTTTGGCCTCGGCCAGGGTCTTGCCCTCCTCCCGGACAAGGTCTTCGGCGATGGCCGACTGCCGATCGATCAGCAGGTTCCCGGCGGCAATGAGGATGGCACCACGCGAGGGTGCAGGCAGGGCTGCCCAGGCAGGTTGCGCTGCTGCCGCGGCGGTGACGGCGGCATCCACGTTCGCGGCCGTACCGCTGGGGGAAACCGCGGCGATCTCGCTTGGGCGGGCAGGGTTCATCCGCTCCGTGTCCGCTTCACCCAGCCATTGGCCGTTGATGAGGTGCCTGGCGGTGATGGCTTCGCGGGAGTCAGCGGATTGGTTGGTTTCGGTGTCAACAACAGTGGAGGTCATGGTGGTCCTTTGGAACGTTGGGGCTAGAGGCTGCGGATCAGGCCGCCGTCGCAGCGGAGCGCCACGCCGGTGATGTACGACGCCGGGGCGCTGCACAGGAAGGCGGCGGCCGCCCCAAACTCGGCGGGTTCGCCGTAGCGGCGGGCAGGGATGGACTTGCGGGATTCGAGCTCGATCTCGTGGGCGGTGGTGCCGCGGCGTTTCGCGGCAGCCTGGTCCAGCTCGGCCACCCGGTCCGTGGCGATCCGGCCAGGAAGGACCATGTTGACGGTGACACCGTCAAGGGCCACCTCGGCGGCGAGGGTTTTCAGGTAGCCGGCCAGTGCGGCACGGCCGGTGTTGGAGACGGCCAGGTTGGGCAGCGGGGCCACCACTCCGCTTGAGCCGAGAGCCACGATCCGTCCCCAGCGGCGTTCCCGCATGCCAGGCAGGACGTGCGAGATGAGTGCATGCTGGGGCTTGACCAGCAGGTCGAAGGCGCTGGCAACGTCCTCGGAGCTGAGCGCGGCCGCGGCGCCCGGTTTGGGGCCGGGTCCGTTGAGGACCAGGATGTCGATGGGGCCGAGGTCGGCGATGGTCTGCTCGACGGCGGACCCGATGCCCTCGGGCGTGGTCAGGTCCGCTTCGATGGCCACGGCGTCAAAGCCTGCGGTTCCGGCATGGCTCTCTTGCAGCTCCCCCACGATCTCCTTGGCGCGGTCCCGGCGCCGGCCCACGATGGCCACGCGGACGCCTTCCGCAGCAAGCGCCCGTGCCACGGCCAGGCCCAGGCCTCCGGTGGAGGCGGCCACCAGTGCGGTTTTGCCGGCGATTCCGAGATCCATCAGTAGCTCCTTGCGGTGGTCAGTGCCGGGGACTGTGCCCGGGCGGTGGCGTTGCCGAGCGCATCGGCGGCCTCGCTGAGGTGGGTGTGCATGGCGTCGCGCAGGCTTTCGGGGAAGCCTGCCGCCGGCGCCCGGACTCCGGAGTCCTTGATCAGGCCGCGTTCGCGGAGGCATTCCTTCCGGATCGCCAGGGCCACCTTGGCCTGTTGTTCGAAGTTGATCAGCGGCAGGTAGGGCAGCAGTTCGGTGCGGGCGGCCTCGTAGCCCCGGTCCTGCCAGGCGGCGACGCAGGCAATGAGCGCCTCCGGGTAGGAGAAGCCGGTCATGGCTCCCGCTGCGCCGGCCTGGAGTTCATCCAGCAGCCCTTGCCCGCCCAGGCCGCCAAAGATGGAGACGCCGACGGCGGCACTCAGCTCGGCGATGGCCACGCTGGTGGGCGGGGCCTCGGCTTTGACGGCGATGACGAACGGGCACGCGTTGACCACCGCTATCAGTGCCGCGGTGGCGATGCTGACGCCGCTGGCCAGCGGGTAGTCCTGCAGCACCACGTTGGCGCCGGTGGCGCGGTGGATGGCGTCGAGGTGGGCGATGACAGCCTGGGGCCGGGCCGAGTTGGCCTGGACCATCACGGCGGCAAGGCGCCCGCCCGCCATCTCCTGCGCAGCCCCGACTTCCTCGATGGCCGGCCTGGTGGCCAGCGCGGTCACTCCCACCACCAGCGGAAGCGTTGTGCATTCCACAACGGTTTCCAGGACGTGTCGCCGCTCCTCCGCCGTCAGCGCGGTGGCTTCGCCGAACACGCCCAGGACTGTGAGGCCTGTGGCTCCGATGGCTTCATAGTGCTCCACCAGTTCGGACAGGCTGTCCAGGTCGACGTCGAGGGTGCTGCCCTGGAATGGCGTGGCCACCACACCCCACACGCCGGCGGGCAGTGCGTCAGGGGCCAGGTTTTGGGGCGCAAGGGATTGCTGCATTGTTCTGCTTCCTTTCAATGCGAAGCGTGAGTTGGGGCGGAGGGACGGTGGCAGGTCAGCGGCCGGGCCACTCCGGCCGGCGTTTTTCCTGGAAGGCCCGGACGCCCTCGGCCGAGTCCTCGCTGTCCAGTGCGGCCATGAGGGCCGGGAGCCGCAGCCCGCGTGCTTCCGTGGCAGTGAGGTGGCTGGTTTGCGTGACCATCTGTTTGACGGCCCGGACCGATGTGGGGGCACACGCAAGGATCTGGTCCACCCAGCGCTGCACCGCGGCGTCCAGTTCTTTTGCGGAAACCACTTCGTTGACCAGGCCCATGGCCTGCATCTCCGCCGCGTCCGCTGTCCGGCCTGTGAGCAGCATGCCCATGGCCTGCGTGTAGGGGACGCGGCGCACCAGCTGGTGGATGCCGCCGTCGAGCGCCAAACGCCCCACGCGGGGCTCAGTGAGCCCGAACTTCGCGGTCTCGGCGGCAACTACGATATCCGCGCCCAAGACGATCTCCATGCCGCCGCCCAGCGCGTAGCCATTCACCTTGGCGATCACCGGAACGTCGAGCGTGGTGCGCAGGCTCAGGCCGCCGAACCCGTTGGGGTCCAGGCCGGCCCAGTATTCCAGGCCGGTCTTGTCCACGGCGGACGCGGACATGTCCGCACCCACGCAGAACGCCCGGGTGCCGGCGCCGGTGATGACCACGGCCCGCACCGACTCATCCTGCTCCAGCTGGTCCCAGATCCCGTTGAGCCGGGCGTGGGCGGTGCCGTCCACGGCGTTGAGGACGTGCTGCCGGTCGATCACCACGGTGGCCACGCCGTTTTCGATGGTCAGCGTGATCTGGTCAACCCGCTCTTCGACAGTGGCCTCTTCCAAGGTGGCGCTCACCGGAGGACCCCCAGCTGCTGCAGGCGTTCGATGGTCTGCTCATCGAACCCGTTCTCGAGCAGCACCTCCACGTTGTGCTCCCCGAGGCGGGGCGCCACGCGGCGGACTGTGGGCGGGGTGGCCGAGAGCCGGATAGGGGCGTTGAGCATCTTCACCGTGCCCACGCCGGGGTGCTCGGCCTCAACGATCATGCCGTTGGCTTCGGTCTGGGCATCGGCGAGCGCCTGTTCAAGCGTGTGGACGGGGGCGTTCAGCAGCCCCTGTTCCTCGAGTTTGCCGGTCCAGTACTCGGTGGTGTTGGTGGCAATGTGTTCCCGGAAGATGGCCTGGAGGGCGGGCTTGTGCTTGAACTGCTGCTCCAGGTTGGCGAACTCGGGGCGCTGGGTGAGGTCCTCGTCCAGGCCCAGGGCGTCGGAGATGCGGGCCAGCGGGTCCGGGGTGAAGCCGCCCACCATGCACACAGCGCCGTCAGTGGTTTCGAAGACGCCGCTCAGCGGCATGGCACCCCAGTTGACTTCATACCCGCGGTTGAGCTGCATGCAGGCCTCCTGCATCTGCAGGTGCAGCATCGAGTCGTACATGGTCACCTCCACCTTCTGGCCCACCCCCGAGGTTTCCCGAGTGCGCAGCGCCAGCAGGATGCCCTGCATCAGGTGCATGCCGGTGATGTAATCGCAGAGGGTGGTGGGGTAGATGGCCGGCTTCTGGTCGTCCGATTCGCGCCGCCACATCACCCCGGAGTAGGCCTGGGCGATGGCGTCCTGGCCGCCCTTGTGCGAGTACGGTCCCACCGGGCCGAAGCCTGTGCCGGAGGCCCAGATGATGCCCGGGTTCTCCGCTTTGAGGTCTTCGTAGCCGAAGCCCATCCGTTCCATCACACCGGAGCGGAAGTTGCTGACCACCACGTCCGCGTCCGCCATGATGGCGTGCAGGACGTTCCGGCCTTCCTCCGTACGCGTGTCGATGGAGACACTGCGCTTGTTGCGGTTGATGGACAGGAAGATGGGGTTGTCCTGGCCGTCCTGGTCAGGGAACGAGTTCCGCGAGATGTCTCCGGCGCCCGGGCGTTCCACCTTGATGATGTCCGCGCCGTAGTCACCCAGCATCTGGGTGCAGGACGGGCCCATGAACACTTGGGTGAAGTCCACGATCTTGATGCCGTCCAGCGGCAGCGGGGTGGCCGGCCGCGCATCCCCGGCGAGGGGCGACGCGGAGGCGCCCGCCGTCGTCGTACTTTCCGTCTTTTCTGCCAGCGCGCTGCTCATGCCGGCACCGCCGCGTCAGCATCGATGGTGGCGTTCGACGACGGGACGTCGCCCGGGTCTGCGCCGTGCCGGCGCATGCCCTGCTGGATGTCCAGGGCAGAGACGTCGCGGACCAGCACGTTGTTCTCCACGGCAAGCCCGGCGGCGACGCCGACGGCCTGGCCCATGGCCATGCAGGGCGGAATCTCGCGGGACATCTTCTGCGCCTCCGGGGTGGCGGAATAGTGGCGTCCGGCGACGAGGAGCTGGTCCACTTCCTTGGGCAGCAGCGAGCGGTATGGGTAGTAGTAGTCGCGGCCGCGCGCCACGGTGTCGGCGAAGTGCCGGCGCTGGGTGACGTCGTCCTTGGTCATCACGTATTCGCCCTGCAGCAGGCGGGTCTGCCGGACGCCCATCTGGGAGGCGACGTCCAGCATGTAGCAGTTCTCGAAACCGGGCAGGTGGGCGCGGACGTAGTCCACCGCCTCGGAGATCCGGTCCCGGGCGGCGAACTCGGCGGCGGTCATGTCCGCCGGGTCCGTGCCGTCGAACCCGGACATGTGCGGGGCATTGCACCAGACCACGCCGTCGATGGGGGTCTTGAGCCACCACAGCTCCCAGGCGCCGCCGAGGAGGCGCTTGATCTTGCGGTTGATGGCGCGGGCTTCCTTGGGGTTGGCCTGCTCGAACGCTTCGGCGGCCCGGGTGTCCACGTTGCCCAGGCGGAAGACGAGCGTGGTGATGTAGTTGTCCTTGGCGTAGCTGGCCCCGGCACGGGAGGCGACGTCGATGTCGCCCGTGGTGTCGATGACCACGTCCGCCATAAAGGCCTGCGGGCCCATCTTGGTTTCGGTGATGACGCCCTTGATCACGCCGTTGTCCACGATGGGGCGGGAAAACCAGGAGTGCAGGCGGAGGTCCACGCCGGCTTCGCGGACCAGGTCGTTGGAGACCCGCTTCCAGCCGTCGGGGTCGAAGGCTGCGGCGTAGCAGATGGGCTTGGGGTTGGTGTGGGAGTGGAAGTCGAAGGTGCCGTAGCGGCCCCACTTGTTCCAGAGTTCCTGGGAGGTCTTGCGGTCATCGGCGGGCGGCACGATGGCCAACCCGAGCTTCTGCAGCCGCTCCACGTATTCGGAGACAATGCCGGTGACGGTGATTTCCTGGCCGTTGATCATGTCGTCCAGCACCAGCACCATGCCGCCGGAGGCGAGGCCGCCCAGGGATGAGTAGCGTTCCAGCAGGGTGACCTTGGCGCCGGACCGTGCGGCCGTGACTGCGGCGGCAACGCCTGCAGGGCCGCCGCCCACCACCAGCACGTTGGAGCGGGAGATGACGGGAGCGGTGAGGTCCGCCGTGGTGGTGGCGAGTTCCAGGGAGCCGGTGAAGCCGTTTTCGGGCGCGGCAAAGCTGGGTGTGGTGTTCATGGGAGGGTTCCTTACTTGCCGACGAAGATGCCGTTGGAGCGGCGTGCGGCGATGTAGAAGACGATGCTGAGGATGGACAGGACGGCCACGTAGACCGGGAAGATCCAGGTGAGGTTCAGGGACTGGAACCAGACCAGCAGGTAGGAGGCGGTGCCGCCGAAGAGGGCGACGCCGATGCCGTAACCCAGGGCCACGCCGGTTCCGCGGATGTTCTTGGGCATCAGCGAGGAGCTGACCACGTTGTAGAGGGTCATGTTGAGCACCAGGACCACGGATCCGCCGAGCAGGACCGCCGCGAAGCCGCCGATGCCGGGCTGCACGTAGAGCAGCATGAGGAACACTGACGGGATGGCCAGGATGCGGGTCACCAGGAACCAGCGGGACATGGCCTTGCCGTCGGCGAGCTTGCCGATGATCCAGGAGCCGGCCACCAGGATGACGCCGAGGACGGTGGTGAGGGCGAAGACGGCGGTGGGGTCTTCCTTGAAGCCGCTGCGGGCTGCGCTGGGCAGGCCCACGTTCCAGGCGTAGTTGTAGGCCTGGGCTGCGCCCACCACGAAAATGATGGCGAGGACGGAGAGCCAGTGCTTGCGGACGCCGGACCAGACAGCGCGGGGCGTGTTGGTGGCCATTTCCTCTTCTTTGAGGGTTTCCGGCAGGGAACGGCGCAAGTACAGGACCACGAAGCCGAAGAGGGCGCCGAGGATGAACGGAACGCGCCAGCCCCACTCCCCCATGGCCGCTCCGCCGATCACCAGGCTGCAGAGGAAGCTGACCAGCGAGGCCAGCAGGATGCCGATGTTGACGTAGAAGGACATGATGCCGGCCACGTAGCCTTCGCGGCCCTTGGGCGCCAGTTCCACGGCGTGGGACGTGGAGAGCGGGGCTTCGATGCCGGTGGAGATGCCCTGGAGGACGCGGCAGACCAGCAGGATGATGCCGGCAAGCGGGCCGATGGTGGCGTAGCTGGGCGTGACGGCGATGATCAGGGTGGTGCCGGCCATCAGCATGATGGACAGCAGCATCACCCGGCGCCTGCCGATTCGGTCTGCCAGGGTGCCCAGGAGGATGCCTCCGAGGGGGCGGAAGGCGAACCCGACGGCGAACACGGCCAAGGCGTTCAGCGTTGCGGACAGCGGGTCCGTGTTGGGGAAGAAGTTGGGTCCGATGAAGGCGGACAGGAGGCCGAAGACCATCCAGTCGTACCATTCAAGGGCGTTGCCCAGGCCAAGGCCCAGCAGGCCTTTGCGGACCTCAGGGGTGAACTTTTCGTTTTTTTGGGGGGTTGAAGCGGTGGTTCGGGGGGACGGGACGGCATTGTCCGTGGTTTGGGTGTCAAGCATGGGATTTTCCTTACGCTTGCGCCCCGGAGGGCGTAAGAGGGTATGACGCAGGAACGCCTGTTGGAGGAGGCGCCTGATGCGAAAGTGGCAAGGAGTGTCAGCGGCCACGGAGACGTGTCCGGACGGTTAGGGGTCAGCGCCGGCGCCGGTTACGGCCGGCAGGCCTACAACGCGTGGGGAGCGTTGACCCAGATGGCTACGCATACCTCTTCGTAGCTGTTCTTGTACCAGTGGGGAATTTCCGAAGAGTAGGTGATCGAGTCGCCCTCTTCGAGGCTGTAGCAGACGCCGTCAAGGTAGACGTCCTTCCGGCCCGAAATGATGTAGCAGAACTCTTCGCCGCTGTGGGTGAAGGGTGTTGCGCTGGTGTCGTGCCCTGGGGGCGTGCTGATCCATTGCGCTTCGATGGTGCCATCGCGGTCCGGGGTCAGCAGCTCATGAATTGCTTCGCCGACGGACTCGCGGGTGACGTTTTGGAGGTTGCGCCGCGCGGATCTCCGGACCACCGGGGACCTGGACTGGTCCTGGCCGATGAAGAACCGTCCCACGGGGATGTCCAGTCCGTGGGCCAGCTGCGCGAGGGTTGTGAAGGACGGGTTGGCCATTCCGCGTTCGATCTGGCTGACGATCGCCTGGCTGAGTCCGGTGATTTCCGAGAGCCGGGCCAGGGTCATGCCCCGGTCCTTTCGCATGGACCGCACCTTGTTGCCGACTGTGGCCAGCAGTTCGCTGGTGGCCGGCGGGGCGGTGGTGCTAGTCTCGGTGGTCATCGTTTGTCTTTCACTGGGTGATGCTACTCACATAACTATAGTGAAGATTTCGGGCCAGTCAACGGATTTTCCTAACTATATTGAAGATTCGCTCTCCAGTGCCTTACGAGGATCCCCGGGCTGAATCCCCCCGCGCCGGGCCAAAAGATACCTGTAAAACTCCCTGACCAGGGCGCATACTGTCGCCATGAGCGACGCCACGCGGAAACCGGACCGGATCCTGTTCGTGCTGATCGGCGTCGTCGGACTGCTGGTGGTGGTTGCGCTGGCGGTGGTCTTCACACGCGGCGAGCCCGCTGCACTGGACGAGGCCAGCCCCGCCGGGGTGGTCCAGCGGTACAGCAAGGCCGTGATCGACGGCGACAACGCCACCGCGGATTCCTACCTCACCGATGCCGCCCGGAGCAGATGCCGGGGAGGCTATCCGGGTGAGCCCCGCCCGGCGCGCGTCGTTCTGGTCTCGACGTCGGAGCGCACCGATTCAGCCACGGTGCGGGTTTCGATCGTCCAGCAGTCCCAGGGCGGACCGTTTGGCCCGTCCGAGTACGAAATGGAGGACGCGTTCTCGCTCCTGAAAGTCAACGGCACCTGGAAGATCGACCAGCCGCCGTACATCCTGACGGCCTGCTCAGTGGTTCCGGCTAAATAATGACCACGCCGGCAGCTGTCACCACCCACGCCCCCGCCGGCGGCCTGGCCACCCTCCGCCGCCTGATCCTCTATGTGCTGCTCTTCGCCCTGGTGGTGATTGCGGCGTCGGGCGTGAGCGGCCTGCTCGAACGGCTCTTCCGTGCGTCTTCCGTGCTGGTCACCGGCGATCCTGCCAGCCTGGCACTGCCCCTGGCCTTCACCCTGATCGGCGGTCCGCTGGCCCTGCTGCTGTGGTGGTTTGCCTGGCGGCGCCTCGACGACCCGGTGGAACGCACCGCCGCCGGGTGGGGACTGTACCTGTCCGGGATGTACGCCGTTTCGCTCATCATCGCCACCACGTCGCTGCTGAACCTGGCAACGGCATTCATCGACACGCAGGAAAGCCAGTGGCAGTCCCCGCTCGCCAACGGTTTGGTGTGGGCGGCTATCTGGCTCTGGCACCGGTGGATGTGGAAGCACCCCGCGAAGCCATCGACGCACCTGGAGGACGTCAGGACACTCCTCGGCTCCGTTTTCGGCCTGCTGCTGGGCGCCGGCGCGGCGGTCGCCGCCCTCAGCGGGCTGTTGGACGTAGCCATTCGCGGCTTCCCACTCAGTGCAGCGGTTGAGCCGTGGTGGTATGCCCCGGTCCGTTCGCTGGTGTGGGCGGCCGGGGGCACCCTGGTGTGGTGGTGGCACTGGTTCAGGGAAGGCGGCCGGCATTTCCGGACCACACTGGCGGATGTGGCCATGATCGCCGTAGGCATCTTCGTTGCGGGCATCGCGGCCCTCGGCGGGGTGGGCGTGGCGGTGTTCGTGCTGTTGCGGCTCGCGTTTGACCGCAGCGATCCGGTGAACCTGCTGTTGGAGCCGCTGGCGCCGGCAATCTCGGCCGCGGCCATCGGCGCTGTGGTGTGGCGCTACCACCGGGCGGTGGCGGTCACCCGGTCCACCGAAACCAGGCGCGCCAGCCTCCTGGTGACCTCGGCGGTTGCGCTGGCCGCGGCAGCTTCCGGCGTGGGTGTGGTGGTGAATGCCTTGCTGGCGGCCGCCGTCTCACCGCTGGCCGGCGGCGCCGCGCGCACCCTGCTGCTGGGCGGCATCAGCTCCCTGATGGTGGGCGGACCGGTGTGGTGGCTGGCGTGGAAGCCACGGCACCAGCCCCGGACAGCAGGCGAAATACCACCTGGCCGGCGCATTTACCTGGTGGCATTCTTCGGCGTCAGCGCGGTGGTGGCCCTGATAACGCTGCTGGTGACGGGCTACCGGGTGTTCCAGTACCTGCTGGGCGACGTCTCCGGCGGAAGCCTCCTGGACAGGATTCGGGCACCGCTGGGCCTGCTGGTGGCGGCTGGCCTGGTGGCCGGCTACCACTTCGCGTTATGGCGGCACGACCGGACGCTGCTGGCTGCCGCGGCGCCCGCCCGACGCCGGGTGGCAGACCAGGTCACGCTGGTCAGCGGCTATCCCTCGGGCACCCTTGACGTCCGCCCCCTGGCGCGGGGCATCTCTGACGCCACGGGAGGTGCCAAGGTGACCGCCTGGCTGAGGGCGGACGACGGCGGCGCGGAACTGCCGCCGTCGGCCGACCCTGCGCCGGGGTCACCGGCTGCCCCGCCCGACGACCTCATCCAGCAGGTGACGGCGGCACTGGCCGACGTGACCGCGCCGCACATCCTGGTCATCGTGGGTCCGGGCAACCGCCTGCACGTGGTCCCGCTGGCCCCGCCGCCGCCGGACAGTCAGGGCTGACGTTTTCGGCGTGCGCCTACTTCTTGTTGCGGACCGTCAGTCCCAGGGAGAGCGGCTGCGGCTCCGGCTCCGGCGACGCGCACCCGGGGCAGCACGCGTCCGTGTCCTGCACGCTACTGGCGTTGTCACCGGCGTGGGGTAACGCGTGCGACTCTGCGTGGGGCACCGCGCAGCAGACGTCCCCGCGCCAGGCGTTGAAGCCTTCGCGGACAGCGATGCCGGCGATCACGAGGGCTGCCGCAGCGTCTGCCCACCACCAGCCCAGCGTGCTGTTCAGGACCAGTCCCACCAGCAGCACCGCGGACAGGTAGGTGCAGAGGAGTGTCTGCTTGGAGTCGGCCACGGCGGTCCGGGAGCCAAGCTCGCGCCCTGCCCGGCGCTGCGCCCATGAGAGTACCGGCATGATGGCCAGGCTCAGGGCGGCGATCACGATGCCGGGAGTGGAATGCTGGGCCTCTCCCCCGCCCGCCAGCGACCGGACGGCATCCACGGTGACGAAGGCGGCGAGTGCGAAGAAGGAGATGGCAATGATGCGCAGGGTGAGGTGCTCGCGCCGCTCCGGATCCTTGGCGGAGAACTGCCAGGACAGCGCCACGGCCGATGCGACCTCGATGACGGAATCCAGTCCGAACCCGATCAGTGCCGATGAATCGGCGACGCCGCCGGCCCAGAGCGCAACCACGGCTTCGATGACGTTGTAGGTGATGGTGGCGGCTGCGAAGAGGCGGATCCGGCGCGTCAGGATGGCCCGCCGATCGGACGGAAGGCGCGGGGCCAGGGTTCCGCTCATGCCAGGCACTCGCCGTCGGGCGCGCAGCAGGCCGGGTCCACCGCGAGGACAACGCCGAGGAGGTCCGTGATGGCGTGGCCCAGCCGGGCATCAGCGAGTTCGTAGCGTGTCCGGCGGCCGTCCGGGACCGACACCACCAGCCCGCAGCCGCGCAGGCAGGTGAGGTGGTTGGACATGCTCTGCCGGGACACCCCGATGGAGTCGGCCAGATCCGACGGATAGGACGGCGCTTGGGCGAGGGCCAGCAGGACCTGTGCCCTGGTGGGGTCTGAGACGGCATAGCCGAAGCGCGCCAGGACCGGGGCGTGGGTGAGGGTCTCCATGCCTTTGACAGTACATCTGTGAATGTATTCATTCAAGGATGTATTACGGCCGGGTTGACGGCGCACGCGGCCCAGCCGGACCAGCGGCTCAGCTGGACGCGTCCCGCTCAATCTCCTCCGCGAGGTCGTCCACCTCTTCGGGCCGCGCATCGATACCGGCTTCCTCGAACCGTTCTTCGAGGACCGTGCTGACGTCGTCCTGGACGTGGCCCAGCTGGATGTCATGCCGCACGTCTTCGGCAATGGACTCGGGTGTCTGCTCCGGGGGCGTTCCTCCTACGATTTCGTCGCTGCCATCGAAGGGGTCGTCGGCGCCGCCGGTTCCGGAATCAGTCATAATCCATGGTTACCCGCCTGCCCACCGGAGTAAACGGTCCGGGGCGCCCTAGCGGGAAGCGCACCAAGGAAGCGGACGACGCCAGCCGCGTCCCGCCGTCGTGCGTGGGCCGTTCGCTGCTGTCCGTTCCCTTTGGCGGCGTTGCTGGGAGAATGACCCCATGGAAATCGCCCTGGGCCTCCTGGTCCTCGTTGCCGTGGTCTGTGCCGGCAGCGCCCTCGGCCGGAAGCTCAACATTTCGGTGCCGCTGCTGCTGGTGCTGATCGGTGTGGCGGGCTCGTTCCTTCCGTTCATACCGGACATCGAGCTGAACCCGGAGCTGGTGCTGGTGGGGCTGCTGCCGCCGCTGCTGTACGCGGCTGCGCTGCGCACGTCGCTGTTCGACTTTGGCTCCAACCGCCGCGCGATCGGCCTGTTGTCGGTGGGCTACGTTATTTTCGGGACCTTCACGGTGGGCCTGGTGGTCTGGTGGCTGTTCCCGGAGATTCCGTTGGCCGCGGCGTTTGCGCTCGGGGCCGTGCTGGCGCCGCCGGACGCGGTGGCAGCAACTTCAATTGCGCGGAAGGTGGGGATGCCGCGCCGGATCGTCACCATCCTCGAGGGCGAATCCCTGGTGAACGACGCCACTGCCCTGATCTGCCTGCGCGCCGCGATCGCTGCCATTTCGGGAGTGGTGTCCGTGGCCGGGATTGCCGGGGACTTCGTGCTGGCCGTGGGCGGCGGACTGGTGGTGGGCATCGCAGCGGCATACGTGCTCACCATGCTCCGCAAGCGGATCCGCAATGTTGCCATCAATACGTCGACATCGCTGGCGGCGCCGCTGGTGGCGTACCTGCCGGCCGAGGCGATCCACGCCTCGGGGGTGCTCGCCGTCGTGGTCACCGGCCTCATCATGGGCACCAAGGCGCCGTCCATGCCCAACGGCGCGGCCCGGCTGAGCCAGCGGAGCAACTGGAACACGGTGCAGTTCCTGCTGGAGAATTCGGTGTTCCTGCTGATCGGGCTGCAGGTGCGCACCATTGTGGACGGCGTCCAGGACGATTCCCTGGGTGCGGGCAGGATCTGGGCCGGCTGCATAATCATCCTGCTGGCCGTGCTGCTTCTCCGGCCGGTGTGGGTGTTCCCGGCCACCTACCTGCCGCGGCTCATCCCTTCGGTGCAGCGGAAGGATCCGGCGCCACCGTGGCAGTTTGCGGCCATTGTGTCGTGGGCCGGGATGCGGGGCGTGGTCACGCTGGCCGCCGTACTGGTCCTGCCGGAGGACCTGGAACACCGGTCCGTGCTGATCCTCGCAGCCCTGGTGGTGGTGGGCGGCACGCTGACGCTGCAGGGATTCACGCTTCCGGCGCTGGTGCGCATCCTCCGGGTGCAGGGGCCGGACCAGCGCGAGGACGCTTTGAACCAGGCGTCACTGATGCAGCTGGCCACCGCCGCGGGCGTGGCCCGGTTGCATGAGCTCCGGACAGACGACGATCCGCCGGAGGTTGTGTCCATGCTGAAGCGGCGGACGCAGGAACGCGGGCTGGCGGCATGGGAGCGTCTGGGGCGGCCGTCAGCGGAAACGTCCACGCCGAGCGAGCGTTATGCCCGGCTGCGGCTGGCGATGCTGGAGGCGGAACGCGAGAAGGTGCTGGAACTCCGGCGTGGTGGCGAGTATGCGCACGAGGTCCTGAGCGCTGTCCTTGAGCGGCTGGACGTTGAGGAATCGATGCTGGACGTGTCGCTGGACGAGATTGACCCGTCGGGCGGTGGCGGCGGCGAAGGCGTGGCCAAACCCGGTGGGGAGTGCGACCACCTGGAGTCCGCGGAGCCGCTGGACGTGCCCCGCGGTGCGTTCTGCGAGGACTGCGTCCGGGAGGGCACGACGACGGTCCACCTCCGCATGTGCCTGCAGTGCGGCAACGTGGGGTGCTGCGATTCCTCTCCCGCCACCCACGCGTCAAAGCATTTCGAAGCGACCGGGCACCCCGTCATGCGCAGCATCGAGCCCGGCGAGGGCTGGCGCTGGTGCTACCAGGACGACCTGCTGGGGTGAAAGGGCTCGCGCCCGGAGAGCTGGCGGTGCGTGGCTGCGGCGGCGCTACACACCCAGCAGCGTCGCGCTGGCCACCAAGGCAAGCGCCCACAAACCAGTGCGGCGTGTCATCGGTTCGTGGCCCGCCCGCTTCGCCGCCCGCTCCGGAAACCGGCCCAGAAGGCGAGGACCAGCAGGCCCAGCACGGCGATGCCCAACCCGATCTGCGTCCCCTGCGTTACGAAGGTCATGCCGGATCCGTTGAAGGCGTCGTTGCTTAGCGGCGCGTAAGCGAACCAGCCAAAGCTGGCGGTCGCCTGCTGGTTCCAGGCGACAATGCACCCCACCAGCACCGCTGCGATGCCGAGGAAAGGCACCGCGACGGCACTGAGACTGGTGTGTTTGGACGGTTTTGGCTGTTCAGGTATTCCGTTGTCCCCCATGCCTGCGAGTCTAGCCGCGGGAGCCGGACCGCCCTTTCCGGCCCAGCCGGCCCGGTTTAGGCTGGGCGGATGCCG
This sequence comes from Pseudarthrobacter chlorophenolicus A6, assembly GCF_000022025.1. Taxonomy (GTDB): domain Bacteria; phylum Actinomycetota; class Actinomycetes; order Actinomycetales; family Micrococcaceae; genus Arthrobacter; species Arthrobacter chlorophenolicus. The sequence continues at coordinate 3,679,649 of NC_011886.1, forward strand.
GGCATGCGTGGTTGTCTCACCCTCAGCGAGCGCCCGGGTGAGATTTCCGGAACAGCCCGATTCCCCAGCACCCGAGGATGGATGATGACCAGTACCCCTTTGAAGGACGCCGTTCGCATGCCAGGGCCCCAGGTCTATGTCAGTTTTCCGGGAACAGCGCAGGAGGCCCTGACGTTCTACCGGGATGTCTTCGGCGGTGAACTTACCCTGTACACCTACCAGGACTTCAGCAGGAGCGACGGCCCACCGGACGCCATCGCCCACGGAACGCTCAGCGGCGTCGTGGCGCTTGGGGGCTCGGACGCGGCCGCCGGCGAGGCGAGCGTCCGCACCGAAGGCGTCATGCTCTCACTGCTGGGGACCGCGGAACCGGCAGTGCTGCACGAATGGTTCGCCAGGCTTTCCGACGGCGGCACCGTGGTTGATGCCCTCGGGCCCAAACCGTGGGGCGCATTTGACGGCCAGGTCATCGACCGGCACGGGCTCCACTGGATTATCGGGTACGAGGATTAGCGGCCGGGCCGCCTGCCCATCCTGAATCCGGCCCAGAACGCCAGCACCAGCATGCCCGCGACGGCGATGGCCAGGCCCGCCTGTGTTCCCTCGGTAATGAGGTCCGCGCCGATCCCGTTGAAGGGCCGTTTGCTGTTCGGCGCGTAGGCGAAACTGAACGAAGCATTCCGGTTCAGCCAGGCGATCAGGCACCCCGCCAGCGCCACGCCTAGGGCCAGCAAAGGTACGACGGCGGCACGCCACTTGGTGCGTTTGGACGGCATGCGGTCTTCAGGTGTGTTGTGCTCCCCCATGGAGGTGAGTCTAGCGGGGCGTGCTGGTCCCACCAGCGACGGAAGCTGCCTGCGAGGCCCTGACAGCCGGGGCGGGACAGGTCTAGGCTGGGCGGATGTTGACCATCGGCACCATCGTCCTCGGCGTCAACAACGTCGCCGCCGCTACCGACTTCTGGAACTCTGCCCTGGGCTACGTCCCCCGGGAACCAGGTGACGACACGTGGGTAACCCTCGCGCCGCCGTCGGGCCCTGGCGCGTTGCTCTCGCTCATGCTGAGCGAAACCCCTGTCCAGGACCACCCGCGGATCCACCTTGACCTGTATGCGGAGGACCAGGGGGCCGAGGTGGAGCGCCTCGTTTCGATTGGCGCCCGGCGCGTGGACTGGGATCTCTACCCTGAGGACCCGGACTTCATTGTCCTGGAGGATCCCGACGGAAACCGGTTCTGCGTCATCGACAAGAGCGACGGCTAACTGCCGCCGCTTTGCTTTGCCCTTGTGCCCGTGCCGCCCTCCGCGGCCTTAGAGCATTGCTGTCTCCTCCTCTGCCAGCCGGATAAGCCGCAGTTCGTCCTCAACGGCGCGCGCCGGCCAGTAGTCCTTGGCCAGGCCGCTCGCCCAGTTCCTGTCGGCGTCCGGGAACAGCTTATGAAGCAACCCGGCTGCCTCAAGCAGGGCGATGAGAGCCAGGGTCCTCGTCTTTTGTGCCCCGGCTTGTGCCTTGTCGGATTGTGTCGCAGGCTCCTCCGCTGCACCGTGAGCCGCTACCTCTGGCACCACGGTTGTGGGCGTGGCTCCGCTGAGTGTTGAATCAATCCTCTTGAGGAGTGCGGACTCGGGTTCGTGGTCTTTTTCCGGGTAACGCACCGGCCGGAAGCGTGCCAGGTGTTTCTCCCCAACGTGTTCCACGATGCCGAGGGCCGCCATGCCCTCGTAGATCCGGTGAACCTGGGCGCGGCCTTCCAGGATGGAAACCCACCGGGCCGGAGTATGGGGCCGGGACTTGCCGCGGATCAGTTCCAGTTCGGGCGCAAGGTCGTCCCTGGCGGCCGATCCTGTGGTCCGGATGTGCTTGCCCTGCAGCTCGATGGCGCCGACCAGCTCCAGCTCGGCCAGGATTGCGCCGGCCACCGTGGTCCTGAGGGCGAACAGCGGCACCTCGGGTTTTCCGTCTTTGTCGTTGGTTGCCAGCAGCAGGAATTGCTGGGGCAGGTTGAGGTTCACCGCAGCCGGTGCTTCAGCGTTCATACGGCCATGGTGGACCTGCTGGGCGGTTGCCACTACGGCCTTTCGTACCTACCTGCCCGAAAGAACAATCCAGCCGGCGAGTGGGTTTAGCCGGTGACTGCCGGGTCCTGATGCGCAGCAAGAGCCGGTAAATTTGAGTGAATGATCAAGATTGACCGGGATGATCCCGTCCGCGGCGATGTTCACCAGCTTCTGAGCGAGCATCTGGCGGACATGTTCGCCACTTCGCCGGCCGAGAGCGTCCACGCGCTGGACCACACGGCACTGTCCGTGCCCTCGATCACCTTCTGGACAGCGCGCGAGGACGGCGAGTTGCTGGGTTGCGGCGCCCTCAAGCTTCTTGATGTCGACGCGGGGCCTGACGTCGGCGCCTCCGAACTTCACAGCACCGCAGTTCACGGCTCCGAACCTCACGGCGCTGGCCGGCTGGGCGAGATCAAGTCCATGCGCACGGCAGCGGCGGCGCGGGGGCGCGGTGTGGCGACCCTCATGCTGAAGCACATCATCGAACAGGCCAGGTCCCAAGAACTCAAGCGCATCTACCTGGAGACCGGAACCGAGGACTATTTCGCTCCTGCCCGGCGCCTCTACGCACGCCACGGTTTCACGGAGTGTCCTCCTTTTGCCGACTACGTTCTGGATCCGAACAGCGTCTTCATGGAGTTGCGCCTCTGACCGTTGCAGCGAGCGGACGCGTCCCTGAGCCTTGGGCCTTGACGTTACTGATGCCGTCGAGGACGCGCCATAATCGCTGCAATCACCTGGCTCTTGGCCTCCGCGTAAGCGTTCATGTCGTCCCAGGGATGAGCAAGCAAGTCCCGTTTCGTATCTTCGTATAGAGCGCGGTCATCCACACTTGTGCGCAGGTGATCCCTAAGCAATATAAAGTTACGAATTGCAGGGTCCCCTTTCTGAAGAATGTGGACGTGTACATCTCGTTCAGGCGTTCGCACCAGCCGGTGCCCAGGCTCGCGGACCCGGAGCTGATACCCAGCCGCCAGCAGCGCATGGAGGTACTCCTCTTCGGCGGTTATGTCAAGGACTGCAACGACGATGTCGATAATTGGTTTGGCTGCGAGCCCCGGAACCGAAGTGGAGCCAATGTGGTCAATGTCGATCTCTGCCGCTGACAGCGCATTGCCAATCCGGCGTTGGTGCTGAAGATACATTCCGGGCCAGCGATAGTCGTACGCTGTCAACTCCAGCTGACGTTTCTCAACACCGCCTACGAGTTCGGTTTCCAGAACATCCGGTCGGCGTGGCTTGGAAGTGTCCATCACGTGAGTATCCTCCCATTGGCCCTCGTAGTTGAGCCTGCAAGCCGGTCGGCCACTGTGCAACTTCCGCGGGAGCATGCGTAGACAGCTCCTCAAGGACAGTTTCGCTGTAGGACGCTAAGCGGCGAGGTATGCAATGAGGGCGTCCTCCAGCGGGCTGACGTTCCCGGAGGCATCGCCAACTTCATCGAGAGTTCCGCCGTCTATGTTCGGAGGCATGGTCGATCTCCCGGCAGGCAACCCGAATGGCAGCCGCGGTGGCACCCAGTCCGGCTGTTCCGCCGGATAGTGGCGCCCTGTGGGTGAAGTCCAGCCCGGCGGTTCGTTCTTGCTGGCAGGGCTGGGGGTCCAGGAGCTTTGATGCTTGAGCCTGTGGTGTTTGGGGCACAACTGTGCCAAATTACTGATTCCCGTTGCCCCGCCGTGCTGCCAAGCGGTGAGATGGTCGTTCTCGTTGTCCTGTGTGTGGTTGCTGCAGCCCGGGAAGGTGCATTTGCCATCCCGCATCCTCAACCAGCTTCAAACTCTCCGGGAGCCGGTAGTTCGTCCTGCCGATCTCCAGCGGCGCTCCATCCCGGGGGTCCACCAGAACCCGGTAGAACGACCCGGCGCCTTCGGCAACGATCCTCCGTGCCACCGACGCGGGGACAGGTCCGAAACCGTCCACCTCCCCCGGTTCATCCGTAGCGCCAAACATTGAGAAAGCGGGGACGGTAACCAGGATGTCAGCCTTCGGCGCTGGCAGCTTATCCAGGTCCTGCCCCACAACGCCCAGGAGCAGGTTGGCGCTGACGTCTGCCCGACGCTGGGTCAGCGTGCGCGGGTCATCGGGGCTCTGCAAGCCACGCGCGATGGCGGTGGCCTTGTTCCAGATTGCGCAGGCGTTTTCACCGGGAAGTATCAGGGTGATCCGTCCCATTCCGTCAGCCTCAGGCCGGTACTCCATGCGCCGGTCGGCCATACTCAACGCCCGCCGCAACTCCAGCGAATCGGGATACTGGCGCTCCCGCCATGCCCTGACCTTCCTGCGGAAGCGCGACGGCACCAGCTCCCCGGGAGCAGCACCGCGGGCAGCATGGGGCGCGTCTGGATCGAAGAAGTGCGCTTCCAATGCTTTGACTCGCGCAGGTTCCAGACCCGCTGTTTCATCAGCGAGGATCCGTGCATGCTGCCAGGAGATGGCGCCCGCCTGCAGCTCGTCCAACACCGCAGGCAAAGAACCCTTCAACGCGTGCGCTTCACCCAGCAAGGCGGAGGCCGCGCCCTCGCCGACGGTGAGTACACATGCAACCTCCGCCACCAATGACTTCTCGCGGGCGGAGGCCTCGTAAGCATCGACGGCAGGCCCCTCGATCTGGGCTGACGCCTCAGCGTAGGCGGCTACCAGCCGGACCTTCGCGGCCGCGGTTGCAGCTTCGACCCGTGCCAGCACTTCCAGCCCTGCCAAGCACGACTCGGCCAACTCCCCCAACGGATCAACAGCCTTGGGAGCCTGAGTGCGGACGGCGCCAAGAACGCGGGCCTTGTTATTGGCGCCATTGCCACGGGGATGTTGGTAGGCGCTATTGCGTCTTGAAACGCGGTGGATGCCATCGCCGCAGTCAGAGCTCTCAACGCTTGGAGCCGCGATGGGACCGCGCACAACACGCGCCAGTTCATCGACCAGGCCGGCCACTGATGCAACGGCAGCGGCCACTGTGGCATTGCCTCCCACACCCGTGACCGCTCCGGTTTCCATACCTGAAGCATGGCAGGAGGGTGTGACATTTTGAGTGGGGTGCCTGGCTAGGCGGCGAGCGGCATATCGAACAGCTGCTCGGCCAGCCTGATCAGGTGACGGGGAGCGTCTGTTTCCTCCCATGGTTCCGCTTGGCCAAGGAATGTGACGGTCCCGTGGATAGTGCTCTCCACGTCCACTCCGGCCTCGCGGAGAAGGACCTCCGCCCGCACATTGTGGAAGGTCCGGCCCGACTCATTGCTCAGGTAGGCGCGCCAGTCCTTTCCTGCCAGCACCGCAACTTCCCCTGCCGCGACACGCTGCCGGGAAGCGGCGTCCAACTGCAAGGGCCGGATGTGGACGGGGTGGTTGAGCCTGGCAGGGATCACCAGGGCGTTGAGGAGCTGGTTCATGATTCGTGTGTCCTTCGTCCGTACGGAGATCTCGGATCGTTGGGCCTGATCAGTTTGCCTGGGCGACCGGCGCCGGATGCTATGCACAGATCGCTGGGCCGTGCGCAGGAAGCCGGGTGCCATAGGCCGGTCGCTGGGCTCATGTGCGACATAACCCGTTCGTTAAGCAGTAAGCACTGGATGCAGGGCGCCGAACTCAGTTGCCGCACAGTGACGCGGGCGGCCAGACGGGGCTAGGAGTTCCCCGTCCAGCCGCCCGCGGGCCTTTTAGCGCTGGTTTTTGCGCGGCTTGGCGAAATTCAGCTCACTGCTTTCGTGCCTGGCTTTTTTGTCAGCCCGCTTTTCAAGAATCGACTTGCCCGCTTTTTTCGCGGCGCCGCCTTTGGGGGATTTTCCGGACATCGGAATCACGCCTTTCTGTGCTTGCGTTAACCGATACCATACCCACTATTTATTTTTATGCCAGTCCTGCTGGAAAGCGCCCACCACCGGGGCACATCGTCCGCAAAACCGGACAAGCAGGCGTGACCAAGGCGGTCAACCCCGCTGACATATTTCCACCGAAAAGCGCCGACCAGGTCTTTTTCTGTTAGCGTCGGATTACAGAAAAAGACCGACGATGCTCTTGCTTTCCGGTTTCGGAAGAAAAGGTGCAAATTGGGTCATAAGAAAACCAGAACCGCACATGGTTTTAACGCCGCGAAAAACCTAATCCGGACGTTTTCCGAAGAGTCAGCGCCAGAATTTGCCAAGTTTCTCGGCGAGGCCCAGTCCCTGCTGATATCCAGCGCGCGCAGCGGCCGGCCGCAATGATACATCCATCGCGTTGGCTCCGAACAGGTACTCAGAATCGCTCTCCGGGAAGACCGTTTCCACCCTGCTGCCGCCGGCACGCAACCCGCTGACCTGCGATGCGAGATGCATCCCCCAGTCAGCGGGGGTCCGCGACCTGCCGCCAAACGGAGAGAGGATGAGCACGCGTGCATATCCTGCTGCCAAGTCGGCATTATCGGCGTTGGCCCGGTAGCCGCCGTCGATATACGCGCCCCCGCCGGCGCTGTACGCGAACCCGCTGGCGCAGCTGGCTGCCACGGCATCCACGAGGTCCACTCCGCTGTTGCGGTCGAACACGACGGGCTGGCCCGTGCGGGCGTCCACCGCCGTGATAAGCGTGTACCGGTCGGGCCACAGCTGGTGCGGCAACCGCGCCGCCACAGTGGCCCGCCAGCGTTCCGGGGGATCGTAGTCCGCTGCCAGGTCCAGCGCCGCGGCGCCCATTCTGCGGCGCATATCCGCCGCGTCCACGGACGCCGCGATAATCCTGCCCGTTCGCTCCAGGTGGTTCACAGTCCCGCCAACGGGTGACGGCCGGGAGCCCGAACGCGCGCAGGCGGCACCGGCCTGAAGCCGGGATCCTGCAGCCACCGTTCCGGGAGCTGCGCCGTCTGGCGAAGGCCCGGATGCGGCCGGATCCGCAGGTACCGCGCCCGACGCCGGCCCGCGACGTAGGGGCGGAGCGTCAAGGATTGCGGCCAGCAGCTCAGCCGGGGTTGCGCCAGAGATCTGGGCGGCCGCCGTCGAGCCCGCTGATGTTCCGACGACGAGGTCGGCGCTGGTTACATCCATCCCGGCCTCGGACAAACCGGCCATGACGCCGATCAGCCACGCATTACCGGTCGACCCGCCCCCGCCCAGGACCAAAGCCCTTTCACCGGACCGGGGCATTCGCGGGGTGGCGTCGACGCCCTGCAATGTCTGGCCCGGACTGGCGGGCACGGCCCCCGCACGACTGGGGCCGGTCTGTAGCGGATCGGTCGGCACCCGGCAGGGATCCGCCGTCGGGCGTTCCGAACCGGGGGCCGCCGCTGATGGAGACGCAACCGTAGGAGACGCCGAAGCACCCAAGGACGGGCCAGCGGAAGCAGCATCAAAAGGAAAAGAAGAAGGTGAAGACATGGGAGTCGCCTTTCGCGAATTGCCTGGTGGGGCGCTCCCGGCGGCGGCTAGCTCAGCCGCGTGGTCGTGGACTGCCGGGGAGCACCCATTACGGATACAGCGTTCATGGGTCTCACCTCCTGCGGTCGGTTCACGATCACCGGAATCGTCGCACAGCATCACGCCGCTGCGCAATGACCAAGGTTTTACATTCCCGAAACGAAAACACCTAGCCGCAAACGAAATTGCAGAGTACATTTGATGCAATCAGGTTTGCAGAGTGATCTACGGCACAACCCAGCAAACAGACCAGCAGAACGAAGCAGCGTTACAGGACGGGCACACCTTGAACACCAACGCCATCACTGAGACGGGCGCAGCGGGAGAAGCCGGCGAGGCTGGCACCTCTTCGGGAGCCTGGCTGGGCGACGCGCTGCCGGATGTTCCGCTCACCAAGGCCCAGAGCCGGGTGGTGGAGATTATTACCCGCAACCCGCAGCTTTCCTCCTACGCGGACATCGCCGAGATCGCCCAGCGCGCGGACGTCAACAACTCCTCTGTGGTGCGCACCGCTCAGCATCTCGGCTACCGCGGCTGGCCGGACCTGCAGCGCGAACTCCGCTCCCGCTACCTCGTGATGATCTCCACGGAGGACACCCTCACCGAGCACGGCGAACACCGCAGCCCCCTCCGCGAGGCCATCACGCACGACATCGAAAACCTCCGCTTGACGCTGGACTCCAACACCTCCGAGGAAGCCGAGGCTGCAATCGCGGCGATGGCCGCGGCCAAGTCCATCACCGTCGTCGGGATCGGCTCGTTCGCCGGACCGGCCGGCGTCATGGCCCACCTGGGCTCCACCATGGGCTACCCCATCACCCTCGAAAACCGCGCCGGCGTCCACCTCGCTTCCAGCACCAACAGCCTGGGCCCCGGCGACGTGCTGGTGGTCATCAATATGTGGCGATCGGTGAAGCACATCATCATCGCCGCCGAAGCCGCCAAGCAGGCCGGCGCCACCGTCATCGCCATCAGCGACCTGCGCCGCGGCCGCCTGGCCACCGCTGCGGACCACCTCCTGGTGGTCGCGTCCGAGGGCATCTCCTTCTTCCAATCCGTCACCGCCGCCAACTCCCTGGTCTACGGCCTGCTCGCCGGCATGGAAGCCGCCCACCCGGAACGCAGCCGGGCCGCCATCCGCCGTACCCAGCAGCTCTGGAAAGACCTGGACATCTATCTCGACTAAGCGTCCCCAACCAAGCACGCGCAGGTAAGCGGAAACGCCCGGGCAAGAAGGCACCGGGCAGGTCCGCACCAACACACCAGCAACCAACAACCGCCATAGGCACTCAGGAGTACCCGCATGAACGAGCCACAAAACCGCCGCATTGCCGTCATCGGCCTCGGCGCCATGGGCGGAGCCATGGCCGCCACCCTGCACAAAGCCGGCTGGGAGGTCACCGGGTTCGACCCCTCGGACGCCGCCCGCGAAGCGGCAGCAAAGATCGGCATCAGCACCACGGACAACCTCGCCGCAGTGGCCGGGACGCCCTATGCAGTGCTCTCACTCCCAGCGGCCAGCATCGTGGAAACCACTGTGCCGCAACTCCTTGCCACCCCAGGCACCGTGGCGATCGTGGACACCACCACCTCCGAACCCGCCACGAGCAAGCACATGGCCGGGCTCGCCGAAGCGCAGGGCGCCGCCTTCGTCGATGCTCCCGTTTCGGGAGGTCGCGACGGCGCCGCAACAGGCACGCTGAGCGCGTTCGTCGGTGCCACGGACGTCGCCCTGGCCGCCGCAGAGCCGGTTTTGCTCGCCCTCACCGGCGGGAACTACAGCCACATCGGCGGGCCTGGCAGCGGCAACGTGGTCAAACTCCTCAACAACGTCCTGGCCGCCGCAAACCTCGCCTCCGTGGGTGAAGCGCTGGGTGTGGCCAAGGCCTACGGCATCGATCCTTCGACGGCGGCAGCCAGCATCAGCGGCGCGTCCGGCGGCAGCAAGGTCTCGGCCAACATGTACCCCAACTGGGTGCTGAGCGGCACCCACGATTCCGGCTTCTCCATGGGCCTGATGGCCCGGGACGCGTCCCTCGCCGTGGACATCGCGGAACAGATCGGTGAGAAGCCGGAGCTGCTGGCCGCTGTGGCCAACCAGTGGCAGTACGCCCTCGCAGTGCTCGGCCCCAAAGCCGACTTCACCGAGATCGCCCGCACAGTGGCACCCGCCATCACACCCGCCGGTGCACCCGGCACAGCCACAGGCAAAAGCGCTGAAACAGACACAAACCCAGCCACCCCGGAAGCCACCTCCCCCGCGGCCTGAATCGCGGCCGTCTAAGAACCACTAAAGACCAGCCTCCGGCCCCACAGCCAGCAGCCCCCCCCCCCCCCCAAGTGCCAATTTTCGAAGGACACAGCATCTTGAGCATCACCACAGCACCAACATCCTCCTCGGCGGCCACCGCCAAGTCGGTCCTGGACGCCGCCTTCCCCAACGGCCTCGGCGCCTTCGTTGACGGCCGCGTCGCCACGGGCAGCGGTGACAGCATCACGCTCACCGCCGCCGCTACCGGCGAACCCTTCGCCACCTACGCGGACCCCGGCGCCGAAGGTGCCAACGCCATCCTGGAAAGTTCGACGGCGGGCGCCAAAGTTTGGGGCGCACTGAACGGTTTCGAGCGGGCCGCCATCCTCCGCAACGTCAGCCGTGCGGTGGAGCAGCACGCCGAAGAACTGGCCATCCTCGAATCCGCCACCACCGGCAAGCCCATCCGGGACGCCCGGGTGGAGGCCGCCAAGGTAGCTGAAATGTTCGGCTACTACGCCGGCTGGGCTGACAAGCTCACCGGCCAGACCATCCCCGTCCCGGGCAACTGGCACACCTACACGGAGCGCGTGGCGTGGGGCGTCGTCGTTGCCATCACCCCTTGGAATGCGCCGATGTTCACTGCCGGCTGGAACTCGGCCGCACCCCTGGCCGCCGGCAACTCGGTGATCATCAAGCCCAGCGAGTTCACCCCGGCGTCGTCCGTCCGGCTGGCCCAGATCGCCCACGAGGCAGGCCTCCCCGCCGGCGTGTTCAACGTGGCCGCGGGCCTGGGCCAGACCGTCGGCGCCGCCCTCACCACTGACCGGCGGGTGGGCAAGGTCAGCTTCATCGGATCCGTTCCCACGGGCCGCCGCGTGGCCGTGGCCGCAGCCCAGGCGGGCATCCCGGCATTGCTGGAGCTGGGCGGCAAGAGCGCCAACATTGTGTTCGCCGACGCCGACCTGGAGCGCGCCGCCGAAGGCGCCATTTCCGCCATCTTCTCCGGTGCCGGCCAGTCCTGCGTGGCCGGGTCCCGGCTCCTGGTGGAACGCAGCGTGCACGCGCGGTTCGTGGAGATGGTCGCTGCCAAGGCGGCCCTCCTGCGGGTGGGCGATCCCCTCAGCGCGGACACCGAGGTGGGCCCCATCATCACACCGCAGCAGTTCGCCACGGTCACCAGCCTGATCGAGGCCGGAGTGGACGACGGCGGCCGTCGCCTCACCGGGGCCACGTTGCCGGAGTCGTTGAGCGGCTCCGCGCTGAAGGGCGGCCACTGGGTGATGCCCACGCTGCTGGACGGCGTCACCCCGGCAAACCGCCTGGAAACCACGGAGGTCTTCGGGCCGGTGGTGGGTGCCGACGCGTTCGACACCGAAGCCGAGGCCATCGCCCGCGCCAACAACACCAACTTCGGCCTGGCCGGCGCGGTGTGGACCTCGGATGTGTCCCGCGCCCACCACGTGGCCCGCGAGGTCAAGGCCGGCACGTTCTGGATCAACTCCTACAAGACCATCCACGTGGCGGTGCCGTTCGGCGGCTTCGGCGATTCCGGCCACGGCCGTTCCTCGGGCCCGGGCGTGCTGGACGAGTACACGCAGGCCAAGGCCATCTGGGTGCCCACCCGCGCGGCCGGTTCCCCGTTCCCGTCGCTGTCCTACTAAGGAGACCCATGGAAACCACAGATACCGCCGGCACCGACGCAACCAGCGCCGACCCGGCCTCGGCGGCGGCCGCCCTGCGCTCGGCCCTGGCGGACGGCGTCGAACGCTGGCAGCCCAAAGTCGAGGCGCTGGCCCGGAACATCCACGGCTACCAGGAAATCTCCTTCGAGGAAGTCCAGTCGGCGGAGGCCATCACTGCCCTGTTGGAAGAGGGCGGCTTCGACGTGGAGCGCGGCACATCCGGTCTGCCCACGGCGTTCACCGCGAGCGCAGGCAGCGGCGACCTCACCGTGGCGCTGTGCGTGGAGTATGACGCGTTGCCGGGCATCGGCCACGCGTGCGGGCACAACCTGATCGCCGGAGCGTCGGTGGCGGCGGCACTGGCCCTGCAGCCATATGTGGACGAACTCGGCATCACGCTCAAGGCCATCGGCACCCCGGCGGAAGAACATGGCGGCGGCAAGGCACTGATGCTGGAGCGGGGCGCGTTCGACGGCGTGGGGCTGGCTTTGATGGTCCACCCGGTCCAGGACGGGCTCACCTACAACCCGGCCGGGACCAGCGCCCAGGCCGTGGGCCGGTACAAGGCGACGTTCACCGGCAAGGCAGCCCACGCGGCAGCCGCCCCGCACCAGGGCGTGAACGCAGCGGATGCTGCGGTCCTCAGCCAGGTGGCCATCGGCCTGCTCCGCCAACAGATCCCGTCAGACCACAGGATCGCCTGCTACGTGGCCGAGGCCGGGCACGTCACCAACATCATTCCGGAGAAGGCCGTAGTGGAGTTTGAGTGCCGCGCCTTTACGTTGCCGGAGTTCCATGCCTTGCTGGAACGCGTCCGCCGCTGCTTTGAGGGCGCCGCGATCGCCACGGGAACCACGCTGGAGTACGAGGACACCGAACCGCTGTACGAACCGCTGCTCCAGGATGACGACCTCGCAGCGCACTGGACCTCCGCAATGGACGCGTTCGGCAAGGACACGTCCCGGTCCTCCGGCCTCAGCGGCGGGTCCACGGACATGGGCAACATCTCCCAGGTGATCCCGTCCCTGCACCCGTGGCTGAGCATTCCCGGCGCGGACGTCCCCATCCATTCGCACGCGTTCGCCGCCCTGGCGGACACTCCCCCGGCATACGGCGTGATGTTCGAGGCAGGCACCGCCCTGGCCTGGACCGTCGCCGCCGCCGCCTCAACCCCCACCCAACGGAAACGCTTCACCCAGGCGGCATACCGCCGTCGTACTTCCCCCCAGGAAGCTGTCACCCAGGAAGGCGCATCATGAGCACTGCCAAAACAGCCCGGACCGAAACGGCCGGCACCAGGCTGACCATCCCCATCGCCGCCCTGGCGTTCGTTATCGCCCTGACCGTCCAGTTCATCGGGCAGGCCAAGATCGATCTTGGAATCGGCGCCATCATCATCTTCCCCATGGTGTGGGGCCTGATCCTGGGCCTGCTGGTCTCGGTCCAGAAGTTCAAGCCGCTGGGCATCGACCTGCAGCGCGTGGCCGCCGCCCTGGTGGGCGTGGCGGTGCTGCTGCTGGTGGCGCGGCTGGCGTTCAACATCGGCCCCAGCCTGCCCACCCTGCTGAAGGCCGGCCCCGCCCTGCTGCTGCAGGAAGTGGGCCACCTACTGGGCACCATCGTGCTGGCGCTGCCCCTGGCCGTGCTGCTGCGCATGGGCAAAGCGACCGTGGGCGCCACGTTCTCGCTGGACCGCGAGCCGTCCTTCGCCATGGTGTCCGAAAAGTACGGGCCGGACTCGGACCAGTACCGCGGCGTGCTGGCCATGTACGTGTTCGGCACGCTGTTCGGCGCCGTGTTCATCACGCTGCTCACCTCGCTGGTGGCCAACTGGAAGATCTTCGATCCGCTGGCCCTCGCGATGGGCGCCGGGGTGGGGTCCGGGTCCATGATGGCTGCATCGGTAGCGAGCATCACCGCCGCCTACCCGGGCGACCAGGAGGCAGTGCTGGGCATGGCAGCCGTGTCCAACCTGATCACCACCGTGCTGGGTGTCTACGTGGGCATCTACATCGCGCTGCCGTTGGCGGACAAGTTCTACCGGGTGCTGACCCGCAAGCAGGAGACCCGGCAGGCAGTCGCGGCCGGTGCCGCCGGAACAGGTGCAGGTGTAGCGGCCGGCCCCAGCGCCGCCGACCTTGAGCGCGAGGCAGCACAGGCCGAGGAAAACCGGCTGTTCCGCGAGCGCGTGGCCGAATCGTCCGCGGCGATCAAGCTGCCCCTGTGGCTTTCGCTGTCCGTGCTGACGGTCCTCGGCATCGGCACGGCGTCCGTTGCCGCAAAGGGTTTCAGTCTCAGCATTGTGGGCGGCTACGCCGTGATGCTGGCGCTGGTGCTGGTCAGCATCGTCCTGGCGAAGCTGACCCGGAAGATCTCGGCGATCGTCTTCATCACCACCATCGGCGCCTACATTTCCAGCCCGTGGTTCTTTGGGGCCGAGCCGCTGAACGCCGCCGTCAAGACCGTGGACTTCCTGTCCATCGCCACGGTGATGCTCACGCTGGCCGGCCTGTCCCTTGGCAAGGACATCCCGCTGCTGAAGAACATCGGCTGGAAGATCATCCCCGTGGGCCTTGTTGCCATCACGGCATCCTTCCTGCTCTCCACGGTGATCGCAGAGTTCGCCCTGGGGCTCTGGCACTGACACGGCATTAGTCTCCGAGGCTCAGCGAGCGCGGCACCCAACAGAAGCGGACGACGGCGGGAGGTTCCCGGCGTCGTCCGCTTCCGATTGGTGGCACGTCCGGAAAGCTGTGCGCGCCGGGGACGTTCGGCCCTACGTCCGCGGCGACGGGCTTGGGAGAGTGGATTGCAAAGGGCAGGGCAGCTCAAGGAGGCCGGCGATGAGCAGGATCTACATTCCCTACGGGACCACCGAGGGGCAGACGGCGAAGATCGCCGAGTTCATCGCGGATGTGTTCCAGGCACACGGCCATGAGGCCACAGCGGCGGATATCAAGGAGGCCGGCGACGCGATCCCGGACGGGTACGACGCTGTCCTGGTGGGCGCCTCAGTCCACGTGGGCAAGCACGAGAAGTACGTGGGGGATTTCGTCCGGAAGAACCTGAAAACCCTGGAGCGGCTGCCGTCCGCGCTGTTCTCGGTGAGCATGGCGGCGCACGGCGACACCGAAAGCGCCGAGGGCTACGTGGGCAAATTCGAGGACGAAACCGGGTGGCGCCCCGCGCAGGTGGGCCTGTTCAGCGGCGCCATCCCCTACACGCATTACGGGTTCGTCAAGCGCCTCATCATGAAACGGATCGCCAGCAGCCAGGGATCCCCGGACACCGACACGTCCCGCGATTACGTCTACACGGAGTGGGACGCCGTGAAGCATTTCGCGGAGGATTTCCTGGCGCGGCTGCAGCCCGCGGCCTAGCGCGCTGCGGGCTCTACCGCCCGGTCCTTCGGCGCGCGCGGCTTCGTCTGCCTCGCCTTCGGGCGGCGCTTCCGCCGCCGCCTGCGTTGGCCGGGGATGACAAACGGCGGCCGGGGCGCACCCAGCCTCGGCCCCGTCCAATACCGCCCACCGATCAGGATGCCGGCCAGGGCACCGTACGCCCACGCGTGCGGCAGTCCCATCTGGCCGGTGGCTCCACCAATGAAGATCAGAGCAAAGTAGACGACGGGAATCACCAGCAGGAGCCCGTTCCGGATGCCAAGGGGCGGCGGGAACCGGAAAAGCGCCCACCCCGCCAAGGTTGCGGCGGCGAGGACCGTGACGCCGGCCAGTTTCGGTGAGAGCAGCAACAATTGCCACGCTCCTACCGCCAAGAGCAGCACCGCACATGCGGCATTGATGAGCGCGAGCCGCCATCCGCCGTCGTACGTACCGTCTTCCCTCAGGACGCGCTTGCGAGGCCGGAACTCTGCGCCCGTCCCCCGCCCGGACCAGGTGTGGCCGCCGATAATGCCGCCCACCAGGAACCCGACGAACCAGGGCGCCGCCGCCGGGATGGCCAGCCTGTCCGCCACGTCGACGGAAATCAGGGTGAAGTAGTTCAGCAGGAGGGTCCACTGCATCACGCCGAACGCCCTGGCAGACTGCGGGACCACGCGGTACATGACGAACGCGTACACCGCACCGATCGAGAGGAACGGCAGGGTCTGCAGAATCCTGCCGCCGGCCAGCCACGCGAACACTCCGAGCAACACAGCGATCAGGGTGCCGTAGAAAATCCGCCCGGCCCACACGTCATTTTTCAATAAGTCCTTAACCCCCACAGGTCCAAGGGTAGGCGACCTAAAGGTAGTCGCCGGCCCGTTCGCGGGCGATCTCCAGCAGCGTGGTCTGGAAAGCCACTTCGGCCGGGGCGTAGACCTTGTCCTGGCGCTGGGCCAGCAGGACGCGGCGCAGCGGCGCTTCGTCGCCGAGGCTGAGCACGCGGACGTCAGGGTGTTGGAGGGCGACGGCGGTTTTGGGCACCATGGCCACGCCCATTCCCACACTCACCATGGCCTGGGCTTCCTGGTAGTCGTTGGCGAGGAAGCCGATGGTGGGTTCGAACCCGGCGTCGTGTGCGGAACGCTGCAGGACCTCCACCACCGGGTGTGCCTCCGCACGGACAATCCAGGACTCGTTGCGCAGGTCCTCCATGCCCACCTGATCCTGCTCGGCGAGCGGGTGGCTGGCCGCCACCAGGATGACGGTGCTTTCGCGGAACACCTCGGTGACCCGGATGGAATCGTTCTGGAACCTGTTCCACGGGTAGTCCCACAACAGGCAGAGCCCCGTCACACCGGACTGCAGATCCGCCACCAGCTCGTCGAAGCGGGCGCTGCGCAGCGACAGGCTGATGGCCGGGTACCGCTTCTTGAAGGCACGGATGACGATGGGCAGGAAGGATCCAGCGAGCGTAGGGAAGGTGCCTACGGTCAGGGCTCCCCGCTTGAGCCCGGCGATCTGGTCCAAGTCTGACTGTGCCGCCTTCATCTGCCGGAGGATCTGGCGCGCGTGCCCGGCCAGCACCTGGCCCGCCTCGGTGGGCACCACCCCGCGGGAGCGGCGGGTCAGGAGCGGCTGCCCCACTTCCTGCTCCAGCTTGCGCAGCTGCTGGGACACGGCGGACGGCGAATACATCATCAAATCCGCCGCAGCAGTGATGGATCCCTGCTCCACTACCTCCAGGAGCACCGCCAGGCGGCGCATATCGAAAAGCTGCGCATCGTCGTCGTGAAGCATTGCTTTACCCCTTGCCGGAAATGGTTCAAACGGTTCATGCGGACCTGCATCCCAGCGATGGCAACAGCCCCTACGGCAGCTTGAGCGGCCGGTAACCAATGCTGAGAGTCTGCGAGCGCAGTGATTGAAGCAATGCTACATCCCCCTTCAATTATTGAACATTGTCTTAAGTTGTGATCCGGATCAATCTTTTATCAGGGCCCCTCGCAATAACCGAGGCAATGAGGAGATGTGAAAGACCAATGAAGATCGAAGCAGAGTGGATGCGCGGAGGCACCAGCAAATGCTGGGTGTTCGAAGCCGGCCATCTGGGCGAAGGCAACAGCCTGGACTCGCTGCTCCCCCGTGTATTCGGCAGCCCGGACTCGCGGCAGATCGACGGCGTGGGCGGAGCAACCTCAACCACCAGCAAGGCCATGATCCTGCACCGTCCCGAC
Organism: Pseudarthrobacter chlorophenolicus A6; assembly: GCF_000022025.1. Taxonomy (GTDB): domain Bacteria; phylum Actinomycetota; class Actinomycetes; order Actinomycetales; family Micrococcaceae; genus Arthrobacter; species Arthrobacter chlorophenolicus. The sequence continues at coordinate 3,696,642 of NC_011886.1, forward strand.
GACGAGGGAATCGACGTCGACTTCACGTTCGCCCAGGTGGGCATTGAAGAGGCGGCAGTGGACTGGGGCAGCAACTGCGGCAACTGCTCGGCAGTGGTGGGGCTCTACGCCATCGAAAAAGGATGGGTGGTGCCCACCGGCGACGTCACCAGGATCGTCACCCGCAACACCAACACCGGCCAGGTCATCATCCAGCGGGTAGCCACCCCCGCCGGCGCCCTGCCAATCGTCCCCGACGCGCAGATGCCGGGCGTCCCGTTCCCCGGCTACCGCGTGGGGCTCGGCTTCCAGGACCCCGCCGGAAAGACCACCGGCGCGCTGCTGCCCACCGGTTCCGCAACGGACACCATCACCGCCGGCGGAACCCGCTGGACAGTGTCCATGGTGGACGCCGGCGCCCCCGTGGTGATCGTCCGCGCCGAGGACCTCGGCCTGGACCCGGCCCGCTACGAAAACTGGCAGGCCGGCGTCGAACTTCAACTCGACACGCTGGACCAGATCCGGCGCCAGGCAGCCGTCCGCATGGGCCTGGCCCCCACCACCGCCCAGGCGGCCCGGGCCATCCCGAAGCTTGCCATCGCCGCCTTCCCGGTAGCCGACCAGGCACAACCAACAGATGGCAGCGACATCAACGTCATGATGCTCTCGATGGGCCGGCCCCACCCGGCGCTGGCCATCACCGGCAGCATCGCCCTGACGCTGGCGGCCCGCACCCCGGGAACCGTCCTGCACCACATGACCGGCGGCACGCAGTGTGCCGCGCTGAAGCTGCGGACCCCCGCCGGGGTCCTCGAGACCTGGACCGAAGAGAAGGACGGCGCCGTGATTGTCGGCGTCGACCGCACGGCCCGGACCATCGCCACCACCGTGATCCACCTCCCGGAGGCCCTCGGCAACGCTGCCGAGGAGGCCCTCGCGGGAGCCACTCGATGAGGAGTACCTGCCATGACTAACACTGTTCAACAGCCCAACCGCACCGCAAAGGAAACTCCGGAACAGGAGTCCCCGGAACAGCGGTCCCCGCGCAACAACCGCCGCCGCCGTATCCTGCTGGTGTCGGTGGTCGGCATCGCCCTCCTTGGTGTGCTTGCCCTCGTCCTGGCGGGGGGCGTCTTCAACCAGGCGCCCACCGGGGAATCGGAGCACAGCATGACCGCGGTACAGATCATCCCGCTCATCATCCTGGTGGTGATGTTCGTGGTGGCCACCAAGTGGCCGCTGAACATCGGCGTGATGGGGCTGGTGGCCTCCTTCGGCGTTGGCTATTTCATGCTGGGCATGGATGACAAGGAAATCCTCGCGGACTTCCCCGCCAACATCGTCATCACCATCATCGGCGTGACCTACTTCTTCAGCATGGCGCAGCGCAACGGCACCATCGACATCATCGTCCAGACCTGCGTCCGCCTGGTCCGGGGCAAGACGCTCCTGCTCCCGTGGGTGTTCTTCCTGATGGCCGCAGCCCTGACCGCGCTTGGCACTTTCTCCCCCGCCGCCGTCGCTCTCCTGGCACCGGCCGCCATCGGCCTGGCCTATGAGTCCCGCATCCACCCCGTCCTGATGGGCGCGTTCATCATCAACGGCGCCCACGCCGGCGGCTTCTCCCCGCTGTCCGTGGCCGGCGTGCTGGTGCATGACATCGCCGTCAAGAACGGCTTCCCCATCTCGCAGGGCTCACTGTTCATCGCAAGCTTCGCCATCAACCTCATCCTGTCCGCCCTGACCGTGGTCCTCTTCGGCCTGCTGGGCAAGCTGCGCGACGGCGACGGCGTGCACGGAGACCTTGAGACTCCCGCCATGGGCCGCCCGCACGGCCAGCAGGTCCTCACCCTGGCGCTCATCGGCGCCCTGCTGGTCTGCGCCCTCGGCTTCCACATGCCCATCGGCTTCGTGGCCCTCAGCGCCGGGCTTCTCCTGGCGTTCGTCAACATCAAGGAGCACAAGACCTTCATCGGCGGCATCTCCTGGTCCACCGTGCTGCTGGTGGCTGGCATGATCACCTACATCTCCCTCCTGCAGCACGTTGGCGTCATCGACACCCTCGCCGATATGGCGCTGGCCCTGGGCGCACCGCTGCTGGTGGCACTGGTCCTCTGCTACGTCATCGGCGTCGGCTCGGCCTTTGCCAGCTCGACGGCGCTGCTCACCGCGTTCATCCCACTGGCGGGGCCGCTGCTGGCCAGCAGCACGCTGAGCTCCTCCGGCACGGTGGCCGCACTCGCCATCGCCGCCACCGTGGTGGACGTTTCCCCGTTCTCCACCGACGGCGCCCTGGTGGTGGCCAACGCCCGGGAAGACGACCGGCAGCGTGTCTACAAGCAGCTCATGATGTGCGCCGGCGGCGTGGTCCTCATCGCCCCCGCACTGGCCTGGGCACTGCTGGTTCCCACCGGCATCATGTAAGCCCGGGTGCCGCTCCCGCACTCCCTTCGCAACAGGAACCCCGAAAGTCGGGCGCAGGAGCGTGCATCCGTTTGAGTCAAAAGGCAGGACCCGCCACGGGTCCTGCCTTTTGGCATGGGCGCAGTCCTGGCGTCCCCGCAGTTCTAGCGTCCCCGCAGCCCTCATGTGTGCGCGGTCGCACACCCTACCCACCCCGGCTCCGCCATCCCCGGTCAGTAGAGTTGCAGGGCACACAAAGCACCGAACAGACCGATACGACACACGATGAGCGTCCGAAACAGCAGTCTGAACGTTGCAGAGGGCGCAAAAGGGGAAATTGGGGACATGTCCGCCACACCAGGCACAAGGACCATCAGCAAACCACCAGGGCAGCCGCCCGAGGCCGTGAACGAGCCGGACGGGAAAGGCGCGGGGCGGCCACCCGGGGCCGCCAACCACAGGGTCACGCCATGGGTCTTCTGGCCCGCAGCAGGCATTATCTTCCTGTTTGTCCTGTTCGCCACGATCTTCCCGGCAGCGGCCACGGATCTGTTCGGCAGCATCCAGGGCAACGTCATCAAGTGGTTTGGCTGGTACTACGTGGCGGCCATTGCCGTGTTCGTGGCGTTTGCCCTGTGGATCGGCCTGAGCCGTTACGGCGACATCAAGCTGGGCAAGGACGAGGACGAACCCGAGTTCTCGGTGATGTCCTGGTTCGCGCTCCTGTTCGCTGCAGGGATGGGCATCGGCCTCGTCTTCTTCGGGGTGGCAGAGCCGCTGAACCACTTCGCCGCTCCACGTCCGGGCCTGGAGGGTTCGCCGCTCGTGCTCGCGCAGCAGGCCATGACGCAGACTTATCTGCACTGGGGCCTGCACGCCTGGGCCATCTACGTGGTGGTGGGCGTGTCCATCGCGTACGCGGTGCACCGGCGGAACCGCCCCATCTCCATCCGCTGGACACTTGAACCCCTGCTGGGCCGGCGGCGGGTTGCCGGCGCCTGGGGCAACCTCATTGACGTGGTGGCCCTGGTGGGAACCCTGTTCGGCGTGGCCACGTCCCTGGGCCTCGGGGTGCTGCAGATCTCGTCCGGCCTGGAACAGGCCAACATCGTCCAGGCCACCACCATGACGCAGATCGGCCTGATCCTCTGCATCATCACCCTGACCATCGTTTCGGTGGTGTCCGGCGTGGGCAAGGGCATGAAGTGGCTGTCCAACACCAACCTGATCCTGGCCGGGCTGCTGATGCTGGTGGTGCTGTTCACCGGCCCCACGCTGTTCCTGCTGCGTGAGTTCGTCCAGTCCATCGGGCACTACCTGCAGAACGTGGTTGGCCTGACCTTCAACACCTTGGCCTTTTCCGGCGCCGAAGGTGAAGCCTGGCAGGCCGCCTGGACCACCTTCTACTGGGGCTGGTGGATCTCCTGGGCCCCGTTCGTGGGCATCTTCATCGCCCGCATCTCGAAGGGCCGCACGGTCCGGCAGTTCGTGGCCGGCGTCCTGCTGGTACCAACAACAGTGGGCTTCCTGTGGTTCTCCGTGCTGGGCGGAGCGGCGATCCACCGCGAACTCTTCGGCTCCGGCGGCCTGATCAGCGATGACGGCACGGTGGACACCGAGGGAGCATTGTTCAACCTGTTGGGCAGCCTCCCCGGCGGAACCATCCTCACTGTTGGCGCCATCCTGCTGATTGCCATCTTCTTCATCACCTCAGCAGACTCCGGGGCCCTGGTAATGGGCATGATTTCCACGGGTGGCGATGTAGAGCCCAAAAACTGGTTGCGCATTTTCTGGGCGCTGGCGTCTGCGGCTGTTGCCATTGCCCTGCTCCTGGCGAACGGCCTGCAGGCCATCCAGACCGCGGCGATCCTGACGGCGGTGCCGTTCAGTGTGGTCATCATCCTCATGTGCATCTCCACGGCCAAGGCCTTCCACCTGGAGCACGCCACCCTGATGCGTGCGCAGCGGAAGTTAGGCCGCGACCAGATGACCGCCCACGTGACCGAACACGTCACCGAGCATGTGCAGGAGACCATGGCCGACTCGGTCCAGGAGCACTACCAGGAGCACCTGGCAGACCAGGTCCAGGACCAGATCAGCGAAGCAGTGGAGGCCCAGCTGAGCGAGCGGGCGGCCACAGAGGCTTCCGCAACCGATGCACCGGCCGGCGAACCCGCCGCAGGGCGCCGCAAACCCTAGCCGGACCTCGGCAAGCAAACAGGAAAGGAAAGCGTACGACGGCGGGTGCCCACCCGGCGTCGTACGCTTCCTTTTTGGTGCGTGGGGCCCAATGGGTCAACGAGGACCTCCTCAGCAGTTCCAAGGCCGGACAGTAAATCCAGGGCATTGATGGCGGGATAGTCCCAGGCCCGGAACCTTGCGTCACACAAGGTGACGGCACCTGTATCCGGACGGGCAACGCCCTACCCTTGACACGTGACTTTGACCAAGATCCGCACCGCCGCCGCCAGCTCGCTCGCCGCCGCCGGTCTCCTGCTGGCCCTCGCCGCCTGTTCCACGCCGGCCGCCACGCCTTCCTCCTCTGCCCCGGCCTCGTCCGCGAGCGCGTCGGCCAGCGCTTCGGCAAGCGCCGATGATGGCGCCTGCGAAGGCGTGAAGGTCATCGTCGACTCCGGTTCGCTGGACCAGGCCGCCGCCGATACTTCCGCCTGCGTGGACGCGGGCGGACCCACCCTGGCATCGGAAGTGCTGGGCAAAGCTGACGTGAAGATCGAAGGCACCGCCAAGTACCCCACAAGCTTCGCGTGCCGCGTCAACGGCGTGCCCGCTGCGGACTTCGACATCAAGCACAAGGGCGGCACCACCCGCGAAGCTTGCGATGACAAAAACACCGTCTCCTACTGGGCCCTCTGGGTTAAGCCCGCCGGCGGCGAATGGGCGTACGCGCAGGAAGGCCTGGACAGCCTGAAGCTCAACCCGGGCGAGAGCCTTGAACTGCTGTACACGGTGGACAACGAACCGGCAGCGCCCGCGGCATGACCTTCCGGCCCGCGCCGTTGCGCGCAGCGGCGGTTCTCGCCGTTGTGTTCATCGCGGTGCGGGTCATCTACCGCGTTCTCTTCAACGGCGCGGGCCTCGGTGCGCCACTCCTGCTCGACCTGCCCCCGCTGCGGCTGCCGGCGCCCTATGCCCATGTGGTCCTCCTCGGCCCGGTCTCGGCCCCGGGGGTGTGGGCGGCAATTCTGTCGGCCCTCCCGATTGCCGCGACCATCCTCGCGTTCGGCCTGCTGAACGCCTGGGTGGATGTGGCCCGCGGCTTCGTGCACCTGGCCCGCCGCGGCCCCCTGCAGGGCATCGCCCGGATGCTGGTGGTGGCATGGTCGGCCCTCCCGGCGCTTGCCGACGCCGTCACTTCTGTGCGCCTGACATTCCGGTTGCGGGGCGAACGGTTTGGTCCGCGCGCCCTGGTGCCCATCCTGGAGCGGACGCTGGAGCACGCCGGCAGGGTTGCCGCCGCCCTGGAGCTTCGCGGCTTCGGCAGCCGTGGCACGCCCGTTTCCGTTGACGACGACGGCGGCCCGCTTCAGGTGCGCGGCGCCAGGTTCCGCATTGGCGGGACGCAGCTCCGCGTCGCCGACTTCGCGCCGTCGCCCGGGACGGTGTCGGTGCTGACTGGGCCCACTGGCTCCGGCAAGTCCACCATCCTGCGGGGCATCGCCGGGCTCCTTTCGCATGTTGACGGCGGTGAGGTGGCCGGGGCGGTGCGCGTTGGCGGGCTGGACCGGGTATCGACGCCGCCGCGGGAGACAGCTCGCGTGGTCGGCGTCGTCCTGCAAAACCCCCGTGCCGCGTTCGCAACCACCCGGGTCCGGGATGAGATTGCGCTGGCCCTTGACCTGCGGGGCGTTTCAGCGGCCGATTCCAAGGCCCGCGTTCAGGAGGTGGCGGACCGCATCGGCGTTTCGGCATTGCTGGACCGGACCATCAGCACCCTATCGGCGGGTGAGGCAACGCTGGTGGCCATCGCCGCCGCGGTGGTGGAACAGCCGGCGCTGCTCCTGGTGGACGAGCCTCTGGCCGACCTGGACACCACGGCACGGGCCCGCGTCATCGCCGTGCTCCACGCCCTGGCCCGCGACGCCGGCGTCTGCGTGATCGTGGCAGAGCACCGGGCCGAGGCCCTGGTCCCCATCGCCGATTCGTGGTGGGCCGTCCGCGACAGCGCACTGGTACCGGGGACCGCTCCGGCGGCTGCTGCCTCGCGCCCAACTGCCGGGCCGCCGTCGAACGTTCCAGCTGGCTCCGCGACCGTACTGACCGCCTCGAACCTTTCTGTCTACCGCGACGGAAAGCCGTTGGTGCGGGACGCCTCGCTCACCCTGCACCGCGGTGAAGTGGTGGCCCTGGTGGGGCCGAACGGCGCCGGGAAGTCGTCGGTCCTGGTGGCTCTGGCGCTCAAGGAAGCTAAAGGCGGCCGGGGAAAGGCGGACACGGGAACCATCGGGGTGGGAGCGGGCGACGGCGGCAGGGTTGCCTTGGTGCCGGACGCCTCGGACGATCTCTTCACCATGGACACCGTGGCCGGCGAACTTAGGGCTGCCGAGCGGCGCCTTGCACGCCGGAAGAATGCGGCACCGCTGCCGGTTGGCTTGGCCGCGGAACATCTTGCCCGGTTGCGCGGGAATGCCGGCATGCCGATCGGGCACGAGCATCCCCGGGACCTCTCCGCCGGTGAACGCCGGATCCTCGCAATCGCGCTGCAGACCCTGAACCGGCCACAGGTCCTCCTGATCGACGAGCCCACCCGCGGGCTCGACCCGGCGGCCCGTTCGGCGGTGGCGGCCGCGTTGCGTGCTGCGGTGGAGGATGGCGCAACCGTCCTGATCGCCACGCACGACCATGCTTTCGCCCACCGCCTTGGTGCCCGGATCCTGCCGATGCGGGACGGCGTGGCGCCCGCGACTGAACCGGCAACTCAGGCAGGGTCCCTGGCAGCTGTCCCTGCCACCACGGCCCAGCCGCTCACGGTTCCCCGCTTCCTCGACAGGCTCCCGGACGTTCCGGCCCGGCAGAAGCCGCACCGCCTCCGGATGCCGCGGCCGGTCGAGCTCGCCGTGTTGGCAGCTGCGAACCTGCTGGCACTCGGCGCTTTCTGCTGGCCTTTGCTGGCAGCGGCCCTCCCGTCGGATGCCGCCGCTGCCCTCCCCTACGCGGCGCTGGCCATCGCACCCCTGGCGGCTGTCGCCGTCGTTGTTCTGCTGGATGGTTCTGTGCGTTCGGCGCATACTGTGGCGCTGCTCGGCGTCCTCGCGGCCGTGGGGTCGGCGGTGCGGGTGGCGAGCACCGGCGTCGGCGGCGTGGAGGCCGTGTTCATCCTGCTGGTCCTGGCCGGCCGGGCATTCGGCGCACGGTTTGGCCTCCTGCTGGGGGCTGCGACCATCGCGCTGTCGAGTGCGCTGTGGGGCGGGGTCGGACCGTGGACGCCGTTCCAGGTTTTCGCGTGTGCGTGGGTGGGCGCCGGGGCCGGGCTGCTCCCCAAGGGGGTGCGCGGGAAGGCCGAGCTGTGGATGCTGTGCGGCTACGGGATTGTGGCGTCGTACCTTTTCGGACTGCTGACCAACCTGTGGTTCTGGCCGTTCGCGGTGGGCGCCGGCACGGGCATCTCCTACGAACCGGGCGCCCCGCTAACTACGAACCTCAGCAGCTTCCTGCTGTACTCACTGCTGACCTCGACAGCCGGGTGGGACACGCTTCGGGCCGTCACCACCGTCGTCGGAATCATCGTGGTGGGCCGGGCGATCCTCGCCGCGCTGCGCCGGGTGAAGCCGGTCTCCGGCGGGATTTTGAAAGACCGCACGGGAGAGGTCCAGTCACCTGAGTCATCCTCGAATGGGACCCACCACCAGCTCACGTCCTAGGGTTTTACTGAGCTCATAGCCGTCAAACAAAACCCCCTATTTGCGCTCCAGCAAAATAGGGGGTTCTTGCTACGGAAATTGTTCTTTTCGCGGATTAGCTTTTAGGTAGTCGTCTTCCGCGGCTGCAGGCCGAGAGTTAGGACCAAATTCAATGAAGACCAGAAAGCTTCTAGCCCCGGCAATTCTTCCAAATATCACTGCTGTTTCCCTGTCCGCGCTGTTGCTCGCCGGATGTACCGCGCCTGTCGCGTCACCGCCTCGGGACAGTTCACCAACAACATCCGCCACGATGACGCAACAACCCTCACCAACCAGCACCGCCCCCAGTCCCTCGGCGACGACTGCACTGCCCACGTCATCGGAGCGCGCGGCGCCGGCATCCTGGCCGGAAGTAGTGGCCGAAGTGCAGTCCGGGGTGGGACAACTGAGCGTCACAGGCTGCGCCGTGAACTCCACCGGCACCGGCTTTCTGGTCGCTCCCGATCTTGTGGTCACTGCGGCCCACGTGGTTGACGATGCTGCAGCTATCAGCATCGACTTTGGCGGCACCTCGGTGGGCGGCGAGATCTTGGGGTTCAATGAACTTGCAGACCTGGCACTAGTTCGCCTGGAGTCTAAAGCGGCAGGCCATCAGTTCCAGTTTCAATCCTCGGAGCCACCAATTGGAACCGAAGTTGCCGCACTCGGCTTTCCTCAGAGAGAGTCGTTAACCCTTACCAGGGGTGTTGTAAGCGGGCTGAACCGCGATATCAACTTCGGGAGCGGAGTTATCGGCAACATGCTGCAAACTGACACCGCAATCAATCCAGGAAACAGCGGTGGACCTCTGCTCAACCTGGAAGGGAAAGTCACCGGAGTAGTCAGCGCAACCCGGAAGGACTCGGAAGGCATGGCCTACGCAGTCACCGCACCGAGAGTTACTGAAGCGGTATCAGAATGGCAAAAACGGGGAGTACCGATGGCACCCGTTGATTGCGGGGAGGCCCCCGCGCCAAATTCCGGGATATTCCCCATGAAAGTCAGCTCGAACCATGACCAGGCAAACAACATCGGCCAGGCCTTGTTACTGCACGGCCAAGGCATCAACCGCGGCGCTTACTCTGCAGCTTTCAAACAGTTCACACCGGAGTTGGGGGCAAGTTTCGGTGGCGAGGCAAAGTGGAGTGAAGGACTCGGCTCGTCCTACTGGACGAAGCTCGAGGTAGTCAACGTGACAGGGGCAGGAGATTCCCTGGAAGCCAACGTTCTTTTGCAGACACGACAGGACGCCGGACATGGAGTCGATGGACAAACCTGTTCCAATTGGCGAATCACCTACACCATCGTGTGGGACGGAGCAGCTTGGCGCATAGCCGGAACTTCCTTGCCTCACGGCAAGCCCCAACCCTGCAACTAGGCGACGCTGCAGCGCGCACAAAAAAGCGGACGACGGCGGGTGGGCACCCGCCGTCGTCCGCTTTTCTTTAGCCCTGATAAGTGTCAGGCGTGAGTTTTACGTTTCAGCCAGCCCCAGACGGCCGTGGCGACGAAAAGGACCAGGCCAATGATGGCCAGCCACAGCAGTCCCTTCACCACGAATCCGAGGACGGAGAGGACGAGCCAGATAATAAGCAATGTGATGATAATTCCCATACGGGAAGCTTAGGCCCTCTGAGCAGCGGAAACGGGCACCAACTCACACCTTGAAGTACTTGGCCTCCGGGTGGTTGGACCGCGTCAGTACGTAATGGGTTGGATCGACACCCCCTTGAAGGTCATAGTGGGAGGATCCTAGGGATTCGTTGTTTCCCGTGGATAGTCTGGGATTGGACGCCACCCGACGGAGGGTCAGTGAGAATGTGATCGAAGCAGTTGCCGCGGTAATCGGCCGGAACAACGTGACCATATCCGGGCGGGATGATGGGCCCGTGATGATGTTTGCCCACGGTTTTGGCTGTGATCAGGCGATGTGGCGGAAGCTGCTGCCCTATTTCGCTGATGATTACCGGCTGGTGCTTTTCGACCATGTGGGCGCAGGACACTCTGATATCAGCGCCTATGACTGGGAGAAGTACGGGTCCCTCAACGGGTACGCGTCGGACCTGCTGGAGATCTGCGCCGCCCTCGAACTGGAGGACGTCATCCTGGTGGGCCACAGTGTCGGCACGATGATTGCCGTGTCCGCCGCAGTGCAGGACCCCCACCGTTTCTCCCACCTGGTCCTGCTTGCTCCTTCACCCCGCCATACGGATGACCCTTACGACGGTTACGTGGGCGGGTTCTCGCGGGAAGACATAGAGGGCCTGCTGGCATCCCTGGACAGCAACTATTTCGCCTGGGCCGCAGCCTTGGCACCCATGGTCATGGGCAACCCGCAGGAGCCGGAATTGGCGGAGGACCTGCGGGCCAGCTTCTGCCGGACAGATCCGACCATCGCACGGCATTTCGCCGGGGTAACCTTTTTCTCCGATACCCGGCCTGAACTGACAAAGGTGCGCACCAGCTGCCTGATTCTGCAGTGCTCCGACGATCGGCTTGCCCCGCCGGAAGTGGGCGCCTACCTGCACAAGAATCTGGAACACAGCACCCTGGTGCAGCTTCAGGCCACCGGGCACTGCCCCCACGTCAGCGCTCCGGAGGAAACGGCCCGGGCGATTCTGCAGTACCTCGACACCCGCTCATGACAGCCGCTGCGGTCATACCTTGAAGTACTTGGCCTCCGGGTGGTGGAACACGAACGCGTCGGTGGACTGCTCCGGGTGCAGCATCAGCTCGTCGCTGAGGTCCATGCCCATCCGCTCCGGCTTGAGGAGTCCTTAAACAAATCGCCTATCGGAGCGTGTAGCCTGACACGTCGGCGACTATTTGAACGGTTGACCCCGGGCCGGACTCGGTGTTGGCGACCGTGACTTTGCCATCGCGACCTATGGGTAGATAGGTCAGGTTGGGCACCGTTTGCCCGGCGCCGTAGTTCACGTTGGAGGCGTTCGGTTTCGCGGATCGGGAGGCGTATCCGGTGAGGTATCCAAACGACGTCGGTTCCGTGACAGTCAGGTTGACCCACACACCCGCAGCGTTTTCGGGGACGCCGTTTATTCCCGCGGCCTGGAATGAGATTGTGCCTCCGGCCTTCACCGGCCCGGACGAAGTCCTCGTGTCCAGGAACCGGGTCGGCGTGATACTTCCGAAGGCTCCTGCGTCAAGTGGCATCCCGGGCAGGAAGTACCCGGAGACGTCGGCGACCACCTGTGTGGTACCGGATGAAGTGTTCGCGATCGTGACTTTCCCATCGGGACCGAGCGGTACGACGGCCAGGTTTGGTACCGTCTGGCCCGGACCGAAGTTCACGTTTGAGGCGTTCGGTTTCGCCTTGCCGGAGGCATAGGCAGTCAAGAACCCCGCGGACTTTGCCTCCGTGACGGTGAGGTTTACGACAGCCGCGGAGGCGTTGGACGGGATTCCGTTTACCCCGCCGATCTGCAACGAGATGGTTCCGCCAGCAGGGACCGGACCCGAGGATGTCCGGGTGTCCAGGAACCGGGTCGGTGGTTTGGCCCCGAATGCTCCTACCGCCGTCGGAGTTCCACCTTTGAAGTACGCAGCGACGTCAGCGATCACTTGCGTAGTACCGGATGAAGTGTTCGCGATCGTGACCTTCCCGTCGGCACCGAGCGGCACGACGGCCAGGTTCGGCACCGTCTGACCTCGACCGAAGTTCACGTTCGAGGCATTCGGTTTCGGTCCGCCGGAGGCATAGGCGGTAAGGAACCCGTCGGACTTCGTCTCGGTGGCAGTAAGGTTGACGACCACAGCGGAGGCATCAAGGGGCACGCCGTTCACGCCGCCGGCCTGGAATGAAACCGTACCCCCTGCTACGACAGGCCCCGAGGCGGAACGCGTGTCCAGGAACCTGGATGGGATGATCGGCACTGAACTTCCAGGCCCCCCTGACGCGGCGACCGGAGAATAAGTGAGGACGCCTACGTCTTTCGACTCACCCACCGTCGACTGCAATAGCGCCGCATTCGTCGTTTCAGTCGCGTTCCCCGAATACAACGTGCCGATACCGGGCACCTTGGCATCCGCGTTAACTTTCAGCTTGTATGAACCTGAAGATAAGCCACCGATACTGAACCGACCTGACTCGTCCGTGGAAGCGGAGCGCGTGACCAGGAAGCCGTCGTCGGTGAATGCCTCTACCAATGTGTCCGTCAGCGGGAAGCCATCAGGGCCGAGTACCTTGCCGGTAAGCACCCCACCGGAGATCAGTTGTGCGTCGTTCAGCTGTGTGGTCTGATCCGCTGCCACGGACACCGTCGCGGCCGCCGCGAGCCCGGCGGACTCATGCACGCTCCCGTAGAACTGGGCTTCGTCCGTTGCCGACCCATCAACGCGGTTGAAGGCAACCCGGTAGGTGCCGGGCGCCAGCCCGGAAACCTTAAACTTTCCGCCGGAATCCGCTAGGGGAAAATCTTGCCCGACCTGGTAACCCTGAGCGTCCAGCACCTGAATGCTCGTGGTTGTCGACGCGACGCCTGATGATGTCAGGACTTTGCCGGTAATCGAGCCTCCTGCTGTCAGTAATGCATCAATCCCTGATACCACCTGACCGTTTGCCACCGTGACTCTGGACGCCGACGCCGGAACGGATGCGGCGTTGAACCATTGATTCCCGTAGGTCACACCGTCTCGGCCATTCGTCCTGCCCCCGGAGCCCGAGAAACCAACGCGATAGTCGCCCGGCCACAACGGACCAATAACGTAGGAGTTGTTGCCAGAGGGGTTGCCCGTGACGCACTGCCGTGAAGCGGCAGCCCTGTTGAAATCAGCAGGACTGCCCCATGGCGTCGCACAGACCATGCCATGCAGCGGCCATGACCCGGCTTCGACCGGCGCCTCTCCTGCGATGAATCCGCCCGCAACCAGCGTCACGTCATCGAGCTTCTTTTCCTGGCCTGCTCTTAACTGTATGCGCTGGGCCGACCAGGAGTCTGGCACTCCTGGATAGAACGTCGAGGGCATCCTGGCCCCGGACCTGCCGGAAAACTCAACAGTAACGTCCCCAGGCGCGATACCCGCCAGCCTGTATCCGCCATCCAATCCCAACTGCGTGTCTCGGCCCCCCGCACTAACTTTGACGTCGGACGTCATCATTCCCGCCGGGAGGATTGCTTTTCCGGAAACAACGGCCCCGGGGGCCAAGACCGCGTCGATTGTTGCCGCTTGCCCCTCGCTCAGTGAACCCGCATGATGCTGGGGCCGAAAGTTTGAATCGCTCGCAGCTCCAAAGCCTATGCTGAGGCTGTAACGGCCGGCTGGAAGTGCGGTAAACGAATATGACCCGCCAAGAAGGGCCCCGTGCGTCCTTACAACGCACGATCCGGAACCGCACACGTTCACGGTTACGGAAATCCTGGTGGCATCCTCGCCTTCAGGAGCAGTGATAACGCCGGAAATGGATGCGGTGTCTGCAGCCATCGCGGGACCGGCTGTCACTGGAACCAGAAGTGCGGCGAGCAGAACGGCCAGTGAGGAGAAGATGCCTACTGCCCGCAATCGTAAAATTCCCATGACGATCTAATGCCCTCCGCTTGTGACTCGACAACGGCAGAAGGCCAGATGTCCCCCTGTATCTCCGGAAAGCATATAGCCGGCGTCAACGCTCGAGCGCTTACCCGCTGAATCGCACACGAATCCGTATCCGGACAAATCAGTCAGATACGTCTTCCTTGAGCCCTCTCTGAGCTGGGCAGATGTCTCAGGCAACTAACACGTCGGCCGAAAACCCGTTCATCCGGGTTCAGCTCCTCGGCCCTCAAAGTGCGTGGTACACCCGCAACTCACACCTTGAAGTACTTGGCCTCCGGGTGGTGGAACACGAACGCGTCGGTGGACTGCTCGGGGTGGAGCATCAGTTCGTCGCTGAGGATCACGCCCATGCGCTCGGGCTTGAGCAGCTCCACCACCTTGCGGCGGTCCTCCATATCCGGGCAGGCGGGGTAGCCCAGCGAGAACCGGGCACCGCGGTAGTCCAGCTTGAACAGGCCGGCCTTGTCCTTGGGTTCTTCGGCGGCGAAGCCCAGCTCCTTGCGGATCCGGGAGTGCCAGAACTCGGCCAGGGATTCGGTGAGCTGCATGACCAGGCCGTTGAGCTCGTAGTAGTCGCGGTACTGGTTGGCGGCGAACATCTTGGAGGTGAACTCCTCGATCTTCGAGCCGGCGGTGACCAGCTGCACCGGCAGCACGTCGATCTGGCCCGACTCGCGGGACCGCACAAAGTCGGCCAGGCAGAGGTGCCGGTCGCGGCGCTGGCGCGGAAAGCTGAAGCGCAGGCGCTCGGTGCCGATCGAACCGCCTGAACCGCCGTCCGGGGCGAGCAGGCCCGCGGCGCCCAGGACGCCGTCGCGGTCTTCGCCGTGGTGCAGCACCACCACGTCCTCGCCTTCGGTGACAACCGGGAAGTACCCGTACGCCACGGAGGCGTCCAGCATGCCCTCGCCGAGGATGCGGTCCAGCCAGTAGCGCAGGCGCGGCCGGCCTTCGCGTTCCACCAGTTCCTCGTAGGAGGCGCCGTCCTCGCCGCGGCCGGGCTTGAGGCCCCACTGGCCCATGAAGGTGGCGCGTTCGTCGAGGAAGCTGGCGTAGTCGTTCAGTGCTACGCCGCGCACAATGCGGGTGCCCCAGAACGGCGGCGCGGGCACCGCGTTGTCAGCGACGACGTCGGACCGGCCGGGCATTGCCTCGGGCTCGGTCACGGTGAAGGTGGGGCCGCTGCGGTGGATGCGCTTCTTCAGCGGCGGCAGGCCCACGGAGTTAGGGTCCTCGCCGCGGGCCACGCGGACCAGCGGTTCCATCAGGGCCAGGCCTTCGAAGGCGTCCTTGGCGTAGCGGACGGTGCCCTCGAACTGCTCAGCGAGGTCCTGCTCCACGTAGGCGCGGGTGAGGGCGGCGCCGCCCAGGATGACGGGCCACTTCTTCGCCAGGCCGCGGGACTGCAGCTCGGCCAGGTTGTCCTTCATCACCACGGTGGATTTCACCAGCAGGCCGGACATGCCGATCACGTCGGCGTCGTGCTCCTCGGCGGCGGCGATGATCTCGGCGATGCCCTGCTTGATGCCGATGTTGATGACGTTGTAGCCGTTGTTGGTGAGGATGATGTCCACCAGGTTCTTGCCGATATCGTGCACGTCGCCGCGGACGGTGGCGATCACCATGGTGCCCTTGCCGGAGGAGTCCGACTTCTCCATGTGCGGCTCCAGCAGGGCCACGGCGTTCTTCATCACCTCGGCGGACTGCAGCACGAACGGCAGCTGCATCTCGCCGGCGCCGAAGCGTTCGCCCACCACCTTCATGCCCTCGAGGAGCTGGTCGTTGATGATGGAAAGCGGGCTCATGCCTTCGCTGCGGGCCAGGTCCAGGTCCGCTTCGAGGCCCTTGCCTTCGCCGTCGATGATGCGGCGCTGCAGGCGTTCGCCGGTGGGCAGGGCGGCGAGTTCCGCGGCGCGCTGGTCCTTCAGCGCTGCGGTGTCGACGCCGGCGAACAGGTCCAGCATGATAGCCAGCGGATCGTAGGTGACGTTCCCGTCGGCGTCGTACTCGCGGCGGTCGTAGACGAGGTCCAGGGCCACCTTGCGCTGCTCCTCCGGGAGGGAGGCGAGCGGGACGATCTTGGCGGCGTCGATGATGCCGCTGGTGAGGCCGGCCTGGACGGCTTCGTGCAGGAACACGGAGTTGAGCACCATGCGCGCGGCCGGGTTCAGTCCGAAGGAGACGTTGGAGACGCCGAGGGTGGTGTTGATGCCGGGGTACTTGGTGGTGATCTGGCGGATGGCCTCGATGGTTTCGATGCCGTCGCGGCGGGTTTCTTCCTGGCCCGTGGCTACGGGGAAGGTGAGGGCGTCCACGATGATGTCCTCGACGCGCATGCCCCAGTCGTTTACCAGGGAGTCGACCAGGCGGGAGGCGATGGCGACCTTGCCGTCGGTGGTGCGGGCCTGGCCCTGTTCGTCGATGGTCAGGGCGATCACGGCGGTGCCGTGTTCCTTGACCAGCGGCATGATGCGGGCGAAGCGGCTGGTGGGGCCGTCGCCGTCTTCGTAGTTGACGGAGTTGACCACTGGGCGGCCGCCGATGAGCTCGAGTCCGGCCTGCAGGACGGGCGGTTCCGTGGAGTCGATGACAAGCGGGAGGGTGGAGGCCGACGCGAACCGGGAGACGATCTCCTTGATGTCCGCGACGCCGTCGCGCCCCACGTAATCGATGCAGACATCCAGCAGGTGCGCGCCCACGCGGACCTGCTCGCGGGCGATGTCCACGCAGTCGTCCCAGCGCTCCTCGAGCATTGCCTGGCGGAAGGCCTTGGAGCCGTTGGCGTTGGTGCGCTCGCCGATGGCCAGGTAGGCGGACTCCTGGTCGAAGTTCACGTGGTGGTAGAGGGAGGCGATGCCGGCTTCGCGCTCGGTGGGAATTCGTGCCGGTGCTGTTTTGTCTTCGGTCTCCACGGCCTTGGCGCGGAAGGGCGCTAGACGTTCGACGACGGCGGCCAGGTGCTCCGGCGTCGTACCGCAGCAGCCGCCCACCAGGCCCAGGCCGAATTCGCGGACGAACTGTTCGTGCGCGGTGGCGAGTTCGGCGGGCGAGAGCGGGTAGTGCGCGCCGTTGGGGCCGAGGACGGGCAGGCCGGCGTTTGGCATGCAGGCGATGGCGACCGTGGACTGCTTGGAGAGGTGGCGGAGGTGTTCGCTCATCTCGTCCGGGCCGGTGGCGCAGTTCAGGCCGATGGCGTCGACGCCGAGCGGTTCCAAGGCGGTGAGCGCGGCGCCGATTTCGGAGCCCATGAGCATGGTTCCGGTGGTTTCAACCGTCACCTCCACGAAGATGGGGAGGCGGATTCCCTTGGAGACGATGGCCTGCCTGCAGCCGTTGACTGCGGCCTTGGTCTGCAGGAGGTCCTGGCTGGTTTCGATGAGGAACGCGTCCGCGCCGCCGTCGATCAGGCCCTCTGCCTGCAGGGCGAAGGTCTGCTTGAGGTGGTCGTAAGTGGTGTGGCCGAGGCTGGGGAGCTTGGTGCCTGGGCCCATGGAGCCGAGGACCCAGCGCATGCGGCCGTCTGTTTCTTCGGCGGCTTCGGCGCGTTGGCGGGCGATCCTGGCGCCCTTGTTTGCCAGTTCTTCGATGCGGTCATCGATGCCGTAGTCCGAGAGGTTGGACCAGTTGGCGCCGAAGGTGTTGGTTTCCACGGCGTCAATGCCGGTGGCGAAGTAGGCGTCGTGGATGTCCGCGATGACGTCCGGCCGGGTGTCGTTGAGGATCTCGTTGCAGCCCTCCAGATTCTGGAAATCCGTCTCGAGGGACAGGTCCCGGCCCTGCAGCATGGTGCCCATGGCGCCGTCCGCAATGACGACCCGGTGGTTGACCGCGTCCAGGAGCGCCTGCGCGCGCACGGGCCGGGCGACGGACTCTATATCAAGAGCAAAACGGGGCATCTCAACAGGTTACGTGTGGGGGCTGACACGTTTCGCTGTATGTCTGTGTACTACGGCGGGGGCCTCCTTGCGGTCTGCTCCTCGGACGAGTCGGGCAGCCGGGAAGGGTCAGCGTCCAAATGCCCATAGCGAGTTGCGTGTAAAAGTCGCTGATCACATGTAGGTTTTTGCTTCACAGCTTGAAATTGCATCTGGCACGTAGACGTGACCAGTTATAGCGGCCTTACTGGGGGTAAGAATGGAATTCGCGGAAAAGCTTTCGGCTCTGGCGGCAAAGGTGCGGCAGCAGCGGGGTGTGATCCAAACAGAAGAGGCAACGAAGAACGCCTTCGTCATGCCTTTTATCTCGACGATCCTTGGCTACGACGTCTTCAACCCTATGGAGGTCGTACCTGAGTTCATTGCGGACGTGGGGCTGAAGAAGGGCGAGAAGATCGACTATGCCATCGTCAAGGACGGCGAAGTTCAGATCCTGATCGAGTGCAAGAAGTCGACTGAGCCCGTGAAAATCGAGCATGCTTCACAGCTTTTCCGCTACTTCGCGGTGACCAATGCTCGCATTGCGATCCTGACGAATGGAGAGGTTTACCAGTTCTTCACTGACTTGGACGCTCCGAACCGCATGGATGCCAAGCCGTTCCTCGTCCTGGATCTGAACGACATCGACCAGTCGCTGATCCCTGAACTCCAAAAACTGTCCAAAGACGTCTTCGATCTGGATTCGATTATCAGTGCTGCCGGAGAACTGAAATACATCGGCGAACTTAAGCGAACGCTCGCAGCGCAGTTCAAGGAACCAGAGGATGAGTGGGTCAAGTTCCTGACCACAAGGGTCTACACCGGTCCTTACACGCAAAAGGTTCGGGAGCAGTTCACCACCTTGGTTTCCAAAGCGACTAAGCAATTCCTTAATGACCAGGTCAACGAACGTCTGAAGAAAGCTCTTGGCAACCCCGGGTTTCCGCAGACCGAGGAGGCAACCATCCCCACCGCTGTTACCAGCACGCCGGTTGCCGAAGCGGATCTTGCGGAGGTCGACGCGCTGGAAACAACACTTGAGGAAATCGAGGGCTACCAGATCGTACGCGCGATCGTCTGCAGCGAGGTGAAGCCTGTCCGCGTAGCGCAGCGCGACGCAAAGTCCTACTTCGCAGTACTCCTGGACGACAACAACCGGAAGCCTATCGCGCGCCTGCACTTCAACCGGACCCAGAAGTACATCGGCATATTCGATGACAACAAAGAAGAGACCCGCGTTCCCATCAGCTCGCTTGAGGAGATCTACGAGCACACCGAAGCATTGCGCGCGACGGTAAAGAGTTACCTGTGACTGAGGTTGCTTCTGATCTCGATCGGCTACTCGTCGCAATTGCGGCGATACCAACACCAGGGAAAGAATGGCCCGGAGGGTATCCTGACCGCCAGAAAGCTAAGGTGAAGCGGTGTCCTTACCTCACTTAGACACCGAAAAGACGTTCGCGCTCATTGAAGAGATGAGTTCTGCCAGGAATTTGTTGGCTTATGGAACGCGCGTGGTTCGTACGGCCGCTTTCTTAGATACAACGCGAGACCCCATCTTGACCATGCTTTCAATCGGTGTCGAAAAGCTCTACAAGCTCACGCTCGGGCTTGCATCTCTGGACACCAGGCAATCGTGGCCCACCAAAGCCGAGATGAAGGGCTTTGGTCACAACTTGGCTGACATGCACTCATCTGTCATGACAGAGCTTTCGCGGCGAACGGCCGTCAGCACGTTATACGTACGCGGCCTATTGGCAGAGGTTGAGGCTGATGCCGTCGTCATCCCGCTCATCAACACTCTCGGTAGATATGGCCAGTCCGGGCGCTTTTACCATCTCGACCGCTTGGAGACACACCTCAGCCATGGGAAAGTCCCAGCGTCTACTGGCAGCGAATGGAGGACGCTGTGCTCAAAGATCGGCATATAGCAGCGGCATACACAGCGGCCATGGAAGATCCCTTGAAGAGCGCACCGTGGGACCATCTGCACACGTCGATCAACAAACGCATCGCCGACACCGTCGAGCGTCTTTGGATGATGATTGCTGTCTGTGGACGAAACCATGCGCTTGGTGACGCAGGGACCATTTTTGGCTTTGAGGTCCACCCAGATGCCGTTGGTCGGCAGTAACCCGACTGGCGCAGACCGATCCCGACGAAGTCTACTCAAACCTCCGCCACCGAAGCCGCGAACTGTGCCTCGTATAACCGCGCGTACGCCCACCGGCGGCAAGCAATGACGCGTGCGAGCCTTGCTCCACAATCTGCCCGGCCTCTATTACCAGGATGAGGTCGGCGTAGCGGATGGTGGACAGGCGGTGCGCAATCACGAAGGATGTTCGGTCGGACCTCAACGCGCTCATGGCCTTCTGCACCAGCACCTCGGCCCGGGTGGCCACCGAGGACGTCGCCTCATCCAGGATCAACACCGACGGCCTCGCCAGGAACGCCCGGGCAATCGTCAGCAGCTGCTTCTCCCCGGCAGAGACGTTGGAGTCCTCGTCGTCCAGCACGGTAACGTACCCGTCCGGCAGTAAGGGCACGAACCGGTCCACGTACGTCGGCTGCGCCGCCTCCAGGATCTCCGCCTCAGACGCCCCCGGACGGCCGAACGCGATGTTGTCCCGAATGGTCCCGCCGAACAGCCATGCATCCTGCAGCACTATCCCCATCCGAGAGCGCAGGTCGTGCCGGCTCATCGTCGTGATGTCCACGCCGTCCAGCGTGATCTGCCCACCGTCCAGCCCGTAGAACCGCATCATCAGGGAAGCAATTACGTCCAGCCGCGCAAAGGCCGAACGGAGACGCTGACCCCAACCGACTGGCCACTGACGCTAGGACTCGGCGCCGGGCCACCCGAGATAATCATCCCGGCTTAGTCATCGGCACAGCCTTCGGCGCACTGCCCATCGTAATTGACAGTATTTGTCATGCACTTATGACACATGTACTTTGGTTGAGTCGGCGCCGACAGGCGACGATGATTTACGAATTGGGGGATTCAATGAAATCGATAAGTTCCGAAGACTTGTCATTGTCCTCTCGACCATTGCAGCTCTGCATTTAGGAACGTTGACTCCGGCTTCGGCCGCTATTCCTGCCGGTGCGTCTTTCGGATCCGTCCGCTCCGAAGCTTCGCCAGCAGGTCCAACGAATCTAAGCCATCTGGGGCCGGAAAAGGCCGCTCCTTCTGACACCCCGGGGACAGATGATGTGGCCGGTCAGTACTACTCCTTTTGCATCTGGTGGAACGGAAAATCAGCCCTTTGGACCAACAATGACCCGTACGCTTGCGAAGGCTGGCTCGATGTCTACATCAACGGCCAACATGTCGCCCACCTCCAGAATGGAGGGGAACCTCTCGCGTCCATCAGCTGTCAGCTTTCGGTCGCCACGGGCGTGATGCAGGTCTTCACGGGTGGCCTCTACAGCGGATGGGGTATGGCAAATTGGCTTTGGAGTTCATGGATTACTGGAATGGTCTGTCGTGAATAATAGCGTAAGGACCTTTACAGACGTGAGGAGTTGCGAAAATGAATACTAGACCACAAATTGCCGGACTCGTTGCAGGAATTTTCATGCTTGTATGGGCCGCCATATTTCTGACGTGGACGCCCGTCGATTCGCTTCGGCTGATTACCGGAATTGTGTTGGTGCCGTTAGGGCTGTGGCTGGTGGCCCGCTACATCGTTCTGCGTCGTCGGGCGGAGCGTACGTCACCGGCAACGGAGCCAAAGCCATAGCTCACACTTCCGCCGCCGGCGCCGCGAACTGGGCCTCATACAACCGGGCGTACGCCCCACCGGCAGCCAGCAGCGAAGCGTGCGTGCCCTGCTCCACGATCTGGCCGGCCTCCATCACCAGGATGAGGTCGGCGTCGCGGATGGTCGACAGGCGGTGCGCGATCACGAAGGATGTCCGGTCGGACCGCAAAGCACTCATGGCCTTCTGCACCAGCACCTCGGTCCGGGTGTCCACCGAAGAAGTTGCCTCGTCCAGGATCAGCACCGACGGCCGGGCCAGGAACGCCCGCGCAATGGTCAGCAGCTGCTTCTCCCCCGCGGACACGTTCGCGCCCTCGTCGTCCAGCACGGTGTCGTACCCCTCCGGCAGCGACCGCACGAACCGGTCCACGTACGTCGCCCGGGCAGCCTCAAGAATCTCAGCTTCAGTAGCCGAGGGCCGCCCGTACGCGATGTTGTCCCGGATGGTCCCGCCGAACAGCCACGTATCCTGCAGCACCATCCCCATCCGCGAGCGCAGCTCCCGCCGCGGCACCGAGGTGACGTCCACGCCGTCGAGCGTTATCCGCCCGGCATCCAGCCCGTAGAACCGCATCATCAGGTTCACCAGCGTGGTCTTGCCCGCACCCGTAGGGCCAACGATCGCCACCGTCTGCCCCGGCTCCGCCACCAAGGACAACCCAGTAATCAGCGGCTTCTCCGGCGAATACGAGAAGGACACGTCCTCGAACACCAGCCGCCCCCGCCCGAACACCGGCGCAGCAGAGGCGGCAGGCTCCACCGATTCCTCCTCCTCGTCCAGCAGCTCAAACACCCGCTCCGCCGACGCCACCCCGGACTGCAGCAGGTTGGCCATGGACCCCAGCTGCGCCAGCGGCATGGTGAACTGCCGCGAGTACTGGATGAACGCCTGCACGTCGCCCAGCTGCATGGCCCCGGACGCCACCTGCAGCCCGCCCACCACGGCGATCCCCACGTACACCAGGTTCCCGATGAACGTCATGGCCGGCATGATCAGCCCGGAAATGAACTGGGCCCCGAAGCTCGCCTCATACAGCTCCGCGTTCTTCTGCCGGAACCGCTCCCCCACCTCCTGCTGCCGGCCGAACACCTTCACCAGCGCATGCCCGGTGTACGTCTCCTCGATCTGTCCATTTAACTCACCTGTGTTTTTCCACTGGGCCACGAACAGCTTCTGCGAGCGCTTGGCAATCAGCGCCGTGATTACCAGCGTCAGCGGAATGGTCACCAGCGCGATCAGCGCCAGCGTGGGCGAGAGGATCACCATCATCACCAGCACGCCCACCACGGTCAGCACGGACGTGACCGCCTGGCTGATGGTCTGCTGCAGGCTCTGCGAAATGTTGTCCACATCGTTGGTGACCCGGCTGAGCAGCTCACCGCGCTGGATCGAATCGAAGTACCGCAGCGGCAACCGGTGGATCTTCGCCTCGATCTCCCCGCGCAGCCCGAACACCGTCCGCTGCACCACCCCGTTCAGCACGTACGCCTGGATCCACATGAACGCCGACGCCAGCACATACAGCACCAGCGCCCACGTCAGCACGCTGCCCAGCGCCGCAAAGTCGATCCCCTGCCCCGGCACCAGGTTCATGGCGCTGAGCATGTCCGCCCGCTGCCCGTCACCCGAGGCCCGCAGCTGGGCGACCACCTGCTCCTTGGTCACCCCCGGCGGCAGCTGTTTGGACACCACGCCGGCGAAGATCAGGTTGGTGCCCTCACCCAGCAGCCGCGGCCCGATTACGGACAGCGCCACCCCGGCCACCGCCGTCACGAACACCAGCAGCAGCCACGCCCTCTCCGGCTGCAGCGTCGCCAGCAGCCGCCTGGCGGTGGGCCAGAAGTTCATCGCCTTTTCCGCCGGGATGTTCATCCCGCCAAAAGGTCCGCCACGCCCCGGTCCGCCTGCCGGCCGGGGAATGCGTACGACGGCGGCGCCACCCGTTGCGGGGGAGGGCGCGGCTTTGGTGCCGCTTGCGGGAGTGGGTTCCGGGCTCATACCGTCTCCTCCGCCGCCAGCTGGGAGGAGACGATCTCACGGTACGTCTCCGAGGTTTCCAGCAGCTCGCTGTGCGTTCCGCGCCCCACGATCCTGCCGTCGTCGAGCACCAGGATCTGGTCCGCGTCCACGATGCTGGAGACGCGCTGGGCGATGATCACCAGGGTGGCACCGGACGTACTCCGTTTGAGGGCCTGCCGCAGCCGGGCGTCCGTGCCGGTGTCCAGGGACGAGAAGGAATCGTCAAAGATATACAGCTCGGGCCGCTTCACCAGCGCCCGGGCGATGGCCAGCCGCTGCCGCTGCCCGCCGGAAACGTTGGTGCCGCCCTGGCTGATCGGCGCGTCCAGCCCGCCGTCCATCTCCGCCACGAAACTCCGGGCCTGGGCGATGTCCAGCGCCTCCCAGCATTCCTCGTCCGTGGCGTCCGGCTTGCCGTACTGCAGGTTGCTGCGGACCGTACCGCTGAACAGGTAGGGCCGCTGCGGCACCAGGCCGATGTGCCCCCACAGCAGGTCCGGGTCCAGCTCGCGCACGTCCACCCCGTCCATCCGGACCGAGCCGGAGGTCGCATCGAACAGCCGCGGCATCAGGTTCACCAGCGTGGTCTTGCCCGCGCCGGTGCTGCCGATCACCGCGGTGGTCTGCCCTGCCCTGGCAGTGAAGCTGATCCCGGTGAGGACCGGCTGATCGGCACCCGGGTAGGCGAATCCGACGTCGGCCATCTCCAACTCGCCGCGACGCACCTTGCTGCTCCGGGGCCTCACCGGCGGCCGGACGCTGGACTCCGTGCCCAGCACCTGGCCGATCCGGTCCCCGGAGACGGCCGCGCGCGGGATCATCACCGCCATGAAGGTGGCCATCATGACGGACATCAGGATCTGCATCAGGTAGCTCAGGAACGCGATGAGGGTGCCCACCTGCATGGACCCGTCCTCGATCCGGAACGACCCGAACCAGATCACCGCCACGCTGGAGATGTTGAGCACCAGCATCACGGTGGGGAACGCCAGCGCCATCAGCCGGCCCGCCCGCAGCGCGGTGTCCGTGACGTCCTCGTTGGCCTGGCCGAACCGGGCCGTCTCAATGTCCTCGCGGACGAACGCCCGCACCACCCGGATGCCGGTGAGCTGCTCGCGGAGCACCCGGTTCACGGTGTCGATCCGCTTCTGCATGACCCGGAACAGCGGCACCATCCGGACGGTGATGAGCGCGACAGCCACCAGCAGCACCGGGACGGCGACGGCGATCAGCCAGGACAGCTGCACGTCCTGCCGGATGGCCATGATCACCCCGCCGATGCTGAGCATGGGCGCGACGACCAGCATGGTGGCGGACATGAGGACCAGCTGCTGGACCTGCTGCACATCGTTGGTGGAGCGGGTGATCAGGCTGGGCGCGCCGAACCTGGTGACCTCCTGCTCGGAGAACCCGCCCACCCGTTCGAAGATGGCCCCGCGCAGGTCCCGGCCCACGCCCATGGCCGCCTTCGCCGCGAAGTATACGGCGATGACCGAGCACACGATCTGCAGCAGCGTGACGCCCAGCATCACCCCGCCCAGGCTGAGGATGTGCCCGATGTCGCCCTTGGCCACGCCCTCATCGATGATGTCCGCGTTCAGGGTGGGCAGGTACAGCGACGCGATGGACTGCGCCAGCTGGAAAATGACGACGGCGGCCAGCAGCTTTTGGTGCGGCCGCAGGTATTCAACAAGCAACTTCCAGAGCATGCGTGGCTCCCACTGACGGAGTGTCCACAAAACGTGGTGCGAGCGTCAGTTTACGTCCGCTGGAAGCTGTTGATCCTGCGAGTTGGCTGGGAAAAACTGCGGTTCACTGTGGGCGTACCGGGGCCATACCGGTGCGGGCTGCTTTTCCTTACGTCCAGAAGTCGGCGGCCTTGGCGGTGTCCTCCTGGAACTCGGTAACCTCTGTGACTTTGCCGTCCTTGTCGCAGGACAGGCCGCCGCTGCCGCCCACGGGGTAGGCGGTGCCCAAAGAACCCTTGAAGGAGCCCGCCACGCGGGCGGACACAGCACCCGGCCGGGAGCTGTGTCCGCTTCAGAAGGTCCCGAAGGATCGTGCTGCCTACTGTGCGATGGTGGGGGCCACAGCATCCTTCGCCACATTGGTAGCAAGGGGCTTGGGCCGGGTCTTGGGTCCGAAGATGGCCAGGACCACCGCCCCGAACAGCCAGGTACCGGCGATGAAGTAGAACACGCTCTGGTAGCCGCTTCCCGTGTAGAGGCCTGCGATGATCAGCGGACCCGCTGCGTTGGAGAGCCTGCCCAGGCCATAGGAGACCCCGGTACCCAGGGAACGTCCGGCGGTGTCGAAGACCTCTGGCGAGTAGGCGTAGGCCAAGGCTGTATAGCCGCGTTCGAAGAGGTTCACCAGGAAACCGAAGACCACGATCAGGACCGGGTTGAACGTCAGCCCGTAGAACAGGCCGCACACGGCGATGGTGGTTCCGAAGACCACCAGGCACCACTTGCGTTCGAACCGGTCCGTCACCAGGGAGGCCAGGTAGGAACCCAGCGGTGCGCCCACGGTGGTCAAAGCGACGTAGAAGATCGAATCGCTGACGCTGAACCCCTCCTGGGCCAGCAGGGTCGGTGCCCACGAGGAGTAGCCAAAGAACCCGATGGTCTGGGTCACCCAGAGCAC
This sequence comes from Pseudarthrobacter chlorophenolicus A6, assembly GCF_000022025.1. Classification (GTDB taxonomy): domain Bacteria; phylum Actinomycetota; class Actinomycetes; order Actinomycetales; family Micrococcaceae; genus Arthrobacter; species Arthrobacter chlorophenolicus. Next base: position 3,722,818 of record NC_011886.1, read on the forward strand.
CGTCAGGAGGATGGTGGGGCCAAGGTACTTCTTCTGGAGCAGCAGCTTGTAGGACGCCTTCGGTTTGCTCTTCGTGGCTGCGGCGGCAGCGGGAGCAGGGGCAGGTTCCGGCAATGCCCCCTTCTCGGCGGTGACCTGCGCTTCCATCTGCGTCAGCAGCGCATCAGCTTTGTCGAACTGGCCCTTGCTCTCAAACCAGCGCGGTGACTCCTTGAGGTGCCGGCTGAACAGGAGGAAAACGATGCCCATGGCGCCCCACAGGTAGACCAAACGCCAGGACCAGTCGCTGAGCGGAACCACCCAGCTGGCCAGGAGGTTGGTGGCAGGCGTACCGCAGATGCCGATCACAATGGCGTACGCCTGGTACTTGCCCCGGACCGCAGCCGGGAAGATCTCGTTCACGTAGATCACTGCGACGACGGTCATCGCCGCCAGGCCGGCCGAGGTCAGGACCCGGAAGACGCCCAGGGAGATGATGTCCCAGGAGAACACCGCCGCGAAGGAAAAGACCGAAAACCACACGGTGGTGATGGCGAGGGCCTTCTTGCGTCCCCACCGGTCAGCCAGCCAGCTGGCGATCAGGGAGCCGAAGAACATGCCCACGAAGGACAGCGAAGTGACGTAGGCGATCTGGTTGATGGTGACGCCCCACAGCTTCACGAGCTTGGGGACCGTGGTGGCAAAGCTGTTGATGTCCGCGAACTCAAAGAAGTAGGCGAAGGACACGGCGATCAGGGTGATCTTGTGCAAGCGGGATATGGGAAGCCGGTCGAGCCGGTTCGCAGCATTGGAGTGCATCATTGGAGTCCTCTGGTGTGTTCGGGGGGTGCCGGCTAGGCCCGGGCGTCTTCGCCCGGCCAATAGAGCCGCATGGGGTTGGCAACGAGCAGCTGGTGCTGCTGTTCGGTGGTTACGGCCACCTGCGGGATGTAGTCCACCAGCAGGCCGTCGTCGGGCATGTGCCCTTTAAGGTTTGGGTGGGGCCAGTCGGTGCCCCACAGGACGCGGTCCGGGAATTCCTGGACCACGCGCCGGCCGAACGGGACCGCATCGGTGTACGCGTGCTGCTCGCCGTCCAGCGCGGGAGGCCCGCTCACGCTCAGCCGCTCCGGGCAGCTCACCTTGACCCACACATCGTTCCGGTCCACGAACCGCAGGAACCTGCTGAACTCGGGGCCGTCCACGGGTTTGGTGACATCCGGCCTGCCCATGTGGTCCACCACCAGCGGGGTGGGAAGCGAACCGAAGAAGCCTTCCAGCCCCTCCAGGTCCTCGCCTTCGAAGTAGATCACCACGTGCCAGCCCAACGGCGCGATCTTCCGGGCAATCTCGGCCAGATCCTCCTGGGGAGCGGAGCTCACCAGGCGCTTGAGGAAGTTGAACCGGACGCCCCGCACCCCCGCTTCATCCAGGCGGCGGAGTTCGGCTTCGGAAATGTCCGGCCGGACGGTGGCGACGCCGCGGGCCCTGCCGCCTGCCGACTGGACGGCGTCCACCATGGCGCTGTTGTCCGCCCCGTGGCAGGTTGCCTGGACAATGACGTTGCGGCTGACACCCAGGTGGTCGCGCAGGGCAAACAGATCCTCCTTGCCGCCGTCGCACGGGGTGTACTTACGTTCCGGCGCGAACGGAAACTCTGCGCCCGGGCCAAAGACATGGCAGTGGGCGTCCACCGCACCGGCAGGCAGCTGGAAGCGCGGCGTGGAGGGGTTGGCATACCAGTCAAGCCACCCGGGAGTCTTGGTGAAAGTCTCCATGGAGATACTCTGCTCCTTTCCGGTGTCAGTCGACATAGCGCAACCCGGCTGCTGCAAGGGGTTCACGCATGGAGTAGATGTCCAGTCCCAGTTCGCCGGCGGCAAAGCGCCGGCGCTTGGACTCTTCGTTGTCTTCGCGTTTGCGCGCCGCCGCGGCGACGTCCGAGGCGCGGGCTGCGGGCACCACCACGACGCCGTCGACGTCGGCAATCACCACATCGCCGGGGTGCACCAGGGCATTCGCGCAGACCACGGGGATGTTGACCGAGCCGAGCGTGGCCTTCACGGTGCCCTTGGAGTTGATGGCGCGGCTGAAAACGGGGAAGTCCATCTCCTGGAGGGTGGCAACATCCCGGCAGCCGCCGTCGATCACCAGGCCGGCGGCACCGCGGGCCTGCAGTGAGGTGGCCAGCAGGTCGCCGAAGAACCCGTCCTCGCTTTCGGTGGTGCAGGCGGCAACCAGCACGTCACCGGGCTGGACCTGCTCCGCGGCCACGTGCATCATCCAGTTATCTCCGGGCTGCAGCAGCACCGTCACGGCAGTGCCGCACAGGGCTGCGCCGGGGTAGACGGGCCGGATGTAGGGCCGCATCAGGCCCAGCCGCCCCATGGCTTCGTGGATGGTGCTGACGCCGAATTCCGATAGTGCCTTGACGTCCACCTCCGCCGCGCGGGTAATGGTGCGGTGGACAACTCCTAGTTCCTGCATGGTTCTGCTCCTTGATTGGCGGCAGCGTCAGCGGCCCTGCTGCTTGAGCAGTGCGTTGAGGCGGGGGTAGACGGTGCGGGCGTTGTGTTCCTGGATGGCTGCCAGATCGGGTTCGGCCAGCCCTGCCGCTTCGATGTACCGTGCGGTGTCGTCGAAGTTGTGGCCGGTGCAGGGGTCGATGTCCCGGACGGCGCCGATCATTTCCGAGGCGAACAGGATGTTCCTGGTGGGGATGACGTCCAGGAGGAGATCGATGCCTGGCTGGTGGTAGACGCACGTATCGAAGAAGACGTTGCCCAGAAGGTGCTCTTCGAGCGGTGGCTTCTTCAGCGCCATGGCGAGGCCCCGGAAACGCCCCCAGTGGTACGGGACAGCCCCGCCGCCGTGGGGGATCACCAGTTTCAGGGTGGGAAAGTCAGCGAAGAGGTCCCCCTGGATCAGCTGCATGAACGCGGTGGTGTCGGCGTTCAGGTAGTGGGCTCCGGTGGTGTGGAACGCCGGGTTGATGCTGGTGCTCACGTGGACCATGCCAGGGATGTCGTACTCCACCATCTTTTCGTAGATGGGGTACCAGTAGCGGTCAGTGAGCGGCGGAGCGGTCCAGTGCCCGCCGGACGGATCCGGGTTCAGGTTCAGCGCAACGGCGCCGTACTCTTCCACGCAGCGGGTCAACTCCGGGATGCAGCTGGCCGGATCAACGCCGGGCGACTGGGGCAGCATGGCCGCGGGGACGAACCTCTCGGGGTAGAGCTGGCTGACGCGGTAGCAGAGCTCGTTGCAGATCGCCGCCCACTCCGAGGACGTCTCGAAGGTCCCCACGTGATGCGCCATGAAGGACGCCCTGGGCGAGAAGACCGTGAGGTCGATGCCGCGCTCGTCCATGAGCCGCAGCTGGTTCTGTTCGACGCTGTGCCGCAGGTCGTCGTCGGAAATCTTCAACGCCGAGCGCAGCGGGGCCTGCGCCGGGTCGGTGAGGGCGGCCACCTGCCGGTCCCGCCACTCGCCGAGGGCCGGCGGGGCCGTGGTGTAGTGGCCGTGGATATCGATAATCACAGGTCTTGCTCCTTGGAGGACTGGGGTTGCCACAGGTGGGCCGGGACCATGACGTCACCGGCCATGATCAGGCGCGCGGTCCGGATGAGCGCGGACTTGGTCACGCAGCCGGGGTCTGCGGGATCGAGTTCCAGCTGGACGCTGAATTCACCGCTGGGGTGTTCCACCGAAACCGTGGGGGTCCCGCCGCGGGGCAGCTTTGCGACGGCGTGGGCCACCGTTCCGGCCAGCACCGCCGCCGTGCCCACGGTGACCGCTGCGAGCACGCCGATTGATTCGTGGCAGACGTGCGGGATGAAGCTGCGGGTACCGATGGTCCCGCCCTCCGCCGGCGGGGAGACCAGCGTCATCTTGGGGTAGTTTTTCGCGGTGACGTCGCCGAGGCCCATCAGTTCTCCGCAGCTGAGCCGGAGTGCTTCGAGTCGCGCTTTCAGTTCCGTGTCCGCGTTGAGGTCGACGACGGGTTCCCGGCCCGTGCGCCCCAGTGCGGTGGCGTCAATGATCACCAGCGGCTGCCCGTTGTCGATGCAGGTCACCTCCACCGGGCCGAAGCCGCCGATCTCCACGGAGTCGGTCAGGTGGCCTGTTGGCAGGAGCGATGAGCAGACGGACCCTGCCGTGTCGAGGAAGCTGATGACGACGGCGGCCGAGGCACCGGGAACACCGTCAATGGTGGCGTCCCCGCCGTACTCGACGTAGCGCCCGTCCTCCCCCGCCGGCGTCGGGACGGCAATCTCGGCCACCAGCCCGGTGTTCAGGGTGAGGACCCGTGCGGTGGTGATGTCGCCGTCGGGATTGAGCAGGCCCGATTCAATCGCGAACGGCACCACGGCTGCGAGCATGTTGCCACAGTTGGCAGTGGTGTCCACGGTGTCCCGGTCCGGCTGGACCTGGGCGAACCTGAATTCCAGGTCGACGCCGGGCCGCTGGCTCAGGCCCACGATGCCCACTTTGCTGGTCAGCGGGTGGGCCCCGCCCAAGCCATCGATCTGGCGCGGATCCGGCGAACCCATGGCCGCCAAGAGGACGCTGTCACGGGCGTACACCTCCCGGGGCAGGTCTTCTGCCCGGAAGAAGGGGCCCTTGGACGTGCCCCCGCGCATGAACCAGCACGGCACCGCGAGTTGGCTGCCCGCCCGGCGGGGGCCGGCCTGGCGTACGTCTCGAATAGCTGTTGGAACCACGACGTTCCCTCTCAATTGATGGTGATGCAGTACACACACGATAACCATTAACTAAATTGTTAGCAATCCCTTTAATGATTTTTCGCACAGTTGAGGTGAGGGGCGAGAGCGGGCGGGGTGACAAAATTGTTTACAATGGGTGGCACGGCGGCCAGAGACAAGGGGCAGCATGACAACGATTCCTGAGACCGAAGGGCCCACCCTTTCGGCTCCGCAGCTGGTGGAAATCCTGCGCAAGGCCATCATCAGCGGTGAACTGGTGCCCAAGCAGCGGCTCGTTGAAGCCGACCTGGCAGACGATTACGGGGCCAGCCGCGGAAACGTCAGGGTGGCCCTCGCGGAACTGAGTGTGGAAGGCCTGGTGGAGCGCGTCCAGAACAGGGGCGCGCGGGTGAGGGCCGTCTCCATCGAGGAAGCCGTGGAGATCACCGAGGTTCGTGGCGCGCTGGAGGCGCTCTGTGCCAGGAAAGCCGCTGAGCGGATCACCGACGCCGGGTCCCAGGAACTGCGGGACCTCGCCCGGCAGATGGAAGATGCCGTGGCGCGGGGCGACCGCGAATCCTATTCGGCCTGCAACCAGAGGCTGCACGCCAAAATCATCGAGGTCAGCGCCCAGGCCACGGCGGCGGCCACCATCCAGCGGCTGCGCGGCCAGGCGGTGCGGTTCCAGTTCCAGCTGGCACGGCAGCCCGGGCGCCCCAACGTTTCCCTTCCCCAGCATCTGGCCATCATCGACGCCGTGTGCCGGCATGATCCCGAAGGCGCCGCTGAGGCCATGCGGCTGCACCTGGAAAGCGTTGCCGACGCCATCCGGGAATCGGCGTGACGGCTGCCCGGCGGCAGCGTTCCAACTAGGGGATCAGGCGGTCCGCACGGTAGCGGTCGAACAGTGCGGTGAAGGCGTCCAGGGTCCGCCGGTACCCGGTGAAGCCGGCGTCACGGCTCTTACCCATGTCCGTCACCACCTCGATGTTCCGCCCCAGGGCGCCGTCCGTGTGCCACCAGGATGCCACGCGGTCCAGGTCCGGTTCTGTGAGATTGTGGCGCTCGGCAAGTTCTCGCCATTGGTCCTCTCGCCCCGCCATGGACTGCTCGAGGGTGCGGGGCTCCGCCTGGTACCCCTCCCACTCCAAGCCGAAGTAGGCTGCGAGCTTCGGCCACATCCAGCGCCAGCGGAAAACATCGCCGTTGACGATGTTGAAGGCCTCGTTCGCGGCCTCCGGAGTGGTGGAGGCCCACAGCATGTGCTCGGCAAGCAGGCCGGCGTCCGTCATATCCGTGAGGCCGTTCCACTGGGTTTCAGATCCCGGGAAGACGAATGGCTGCCCGCTGTCCCGGCACAGCGTGGCCTGCGCGGCGAGGGTGAGGCCCATGTTCATGGCGTTGCCCACCGCGTGCCCAATCACGGTGTGGGCGCGGTGCACGGACCAGGTGAACCCCTGCTCCTCCGCCGCGGCCCAGAGTTGGTCTTCCTGGGCGTAGTAGAAGTTGTTCACCGGAAGCCGCGGTTCCTCCTCGTGGAAGGGCGTGTCCGGCATTTCCCCGGCAGCGTAGGCCTCGAACGGTCCCAGATAGTGCTTGAGCCCGGTCATCAGGGCAACGTGGGACACGTCCTTTCCCCGCAGCGCCGCGAGGAGGTCACGTACCATGCCCGCATTCACGGCAATGTTCTCTTCCTCGGTGGCCTGCCGCGACCATGCGGTGAAGAAGACGTGGGAGGGGTTCTCCGGAGCAAGCACGGCGGCAAGGGCCGAAGCCGAGGTCAGGTCTGCGGAGAGCCACGTGACGCCTGCGCGCTGGGGTCCGGGCCGGCGGGACAGTGCCAGGACTGACCAGCCATCGTCTACCAGGGTATCCACCAGGGCAGAGCCTGAGATCCCGGTGGCCCCCACCACCAGTGCCGTCCGTCCGCTGCCCGCTGCTGTTCCTGCTCCGATGGTCATAGTGCTCCTTTTGGTAGGTGCTGATTGTCCGCGCGCCAGCACGGCCTCACGCTGTGGCGGAGGCCCGCGCGCTGCATCGCGCCGTGAATGGGACCGCAAAAGGCCCCTTAGGCGACAAGCCCCGGCACCAGGAAGATATTCCGTGAAACACCCCGGCGGGACTGTTACGCGGACGGCGGAACGCTGCGGCGGTCCTGTGTCCGGCAATGCCGCGGATCACAGGCCCGGCGGCAGATTGACCCGAAATTAGGGGTCTCATCCGCCCAGCCGCCTATGTTCAAATGGGAGGGTTGCACCGGCTGCCCGAGTCCAACCGCGGCCTCGGCCCAACGGAAGGAAGAAGCACATGACCGATCCCCAAGAGCATCCTCCGCTCCCCGCGTCCGGGAGCGCCCAGGGTGCCGGCCACGCTGCTGGCCAGAACGCAGAAGGCGGCTGCCCCGTGGTTCACGGCGGCGCCACGGCGCAGGGCAGCGAGAGCGAAAACCCGGCCATCGACGCTCCCCAGCCCAAGGGGCACCGGCCGCGGACCATCGCCGACTGGTGGCCCAACCAGCTGGACCTCTCCGTTCTTCACGCCAACCACCCGGCCGGCAACCCGCTGGGCCCGGACTTCAGCTACCGGAACGAATTCCAGAAACTCGACGTCGAAGCGCTCAAACAGGACATCACCGAGGTTCTCACCACTTCCCAGGATTGGTGGCCGGCGGACTTCGGCCACTACGGCGGACTGATGATCCGGATGAGCTGGCACGCGGCCGGCACCTACCGCGTCCATGACGGCCGCGGCGGAGCGGGCGACGGCGGCCAGCGGTTCGCGCCGCTGAACAGCTGGCCGGACAACGCCAACCTGGACAAGGCCCGCCGCCTCCTGTGGCCGGTAAAGCAGAAGTACGGCCAGAAGCTTTCCTGGGCAGACCTCCTGGTCCTCGCCGGCAACGTGGCCCTTGAGTCCATGGGCTTCAAAACCTTCGGCTTCGCGTTCGGCCGCGAGGACGTGTGGGAGCCGGAGGAGATCTTCTGGGGCCCTGAGGACGCCTGGCTGGGCGACGAGCGGTACGTCGCCGAAGGCCAAATGGCCGATGAAGTGGGTGCCACCGAGATGGGGCTGATCTACGTCAACCCGGAGGGGCCCATGGGCAACCCGGACCCGCTGGCAGCGGCGGCGTTCATCCGCGAAACGTTCAAGCGCATGGCCATGAATGACGAGGAGACCGTGGCGCTGATCGCCGGCGGCCACACCTTCGGCAAAACCCACGGCGCCGGCAGCGCGGACGACCATGTGGGCCCGGAACCGGAAGGGGCGGACCTCGAGTCCCAGGGCCTGGGCTGGCTGAGCACGTACGGGTCCGGCAAGGGTGCGGACACCATCACCTCCGGCCTGGAAGTGACCTGGACGGACGTCCCCACGCAGTGGAGTAACCGGTTCTTCGAGATCCTGTTCGGGCACGAGTGGGAGCTGGTGGAAAGCCCCGCCGGCGCCAAGCAGTGGGTGGCCAAGGATGCCGAGAAGATCATCCCGGACGCCCACGACCCGGAAAAGAAGCACCGCCCCACCATGCTCACCACTGACCTGTCGCTGCGCGTGGACCCGGAGTACGAGAAGATCTCCCGCCGCTTCCTGGAGAACCCGGACCAGTTCGCGCTCGCGTTCGCCAAGGCCTGGTACAAGCTGCTGCACCGCGACATGGGCCCGGTAGGCCCGCACCTGCTCGGCCCGTGGGTTCCGGAAGCGCAGCTGTGGCAGGATCCCGTTCCCGCCGTCGACCATGACCTCATCGGCGAGGCGGACATCACCGATCTGAAAGCGAAACTCCTGGATTCCGGCCTGACCGTCCAGCAGCTTGCCGGGACGGCGTGGGCGTCCGCCGCCACCTACCGCAAGACGGATCGCCGCGGCGGTGCCAACGGCGCCCGGATCCGGCTGGAGCCGCAGCGCAGCTGGGAAGCCAACGAGCCCGAGCAGCTCGCCACCGTCCTGCAGACGCTGGAGCGCGTGCAGGAGGAGTTCAATGCCGGCCAGGGCAACGGCAAGAAGGTTTCGCTCGCGGACCTGATCGTCCTCGGCGGCGCCGCGGCGGTTGAAAAGGCAGCGTCCGACGCCGGGGTCCCCGTCACGGTGCCCTTCCGTCCGGGCCGCACGGACGCGGCACAGGAACAGACCGACGTCGAGTCCTTCGGCTACCTGCAGCCGCGCGCGGACGGGTTCCGGAACTACATCCGTCCCGGGGTGAAGCTGCAGCCCGAAACCCTGCTGCTGGACAAGGCCTACCTGCTGGACCTCTCCGCACCGGAGATGACGGCCTTGGTGGGCGGCATGCGCGCCCTGGGCACCAACGTGGGCGGCTCCGGCCACGGCGTCCTCACCGACAAGCCGCAGGCGCTCACGAACGACTTCTTCGTCAACCTCCTCTCCCCCGGCACCAAGTGGAAGGCCTCGGAGAATGAGGAGAACGTTTACGAGATCACGGATGTGGCCACCGGCGAGGTGAAGTGGACCGCCACCGCCGTGGACCTGGTGTTCGGTTCCAATTCCCAGCTCCGAGCCCTGGCCGAGGTGTACGCCAGCGGCGACGCAAAGGAGAAGTTCGTCCACGACTTCGTGGCTGCCTGGGCCAAGGTCATGGAACTGGACCGGTTTGATCTGAACTGAGCCCCGGCGGACCCTTTACCGCCGAGTTGGCATCCTTAAAATGGCGGCGAAACCAGACCGGTTTCGCCGCCATTTTTCTGTCGTTTATACGGTGATTGTGGACCCGGGCCTCCAGGGGGTGTGCGTGTGCGTCAGCCACACCGTGCCCGGGTTCAGGGAGCGCACCAGCTGCTGGCCCTCCGTGCGGGGATTGTCGAGTTCACCGAACCACACCGCCGTGTCACCGGCGATCACGGTGAGGACTGCGCCCGGGTCGATCACGACGATCTGTGACCCTGGCGTGTGGCCCGGTGCGGGAAGGAGCCGCACCCCGGGCAGCAGTTCAAGCTCGCCATCGACGGCCACGTAGTTGATCCCCGGCGGGTCCACCCACTCCGGAATGGTGTAGTCCTCCTGGGTGCGGGCGTCATCGAGTTCCCGGCGCTGCACATAAATGGGTTTCCCCGCGAAGAGATGGTTGCCGCCACAGTGGTCAAAGTGCAGGTGGGTGTTGACCACGATGTCCACGTTTCCGGTGTCCAGCTCCTGGTAGCCCTCCGGGTAGAGGCGGGGGTCCATGTCCGCCACCGCAGGATGAAGCCGGGTCAGGCCGGTATCCACCAGAACGCGTCCCTCCGGGTGGTCGATGACGTGCACGTACACCGGCATCAGCTCACCGTCGGCCAGCAGGTCGGCAACCCGGACAGCGGTGACACTGATTTCAGCGGACGAATTCATGCCTGGACCTCAATTCCACATCATGGCCGTGATGCGTTGCGGGAGCAGCAGGGCGCCGGGCGGGGCCGCGGGGTCTGGCGCTTTGTCCAGAATGGCACCCGCACCGGCAGGCCGCTAGGTTGCCGCGGCAATAAGGGACGCCATCTGCGTTCCCGCGTCGCTCCCGGGCGCCGGCGTATAGACCACCAGGTGCAGGTCCGGCCGGTCCGACGGCGAGAGCTGGTGGTGCTCCAGCTGCAGCACTCCCACTGCCGGGTGGTGGAAGAGCCGTTCGCGCGACTCGAAGCCCAGGATGTCGTACCGGTCCCAGCCTTCCCTGAATTCCGGGCTTGCTTCCTTGAGCCGCTCCACCAGGTTCTTGATGTCCACATCCCCCAAGCGCTGCCCGGTTTCGGCACGGAACTCGGCCAGGAACCTCTTACTGGTCACGTCCCAGTCCGGCAGCAGGTTCCGGACATAGGGGTCCGTGAACACCAGCCACAGCAGGTTCCGGTCCGCGGGGGCAACGGTGGCGATGTTGGGGAACAGCGCCGCGTAGGCGCTGTTCCAGCCGGCGACGCCCCAGTCCGGAAACAGCGCGAAGGACGGGTTCGGGTCCAAGGCGTCGAGCAGGCGCTGGAGGTGGGCAGGCGCGGTGGCGGCCGCCGTCGTGCTTGGTCCTGCGGAGGCGTATCCGCCGAGCGACAGGACGTAGTCCAGGCCGGTGTCCGAAAGGTGCAGTGCCCTGCTGACCGCTTCCAGCACCTGCCGGGACGGGCTGATGTCGCGGCCCTGCTCCAGCCAGGTGTACCAGGTGACGCTCACGCCGGAGAGGAACGCCACCTCTTCACGGCGCAGGCCCCGCTCACGCTTGCGGGCTATGGGCGGAAGGCCGTAATCAACCCGAAGGGCCTGGTCCCGGCGGGCCCGGAGGAAGAGGCCCAGTTCTTTACGGCGGCCGGAACTCTGCATGCGAAAATACTATTACTCTGGTACTCCCACTACTAGTAGCAAGGCCGTCTTCCTCTTGCGGCGGCGCCGGAGAAGGATAGTCATCATGCCTGCACTACGTTCAAAGACAGTTACCCACGGCCGCAACATGGCCGGAGCCCGCGCACTGCTGCGCGCGTCCGGCGTCGCCAACTCGGACATCGGCAAGCCGATCATCGCCGTGGCCAACTCCTTCACCGAATTCGTCCCCGGACACACCCACCTCGCCCCCGTGGGCCGGATCGTTTCCGACGCGATCCTCGCCGCCGGCGCCGTGCCGCGCGAATTCAACACCATCGCCGTGGACGACGGCATCGCCATGGGCCACTCCGGCATGCTCTACTCGCTGCCGTCCCGCGACCTGATCGCCGACTCCGTGGAGTACATGGTCAACGCCCACTGCGCCGACGCCCTGGTGTGCATCTCCAACTGCGACAAGATCACCCCCGGCATGCTGATGGCCGCGCTGCGCCTGAACATCCCCGTGGTGTTCGTCTCCGGCGGCCCCATGGAAGCCGGCCGCGTGACCCTGACCGACGGCTCCGTCCGCTCGCTGGACCTGGTGAACGCGATTGCCGACGCCGTGGACGAGTCCATCTCCGACGAGGACATCAACCTCATCGAAGAAAACGCCTGCCCCACCTGCGGTTCCTGCTCCGGCATGTTCACGGCCAACTCCATGAACTGCCTCGCCGAGGCCATCGGCCTGGCCCTGCCGGGCAACGGCTCCGTCCTCGCGACCCACACCGCGCGCAAGGCGCTGTACGAAAAAGCCGGCGCTACCGTCGTCGAGCTCGTAAAGCGCTATTACGACGGCGACGACGACTCGGTCCTGCCGCGCAACATCGCCACCGCAGAAGCCTTTGACAACGCCATGGCGCTGGACATCTCCATGGGCGGCTCCACCAACACCATCCTGCACCTGCTGGCCGCGGCCCAGGAAGCCGGCGTGGACTACGGCCTGGCCGAGATGGATGCAAAGTCCCGCCAGGTGCCCTGCCTGGCCAAGGTGGCCCCGAACGTTGCCGGCAACAAGACCTACTACATGGAGGACGTGCACCGCGCCGGCGGCATCCCCGCGCTGCTGGGCGAGCTGAACCGCGGCGGCCTCCTGCACAAGAACGTCCATTCCGTGCACTCCACCGATCTTGACGGCTGGCTGGACGACTGGGACATCCGCGGCGGCAAGGCCACCGAGGAAGCGCAGGCCCTGTGGCACGCGGCCCCCGGCGGTGTGCGCTCCTCCACCGCCTTCTCACAGTCGAACGAGTGGACGTCCCTGGACACCGACGCTGCGGAAGGCTGCATCCGCTCGGTGGAGCACGCCTTCTCCAAGGACGGCGGCCTGGCCGTGCTGCGCGGCAACGTGGCAGAGGACGGCGCCGTGGTGAAGACCGCCGGCGTGGACGAATCCATCTGGACCTTCTCCGGCCCCGCCGTAGTGTGCGAGTCGCAGGACGAAGCCGTGGAAAAGATCCTGAACAAGGGCATCAAGGAAGGCGACGTGGTGGTGATCCGCTACGAAGGCCCCAAGGGCGGCCCGGGCATGCAGGAAATGCTCTACCCGACGTCGTTCCTCAAGGGCCGCGGCCTGGGCAAGAAGTGCGCGCTGATCACTGATGGCCGCTTCTCCGGCGGCACTTCCGGCCTGTCGATCGGGCACATCTCCCCCGAAGCTGCCTCCGGCGGCACCATTGCCCTGGTGGAAGACGGCGACATCATCAGCATCAACATCAGCCAGCGCTCCCTGCAGCTGGAAGTTTCCGATGAGCTGCTGGCTGAGCGCCGCGAGAAGCTGCTGGTCAACGGAGGTTACAAGCCCAAGGACCGGGACCGGCACGTGTCCGCTGCGCTGCGCGCCTACGCGGCCATGGCAACCTCCGCGGACAAGGGCGCCGTCCGCGACGTTTCCCTGCTGGAGCGCTAGAACCTTTACGGTTTGCAGAACCCCGGCCGGACGCCCAGTTCCGGCCGGGGTTCTTTGCATTACAGCAGGTCAGGCCCGGGAGGGGCCGAAAACCTGCCAGAATGGCGGGATGATTACCGAGCACGCCCTGCTGCCTGTCATCCCCGGCCAGGAAGAAGAGTTCGAGGCTGCCTTCGGCGAGGCCCGCCACATCATCTCTTCGATGCCCGGCTTCATCTCCCTTTCGTTGTCGCGCTCGATTGAGTCCCCCAGCACCTACCTGCTGCTGGTTGAATGGGAAACCCTTGGGGACCACACCGAAGGCTTCCGCGGCTCCCCCGAATACCAGCAGTGGCGGGCCCTGCTGCACCGGTTCTACGAGCCCTTCCCGGTGGTGGAGCACTACAACCTGGTGACGTCGGCCCAGCCTGCCGTCGCTGCGGCCCCGGAAGACCTTGCCTGATCCGATGGGCAGGCTCGCCGTGGTCACCGGGGCCAACCGCGGTCTGGGGTTGGCGACCGTCCGCGAACTCTCGGAGAACGGGTGGGACGTCCTTGCCCTGACCCGCACCTCAGCCGAACCTGCGGGCGGCTCCTGGCCGGCCGGCGTCGTACCCGTACTGCATGACGTGCGCTCCGAACCGACGCACGCGCTTACGGCTGCCGTGGGCCAGCGGCAGGTGGACCTGCTGGTCAACAACGCCGCACAGGGTGCCCCGCACGGCAAGCTGGGTGCCATCGGGGCGGACGGCCTCCTGAATTCTCTGGATGTGAATGTGGCCGGTCCGCTGCGGCTGACGCAGTTCCTGCTGCCGAACCTACTGGCCGCGCCTGATCCCGTCATTGTCAACGTGTCTTCCCGGCTGGGTTCGGTGTCGGCTCAGGCGAATGGCGACTTCGCCGACCTGTCCACCAGTTACGCCTACAAGGTCTCCAAGGCTGCGCAGAACATGCTCACCGTTTCGCTGGCCCAGGAACTCCAGGGGCGGGTCCGCTGCTGGGCCGTCCACCCCGGCAAGCTTGCAACCGCCATGGGCCAGTCCGATGCTGCAAAGGATCCGGGAACTGCGGCCCGGCAGCTGCGCGAACTTGTCGACTCGGGCTCCCGGACGTCTCCGCGGTTCTGCTCCCTCGGGGCAGAGGACCTGGCCTGGTAGGCCCGGTGAATGAGGAAAGGCCCCCACGCGAGTCGAAGCTCGAGCGCGGGGGCCTCCTTGTTGCCTCCGCATTGGGGGAATTGGAAGCAACTAAAAATCTACCCGCTGGTAACCTCCGGAAATGTCGATTCCGGCCCTTAAACGGAATCTTGACTCAAATTTGAGCCCGGGTACAGGCAGAAGTTGCGGTTCAGTCGCCGTCCGGCTCCTTCGTGGCATCCGGGTCCTCTTCGGGCTCGAAGGTGTTGGGCTCGGCGTCGGCACCGATGCCCACTCCGTCCTTCCCGCCGGGCACGCCGCCGTCGCGCTTTTCCTGGTTCTCCCCCGCCTGGGACTCGTCATCAGGCAGTGAGTCGGGTGAGTTGGTGGTCATCGTTGCTCCTCCATTGCCGGGCCTCCACGCTAACAGCCCCGGGCGCGAAAGGCTCCGCCCCGGTGCCAACTTTTTGGCGTACGACGGCGAGCGGCGGCTCGGGTGCCGGGGCCGCGGGCGAGCGTGAATCACCAGCCGGCCGCCCCTCCTAGGGTTCTGGGCGTAGCAACATGAAGCACCAAAACATCACAGAAAACGATCAAAATCTCTTGACCGGTAAAGTCGACCGCTGTTACAACTGTTGTAATAGCGGCTCCGAACCTTCCGGACCCACTTCTCTCTCTTCAGTATCCCGAGAGCTTCACTGCCCGTATTTTGAATCGATACAACACCATCCCGCCCCACCCACCCGTTATCAAAGGAGATCAACGTGACCGAAACCCGTCCTGCCCGTGGCACCCGCACCCCGAACTACAAAAAGCCCCTGGCCTGCTGCCTTGCCGCCACCGCACTGGCCAGCGGCACCGGGCTGGCGTTCTCCGCGCCGGCAGCCCAGGCCGAACCCAGCAACTACAGGTTCGACTTCGGCAGCGGCCCGGTGGAAAAGGGCTACACGGGCGTCAGCGCCGCTGACGCCTACACGCCGGAACGGCGCTACGGCTTCAACACTCCTGAGCACATGGCCAACGTTTCGGCTAAAGGAAACGGGGTGGGAAGCGATGCCGTCCGGTTCCTGGAGTTCGGCACCAAGAGCAGCAACACCTTCAACGTGGATCTCAAGGAGGGCCTGTACAGGGTCACCGTCACCCTCGGCGATACTTCACGGGCCAGCGTCGCCGCCGAAGGCGTCTTCCAGGAAATGAACCTCACCGGAAACGGCGCCACGGCATCCTTCGAGATCCCGGTGACCGACGGCCAGCTCAATCTCCTGGTCACGGAAGGCAAGGTTGGCACGGCCTTCACGCTCAGCGCCCTGGACATCGAGAAGGTCTCACGCCATCCGCAGATGGACCCCACCATCTGGGTGGGCGGCGATTCCACCGTGGCCAGCTACTACCCGCTGGACTCCAGCGCCCAGGGCGGTTGGGGCCAGCTGCTGCCGGAGTTCGTCGATTCCGAAAAGTTCGACGTCCGCAACATGGCCACCGGCGGGCAGATCGCCCGCGGTTTCCGCAACGACGGCCAGCTGGAAGCGATCCTGCAGTACAGCAAGCCCGGGGACCTGTTCCTGCTGGAGATGGGCATCAATGACACCGCCGCCAAGAACGCCACCACCGAGGCTGAGTTCAAGGAGATCATGCGGGACATGGTCAGACAGGTGGCGGCCACCGGCGCCACGCCGGTCCTGGTGACCCCGCAGGGCCGCGCCACCGATTTCGTGGACGGCGTGCACTCCTCCGTGGACCGCTGGTACCGGCACTCCACCGTTGCCCTGGCAGAGGAGGAAGGCATCCCGCTGGTGGACCTGAATGTGCTCTCATCCGCCTACTTCACCGGGATCGGTCCGGAGGCAACGCTGGCCCTGTTCATGACCGGTGACACCCTGCACCCCAACCGGGCCGGCGCCACCGAACTCGCCCGGATCGTCACGGCGGACCTGGCGCGGCAGGGCCTTCAGTAGCCGCACCTTCCGAAACACGCGGACGACGGCGGCGCGCGGCACCGGGAACGGGTTCCGGAAAGCCGCAACCCGCCGTCGTCGTGGTCCTCTTGGTTGCGCAGCGGCGCACTTAGGCTTTTGTCGCTGCCGGCCGCAGGAAGAAGGCAACCGCCAGGGCGGATGCTAGGCAGAGTCCGGCGTTGGCCCAGATGGCTGTAGTGACGCCGGCGAGGATGGCCGGCGCCGCCGTTGATCCAAGGGCGGCGAGCTGGGCGGTGAGGATGGCGCTCATGACCGGAATGCCCAGGGTGATGCCGATCTGCTGGCTCATGGTGGCCAGCCCGGTGGCGAGGCCCGCCTCTTCTTCGGGCAGGCCCGAGGTGGCGGTAACCATGAATCCGACGATGACCACCAGGTTCGCGACACCCCCAACAAACGTCGCGGCCAGCAGCAGGATGATGGCCGCAGGATCACCGCCCAACAGCACCAGAGAGGAAGTGGCGGCCGCCTGGACCACGAACCCGGCCACGATGGCCCGCTTGCTGCCCACCCGGGCGATGATCTTCGGCCCCAGGACGCCGCCCAGGACAGTGCCCAGGCCCAGGACCCCGAAGGCAAGTCCGGTACCGAGCGGGGTGTAGCCCAGCACCCGCTGCAGGTAGAGAGTAAGCAGGAAGACCAGCGACGTCTCGGTAACGAAGGCCAGGACTCCGGCGAAGTTACCCCAAGCCACTGTGGAACGTTTGAGGATCGCCAGCGGTACCAGCGGTGCGGCCGCACGGCGTTCCACCGCGGCGAATACGGCCAGCAGGAGGACGGCTGCCGCCAAGGCCACCAGGGTGGCGGGGTCGGTCCAGGAGGTCTCGGCCGCACGGGTGAGCCCGAAAACCAGCGCCAGCAGTCCGAGGGTGACCGTGACGGCCCCGGGAACGTCCAGCCGGGCTCTTCCGTCAGGCCTGCTCTCGGCGAGGACCAGCGGTGCAAGGACCAGCACGGCTGCTGCCACCGGGATGTTGATGAGGAATGCCCAGCGCCAGCTGAGCAGGTCGGTGAGCAGCCCGCCCAGGATGGCCCCGGTGGTGAATCCGGCGGCCATCAGGGCGCCGTTCAGGCCCAGCGCGCGTTCCCGGATCTTCCCTTCGGGGAACGCGGACAGCAGCAAGGACAGGGCTGCCGGCACCACGATCGCCGTCGCAATGCCCTGGGCGATGCGGGCGATGATCAGCGGCGCGGGGTGGATGGAGATGCCGCCCAGCAGTGAGCCTGCCCCGAGGAGGGCCATGCCGATGATGAACATCCGGCGGCGGCCGGCCAGGTCGGCCACCCGGCCGAACAGCAGCGTAAGCCCGGCAGCGCACAGCGCGAAGGCAGTGGCGATCCATTGCAGATTTTCGAGGCTGAAGCCGACGTCGGCGCCAACGGTGGGCAGGGCGACGTTCAGGATGGAGAAATCCACCGCGAGGGTGAAGCTGGCGGTGAGCAGGACGGTGAGGGCCAGGCGCTGTTTGCCGGTCATGGCCTGCGTGGGCGGTGCGGGGGCTGGTGTGGGCTGACTGTCCATGCTGTTCGGTGCGGTCACGGAGGCTCCTTGGTAAGGGTTGCGTTGTCCGTTTCAGCCTGTGGGAATCGCGGAGCGGCAGCCACACCACGTTGTGGGTAGCACTGGCAGGGACAGGACAATCCCGGTCCGCCCCGGGCAGACTGGGGGCATGGGTAATGGAAGCGAACTGGGGGAATTCCTGCGCGTCCGGCGGGCAGCACTGCAACCGGAGGATGTGGGCCTGAAGAATTACGGAGCCCGAAGGGTTCCCGGCCTGCGCCGTGAAGAGCTGGCCTTGCTCGCCGGCGTCAGCAATACCTATTACACGAGGCTTGAACAGGGGCTGAGCAGCAACGCCTCCGAGTCAGTGATCGAGGCGATCGCCCGGGCGCTGAACCTGACGGCCGACGAACGGACCCACCTGCTGAACCTTGCCCGGCCAGGCAAGGCAAAACGACGGGGCACGTCCCGGCCCGACCGGGTACGGCCAGGAACGCTCCGCCTCATCAACTCCATGGCCGCCACTCCGGCGGTGGTGCTGGGTCGGCGGAGCGAGGTGCTGGCCTGGAACACGCTGGGCCACAGACTCGTGGCCGGGCATCTCGATTTTGACAGCCCCAACGTCCCGGCCGGGCGCCCGAACATGACCAGGTTGCTGTTTCTTGACGGGCACACCCGCGCCCTCTATTCGAACTGGCAGGAGGAAGCCGCCAGGGCCGTGTCGTCGCTGAGGCTGCTCGCCGGCAGGTCTCCGGACGATGCTGAGCTGACGGCGCTGGTTGGTGAACTGACACTGAAGAGCCCGGAATTCGCCAAGCTGTGGGCCAGGCACCCGGTACAGAACTGCATGTCGGGCGTGAAGCAGATGCACCACCCAGAGGTCGGCATCCTGGAGCTGAACTTCGAGGTCCTGGCCCAGCCCGACGATTCCGGGCACCGCGTCCTGATGTACGCGGCGGACGAAGGCAGCCCCGCGGCCGCAGGCCTTCAGCTTCTCGGCTCGAAGTTGCCCGGCCCGGACGTGCCCAGCCCAGACATGCCCGCCCTGGACGCTACTGCTCCTCTGGCGCCGGGGACTTCTTCAATTCTTCGGCGAGCATGACGATGATGCCGCTGGGCCCGCGCACATAGGAGAGCTTGTAGATGTCCTTGTAGGTGGCCACGCCGCGCAGCGGGTGGCAGCCGTGCTTCGCGGCGATCCCCAGGGCTTGGTCGATGTTGTCCACGGAGAAGGCCACGCGGTGCATACCGATTTCGTTGGGCAGCGTGGGTTCCGTCTCGATCGCGTCCGGGTGGATGTATTCGAAGAGTTCCAGCTGGCCGTGGCCGTCCGGTGTCTGGAGCATCGCAATCTTGGCGTGGTTGCCGTCGAGGCCCACGGCGGTGTCGGTCCACTCGCCGCTGACGGTATCCCGCCCCACCACCGTGAGGCCGAGATCGGTGAAGAAGGCGATGGTTTCTTCGAGGTCCCGGACGGCGATGCCCACATTTTCCAGCTTGATGGTCATGGGTGCACGCTACCGAGGCAGGTGGCGCATGGTCTAGGGGCGGGCGGTATGCTCAGGCTCCCCCGCCGGTGCTAGGGAGGTGGTGGGGCTGTTGAGTCTCGCGGAATAAGCGTGGGGGTCGATATTCGTACGCGCATTTCTGTATCCGGGTGGGTAAGGAGGTCGATGGCTGTGCGGGCGATCTGGTCCAGGGGCACTCGGACTGAGGTCAGGGGCGTGGGAAGCCTGGCGGCGAGGGGTGTGTCGTTGTATCCGACGAGGGAGAGATCCGGCCCGATCCGCAGACTGTGGCGGTGGGCTGCGGCCATTATTCCCATGGCGATGTTGTCGTTTGCGGCGAAGATGGCGGTCGGGCGGTTCGTCGTTCCCAGCAGTTGTTCGCCCGCCTCGAATCCATTCTCGATCCCGTACCCACCGGCAAGTGTCCACGCCCCGGGGAGGCTTTTCCCGGATTCGTCCATGGCCTTTCGGGCACCGGCGAGGCGCGCGTTCGCGGTCGACGTGAAGTCGGGGCCGGTGACAACGGCGATGTCCCGGTGACCCAGGTCAAGCAGGTGGCGCACTGCGAGATAGCCGCCCAATTCGTCATCACCGAGCGCTGAGGGGCTCACTCCGTCAGTGCGCAGCACCAGCGCGTGAACCACCCGGCGTTCCCGCAGCAGCCTGGGAAGTTCGTCGTCGAGTCGCGCCGTGGCCAGGATGAGTCCATCCACGTTCCGGTCCAGCAGGGTTTCGGCTGCCCGCCGTTCATCCACCGGGTCGTCACCACTGGTTGCGACCATGGCGAAGTATCCCCGGGAGGAAGCAGCCCGCTCCAGCTCTTCGAACATCAGTGCCATGACGGTATCGCTGAGGCGGGGGACGAGGACGCCCAGTGTTCGGGTCTCACCGCGGCGGAGGCTTGAGGCGAAAGAATTCCGCCGGTACCCGAGCTCTTCCGCTATCTTCCGGACGTTGACTGCGGCCGCGGACCGGGAGGTGGTCCGTTCATCAAGGGCGCGGCTGGCCGTGGAGATGCTCACGCCACTGGCCGCGGCGACGTCCTTTAGAGTGACGACATTGCCGGTAGCGGCCGGTTCCATGGCGGTTCTCCTGGTCAGCAGAGGTGTTACAGACACTCTAGACCCCTTACATGCAAACGTTCCCTTGACAGTGAGATGCGACACGTGCAAACTTGAAAACGTTCCCGCAAACGTTCTCACATCAGCGGGATTGCCGACCATCAATGAAGAGAAGAAGGTAGCTGCAATGTCACTCGATCTCCGCGGACTCAGCCCCGCACCTGTCACCCCGTTCACCGAAGACGGCGCTGTCGACTTCGCTGCGATCCAGCGCCTGGGTTCGTGGCTCGGATCGATTGAGGGCGTGAAGAGCCTCGTGGTCCTGGGCCACGCCGGCGAAGGCACGTTCCTCACCGAAGAGGAGCAGCTGGATGTCATCCGCGCATTTGTGGCCTCGACCGACGGCCGCGTACCGGTCGTGGCCGGCATCACGAAGGAGGGCAACAAGACCGCTGCCCTCGAGGCCAAGAAGGCCGTCGAAGCCGGCGCATCAGCCGGTCTCGTCTACCCCTCGCACGGGTGGCTGCGCTTCGGATACCAGGACGGCGCGCCGCAGTCGCGCTACAAGGAGATCTATGAAGAGTCCGGCCTGCCGCTGATCCTGTTCCAGTACCCCGACAACACCAAAGCAAGCTACAACCTGGACACCCAACTGGAGATCGCCGGCCAGGAGGGCGTCTTTGCTACGAAGAACGGTGTCCGGAACATGCGCCGGTGGTACACCGAGATCCCCGCACTGCGCGCCGCGCACCCGGAACTGCAAATCCTGTCCTGCCACGACGAATACCTGCTGCCAACGATGTTCGATGTGGACGGTCTGCTCGTCGGCTACGGCAACATCGCCCCCGAACTGCTCGTCGAACTGATCGACGCCGGCAAGGCACAGGACTACCGGCGTGCCCACGCCATTCACGAGCGGCTGCTCCCGGTAACCAAGAACGTCTACCACCGCGGGTCCCACATGGAGGGCACCGTCGCCTTGAAGTGGGGTCTGGTGAACCGCGGCATTCTGGACCACGCCACAGTCCGCACCCCGCTCCTGCCCCTGCCCGATGGCGCCGAGGGCGAGATTGCTGCTGCCTTCGCCGAAGCAAACATCGGCAAGGTCACCGTCCCCGCCTGACCAGCTTCAGGGTGTGCGCGGAAAAATGCTGAACGCGCACACCCTGGTTTGACCACTGCATGCGTTGAAACGCAAGTGAACGGCCACTGATGCAGGCCGCCCAGCCGACATTGAGGTCGGAAATTAGAAAGTCAAAGAAGACTGAGCGGGAGAATAGTCCCGTGGAAGGAGGGCGCGCCGTGACTGAGTACACGAAGACGCCTGGCACCTCGCGCAAGCAGGGAACCCTGATTGGACATCCGCCCACTGGAAGCGTCCGGGCCAGCGTCGAGGCTCGAAAGACCCGTCGATCGTTCTGGACCCAACTCGCCCTCATCGGCCCCGCCTTCGTCGCCGGTGCCTGGCAGTTCGGACCCGGTAACCTCGCCACCGCCGTCCAGGCCGGCAGCGGCTACCAGTACACGCTCATATGGGTCATCGTCGTCTCCACCATCCTGATGATCTTCCTCACCGACATGAGCGTGCGCTTGGGCATCAAATCACCCGTTTCACTCATCCAGTCGATCAAGGACCACCTGGGGAAGAAGATCGGGGTAGTCGCCGGCATCGGCGTCTTCCTGGTCACCTTGTGCTTCTCGGTCGGCAACGCCGTTGGCCTCGGCCTGGGCGCGTCAATGTTGGTGGGCGGATCGCCCGTCATGTGGACGATCATCGGCACCGCCCTGGTCGCCACGATTCTGCTGTTCCGCAACGTCTACCGGGTGATCGAAAAGGTACTCGTCGTGATGGTTGGCGTAATGGCGATTGCCTTCGTCACCTCAGCGTTCATCGCCAATCCTGACTGGGCCACGGCAGCATCCGGGCTGATCCCCACCGTTCCGAACGATGCCTGGTTGCTGGTCATCGCTTTGGTCGGCACGAACTTCTCCGTGAATGCCGCCTTCTACACCTCTTACGGCACGAAAGAACGCGCACGCAGCGAAGACGACTACCGCGACATCACCATGGTCGATACGATTCCCGGCATCGTTGCCCCAGGCATCATGACCTCACTCGTCATCGTCGTTGCGGCGTCCGTACTGGGTGCCACGGGCAAGGTCGCCTCAACCATGGGCCAACTCGGCAGCGTCTTCGAGCCGCTGGCCGGCCCGATCGGCACTGCGATCTTCGCCATCGGGTTCACCGGCGCCGCATTCTCTGCCATGACCGCCAACTGCACCGCCGGCGGCACCATGCTCTCCGACGCACTCAACCGGCGCGGCACTAACGGCATCACTTCCGGCACGCAGAAACTGATCAGCGCAATCATCCTCGCGTTCGGCCTCACCATCACCGTCATCTTCCAGACCTCACCGGTGCAGGTCATCGTCATCGCCCAGGCACTGACGATCCTCGTCGCACCCCTGCTGGCCACACTGATCGTGGTAATGGCGAACCGCCGCGACCTGATGGGATCGCTACGCAACAAGTGGTGGCAAAACCTCTTTGGCGTCGTGGGCCTGCTCGCGGTGCTCGCACTTTCCATCCGACTCATCCTCAATTTCGCCGCCGGCGGCTGACCGCTCGGCGATGACCAGCACACAAAGTAGTGCCCCCAGCCAAAGGCCGGGGGCACTACCAATGGCTTCGATCACCGGCGCCTGCCAGGGAGCTCTACCGGAATAGATCAGTCCATAGATCCCGGTCGCTGAGTACTGCTGTCGCTGGTCAACAGTTGTATTTTTCAGGTCCAGTCGGACGAGAAATCGAGGGGCGGCCACCAGCGGGTCCGTGAATGCACGGGGAACCTACGGCCGGTGACTTCGGTGGGAGTAATGCGGATCAGGTGGTCCTTGGGGCCCGGCAGCCACGGTTCACGGTCCGGGTCGGCCAGCTCAACGGGGGCCTCACCCTCAGGCACTTGCCCGGGGATGCCCTTGACCACCACGCTCCACACCTCGGTGCTGTAGGTGCCCAGCCCGTCCGTTTCAAAGGCAACGGGCGTGCTGCTGAGCATGGCATTGAGCTTCGCGCCGGGGGCCGTGCGGAACAGGATGGTGCGGTCCACTGGCACGAAGTTGACCGGGAAGATCTCCGGAACCGCCCGGTTGATCACCGCCAGCCTGCCAATGTACGCGGACTCCAGGTAACGCCAGCACTCGTCCTCGGTGAGGGTCTCGGCTTGCGGCTGCTGTGGGGTGGCCATGGCCGTGATTCTAGGCCGGGGAGCCGCAGCGCAACAGGGCCTTGCTGCCCGTCCGCAATTTTGTCAGGGGCCCGGGACGGATCAGCCGTTGCCACCGGGCGGCCGGATGATCCTTCGCTGGGTGGCGGCGGCGATGGCCGCGGTGCGGTTGTCGACGCCGAGTTTGCCGTAGATGTGGACCAGGTGCGTCTTCACTGTCGCCTCGGAGACGAAGAGCTGTTTGGCGATGGCCCGGTTGGACAGGCCGGTGGCCAGCAGCTCCAGCAGCTGCACCTCCCTCGGGGTCAGCGCGGTGCCGGGGTTGCTGATCCGGTCCATCAGCAGAGCGGCAGCCCTCGGCGCCAGGACCGTGCCGCCGGCCGCAGCCTGCAGGACGGCCTGCCGCAGCTGCTCGGGCGGTGCGTCCTTCAGCATGTAGCCGCTCGCGCCCGCCTCCACGGCAGCAAGGATGTCCGCGTCGGTATCGTACGTGGTCAGGATCAGCACCGGCGGCGGCGCCGGCAGTTTGCGGATCTCAGCCGTCGCGGTGACCCCGTCCATCCCCTTCCCCATCTGCAGGTCCATGAGGACCACGTCCGGCGGCTCCCCCAACGCGGACAGCCGGTCCAGTTCCTTCAGCGCCGCCCGCCCGTCTGATGCTTCGGCGGCGATGGCGATCCCCTCGAACCCTGCCAGCATGGCCCGCAGCCCGGCCCGGACCACGGGATGGTCGTCCACCAGCAGGACCCGGACCTCGGCCGTGGACGTCACCGGTCCTCCAGCGGCAGCCGGATGGCTACCACGGTGCCCTCGCCGGGAGCGGATTCCAGCTCAAGCGAGCCGTTCAGGGCGGCCACGCGTTCCCGCAGCGAGCGCACACCGAACCCGCCGCCGTGCGCGGCAGCCGCCGCAGCGTCCGGATCAAAGCCCGCGCCGTCGTCGTAAATGTCCATGGTCACCTCGGTGCCCAGGAAGGCCAGGGTCACGACGGCGGTGCGCGCCCCGGCGTGTTCGCGGACGTTGGCGAGGCTCGCCTGGGCCGCGCGAAGCAGGGTGACCCGGACCGGCTGGGGAAGTTCGAGGGGATCGCCGTCCACCTCCACCCGGCAGCGCAGCGGCAACCCGGCTGCGGCGGCCCCTGTCTCGGTGGCGGCGCAGAGCCGGCGCAGCGCGTCCACCAGGGTGCTCCCCTCCAGCTGCGGGGACGACAATCCGCGGACAAAGCTGCGCGCCTCGGCCAGGTTCTCCGCCGCCGTCCGCTGTACCAGCTCCAGCTGCGAGGCAGCCGCTGTAGAGTCGCCGCCGGCCAGGGACTGTTCGGCCGCCCGGCCCAGCAGCACGATGCTGGACAGGCCCTGGGCCAGGGTGTCGTGGATTTCGCGGGCCAGCCGTTCCCGCTCCGCCAGCACCCCGGCTTCATGCTGGGACCGGGCCAGCTCCTCGCGTGTCCGGCGCAGCTCATCGGCCGCCCGCCGCTGGTTCAGGGCCTCGCGGTACAGGGCGGCGTAGGCCAGGCCCGTGATCACGGCAAAAATGGCGCCAAGCGCGGGCCCCACAACGGCAGCCACATGTGGAACGGGGGCGCCGCTGGCAACCCATTGGGAGGCGATCACCGCCACCGTCATCAGCGCAATGGTCAGCAGCGCCCGGCCCCGGGGCAACAGGTGCAGGTGCAGGAAAAAGATAGGGAACGCCAGCCAAGCGAAGTCGGCGCTGCCGGCCAGCAAGACGGCCCACAAACCCGTCACCAGCACCAGCCACAGGAGGGCGAAACGGCGCGGATCCATGCTGGTCCGGCCCTCGGCGTGGCGCTTCTCGAGGACCGTTCCGGCCAGGTACACCCCGGCGAGGACCACCGCCACCGCCGTCCAGAGCCAGCGCAGCGGACCACCGGCCAGCAGTATCCGGACCAGGGCCACGCCCAGCAGCACCGCGAATCCGGTGTGCAGGGTGACCCGCAGGACCTTCAGGATTGCTGCCGACGACGCATTTTCCACGGCATCCAGCGGCCCCCGCTGCGGGCTTCCGCCGGTTCTGTCGGGGGATCTCAGCAAGGGCGTGGCGGGCATTCCCCCAGCTTATGCCGGGGCCCGCAGCGCCGGATCAACCAAACGGTTGACTCCGGAATCCACCCCATGGCCGCCGGGGATCAACCATCCCCGCGATGCCAGGGCCTGACCACGGCGGGAGAGTGGAATTACTCAATTCCACTCCTGCTGAGAGAAGAACAACGTGTTCCTGGCAATCCGCGATATCCGCTTCGCCAAAGGCCGGTTCGCCATGATGGGCGGCGTCGTAGCCCTGATCACCCTGCTGCTGGTGATGCTGACCGGGCTGACGGCCGGCCTGGCCGAGCAGTCCACGTCCGCCATCGGCAAGCTCGGCGGAGCCGCCGGGTCCAGGCCCGTTGACGCAGTGGCGTTCGGCGCACCGGGTACGGGCACCGCCAAGGCCTCGTACACGGAGAGTTCGGTGACCGCCGGGCAGGTGGACCGCTGGAAGGACCAGCCGGGGGTGGCCGCCGCAGAGCCGCTGGGTATCACGCAGACCCGCCTGCAGACCGCCGACGGTTCCGGGACGGCCAACGTCGCTGTCTTCGGGGTCCCGGCCGGCAGCTCACTGGCGCCTGCCCCGGTGGCACCGGGGACGGCGGTGCTGGGCGCCTCGGTGGCGGACGCGCTGTCCGTGCAGCAGGGCGACACGGTAGGCGTGGGCGGCGTGGAACTTGCCGTCGCCGCGGTGGTCCCGGACCAGTGGTATTCGCACACCAGCGTGGTGTGGACGGACCTTCCCCCGTGGTCCAGGGTGGCGCACGTGTCCGACGGCGGGCAGTTGGCCACGGTTGTAGCCGTCACCTTTGCGGACGGTGCCTCCGTGGACGAAACAGCGGCCAATGCCGCGGCGGGCACGGTCAGCGAATCCCGTACCGCGTCCTTCCAGGCTTTGGGGTCCTACAAGAGCGAGAACGGGTCGCTGACCCTCATGCAGGCGTTCCTCTACGGCATCGCCGCGCTGGTGATCGTGGCGTTCCTGACCGTGTGGACCATCCAGCGGACCCGGGACATCGCCGTGCTGAAGGCCATGGGAGCGCCCGCGTCCTACATCCTCCGCGACGCCATGGCCCAGGCCGCCATCGTCCTGCTGGCAGGGGCCGCAGCCGGCGGTGCCGTGGGTGTTGCTGCGGGAACGCTGGCCGCGCAGGCCGCCCCCT
Source organism: Pseudarthrobacter chlorophenolicus A6 (assembly GCF_000022025.1). Taxonomy (GTDB): domain Bacteria; phylum Actinomycetota; class Actinomycetes; order Actinomycetales; family Micrococcaceae; genus Arthrobacter; species Arthrobacter chlorophenolicus. The sequence goes on from NC_011886.1 coordinate 3,749,326, forward strand.
TCCTGCTGAACGTTGGCACCACGGTGCTTCCCGTCGTCGGGATCATCGCGTTGGGCCTTGCCGGTGCCGCCCTGGCCGTCCGGCGCGCCACCCGGGTGGATGCCCTCCTGGCTCTCGGCGGCAACTGAAAACCCACTCTCCTGAAAGGAAACCCGATGTCTGCTTTCCCCACCCCCGCTCCCCTGGACCTGGTTGACGTGACCCTCGAATACCCGGACGGCACAGGAACCACCACCGCACTGGACCGGGTCAACCTCACCGCGCATGCCGGGCAGCTGGTGTCACTCGTAGGGCCTTCTGGCTCCGGGAAATCAAGCCTCCTGGCCACCGCCGCCACTCTGGTCCGGCCCACGAGCGGACAGGTCCTCATTGACGGCACGGACACCACCGGCCTCAAGGACAAGGAGCTGACGGCACTGCGACGCAGCAAAATCGGCATCATTTTCCAGCAGCCCAACCTGCTCCCCTCCCTGACGGCCGCGGAACAGCTCATCATCACCGACCACCTGCGCGGCAAGCCTGCACGGGCCGCCCGGGACAGGGCGGCCGGGCTGCTGGACGTCGTCGGGCTCTCCGCGAGCGCCCGGAAGCTCCCGCACCAGCTCTCCGGCGGGCAGCGCCAGCGCGTCAACATTGCCCGTGCGTTGATGGGCAGCCCCAAGGTGCTGCTGGTGGATGAGCCGACGGCGGCGCTGGACCATGAGCGCAGCGAGGCTATTGTCCGGCTGCTTCGCCAGGTCACCACGGACTTCTCGGTGGCCACGGTGATGGTCACGCACGATACCGAGTTCCTGCCGCTGACCGACGCCGTAGCCACCATGCGGGACGGGCGGCTGACGGCACCGGTCCTGGCCGGCGCCTAGCTTTACCTAGTTGCGCGGCAACAACGCAGAACAGCTCCGACGGTTATTAACCGCCGGAGCTGCTCTGGTTCCTGATGGGGCCGCGGGCTAACCCTTCGGGGTCACCTGCAGCCGGTCGAACGAGACCTGCTTTCCGTCCTTGTCCAGGACCACCACATCATCACGGCCGTTCTGGATCCCGGCGGGGAGGATGAACTCCACTGTGTTGGCGGTGGTGGGGAACAACCAGCCGATCCGTTGGCTGCGCTTGTTGAGATAGACGTAGTACCACTGCCCATAATCGAGCCCTTCGAGGACCACCTTCTGGCCGTTCCGGTACTTGTCCTGCGTCTTCAGGTCGAACGGCGGCGTCTGGCCGTCGAAGTCCTGGACCGTCAGCGCGGGTTCGGACTCCGGCTGGGCGGGCTGGAGCTCAAGCTGAATCCCGCCGCCGCTCACGGAAGCGGTGGCACGCCTGGTCCCGTTGTCCCCGGTGGCGCTGAAACTTACTGCGTCCAGCTTCCCGGCGGTGATGTCCGCCGCCGTCAGCACGTAATCCCGGGTAGCGGTGACACTGCTGCCGGCGGCCAGGGACGGTTCGCTGATGCCCGCGGCCGGTGCAGCCACCCCGGTCAGCGGAACGTTGCCTGCATTGCCCACGGTGTAGGTGTACGTCACGGTGTCGCCTGCGGAGGCGTACCGGTCGCCGTCTTTGTCGGTCCATTCAGCTGCGATGGTGCCGTCCAGGCTGGCGTCGCGCACCTTCAGGTCCACCTCGCCGCCGTTCACGCCGTAGGTCCGGATGGTCTGGCCAGCAGCGCTGACGTCCCAGTTGGTTTCCGGGATGAAGAAGCCCTGGGCTGCCTCCTCAGCGGTAACGGTGTGCCGCGGTGTGGCGCACGTGTAGGACTGTCCGGCGGGCAGGACGTTGTACCGGCAGTTGCCGGGGCCGTCCGGCACGAACGGGCTGAAGTTCCCCGCTGTGGGCACCACCTTCTCCACCAACGGGCTGGTGTTGGTGACGTCGAACTTGTAGGGGAAGGCCTCCCCCGCGGTGTACGGCTGCGCGGCGAGGTCCCGGCCGGCGTCGTTACGGCTGCCCGTGATGGTGGCAGAAACCAGGCCGTCGCGCAGGGCTACTGCCGCTCCGGTAAACGCCACCGTCCTGGTGAGCGACGGCGTCGCGCTGGCCGTGATGCTGAAGGTGGCCTGCGGCACGAAGTAGCCGCGGGCCATGTCCTCGGCCGTCACCGTGTGCCTGGCCGTGGTGCAGGTGTAGCTGGCACCGGCAGCCAGGTTGTTGTACCGGCAGTTAGGGCTGCTTGGTGCCCCGGGGGCCGGTGGAAGGAAGCCGGCCTCGAACGTACCGGACAGCGGCACCGAGTTTGCGGTGACGTTGGCCGTGCTCTTCACGTTGAACGTGTAGCTGACAACGTCGCCCGCCTTGTAGGGACTTGCGGCGACGTCACGGTCCGGCGCAGCTCCGGTGATGGTGAGGCCCACCTGCGGTGCCACGGGGACCGTGGCCGTGAAGGCGGCCTGCGAAACCCGGCCGTCCGCCGTCGTGAACGCTGCGTTGAGGTTCTGTGGGCCGCTGGCGTTCGCCGGCGCGGTGAGGTCAACATTCACGGTGGCGGAGGCGCCGGGTGCGACATCGGGAACAGGCACCGTGGTGGCGGACCAGCCGCTGGGGGTGTAGACGGTGACGGTGGCGCCGGAGAGCGTGGCAGCCTCCTGGTTGGTGACCGTCACGGGCACCTGCTTGGTGGCGCCGGGCGCGGTAGTTACGGCGGGAACGGACAGCGGCGCGCAGGCGTAGTTCAGCCACGCGTCGTCGAAGGCGGCGAACGGCATGTTGTCCGTGTAATTGGCCTCGTACAGGACGCCCAACCTGCCCTCATCCAGCCGGGTCACGGTGGAATAGGCGGAGAAGCCGGAGCGGATGGTGCGGACCCCGGGCCAGGTGGCGCCGTCGTCGCAGGACACGCGGGCCGAGACGTTCTCGCGCCCCGTCTTGGAGTTGGCGTTGGTGAAGATCAGCTTCTTCGCATCGGCCGTGCCCTGCGCGGCGTTGGGGAACATGCGTGCGATGGCCCCGTTGTTGGCGGGGTCCGGCAGTTCGGTGTCCTGCGTGACCGGGCCGTAGGTGGCGCCGCCGTCGGTGGACACCGCCACCTTGCGGTAGCCCTGGTTGGCGTTGTCCCGCGAGTTGAGCAGCACGCGCCCGTCGGAGAGTTCCACCGTCTTGTTTTCGTCCATCCGGTCGCCCACGTTGGCGCCCTTGTGCCACGTGGCGCCGTGGTCGTCGGAGTAGACGCTGTAGGCCTGGATCCTGTTGCTGCCGTCCGCCTGGCGGATGTCCCCGGCGTACTGCTGGATCAGACGTCCCTTGTAGGGACCGTACTTGAGCTGGATGCCTTCGCCGGAGGACGCGAAATTGGAGCGGACGTCGCCGGCCACGGGGTTGGTCTTGCTGGTGCCCGGCTTGGTGACGCCGGTGATGAGGCGGGGCTGGCTCCAGGTGGTGCCGCCGTCGGACGATTCGATCACGGCTGAGGAAATGACGTTCCTGTCCGCGTCATCGTTGCCGAACTGGCTGCCGCCGAACCCTTGGTCCTTGGAGTACACAAAGAATGCGAAGACTTTCCCGGCCTCGGCGTCGTAAACGTAGGAAGGATCGCTGTAGCCGTACTTCGGAGCGGCGGCATCGCCCACGTGCCCGGCGGCGATCACCTGCACCGGCCCCCAGGTCCGGCCGCCGTCGGTGCTGCGGCGCTGCACGATGGAGTTGGGATTGGGGGCATCGGCTGCGCTGCCGGGCCTGCCGTCCCAGGCGGCGAGGACCACGCCGTTGCCCAGGTAGGACAGGGCGGGTATGCGGTAGAAGAAGTTGTTGGCGGTCCGGTCCGCGGCCAGGTTGGTTTCCTGGAAAGCGCCGGGAGGAGCAGTGGGGCTGGTGGACGGGATGGGCGCTGCCTGGGCGGGCAGGCCGGTTCCGGCGAGCAGGGCAACGGCGAGGGCCCCTATGCCCGCAGCCTGCCCCATCGATCTTTTCCTGGTTCTTTTGGTGGTGGTTCGCAAACCCATGTCCTTTCTGGACGCCGCGCTGCGGCTCGAATGGAGGTGACGACGCCGCGGTGCCGAACTAAGCGTGATTCCTGCTACATACGACGTCCTACCACCTTAGGCATGGAAAGACCGGAAAGCTAGACTTAACATGTGACGTCCTATCTCCTCCCCCCGAATCCCTCACCCCCGGCTACTGCCGTGCCCGTCGCAATCCCCGAAGCCGAGCACGTCCTCGCCCTCCGGGGCCGCGGGGGCTACCGCCAGTACCGGATTCCGGCGCTCGCGGTCACCACACACGGCACAGTCCTGGCCGCCTACGACGGCAGGCCCAACCTCGATGACCTGCCCAGCCCCATCGATCTGCTGATACGGCGCAGCACCGATAGCGGGCAAACCTGGGGCGGACAGGAGGTAGTGCGGAGCGGCACGGGCCTGGAGGGTCTCGGTGATCCGAGCCTGCTGGTGGACGCCGAAACCGGACGCATCTTCCTCTTCCACGCGGCCGGAACGCGCGCGGGATTCTTCGAGTCAGCCACCGGAATGGCGCCGGATGACCCCGCCATCCAGCACACCGACCTCAGCTGGTCCGACGACGACGGCGTCACCTGGCAGCACCGGCGCCTCACCGCGGAACTGAAGGGCAGCTCCCCCGCCGGCCGGGACGTCACCGGAATCTTCGCCGCCGCCGGCCAGGGCATCCAGATCCATGCCGGACCCTTCACCGGCCGGCTGGTGCAGCAGTTCGTCCTCCTGTGCGGAGGCGAGATCATGGCCGCCTCCGCCTACAGCGACAACTACGGCGAGCGCTGGACACTTGGGGAATTCATCAGCGCCGGAACCCACGGCGCGGCACCCAATGAGAACAAGGTAACGGCCCTGGACGACGGCCGACTGCTGCTCCACAGCCGGGCAACGCCGCGCCGGCTGGCCGCCACCTCCACCGACGGCGGCCACAGCTGGAGCCCGCTGGCACCCGTCGAGGACCTCCCGGACCCCAGCGACAACGGATCGCTCACCCGCTTCGACGGACTCCCGTCCGTCATGGATTATGCCGGTACGGCGACGGACCAGTGGCTGCTGGCCACCAACAACCGGGACACCGCACTGCGCCGCAACACCGTCCTGGGCCTCTCGCCGGACAACGGCAGCACCTGGCCTGCCGGACTGGTGCTCTGCGCGGGGAGCTCGGCGTACTCCACGGCCACGCGGCTGCCGGACGGCAACATCGGCGTCCTGTACGAACGCCAGGGCTACCGGGAAATCGTCTTCGCCTCCATTCCCGCAGCGCAACTGACGGATCAGCTGGAAACACACCCGCAGCCGGCCGCCCAAGAACCGGCTGCTGGCCTCTCTTTCGACATGGAACTCCGGTCCATCACGCCGGGCCTTCCGGAGGTATGGCGGAACGCCGGGGAGTTCCACGTCATGGCGGACGGCGGCGGCGACTGGGGCCCGGCGTCAAAGGAGATCGGCCAGGGCTACTCTGCCGGGCAGGCGCAGGTGCTGGGCACCCGCGAGGCACAGGACCTCAACTACGGGCCCGTCATCCCCGGCTACAAGGCGGGCGACATCCTCGCGTTCACGGGCAGGGCACGGAACGACGGCGGCGCAACAGTCACAGGGGTCACGCTCACCGGCCCGGGGGCCGCGGCTTTCCCGCCCCGGGACCTCCTGCCGGGGGAAGCGGCACTGTACTTCACGCCGTCGTACACCCTGACGGCGGCTGACGTGGAGCAGGACGCCGTGGACATCACCTTCGCCGTGGAAGGAACCAGCGGGGGCACGGTGCGGCGGCTGTCCAGGATCTTCCGGTTCAGCATGGCCTCCGGGGAGGTCAGCGTGGAGGACGCGCCTCCGGTCAGCTCCCCCCGATAAGGGCGCACATCTGCCGCAGGCGGTCAACACGGTCCTGCACCGTCAGGCCCTCCCGCGGGAGGCCAACCTTGAAGCCGGTGACCGGCACGGCGCCGGCAGCAGCAAGGCACCGCTCGATCTCGGCGCGGTTGAGCAGGGAGCTTGGCGGCGCGCCGTCCACCTCGACGGCCGGAAGGTGCGCGTCGATCCAGGGGTAGCCGAACTCCGTGGCATCCGGTGAGCAGCCGGAGAACATCACACCGGCCAGGACGCCGGCCTCCCGCGCCAGCGCGATGTGCTGGGCGGCAGTGTCCGGGTTCCGGGTTTCAATGACGGACCGGGCCCAGTTGATCACCAGGCCGGCCCGGCCTCCCGACTGTTCCCGGAGCGCGCGGACCACGTCCACCTCATCGGCAAAAGGTAGGAAGCCCTTCTCCGGTTTGTTTCCAGGCCGGGGAGCGTCGCAGTGTTCCACCAGCACCCGGGTGGTTCCCCAGTCCCACTCGAGGATCTCGCTCAGCGATGCCCTGAACATGGCCACGTCGGCGCCGGGATGTGGTGCTGAATGCAGTTCCACGGCCTCCACCTGCCGCCCTTCGTCCTTGAGGCGAAGCACGTAGGCGTGAAGGCCGGCCGCGAAGTCAAGGGCTTTCCGCCTTCCCGCGGCGTCCACCGAAGCCAGCCCGAACGCAGCCGATGCGTTCAGCCGCTGCATGGTGCCCGGTATTGAAGTCACGACGGCGGACCATTCCGCGGGTGCCCCGGCAGGCCAGGGGCTGCCGCCATGTGGGCCGTACGGAAGTTCGAGTCCCCGTACGGCCGGGACGGTTGCGAGCCCGCGGTAGAACTCCTGCTGCGAGCCGGCGGGCTGGGCCGGATAGGCGCCGACGATGAGGGACATTTCGAACTCCGTTGCTTGGAAGCGGTTGGTTTGCGGGGCGGCCCGGTGCATGCAGACCGCCGCACTTGACGGGTGGCTGTGATCGCCCTTACAGTCATTCTACGAGCTAGGACATCCTACATCCGATAAACATCTTCTGAATGGTGAGGCACATGAACAACATCAAGAACCTGCCGCTGGTCAATGACGCCAGCCGCCGGAACTTCCTGAAGCTCGGCGGGGCCATGGGCCTGGCCGCAGCCTTCGCCACCTCCCTGTCCGCCTGCGGCGGCCCTGCCGCGACCACCACGGGCGCCACCGAAAACACCTCGCCCATCAACAAGGACCTCACCATCGAGGCCGGCATCTCCTACGCGCTGTCCACCGGCTTTGACCCCATCTCCTCCTCCGGCGCGACGCCGATGGCCGCCAACCTGCACGTCTTCGAAGGCCTCATCGAACTTCACCCCGCCACCCGTGAGCCGTACAACGCCCTGGCTGCCGCAGACCCCAAGAAGGTCAGCGACACCCAGTACCAGGTGTCCATCCGGGACGGCGCAGTGTTCCACGACGGCACGCCGGTCACCGCCGAGGACGTGGTGTTCTCCTTCACCCGCGTGATGGACCCGGCCAACAAGTCGCTGTTCTCGCAGTTCATCCCGTTCATCCAGGAGGTCAAGGCCCTGGACGCCAAGACCGTGGAATTCACCCTTAAGTACGCGTTCCCCGGCTTCGGCCCGCGCATTTCCGTGGTGAAGGTGGTGCCCAAGGCGCTGACCAATTTCCCGTTCGGCTCCGATCAGCTGAAGTCCTTCGACGCCAAGCCCGTGGGCACCGGCCCGTACAAGCTCATCTCCGCCGTCAAGGACGACAAGATCGTCTTCGAGGCCAACCAGGCCTACAACGGCCCCATGCCGGCCCTGGCCAAGGGCATGACCTGGCTGCTGCTCTCCGATGCCGCCGCCCGCGTCACCGCCATGCAGTCCGGCCGTGTCCAGGCCATCGAGGACGTCCCCTACCTGGACATGGAGGGACTCAAGTCTGCCGCCACAGTTGAGTCCGTGCAGTCCTTCGGCCTGCTGTTCATGATGTTCAACTGCAACGCCGCACCCTTCAACAACAAAAAGGTCCGCCAGGCCCTCCACTACGGCCTGGACAAGGACTCCATCATCAAGAAGGCCCTGTTCGGCAACGCCAAGCCGGCCAGCTCCTACTTCCAGGAAGGCCACCCGGACTACGTCAAGGCCAAGAACGTCTACGGCTACGACGCCCAGAAGGCCGAGGACCTCCTCAAGGAAGCCGGCGTCACCAGTCTGGAATTCGAGCTGCTCACCACGGACACCGCCTGGGTCAAGGATGTGGCACCGCTGATGCTCGAATCCTGGAACAAGATCCCCGGCGTCAAGGTCACCCTCAAGAACCTGCAGTCCGGCGCCCTGTACACGGACCGCGTGGCCAAGGGTGACTACAAGGTTGTTGCCGCACCGGGCGATCCCTCGGTGTTCGGCAACGACGCGGACCTGCTGCTGAGCTGGTTCTACGCCGGCGACACCTGGATGAAGAACCGCGCCTTCTGGGCCGACACCCCGGAACGTGCGCAGCTGGTGGACCTGATGTCCAAGGCCGGCCGCGCCGCCAAGGAAGATGCCAAGAAGCTGACCGGCGAGATTGTGGACCTGGTGTCCGAGGAAGTCCCGCTGTACCCGCTGTTCCACCGCCAGCTTCCCAGCGCCTGGGATTCCAAGAAGCTCAGCGGCTTCAAGCCCCTCCCCACCACCGGAGTGTCCTTCGTTGGTGTGGGCCGCACCGCCTAGCCCTACACACCGGAGACTACATTGAGCACCATATTGCGACTGCTGGGCCGACGCCTCGCAGCCCTGCCGCTGATGGTCCTGGGCATCACCCTGCTGGTGTTCCTGGTCCTGCAGGCAGCGCCCGGAGACCAGGCAAGCAGCGCCCTGGGCGAAGGGGCCAGCGAGGAAGCCAAGGAACAGTACCGCCAGGCGAACGGCCTGAACGATCCGCTGCTGCTGCAGTATGTGCGGTTCCTGGGCAAGCTCCTGCAGCTGGACCTGGGCGTCACCACGCCGCCGGCCAAGTCTGTGGCGAGCATGATCGGCTCGGCGTTCCCCCTGACGCTTCAGCTGACCTTCCTGGGCGTCATCATCGCCGTGGTGGTCTCGCTGGTCTTCGGCATTATCGGCGCCCTGTACCGGGACAAATGGCAGGACCAGCTGGTCCGTGTCTTCTCCATCGCCGCGGTGGCAACGCCGTCGTTCTGGCTGGGCATCCTGCTGATCCAGTGGTTCGCCCTGGGCCCGGCAGCGATGTTCCCGTCCGGCGGCATTGCAACCCCGGAATCCGGGTTCGGCGGTTGGCTCAACTCGATGGCCCTGCCCGCCCTGGCCCTCGGCATCCCGGTCTCAGCTTCCCTCATCAGGGTGGTCCGCACCTCCATGGTGGAGGAGCTGGACCGGGACTATGTCCGCACGGCCATCGGCAACGGCGTCCCCTACCGCGAAGTGGTCTCCAAGAACGTGCTCCGCAACGCACTCGTAACTCCGGTGACCGTGCTGGGACTGCGGATCGGCTACCTGCTGGGCGGCGCCGTCGTCATTGAAATGATCTTTGCGCTGCCCGGCATGGGCCAGCTGATCCTCAACGGCATCACCAACCTGGACGTGAACCTGGTCCAGGGCGTGGTGCTCACCATCTCCGTCACTTTCGTCCTGGTGAACATCGCCGTGGACCTGCTCTACCTGCTCATCAACCCCCGAATCAGGACCGTGTGACCCATGCGCAGCAAACTCGCTGACCGTCTGAGCGCCCCCGGAATCCGCCTGCGGGCCCTGCCCTGGGGCTCCCGGCTGGCCCTCGCCTTCCTGGTGGTAATTGCCTTCGCCGCCATCTTCGCCCCGGTCCTGGCACCGCACGATCCGCTGGAATCCTTCATGCCGGCCACGCCCCCGGGTGCCGAGCACTTCTTCGGCACCGACCGGCTGGGCCGCGACATCTTCTCCCGCCTGCTCTACGGCTCGCAGTCCTCGCTGATGATCGGCCTCGGCGCCGTGGCCCTGGCGGTCCTGGCCGGCGCGTTCCTCGGCTCACTGGCCGCCACGTCCAGCAAGGCCGTCAACGAACTCATCATGCGCATCATGGACATCCTGATGGCGTTCCCGGGCATCGCCCTGGCCGCGGTGCTGCTGGCGGCGTTCGGCAACTCGGTGCCCACCATCATCGTTGCCATCGCCATCATCTACACCCCGCAGCTGGCCCGCGTGGTCCGCGCCAACGTGCTCTCGCAGTACGGCGAAGACTATGTCCGAGCCGAGCGCGTGATCGGCGCCGGCCGCTTCTACATCCTGGCCAGGCACATTGTCCGCAACACCGCAGCCCCCGTGCTGGTGTTCGCCACGGTGATGGTGGCCGATGCCATCATCCTCGAAGCCTCGCTGTCCTTCCTGGGCGCCGGCGTCCAGGACCCCGCTCCGTCGTGGGGCAACGTGATCTCCTACGGCCGCAACCTGGTCCTGTCCGGCGGCTGGTGGGCCACCACCTTCGCCGGCCTCATCATTCTCCTCACCGTCCTGGCGCTGAATATCCTCGCTGAGGGACTCACCGACGCCATGGTCAACCCCCGGCTGCGGCGCGCGCCGGCGGTGAAGGACGACGACGGTGCTGCCGCTTCCGTGGCCGGCGCCGCCGTCACCGGCTCCGCGGTGGACACGGAAGTGGCCACCACGGTTGCCCAGCCGTCGGTCGTGGAACAGCACGAGCTCGACGCCGTCCTGCCGGCCTCCGGAACAACCCCCACCGAAGGCCGGCAGGACACCTCAGCTGTACTCACCGAGGCCAGGACCGGCGCCGCCAACCCGCACGCCCAGTTGGACCGGGAGCTGGAACTGCTGGCCGCCGTCGAGGCCACCCGCACCGACCGGCTGCCGCAGGTCCCCGCAGATGCCCGCACGGTGCTGGAAGTGAAGAACCTCTCCATCCGCTTCCCCGGAAGGTTTGGCGAGACAGCCATTGTGGACAACGTCTCCTTCACCGTCCGCGAAGGCGAAACCATGGGCCTGGTGGGCGAATCCGGTTGCGGCAAGTCCATCACCTCGCTGGCCGTCATGGGCCTGCTGCCCAAGACCGCCAGGATCACCGGCTCCATCCGGTTCGACGGCAAGGAACTGCTGGATCCGGACACCAGCCACAGCAACGCCAGGGCCTACCAGGGCCTGCGCGGCGAACAGATCGCCATGGTCTACCAGGACGCCCTGAGCTCGCTGAACCCGTCCATGAAGATCAAGGACCAAATGCTGCAGCTGACCCGCCGCGGCGGCCGCAAGACCCCGGCCGAGCTGCTGGAAATGGTGAAGCTCGATCCTGTCCGCACCCTGGCCAGCTACCCGCACGAACTGTCCGGCGGGCAGCGGCAGCGCGTCCTGATCGCCATGGCACTGTCCCGCTCACCCAAGATCGTGGTGGCGGATGAGCCCACCACGGCCCTGGACGTCACGGTCCAGAAGCAGGTGGTGGACCTGCTCAACGAACTGCGCGAGCAGCTGGGCTTCGCCATGGTGTTCGTCAGCCACGACCTCGCCCTGGTGGCCTCCCTGGCGCACCGCATCACGGTCATGTACGCGGGCCAGGTGGTGGAATCCGCCCAGGCCTCCGAGCTGCTGCGGAACCCGAAGCACGAATACACCCGCGGACTGCTGGGCGCCGTGCTCTCCATCGAGGCCGACGCCGCCCGCCTGCACCAGATCCCCGGCACGGTCCCCTCCCCCAACGATTTCGCCCCCGGGGACCGGTTCGCGCCGCGCTCCCTGCGCAGCGACGCCGACCCCAACCAGCAGCTGGTACTGACCGCCGTCGCCTCCTCGAATGGCGAAGACGCGGACCACTTCTGGGCAAGCCACCGCAAGGAGGACGCCAAGTGAGCGCATCCACCGGACAGCCCGTCATTGAGCTCAAGGACGTCAAGGTCCACCACCGTGCCCGCACCGGCGGCCTCTTCCGCCCCAACGTGGTCAAGGCCGTCAACGGCGTGGACTTCACCATCAGCCGCGGCGAAACCGTGGGCATCGTGGGCGAATCCGGCTGCGGCAAGTCCACGCTCGCCTCGGTGCTGGTGGGCCTGCAGGCGCCCACCTCCGGGCAGGTCCTGTTCCACGGCAAGCCGGCCATCAAGCGGAACGCCGCCATGCGGAAGGAGTTCGGCCGGTCCGTCTCCGTGGTGTTCCAGGACCCCGCCACCGCGCTGAACCCGCGCATGACCATCCAGGACATCCTCACCGATCCCCTGCAGGTGCACGGCATCGGCAACGCCGCCACCCGCGCCGCCAAAGTCAAGGAACTCCTCGCGCTGGTCGGCCTGCCCGCCTCCGCGGCTGAAGTGACGCCGTCGCAGGTGTCCGGCGGCCAGCGGCAACGTGTTGCCATCGCCCGTGCCCTGGCGCTGGACCCGGACATCATCGTGGCCGACGAACCGACGTCGGCCCTGGACGTCTCGGTCCGCGCGCAGGTTCTGAACCTGCTCTCCGACCTCAAGGCACGTCTGAACTTGGGGATGGTGTTCATCTCGCACGACATCCAGACCGTCCGCTACGTCTCCGACCGCATCTGCGTCATGTACTTCGGCGAGATCGTGGAGGAAGGCCCGGCCGCGCAGGTGTTCGACAACCCCGGCAACGACTACACCAAGAAGCTCCTCGGCGCGGCGCCCAGCCTGCTGCACACCTAGACCACCCATCCCCCTTTCACCAACCCAGTTATCGGAGTTTTCCCGTGTCTTCCCAGTTCTCCGGCGTCATCCCGCCGGTCGTCACCCCCCGCCACGCAGACGGCAGCATCGACACCGCCTCCCTGCAGAACCTCACCCGGCACCTGCTCGACGGCGGCGTGTCCGGGCTGTTCGTCCTCGGCTCCTCCGCCGAGGTGCCCTACATGACCAACGCTGAGCGCGACCTGGTGGTCAGCACCATCGCCGAAGCCAACTCCGCCGCCGGCGACAAAGCAGTTCCGCTCATCGTCGGGGCCAACGAGCAGACCACCAACCGCGTGATCGAGGAGGCCAAGCGCGTGATCGACCTCGGCGCCGACGCCATCGTGGTCACGTCGATGTACTACGCCATCGGTAACGCTGAAGAGACCGAGACCCACTTCCGCAGCATCCACGCTGCCGTCAGCAAGCCGATCTTCGCCTACGACGTGCCCGTCCGCACCCACTTCAAGCTCCCCACCGACCTGCTGGTCCGGCTGGGCCGCGAAGGGGTCATCGCCGGCGTCAAGGACTCCTCCGGAGATGACGTCTCCTTCCGCCAGCTCCTGCTCGCGGCACGGGACATCGACAACTTCGACATCTTCACCGGCCACGAAGTAGTGGTGGACGGCGCGCTCCTGGGCGGCGCCCAGGGCGTGGTCCCGGGCCTGGGCAACGTGGACCCGCGCGGCTACCGGAACCTGGTGGACGCCGCAGCCGCCAGCGACTGGGCCAAGGCCGCCGCCGAACAGGACCGCCTGGCCGATCTCTTTGAGATCGTCTACGCCCCCAACGGCCGCGTCTCCGGCGGCGCCGCGGGTCTGGGCGCGTTCAAGACCGCGCTGCAGGTCATGGGAGTCATCGAATCCAACACCATGAGCGCACCCATGCCGGCACTGAACGAGGACGAAACCAAGGCCATCCGCGGCATCCTCGAACGCAACGGCCTGGTCTAGTTGCTGCGGGTGGCGGCGACATTTTCCGGCTGCTGCGCTCGTTCCTCACGCAACAACGCAGCCTACGAAAATGCCACCACCACCCGCCTACTTGGCCGTCCGGTGATCGAGCCTGTCGAGATCCCCCGTGAGGAAGAAAACGATGTACGCGATTGGTGTTGACCTTGGCGGGACCAAGACTGCTGCCGGGGTTGTTTCCGGTGACGGGGAGTTGCTGTTTTCGGACACCATCCCCACGCTGAGCCGTGACGGTTCCGCCGCGATCCTCGACGCCACCGCCAGCCTTGTTGCCGGGCTGGTCCGCCGGGCGGACGACGCCGGGATCACCGTTAAGCGGGTCGGCGTCGGTTCCGCAGGGGTCATCGATGCCGCGCGCGGCGTGGTGGCGTCCGCGACGGACGCCATCGCCGGCTGGGCCGGGACGGCACTCACCGCAGGCCTGGCCGCCCGGCTGGACCTGCCGGCGTCGTCCGTCCTTGCCGTGAACGACGTGCACGCGCACGCCCTCGGCGAAGCGTGGACGGGTGCGGCCGCCGGGACGTCCAGCTCGCTGCTGGTGGCGTTCGGCACCGGTGTTGGCGGGAGCTTCGTCCTGGACGGCGCCCCTGTGCTGGGGCACCGCTACGCCGGCGGGCATGTGGGGCACTTCGCCTCGCCGTACGCCTGCTTCGACGGCGCCCCGCTCCCCTGCGTCTGCGGCGGTGCCGGGCATGTCGAAGCCATCGCGTCCGGGCCGGCCATCCGTGAGGCCTACGTCCGCCTGGGCGGCTCAGCCCCCGCTGCGGACACCCGGGCTGTCTTCGGCCTGGCCGGCTCCGGTGATGCGATTGCGGCCCGGGCCATAGCCGTTGCTGCTGCCGCTGCCGGGCAGGCCGTTGGCGGCCTGGCCAACATCCTCGACCCCGAGGTGGTGCTGGTATCCGGCGGGCTGGCCGATGCCGGCGAACGCTGGCGGCAGCCGATGGAGGCCGCACTGCGCGCCGAACTGTTGCCCGCCCTGACCGGCGTTCCCGTGCGTCCCGCCGCGCTGGGAAATACGGCGGCCATTGTTGGCGCCGCCCGGCTTGTCCTTGAACCCGCCGATGCCGGCTGTGCCGAATTCACTTCAGCCCTGACGTACCGAAGGAACTGACCATGCTCTTGTCCCCCGATGCCCTCGAAACCCTGCGCGGGCGGCTGGTCGTGTCCTGCCAGGCGTACCCGGGCGAGCCGATGCGCGATCCGCGGACCACCGCGCAGGTGGCGGCGTCGGCCGTGATCGGCGGTGCGGCCGCGGTGCGCGTCCAGGGCCTGGCGGATGTCCAGCACACCCGCGCTGCCGTGGAGGTTCCGGTGATCGGGTTGTGGAAGGACGGGCACAGCGGCGTCTTCATCACCCCCACGCTCCGGCATGCGCTGGCGGTGGCCAACGCCGGATCGCATGTTGTGGCCATTGACGGCACCCGCCGTGAACGCCCGGACGGGCTGTCCCTGGCTCAGACGGTGGCGGGGATCCACGCGGATTCGCATGCGCTGGCGATGGCAGACTGTGGGTCGTTCCAGGACGCTGCTGCCGCCGTCGAGGCGGGTGCGGACCTGATCGGCACCACGCTTTCCGGCTACAGCGGTGAGCGGCCCAAAACACCGGGCCCCGACCTGGAGCTGCTGGCGGAAATTGCGGCCGCCGGATTTGGCGTCCCGCTCATTGCCGAAGGACGGATCCACACGCCCGCCCAGGCCCGCCAGGCGCTCGACGCCGGGGCCTTCGCCGTGGTGGTGGGCACCGCCATCACGCACCCGGCCACCATTACCGGCTGGTTCTCGGACGCCCTGAAGTGACCCCTTCCTACCTGCTGACCGGCACCCTCCTGACGGACGGCACCATGGTTGGGGACGCCGCCGTCGCGGTGGTTGATGGGCGGATTGTCTACGCCGGGCCGCTGGCGGGCATGGACGGTGAAGCCCTGCCCCCGTTGGTTCATCTGGAGCTTCCGCCGGGGTGCATTCTTTTGCCCGGCCTGATTGACCTGCACTGCCACGGGGCGGCCGGCGGGGACTTTCCCGGCGGAGATCCCGAAGCCGCGCGGACCGCCGTCGAGTTCCTGCACCGCAGTGGCACCACAACGGTATTGGCGAGCCTGGTGACCGCGCCGCCGGAGGACCTGCTGCGGAGCATGGGTGTTTTGCGGGTACTGGCGGACGAAGGCCTGGTGGCGGGCATCCACGCTGAGGGCCCGTTCCTGTCCCAGGCGCGCTGCGGCGCCCAGGATCCGCGGTTCCTGCGGGACCCTGATCTTCACTTGCTTGCCAAGCTGTTGGAGGCAGCCGGGGGTCACCTGCGGACCATGACCTACGCCCCGGAACTGCCCGGCGCGGAAGGGCTGGTGCGGGAGCTGGCTTCGCACGGAGTCGTGCCATCGCTGGGCCACACGGACGCAGACACACGCACGACGGCGGACTCGCTTGCCACGGCGGCGGACCTGGTGGCTGCTGCCGGTGCCGATGGTGCACGGCCCACTGTCACCCACCTCTTCAACGGCATGCCGCCGCTGCACCACCGCAGCCCCGGCCCTGTGGCCGCGTGCCTGCAGCTGGCCGCCGACGGACGCGTGGCCGTGGAGCTGGTGGCCGATGGCGTCCATCTGGACCCGGAGACGGTGCGGATGGTGTTTGCCCTGGTGGGCGCCGCAAACATTTCCCTGGTGACCGATTCCATGGCCGCGACCGGGCTGCCGGACGGCGAGTATGACCTCGGACCTGCCGGGGTGGTTGTCCGGAACGGGGAGGCGCGGCTGCGAAGCAACGGCGCCCTGGCCGGCGGCACGGCCACGCTGCTGGACGTGGTGCGCCGGACTGTCACATCAGGGGTGGACCCGGCCGGCGCCGTCCTGTCCGCCACCGCGGTTCCGGCCGCCGTCCTTGGCCTGGGCCACGAAGTGGGGAGCCTACGCGCCGGGCTGCGCGCCGACGTCGTGGTGGTTGACCCTGGATTTCGGCCCGTGGCTGTGCTGCGCGGCGGCGAGGTGCTGCGGTAGGCAGTCAACTGCGAAGTGTTCTCTCACTTTGTTTCTCCAATTGCTGGACAACCTCGCCGCCGTCTGGTTAGTGTCTTAAGCGTTGCTATCAACGATCTCTGGGGGGAGGCGTTTTCAAGTGCAGTCGCAACACAAGGCTTGGGCGTTTCTCCGCCCGGTTCTTCTCGCAGCAGCAGCCGCCACATCGTGGGTGGCATTGACTGCCGGCGCAGCATCCGCAGATCAGGGTTCATCACGCGATCCCCTGCTCGGATCCGTCGGCTCATCCTTGATTTCAGTGACCGGACACGTCACGGACCAGGCCAAGGACGTCCTGGAACCGGTGAAAGCCGGGCTCGGTGGCGGCTTAGCGAAAGCGCCCGCTACCACAGTTGCCTCGTTAGTCCCCACACCTTCTGTGGCCCCGGTGGTCCAGGACGTCACCTCCCTGACTGACCAGGCCCTCCAGAGCCTTCCTGTGGTCAACAAAGTGGTGCCGGCCGGCACCGTCCCGGCGGTCCTCGACCCCGTCGCCAGCACCGCAGACCACGTGGTCGACTCGACGGTTGGCGGCACGGTTGTCCCCGTGACAGAAGCCGTGCTGACGCCACTGGATCCTGTCCTGGCACCCGTCACCGGGGTCATCCCGGTACCTCCCGCGGCACCGGCGGAGCCTCCTGCCCTACCCGTTATCCCGGAGCTGATCGACCCCGCTGGCGTCATTGCCGCGCCCGCCCCGCTTCCCGCGCCGGAGGTGCCTGCCGCTGAGGGTTCAGCGCCGGTCAGCGACTCCGCCCCTGCGGCGGTGCAGCCGGCCGCCAATGGAGGCGATGCTCCCGCGGCGCCTTCCGCCCATGACTTTTCCCTGGCTGCCGCCGGCCAGCACCACAGCCCGGCTCCCGCAGCCGCTACGGTTGCCGCGGCCTCCGAGGAACTTCCGGTTCCCGCACCGGGCCACATTCCGGGCGAACCGCTGGTTGGTACCCCCGCGTCCACCACGGGCGGAGCCGGAACGTCCGGCGGCAACGGCCCGGCAGGTCCTGCCTGGCTCAGCTCACACAGCTTCCATTTCCCGGCGGCCGGAACAGCCGCCGTCGAGGGCCGGCTACTCACTGCCCCCGCCCCGGTGTCGTTTGACCCCGGTTCTTCACCTGACTAGTTGAGGCCCCTGCCCGCAGAGTTCCGCGGCGGGATACGAGCCAATTCCAGGGCTATGCAAACTGCCCAATCAACTTTTCAGGAGACACTCCCATGATGCATCGCAACATCCGCAGATGCCTGCTCGGCACCGCCGTCGCCGGCGGCCTCTTGGCCTTCGGCGGCGTGGCCGCCAACGCAGCAGATAACACCACCTCAGGCACGGACGGGCTGCTGTCCGGCACCCAGGTCCTCGCACCGGTCACCGTTCCGGTCAACCTCGGCGCCACGTCCCTTGGCCTGCTGGGCGACTCGACGGCGGGCACCGGGAACACAGGTACCGGATCACCCGCTGCAGCCCCGTCCACTGCCCCGGCTGCGTCCACGGGCGGTGACAACGGGATCCTCTCCGGAATCCAAGTCATCGCGCCGGTCACCGTTCCCATCACCATCGGGGCCACATCCGTTGGCCTGCTGGGCGACTCGGCGGCCAGCAATGAGAACGCCGCACCTGCACCGGCCCCGGCCCCGGCCGCATCCACTGCCCCGGCTGCGTCCACGGGCGGTGACAACGGGATCCTCTCGGGAACCCAGGTCATCGCGCCGGTCACCGTTCCCATCACCATCGGGGCCACATCCGTTGGCGCGGTTGGTGACTCGGCTGCGGGCACACAGGGCACCGGAACTGCCCCGGCGCCCGCTCCGTCACCCGCACCCGCGGCGGCTACCGACGGAACCGACGGCATCGGCTCCGGAACCCAGGTGGTGGCACCCATCACGGCACCCATCAACCTGGGTGCTACGTCGGTTGGCGCTTTGGGAGATTCAGCGGCCAGCGTCGAAGGCGCAGGAACCAGCAGCAACCCGCCGGCACCCGCAGGCCAGGCCCCCGCGGCCCCGGTGACCACCGATGGCGTAGACGGAGTCCTGTCCGGGACCCAGGTGGTTGCCCCCATCACGGCACCCATCAATCTCGGTGCCACATCGGCAGGCCTGATCGGTGACTCTGCAGCAAGCGTTGAGGGCTCAGGCGCCGGCAACGGGAACACCACGTCCCCGGCCGGCCCTGCCAGCACCAGCGGAACGGGCGGGCTCCTCTCCGGCACCCAGATTGTTGCCCCGGTGACGCTGCCTATCTCCCTCGGTGCCACGTCTGTGGGGCTGGTCGGTGACTCCACCGCCACCGTTGTGAACCCCCCAGTGGTGGCCCCTCCTGTGGTGACCCCGCCGGTCGTTACTCCCCCGGTGGTGAACCCTCCCGTCGTCACCCCTCCGGTAGTGACTCCCCCGGTAGTGAACCCTCCCGTGGTCACCCCTCCGGTAGTCACTCCCCCAGTGGTGAACCCACCGTCAGTAACCACGCCGGCCGTCACCACGCCGGGCACGGTGCAGGCTCCGGCCGCCACTACTGAAAACCAGGCCGCCGCCGTCGCCCCCGTCGCCGCTGCCCAGTCCGCGGCTCCCACGGCACTCGCCAATACAGGTGCAAGCACCGGCCTGTTGCTGGTGGGCCTGGGACTGCTCGCTTTCGGAGGGCTGGTCACCCTGGCTTTGCGCCGGTTCCGGGCTTAGCACCGGTTCCGGGGCTCAAGGCCATCGGCCGTCGTCCGCGGATAGCTTGACAGGGTGGGCCCGGTTATCCGGGCCCACCCGCAGGCGCCCGACAGCATGAGCGATAGGGTGGACGTTCAGCGGCAATAGCCGTTGCAGTTCCATGGGGGGGGAAAAATCATGAACCAGCCGACGGCGAGCGGAATCAATTTCCGGGAAGTCGACCAGAACGGGGAATCCGAGGCCTACACGGCATCGGCAGAACATGAGTTGGCCGGGCAGAGGGCACGGGGGTTGTTCAACCCCTTCATCGCGGTGTTGTGGCTGTTGGCGGCATTATTGATCGGGGCCGGAATATCGGCCCTTTCGACAATGATGTTTACCGCAGGGCCCATCAACGGTCCAGGGGCCCTTCCATTCCTCATGATGACGTTCGCTCCCCATACCCTGATCATCGGGATTGTGCTGATTCTTTGTCTTCTGTTTTGGCACGCGTGGCAATGGCAGAAACGGCGAAGCTGAATTGGGCTAAACCCGTTTGAAACCAGCCCGGGAGTTCTGCTCCGGTCTTCTGTCCAGGATCCTAATATTTGGATATCAGCGGGGAGTACCTCAGGTAGAGCGAGAGGTCTCCTCCAGTGGAAGAGGCAATGCCGCTGCAGGTCTTGCGCAGCGTCCACAGATTCACAGGCCTGCAGCGTTCCGTCACCAGGCCCATAGCTGCCCCCAGTGACTCCGGTGTTTCTGGAGGTTCGGCCTCTACCACCATCTCCCGCCAGCATCCACCGGATCCGCACTGCGTGGAGACCTGCACCTTCTCACCCGCAGGCGGGATCTGTGGAAAGTCCGAGTCGGATGGAACCGCACCCTCGTCGATGGCGCTCCAGAGAAGTGTTCCTGCCCACGCGGTCAGGAGCAGGACAACGCCGAGAATTGAGTAGGGGACCCAGCGGTGACGGATCATTGCCGGGCTCCGTCCACGTACAGGACGTAGGCATCGGGCACCACCCTGGATGCCTGCCTGCCATGCGGATGCACCGCGTCCCCCAACGTCATCCGCCAAGCCTAGCGGCAAACGAGCGCTTTCCTGTTCGTCCTCTTTTCCCTCCGAACCAGCACTATTTCGTTGACGGCATATGGCAGAAGGGAGGCAAGTGGGGTCGACATTGCCGCAATGGCCCGACCACCATTTTGCTTCCCAAAGATAGAGTTGCTGAGTGCTTGAGATCCGACCGAACTGCGAATGTTGCGACGTGGACATAGCTCCGTCTGCGGAGGCTTATATTTGCACATTTGAGTGCACCTGGTGTCCGGACTGCGTTGAACGATTCCCGAATCGTGCTTGTCCAAACTGCGGAGGAAATCTTCAGCGACGCCCCGTCCGCCCGGCTGCTGCCCTCATCAATAATCCGGCCAGCACCGAGAGGGTTGTGTCGCCCAGTTGCCTCGAAAGGATCACCGGAACCTAGGGCTTTCGGTACGGATGGGAAAGCTGGCTTGAGCCAGAAAACCCACGAATCGGATTCGCTCGAAGTGTCCCGGCTGGTGCCACAGTCATAGCCGGGGCGGCTTTCACCTAATACCCGGCGGCATGGGTAAGCGGTTGAGTGGGCCGTTGCGCTGCGTCCAAGGGCTGGATCAGCAGGTTCCGGTGCAGTGTCACCCACCCGTCCCGTTCCAACGGGGTGTGGTCGAACTGATCGGGTACAAAGAGAACACCCCTGTCGTCGGGGTCCGCCACATCCACCAGGACGTCCCGGCCGTCCCCGATGTCATTGCATGCTTCCCAGTAACCGAATTCGTCGGCCCACGGGTACGTACCCACCAGGCATGCCACGCCGGGGACCAAACCCGGCGCGGCGTAGTAGGTCATCGACTCGTAGGTGGCGAGGAACCTGGAGTCCCGGATCCGCGCGTCCCCGCCCTCGTCCTGACCCGCGGGGACGGCATCCTGCTTCGTCAACTGCCGTTCGAGCACCTCGACAGTTCCGGGAACCGCCATGAAGAACCGCACGTAGACAAGCCCCAGGACAGCACACGTCCCGACGCCGGCGACGACGGCCAAGGCAACCATGAGTTTCCAGAACGCCGTCAGCGGCGCCGCCCCGCCTGGACGTGCAGGGCCCTCTGCCCAAGGCGGAATCGTTTGGCCCATCGGGCCGGCAGGCCGGACCGACGGGCCGACGGGCCGCCATACGGATCATTGGATTGGTTCATAGCGCTGCCCCCTCAGGCTGGTGATCTTCCTGCACGTTACACTGCCGCAGGGCAACGCCCGCTGCGCCACCCTTTACCTACATGACGCGCAGCGCGGCCCGGGTGCCGGTCCATAGGTGCAGGGAACTGAGATTTGCCGCGAGCAAGCAGCTCCCTGGCGAGAGGTGCTGCAGTTCGGTGTGGTTGAACGAGACCGGCAAGGTGACGCGCGCGCCAGGCATTAACGCGGGCAACTGGTCCGTGAGCCCGTGCGCGTACCACCCGGTTCCGAGCTGTTCGCCTTGAAGGTCAAGAACCATTCCCTGCACGTGGCGCCGGTCTTCCTCAGTGGGTTCCCACACCCTGTCACCAACATTCAGCAGTTCCACGGTCGCATCCGGGGTGGACCCCCGCTCCACCAAAAACGCGTCCCGCGCCCACTTCAAGTGCAGTCCCTGCCTCCACACTTCACGCACCGGGACGGGAACATGGCTGGCCGGCCCTCCGAGCCACCAGCCCTCACGGCCGCCTGCGAGCTGGATCAGTACCCAGCGTCCAGCGATACTGGCGGACGGGGCGGCCAGGATCAAGACTTTTTCCGCCCAAGGTTCTTCAGCGGTGTGCACCACCCTCCATCCCGATATCGGGAAGTCCTCGGGTGCGCACCTGGGCATAATGTCCCTGTCCCCTAAGCGGCCTGCCAGGATTCCCTCCCAAGAGGCGCCCGGCTTTGCAAGCGCACCCTTCCAGACGTCCCAACTGCCCAACTGGACCAGCTGGCCGATGTCGCTGTTACTCCCCATGTTCCCTATCCTGACTCGAATCTCGCGAGAACCAGAGGGACAGCACCAGGGCTGCGCCCCACACGAAGAACAACGGGTCCCACAGCCATGCGTGGCCCATCATCGCGGCCCGGTCGTAGCCGCCATCAGGCCTGATCAAGCCCGCAAGGACGGCGCTGCTTACTGCGGCATTCACACCGCCGTAAACGACGAGAAACGACCCTCCACACCAGGCCACCCGACGCCATAGCCCGGGCCAGGGCACGCGCCCGTAGGCGGCACCCACGGGAATTGCGGCTGCGAGCAACTTCACCACGGCAATTCCAGCCAACGCGAGCCCCGCCTCAAGTGGCGCGTCCGCCGACAAGTCCACCGCCCAGGTGCCTACCGTTGCCAGGAGCCATTGACCGCCAGCGGCCCAGTACGCACTGAATGCGGCATGCACCGTACCGGCCACACCAGCCACCCAAACCAAGCTCCGGCTGACGGCCAGGCTGCGCCCGGAGGTCATGCGGTTTCCTGCCCGCAGGCACGAACGGGCCGGCCCCTCACGGCACCTCCATCGGTGCCACGGGGGCCGCGGTCACTGCCGTCCCCTGAAAAGGTTGTCGCTGATTTTCGTCCAGCCAATGGCCTGCAGCTCGTTGGTGTCGTATTGGTCGGGGACAAGCGTCAGTTCGCGTCCTGCCTGGTCGCTCAGCGTGACAATGGGCTCGTGGCCGGATCGCATTCCGGCACATCCGGCGGCAGGCGGCGAGGCCGTGTCACCCGGTTCGATCAGCAGGCAGATGATCTCTTCGCCGTTCGCGTCGCGCGTGGAAACAAAGATTTTGGATCCTGCCCGCGTCCCGAGGTACCGGGCAGACTCCGTGTGGATGCCGCCGTACAGCGAAAAATTGGCCGTGACAACGTCGTCGGAAGAGGCCGCCCGTTCAAGGACTTTCAGGGTGGGCGTGACCTCCCACCGCCCATACTGGAAGACGGCAAGAACAGCCCCAATAACGGCGAGGATGGCCGTAACCCGGCGGGCGTTCCGGTGCTTGTGAATGACAAAGGCAATAAGCACGGCCACCGCCAGGAAGATGGCGATGATCAGGTAGTCAATGATGTTCAAAGCGCTGCCCCCTCAGGCTGATTGATCTCCCTGCACGCTACACGTGCCGGCGCCGGCCAGCTTCATCGCCAGATACGATCCGGTAGGGTCCAAAGACAACATCCATCCGCGATTGGGGTACTTGTGCGGGAACTTGTTTACTACGTCGCAGCATCGGTTGACGGCTACATCGCCGCACCCGACGGCTCATTCGATGTCTTCCCCGTCGAGGGCGACCACATGCAGGTGCTCTTCACCGAGTTCGCCGACGCCCTGCCCACCCACGTCCTCGGAGGGCTGGGCATTGAGGCGCCCAAGAACCGTTTCGACACCGTCATCCAGGGCTGGAACAGTTACAACGTGGGCCTCGCCCTGGGCATCGACAGCCCCTACGCCCACCTGAACGAGTACGTCGCCTCGCGCACCAGGACCAGTTCCAACCCGGCTGTTACGTTCACCGACGACGCCCTGGCCACCGTCCGAAGCCTCAAAGAGGAGGACGGGCTGGACATCTACCTCTGCGGCGGCGGCGCGCTGGCCGGAGCGCTGCTCCCCGAGATCGACAGGATCATCCTCAAACGCAACCCGGTTGTCCTTGGGGCCGGCATCCCGCTGTTCGGGAACACCGCCTTCGAACCGTCAGGCTTCCAGCCCGTCAACTCGCGGGCCTTTGAGTCAGGAGTGGTGATCGAGGAGTACGCACGCACCCCGCTGGTTGCCGCTGACGCGTCCTGAGTCAGACGCCGACGGCGGCACCGGCCACCCGCACGGTAACTTCGCCGGTTCCGGGGGCCAGCTTGGCCGCGGCGGCTTCGTCCGCCACGACGGTGACGTGCGCATGGCGCTGCAGGACTGACGCGGGGCAGTCGGACGAGACGGGACCCTGCAGCGCTGCCGCAAGGATCTCGGCCTTGTCCGCCCCGTTGACCACCAGGAGCAGGTGCCGGGCTTCCATGATGGTGCCCAGCCCCTGGGTGATGCACTGGGTGGGGACATCTTCCGGTGACGCAAAGTAGCGGGCGTTGGCCTGGCGGGTGCGTTCGGTGAGCACCTCCACCCGCGTCCGCGAATCGAGGGCTGAACCCGGCTCGTTGAAGGCGATGTGTCCGTTGTGGCCGATGCCCAGGATCTGCACATCAATGCCGCCGGCACGGGCTATGGCCGCGTCGTAATTTGCCGCGGCCTGCCTCGGGTCCGGTGCTCCGCCGTCGGGCACTGCAACCTTTGCCGGGTCAAGGCCCAGCCGCACGGTCACCTCACGGCGGACGACTTCGGCGTAGCTTTCGGGATGCCCGGCGGGCAGGCCAACATACTCATCAAGGGCGAACCCGCGGACGGCACCCATCTCCACGGAATGTTCCGCGAGCGCCCGGTAGACGGGCAGCGGCGACCCGCCCGTCGCAAGCCCCAGGACGGCGTCGGGCTTGCTGCGGACAACGGCGGCCAGGATGCCGGCGGCAACGGAACCGGTGGCGGAGGCGGTAGGCACTACGAAAATTTCCACGACAAAGGCACTCTCTACGGGAATCGAGAACAAAAAAATGGCACCGGCCAGGGCATGGCCGGTCAGCGCCCGCGAAGGGACGCATGGAAGAACTGGGGCTGCAGCTAGGCTGCGGCGACGTCCTTCAGCTTGAGGCGGATGCCATCGAAGTGCCGCTGCAGCCGCTCGGAGGCCAAAGCCTTGTCGCGGGCCTCCACGGCTTCGTAGATCTCCCAGTGGATCCGGGCCTGTTCTTCCAGGTTGACCGGCCCGGAGCCCAGGGCTTCGTGGATCTGCCGGTAAACCTGCCAGAAAACATCCATGAGGTTGATCAGCAGCTCGTTATTCAGGGGTGCGTAGAGCCGGCGGTGGAACTCGGCATCGTGCTCCACCAGGGACTCCCCCTTGGCGGCGGCGTCTTCCATGGCCTGCATGGTGGACCGAAGGTCGGCGAGATGCTCGTCGGTCAGGAGGTCGATGGCGGACCCCACCAGGCCGGACTCAAGCGCCTGGCGTACGTCGATGAGCTCCATGGCTTCTTCGCCTTTGTGGCGCAGCGACAGCCTGCCGCGGAACGTCAGCCCGGAGACCAGTGCACTGAAGTTGTTGGGGGCCACGAACATGCCGAAGCCGTGGCGGATTTCGATGACGCCGAGGGCCTGCAGGACCTTCAGGGATTCCCGCACGGTGTTGCGGCCAACGCCCAGTTCGGCGGACAGTTCGCTTTCGGTGGGCAGGGCATCGCCCACGTCCAGGCCGCGCTCGAGGATGAGTTCCATGATGCGGGTCTGCAATGCCTGGGAGCGGATTTGGGCGCTGAACCTGGCTGACGATACCGCCGCGGGTGTTGCTGTCACGTCATCTCCTTCGGCCGCACTCCGTGGCGGCCTTCATCTCGAATCAGTGTACAGGACATGGGACGTCCTTTGTCTTGCGGCGTCACCTTTTCTTCCGGGAACGCTATCCGCCCACGTGGTGGATCGTAAAGGCGGTCAGGAAGCCTACGGAGGCCGTGAGCCCCGTCAGGTTGTGGTGCTCCTCGAAGGCCTCCGGGATCATGGTGTCCGCCAGCATGGCCAGGATGCCGCCGGCGGCTACGGACGTTATGAACGCCACCAGCTCCTCCGGCGCGTTTTCCAGCAGCGTATATCCCATGAGTGCTGCCAGGCCGCTGAGGACCGCGATCCCGCCCCACAGTCCGAAGACGTACCCGGCGCTCCTGCCGGCCTTCTTCATCCCGGCCGTCCCGGACAGCCCTTCGGGAACGTTGGAGATGAAGACGGCAGCCATCATGGCCGGGCTTACCGCCCCGCCGGCAAGCATGGTCACACCCAGGACCACGGATTCGGGCACGCCGTCCAGCAGAGCCCCGACGGCGATGGCCGTCCCGCTGCCCGGATCGTCCTTTTCTGAGGGCTGCTGGCCGCCGGACCTCTTCCGGTGCTTGGCACCTGCCCGGGCCAACAGCATGTTGGCACTGACGTATACGACGGCGCCGGCCAGGAAGCCGGCCACTGTGGGCCAGAGACCGCCCCCCTGCACCGCCTCGTCCACCAGCTCGAAGGCCAGGGCGGAGATCAGCACGCCCGCACCGAAGGACATGATCGAGGACACCAGCTTGGACGGCAACGACCACCGCCAGGACAGTGCTGCGCCCAGGACCAGGGCGGCACCGGCGATGGTGCCCCACATCAGGGCCTGCAGCCATACGGGCATGTTTCCCACTTTCCGGCTCCCCCAGCGGGAGCCATACCCCACCAGGCGTACCCCCGGGGACGGTTCCTAAGCAACAGCTCCTATGCAAACATGCGCGCCGATGGCACGTCCCGCACGCAGAATTGATGGGATCTTGACCCAAACCTTACTGACCGCTGCAGTTGCGGGTCCACGCTGGACGAAGAAGGGCAAACCAGCTTGGGGAGCAGGAAGTCATGGGAAACGAAACAGCATATGACAAGGACGTCATCGCGGTGGGAGGGGTCCTCACGGACCAGCACCCGCTCGACTTCCACACCCTGGGGCTGGCCGGCTGCATTGACCGGCTGACCGGGCCCCTCCGCCAACGTGGGACCGCGGTCCGCTGGGATACTCCGCACTGGGGCATCGAGATCCCGGCGGACTGCGCGTCCCTGCTCTACCAGTCGGCGCGCGAAGTGATCAGCAACGCCTACAAGTACTCGGATGCCTCCGAACTCAGCGTGCAGCTTGCGGTGGTGGACCACAGGATACGGATGAAAGTGGCCGACGACGGCACGGGCTTTGATTGCAGCCGCGCCAACCGTGGGCGGCACCATGGCTACGGCCTCCGCCTCATGGCGGTGGCGGTGGAGGAAGCGGGCGGCTCCGTGGACATCGATTCCCGCCCCGGCCACGGCACCTCGGTGACGGTTACCCTGCCGCTGGACTGAGCCCGGCAGCACCAGCCCGGCCCCGCGCAGGGGCCGCAGAAGACTCGAATGCCCGCCGTCGCTGGGACGGCGGGCATTCGTATGTCCACAGAAGCGTCCCAACGAGCCCTTCGGCAGCAGCCGTGGAAGTACCAGGGAGCTAGCGGGACAGCTTGTCCGCGTCCGGCTCCAGGTCGCCGATGTGGCCGGGGGCGTTGGCCGCCAGCACCCGGGCAACAAAGGCGCTGTATTCCTCAATGTAGTGGCGCAGGAACTTAGCGGTGCCCTCATCCCTGAGCTCGCCGTCGTCGTCGAAGGCATCCGGCTTGTACTGGATGTAGGCCTCCGGCGCGTTCAGCTGCGGCGCGTCCAGGAAGCTGAGCACGCTGCGCATGGAGGACTGCATCACGGCCGTGCCAATGCTGCCCGGCGAGGCGCCAATGATGCCGGTGGGCTTGCGGGCAAAGGAGTTGGTTCCCCAGGGACGCGATCCCCAGTCGATGGCATTCTTCAGGGCGCCCGGGATGGACCGGTTGTACTCGGGCGAGACAAACAGGATGCCGTCGGACGATTCGATGGCTTCCTTCAAGGCGCGTCCCTCGGCGGGGAAGTCGGCGTCATAGTCGTAGCTGTAGAGCGGGAGGTCCCGGATGGGGATCTCCGAGAATTTCAGGTCTTCAGGGGCCAGCTTGATCAGTGCATTGGCGAGGACCCTGTTGATGGAGCCGGTTGCCAGGCTCCCCACGAAGTAGCCGATTTTGAACGGTGCCATGAGTGTTCCTTCCGGTGGCCGGCCCGCGCCGGCCACGTGCTGTCCGGGATTGCCTTTCCTGGGAAACTGCCGTCCCCTGGACAGGACCAGCGGCGGCGGTGGTGCTCAGTGCACCCCCAGTCCAGCACAGAAGGCCGGGCCCCGGCCAGAGGTTCGGCCTTACGGACGAGCCGCATCCGGGGTCCCGATTCCGCGGCCTTGGTCCCGCAATTTTCCGGCCACCCCTTGCCACCCTGCACCCCGCGCAGTAGGTTTGAAACCATTCAAGAAAGCGCTTTCCCCTGCAATGGCGGGGGTCTATTCTGCGCGCCACAAACCAGCGGGAACGGACATCATGACGGACAGTACCCTCATCAGGTGGATCGACGGCGAAGCACCGGCAGGGACCAGCAGCGGAACCACCTGGGGGATGCCCTTCCCCCGCGGCACCGTCCACGGGCCGGACGCGTTGACAGTGACGGACGCCGGCGGTGCCCGCGTGCCCAGCCAGGCCTGGCCCCTGGCCACCTGGCCCGACGGCTCGCTGAAGTGGGCCGGGATTGCGCTTCCTGCAACGGATTCGCCGGCGGCCAGCTACCAGGTGAGGCACGACACCGGCGCCGCGCCTTCGGAAGGTGACGCACCGCCGTCGGGCGTTCAGGAAGCCCCGGGCGGCCCCCGGGTCAGCGTTGCCGAAAGCCCCGACGCCCTCACCGTGGACACCGGAGCGCTGCAGATGGTGATCAGCCGCAGTGGCTCCACGCTCTTCAGCAGCCTCACCCGCGACGGCCGGACCGTGGCACGCGACGCACGCCTGGTGA
This sequence comes from Pseudarthrobacter chlorophenolicus A6, assembly GCF_000022025.1. Classification (GTDB taxonomy): domain Bacteria; phylum Actinomycetota; class Actinomycetes; order Actinomycetales; family Micrococcaceae; genus Arthrobacter; species Arthrobacter chlorophenolicus. Next base: position 3,777,876 of record NC_011886.1, read on the forward strand.
GCCTCCTGCAGGACGGCATCCCGGAAGAGGCGGGCACCGCCAGCCGCCAGCAGTTCACCGGCGAGGTCACCGCCGTCGAGCTTGAACAGGACGGGCCGGTCCGCGCCGTGGTCCGGCTGGAAGGCCGCCACCGCCAGGACAACACCGGCAGCGCGGGACGCAGCTGGCTGCCGTTCGTGGTCCGCTTCTACTTCTACGCCAATGCCCGCAGCGTGCGGATGGTGCATTCCTTCATCTGGGACGGCGAAGCGGACCGGGACTTCCTGGCCGGCCTGGGCGTCCGCTTCAACGTGGCGCTGGAAGGCGAGCCGCACAACCGGCACGTCCGGATCGCCGGGGCCGACGGCGGTTTCCTCACCGAGGCGGTCCGCGGACTCACCGGACTGCGCCGGGATCCGGGTGCGGACGTGCGCGCCGCCCAGATCGGCGGACGTGCCACCCCCGCACCGGACACCTGGAACCCCGAAGTCTCCGAACGCCTGCACCTGATTCCTTCCTGGGGCGACTACACACTGACCCAGCTCAGCGCGGACGGCTTCGAACTGCGCAAACGGACCGCACCGGGCCACGGCTGGGTGGGCATCTCCGGTGGGACTCGGTCGGTTGGTTTCTGTTCCTTGAGCGATACGCGCGGCGGGCTGGGCATTGGCATCAAGGACTTTTGGCAGTCCCACCCCGGGCAGCTGGACATCCGGGGCGCCGCCGGAGCCGACGCCACGGTGACCACCTGGCTCTACTCCCCCGAAGCCCAGCCCATGGACCTGCGGTTCTACCACGACGGCCTGGGCCAGGACACCTTCGAGGAACAGCTCGAAGGCCTGGAAATCACGTACGAGGACTACGAACCGGGATTCGGGAACCCCACCGGGATTGCCCGCACACATGAGTTAACCCTGTTCGCCTACGACGCCACGCCGTCCACCGAAAGCCTCGCCGCCGACGCCGCTGCGGCGTCCTCACCGGCGCTGCTCCAGGCCACCCCGGAGTACCTCCACTCGGTGGGCGTGTTCGGTGACTGGGATCCGGTGGACCGGGGTACCCCCGCGCGGGCACGGCTCGAGAACCACCTCGACTTCCTGTTCGATTTCTACGCCGGCCAGGTGGAACAGCGGCGCTGGTACGGGTTCTGGAACTTCGGCGACGTGATGCACACGTACGACTTCGACCGGCACGTATGGCGGTACGACGTAGGCGGCTACGCCTGGGACAACTCGGAGCTCTCGCCGGACCTCTGGCTCTGGTATTCCTACCTGCGCTCCGGCCGGGCGGACATCTTCCGCTTCGCCGAGGCCATGACCCGGCACACCGGCGAGGTGGATGTCTACCACCTTGGCCCGTGGAAGGGCCTGGGTTCCCGGCACAACGTGCAGCACTGGGGTTGCAGCGCCAAGCAGCTGCGCATCAGCACTCCCGCCTACCGCCGCTTTTACTACTACCTCACGGCGGACGAGCGCACCGGCGACCTCCTGACCGAGCTGGTGGACAGCGACCAGAACTTCCTGGGCCTGGACCCCGTCCGCAAGGTCCGCCCGGATGCCGACACCTACCGGCCCAACCGCGGCGCCCTGGGCGTGGGGCTGGGCACGGACTGGGGCTCCCTCGCCGCCACCTGGCTCACCGATTGGGAGCGCACCGGCAACCCCCGTTCCCGAGACAGGCTGCTGGGAACCATGGCGGATATTGGCGCCCTGAAATACGGCTTCCTCACCGGCGAAGCCCTGTATGACCTGGACAAGGGCCGCTTCGATACTGGCCGGGAGATGATTTCGGTGTCCCACCTCAGTGCCGTGTTCGGGCTGGTGGAGATCTGCAGCGAGCTGGTGGACCTGGTGGATGATCCGGAGTTCGAGCGGGCCTGGCTGCAGTACTGCCGGCTGTTCCTGGGCACCAAGGAGGAACAGGTGGCCGAGGTGGGTGAACCGCTGGCCGGCATCTACCTCACCCAGGCGCACAGCCGCTTGAGCGCTTACGCGGCGGCGCGTTTGCAGGATCGTGACCTGGCAGCCCGTGCCTGGGAGAGCTTCAGCGAAGGCGGCGAGCACCTGAACCACGAATCGGCGTTCACGCTGCGGACCATCGAACCGCCCCATGTGCTGCTCCCGGTGGACGAAGCACCTACGGTTTCCACCAACGACACCGCACAGTTCGGCCTGGCCGTCATCCAGAACCTTGCGCTGATCGGCGGTCACCTGCGCTGATTCCCGCTCCTTCGAACTAGCCCGCGACGGCGGCGCCCGGACCTTTCATCCAAGGCCGCGCGCCGCCGTCGTCCGTTTCCCCCACGCTGCCCTCTAAGGCACTCCACATAACGCCCATGTAACGGCTTTTTCGTGCCGCCAGATGTTACCCAGTCGAGGCCCGGAGCGTGTTTACACCGCCTTTGGGGGCGCCATAGGGTGCTTCACCTAAACAAGGTTCATGAGGATCTTGGGAAGGGAAACGAGCACCATGAAAAGCAAATTTGCCGCCGTGGTCCTGGCTGCCGCGAGCTTGGCTGCGGCCCTGCTGGTGGGCAGCCCCGTGGCGGCCAACGCGGCGGACAAGCCGCTGATCGGCCTTACCTTCGACGACGGCCCGTCGGCCCAGCGCACGGCCTTCGTCCTCGACGTCCTCAAGCAGAAGGGGGTCAAGGCCACCTTCTTCCTCCAGGGCAACCACGCACAGCAGTACCCTGACCTCGTCCGCAGGATCAAGGCCGAGGGGCACGTGATCGGCAACCACTCGTGGGATCACGCCAACTTCCCGGAATTGAACCAGACCAGGCAGCGGCAGGAGGTTGACCGCACCAACTCCGCCATCACTGCCATCACCGGCGCAACGCCCAAGCTGATGCGCTTCCCGTTCGGCAACAGCACGTCCTACTCGCTGAACTACATCAGGAGCATCGGCATGAGCGGCGGCATCCAGTGGCGCTGGCATATCGGTCAGCCCGGCGACTACGAATGCCCCGGCGCGGCCGGCGTGCAGAAGTACGTCCTGGATGAAGCGGCACCCGGTGCGATCATCCTGCTTCACGACGGCAACGACGTCCTGTCCTGCCCTGCGTCGCAGTGGACCTACCTCGCCCGGACCATCGACGCCCTGCGGGCACGGGGTTACGACTTTGGCGTGGTGGCACCTTCCGCGACAGCAAACCCGCTGAACGAGGGCTCGTACGGGGTGGTGGTGGCACCCTGACCGAAGCCGCCGCATGACCCTGTCCCCGTCGTGGTCGTGTGCTTCCACTGGCACTCCGCCGCCCAAAATCAGGGGGTGGAAACCCGCTCCTCCGGAAGGTAACTTGGTAAGCATGCTGATGATTTGTACCGATCCATCGGCTTCCGGTAACAGGGCAAAGGAGACGTTATGAGCACGAAGGTGGAAAAGCGCATTCTGGTGAACGTTCCGGTGAGCACGGCGTACAACCAGTGGACCCAGTTCGAGGAGTTCCCGCACTTCATGGGCGGGGTCAAGAGCGTCACCCAACTCAGTGACGACCGGCTGGAGTGGGTGGCTGAGATCGGCGGCATCCGCCGGCAGTGGGAGGCCAGGATCCTGGAGCAGGTGCCGGACCGCAAGGTTTCCTGGGCCGCCACGGAGGGCGCAACCAACGCTGGAGCGGTCGAATTCGAGGACGTGGGCGGCGGCCAGACCTCCCTCCGGCTGACGCTCGAGTACGAGCCCGAAGGCGTGGTGGAGAAGATCGGCGACAAACTGCACGTCGTGGACCGCCAGGCCGAGTCCGACCTGCAGAAGTTCAAGGAATTCATCGAGGACGAGCGCTACGCGAGCGGAGCCTGGCGCGGAAGCGTGAACCCCGGCGCATCACAGGGTACTCCCGGCGTTGAGCACGCCGGCGCCTCCCGCGGTGACTCCGGCAAGGCAGGCGTCTCGGGCAAGGTGGCGGCCGGCGTCGGCGTAGCCGCTGTGGCCGGCGCTGCAGCGGCCATGGCTGCCAGCGGCACCAAAGAGACCACGGTGGGCGCCGACGAGACGGTCACCCCCGTGACTCCCGGCGAGCCCGTCACCGTCACGCCGATTCCCACCGACACGACCGCCGACACCACCGGCAGCGGCGCCGGAGTCACGGGGAGCGGAGCCGGCGTCACGGGGAGCGGAGCCGGCGTCACGAGCACGACGGCGGCAGCCGGCTCCACCGGGTCGGTCACCGACGGATCAGTCGCCGACGGATCAGTCGCCGACCTCGGCGACGACCGGATCGGCCACCCGTTCGACCAGACAAACGGACTGGTGGATACCACGGGCGAATCCGACGAAACCCGCGAAGGCGAAGAATTCAGCGCCGGCGAACGCCGCGAAGATGAGCGCCGCCCGGACGGGGGCCTGCCACCGGTAAGCGGCAACCTCGGCCAGCACTGACGGCCCGACGCGCCCGGCAGCCGGCCCGCCCAAGGCGAGTGCCGTCGTCGTACGTTTTGTATTTCGAAGCAAAGCACCGCCCGCCTCTTCCCGAGGCGGGCGGTGCTCTGCTGTCCTGGCTTCACTGTCCAGCGGTGTTTGCTACTTCGCCTTGCCGGCGTAGAAGACTGACGGCGCCGCCGGCGTCTCCATTCCCTCGCCAATAAAGAAGCTCGGGTGCGGCGGCTGGTTGTACCCCACGGTCTCGCGTGCCACTCCGGTCCGGTACATCGGATCGTGCATCAGCGTGCGGAGCCGGACCTCGGTGGGCGAGGTGCTGGTGTAGATCCGCAGCTCGGTGCTGTCAGTGGACGGGAAGACCAGTTCCTCGCGCCAGTCGCCCAGCAGATCAGCCTGGAGCGACGGGTTGCCCTTGGTGTGGTTGTTGGTGCGGGCGCCGGTGGCGGTCAGCAACCGGTCGCTGGTTTCGGTCTCCCAATTCCACTTGGAGATGGTGGGTACGCCCATGCCCGCTTCGGCGTCGAACTCATGATCCACGATTTCACGCAGCAGGTCGCCATCCCACCAGGCCATGAAGTTCGCGGCCGGAATCTTGTCCGAGATCCGCTCGCCCTTGGCGGACATCAGGTAGCCGACGGACGAATTCCAGGCAGCGTCCCCGCCCACAGCCCAGCTTTCGGAACCGGAGAACCGGGGATCGATGTCGCCCGTAGCGCCCCGGCCGGTGTCCTTGATAGCCGGGATGCTCCACAGCACTTCGCCGGTGGCGGCATCGCGGAAGGTGGCGCCGCGGTTGCCGCTCTGGCTCATGCTCTCGTGCACCGCGAAGGTTTCCAGGCCGGGCCGGGACGGGTCCAGGTCCCCGGTGTGGATGGCGTCGCCGTGGCCCAGCTTGGTGTTGTACAGGGGCTTGCCGTCGTCGTCGATGGTCATGGAACCAAAAACGAACTCGTCCTTACCGTCCTGGTCCACGTCCGCCACGGACAGGTTGTGGTTCCCCTGGCCCTTGTACTCGGCACCGGCAATGTCCGAGTCGAAGGTCCAGCGCTTCACCAGCTTGCCGTCCACCAGGTCATAGGTGACCAGGACGGTGCGGGTGTAGTAGCCGCGGCTGAACATCAGGGACGGCTTTTCGCCGTCGAGGTAGGCAACGCCGGCCAGGAACCGGTCCACGCGGTTGCCGTAGTTGTCTCCCCAGGCAGCGACGCTGCCGCGCGGCGGGTCGTAGGCAACCGTGTCCATGATGGTGCCCGTTGCCCCGTTGAACACCGTAAGGTACTCCGGGCCGGACAGGACGTAGCCGGCGCTGTTGCGGTAGTCCGCCGCGGCGTCGCCGATGACGGTTCCGGCGGCGTCCGTGGTGCCGTCTGCTGTCTTGAACGACACCTCGGCCTTGCCGTCGCCGTCGAAGTCATAGGCCAGCATCTGGGTGTAGTGCGCGCCGGCGCGAATGTTCTTGCCCAGGTCAATGCGCCAGAGCTTGGTGCCGTCCATCTTGTAAGCATCGACGTAGACATTGCCCGTGAAGCCGGACTTGGAGTTGTCCTGGGCGTTGGACGGGTTCCACAGCTGGATGATCTCGTAGGCGCCATCCCCGTCCAGGTCTGCCACCGTCGAGTCGTTGGCGCTGTAGGTATAGGGCTTGCCATCCTTGCTCACACCGTCCGCCGGCTTGTCCAGCTTGATGGCCAGGTAGTTTTGCGCCAGCGGAGTGAACCCGGCGCTGAGCTTGTCCTGCCCGTTGCCGTTGCCCACGGTCTTGATGACGTACTTGGACTGGGCCGTGCCGTCGGGGTCCACGAAGGTGGTGGTGTCACGGATGGGCTCCTTGGTGATCTGCCTGCCGTCACGCAGCACCTGGAAGCCCACGCTGTCCTTGTCCAGGCCGAGCATGCGCCAACCCAGGGTGACGCCCTGGTCCGTCAGCACTGCCACGGGTGCGCGGTCCAGGTTTTCCACCTGGCGCTTGAGTGCCGACTTTGCGGCCTGGCCTTGTGCCGCGGGCTGTCCCGATGTCGTGGCCTGATCTGCCTGGGCCAGCGGAACTCCGGTAAAGGCCAGTGCTGCGGCGGTGAGGGACGCCGCAGCTGCTGCGAGGGGTGCTGCTTTCCGGGCCCTGCCGGCCCGGGATGTGGGGGAATGCTGCGAGTGGTAAACCAAAAGAACATCTCCTTTGATGCGGCGGCAGCTGAGTCTGCCGCTCAACAGTTTGGAACGTTTCAACCATGCGGGAGCGCACCGCTTCGTGAAGGTGGGCCGGGAGTTCGCGTTGGATGGTAAACGCTTTCTGCCCTTCTGGTTTATCAATGGATGACAAAGCTGGTCAAGGGTTTGACCGTTAATGATTGGGAGAAATTGTTCCGTTACGATCCTTCTCCCCTGCGACGCGCGCTCACTTTTCGGCGGAATTTCCCAGACGCGCGCTCACTTGTGGCTGCCCACACAGAAGCGCCCGCTCACCTCTGCTCCGAGTGGAGAGAGGTGAGCGGGCGTCTCCCAAAACTGCCAACAAACACGTGAGCGTAGAGGGAAGCTGCGCCGTGGTGAGCGGGCGTCGGATGGCTTACCGGATGCCGCGAAGCTTCACACCGGTGGCAAGGGCAACGAGGCTGATGATGGCCACCACGCCCAGGTAGTAGCCCGGTGCCACGGCCTGTCCGGTCTGCTGCACCAGGAAGGCGGCAATCATCGGCGTGAATCCGCCGAAGGCCACCACGGCCGTGTTGTAGCTGAAGGACAATCCCGTTGCTCGGGTCCTGACGTCGAAGGAATCCGACATAACGGAGGGCAGCGCACCGAAATACGAGGCCTTGAGCAGGCCAAGGATGGTCATCACCAGTGCCAGCACCAGGAAGGACTTCGCATTGATGACCCACATGAAGAGGGGTACAACGGCGATCAGCAGGACCACCACGGTGGGCACCATGATGTTTAGCCTGCCGTATTTGTCCGAGAGGTGCCCCACCAATGGTGTTCCGAAGGTCAGGATGACACCGGTAATGATCAGCGACGTGAACGAGATGCCTGGCTCGAGCCCCAGTTCCTTGATGGCGAAGGTGGGCATGTACTGCAGGATGAAGTTCAGCGCCGTGGATACTGCCAGTGCGCCGCCGGCGAGCAGCATGCCTGTCTTCTGAGTCGCGAACACGTCCCGGATGGGGGAATGCTTCTCCTCCGCAGCGCCCCGCTGCACCGGCACTTCCTTCATCTCCCGGCGGATCAGGAACCCGGCCGGGCCCACCAGCAGTCCGAAGAGGAAGGGAATCCGCCAGCCCCATTCGGTCATCTGCGCATCAGTCAGGACGGTGGTCAGGACGGCGACAAAGATCGCTGCGATCAGGCTCCCCAGCCCTTGGCTGGCGAACTGGAAGCTGCCCAGGAAGCCTTTGCGTTTGCCGTTCTGGGCGATGAGGTAGGCGGTGGCGGCGCCGAATTCCCCGCCGGCGGAGAAGCCCTGGATCAGCCGCGCCAGGACAATGCCGATGGGGGCCAGGATTCCGATGGTGCCGTAGTTCGGCATGAACGCCAGCAACGCGGTGCCCAGGACCATCAGCCGGATGGTGACTGTCAGGCCTTTCTTCAGCCCATGGCGGTCCGCGAACGAGCCCAGCACCAGTCCGCCCAGGGGACGGATGAGGTAGGAGACGCCGAATACGGCAAATGCCTGGATGAGTTCGACGCCGGGATCACTGCTGGGGAAGAAGTTCCGGCCGATGTAGATGGCCAGCAGGGCGTAGATGGCAATATCGAACCATTCGAGGGCGTTGCCGATGGTGGCGGCAACGATTCCCCGGGTGGCCGCCTTGGAATCGGGCGCTGCGCCCGGCTCGGCGACGGCGGCGCGGGCCGTGCTCTGGTTCTTTTGCTGGGGAATGGTCATGGGAACTCCAGGGTTCAGGATACGGAGCTGACGGTCAGGGAGGGCTGGTCCGCGCTGGCAGGCGCGGGGCTGTGTGAATTGGCGAGGTCGAAGAACAGGCCGCTGGCTATCTGGAGGCCTTCCCGGGCCACCTCCACCAGGAGGTGTTCGTCCGGAGCATGCTGCTGGCACCCCGGGTGGGAGTGCGGGATCCAGAGGGTGGGAAGGCCAAGGACATCGGCGAAGACGTAGCTGGGCAGGGAGCCGCCGATGTTGGGCAGGACGGTAGCCTTACGGCCGGTGCTTGCCGCCAGCGAGTCCGCGGCCCAGGCCACCCAGGGATTGTCCGGATCGATGCGGCTGGCGGCGAACGAGGTGCCCATTTTTAGCTCCACCATGCCGAAGCCCGCGGAGTCCAGGTGTTTACGGACGGCCGCTTCAAGGTTGTCCACGTCCGTGCCGGGTACAAAGCGCAACTGCAACGCGGCCCGGGCGGTCCCGGGAATGGCATTGACGGGCTTGTCCGGGTTGCCCGCGCCCAGTGCCAGCACCTCGAGGGTGTTCCAGGCGTAGAGGCGCTCGGCCGGGCTGAGAGTCTGGTCTCCCCAGGCAGGGTCCGCCTGGGGGTCGCCGGGGTTCGGCACCAGGTCCAGCACGTCCAGCGCAGCAGCGACGGAGTCCGGGATTTCGGCAGGGAGCAGTTCGGGCACCTGGATGGTGCCGTGCCCGTCCACCAGGGACGCGACGGCGGCCGCCACCGTTGTGCCCGGGTTCCGCAGGAGCCCGCCCCAGTTTCCAGAGTGGTACGAGCCGGCGCGCAGATCGGCTATAAGTTCGAAGCTGACGCCGCCACGTGCGCCCAGGAAGACCGTGGGGCTCCCGGCGGCGAGGCGGGGGCCGTCGGAGCCGATAAAGACGTCGGCCCGGAGCAGGTCCTGGTGTTCGGCGGCAAACTCGGCGAGGTCCGGGGACCCGATCTCCTCCGCCCCTTCCAAGAGGAACACCAGGTTGAAGCCGAGGCGGCCCTGCTGCTCAAGCAGCAGCCGGAGCGAAACGATATTGATCCAGTGCTGGCCCTTGTTGTCGGCGGCGCCGCGGCCGTACCAGCGGTCGCCTTCGTCGCTGAGCGTCCAAGGGTTTCGGCCGGCGCTCCACTCTCCGGCCTGGCCGTCGGTGACGTCAGCGTGCCCGTAGCAAAGAACGGTGGGCAGCTCAGGATCCTCGTGCCGGGTGGCCACCAGGAAGGAGTTGGCGCCGCCCCGCCAGGAGTCAAACCGGTCTACCGTGCAGCCCATCGCCAGGAAAGCGGGCCCAATAACGTCATCCAGGTATGACTTCAACGCAACGCGCCCCTGCGGGCTGAAACTCTCCGTGGGGTAGGAGACCAGCCGGGCCAGATCCTCCCTGAAGAGGCCGGAGTCAACGAACTCCGCTGCTGTGGCCAATAGTTCTGCGCGTTCCTGCATCCCGTACTCCCTTTATCCATATGGCGTGAGTCCAAAGTTAGGTGTCCCGGGCGCAAACAACCAGTATCGTTTTGTCGATGAGCGTTGACTTTGATGCAAACCTCCGAACCCGGATGCCGGCATGAACATGCTCACGCCGGCACTGTTGTACTTCGACGCCGTGGCGCAGGAGGGCACGCTCACCGAGGCCGCCGGCAAGCTTCACGTGTCCGCATCCGCCATCAGCCGCCAGATCAACAAGCTCGAAACTTCGCTCGGCATGCCGCTGTTCCACCGGCATGCCCGGTCAACCTGCCGTTCTTCGGCCTCGCCATCTGGAAGAAGGGCTGGAACTTCGCCCTGCGCACCGGGGCGGCCATTGCGCTGGTCTCGGTGATGGCCAGCCTGCACCCGTGGGCTTTCGGGTCCCTGGAGCTGGACCCCGCCTACGGCGTTGCGGCCGGAAACCTGCTGGCCGGCGTGGGACTCCTGATCCTGTTCCGGCACCAGTCCAGCCTGGGCGGCTTCAACATCCTGGCGCTGCTGCTGCAGGACAAGCTGAAATGGCGTGCCGGGTATGTGCAGATGGTGCTGGACGTGGCCATCGTGCTGGCGGCCCTTGCCGTGGTGTCCCCGCTGATGGTGCTTCTCTCCGCAGCCGGCGCCACCTTGCTGAATCTCATCCTGGCGCTGAACCACCGGCCCGGGCGGTACCTGGGAAAGTAGCTGCTAACCGGCCGGTTTATTCCCGAAAGTTGCCTGAAATAACTTCATGGAAGCCGCTGTTGCCGCCCGTATGACAACAATCGGAATCATCGGTGCAGGACATATTGGAAGCCAGGTTGCCCGGAAGGCAGTGGAGCTGGGCTACGACGTAGTCATCAGCAACTCACGCGGACCTGAGACTCTTGCGGACCTCGTGGCGGAGCTTGGCCCGAAGGCGCGGGCGGCAACCGCAGCTGAGGCGGCTGCGGCCGGCGACTTCGCCGTGGTCACGGTGCCGCTGAAGAACTACAAGGACGTCCCGGCGGAGCCGCTGGCGGGCAAGATCGTCATCGACACCAACAACTATTACTGGGAGCGCGACGGCCGCGTCCCGGCCCTGGACAACGGCGAAGCCACCACCTCGGGCCTGCTGCAGGAACACCTGCCCCAGTCGAAGGTGGCCAAGGGCTTCAACCACATCATGGCCAAGGACATCACCACGGACGGCACCCCGGCAGGCACGGACAACCGCCGCGCCCTGGCCACCGCCAGCGACTACCCGGAGGCCGCCGAGCTGGTGGCCAACCTGTACGACGAATTCGGCTTCGATACCGTCAATGTGGGCCTGCTGGAGGAAAGCTGGCGTGTTGAGCGCGACCGGCCGGCCTACGTTAAGCGGCAGAACGCCGCCGAGCTGAAGGACAACCTGGCGAAGGCACCCCGTACCGTCTGACCTGGCGTAGACCAGCCCGAGCTGGCTGGCAGCGGCCGCCGCGAAACCCGGTTTTGGCGACGGTTTGCTGCCAGCCAGGTTTTGTCAGTCCTCGTCCTGGCCGTGGCCGCCGTCGTAATCGCTGCTGCGGGCCGGGACCAGCACCACTTCGTACTGCGTGGGCGGCGGCATCTTGTTGAACTTGGCGTTCACCGCCGCGAGGGTATCGCCGAACCTGGCCACCGTGGTGGGGACGTCAAAGTCCTTGCTGGTGATCTCTTCCTTGAGCTTGCCGGATGAGAGATCTCCGGAGAGCTTAATGCGGGCGATCTTGTCCTGCTGGTTCTGCACGGCCCACAGGGTGCGGCCCTTCACCAGGATGCCGTCAACGTAGGGCAGCGCCGGAGTGTCGATCTTGGCGGTATCGCCGGTGTCGGGATCCACGGTGTAAACGGCCTCGTTGAACGTATGCGCGACGATCAGGACCTTCCCGTTCCTGGCCGACGCTATGCCGTTGAGGCCAAATTGGTTTGCGGGGTCTGACAGGGCGACAGAGGGATCACTGAGGGTCCTCGTCTCCATCTTTCCCAGCTTGCCCGAGCGGCTGACGGGGACGAAGTACAGCTCCGGGCGCTTGGAGTTGGTGAACCACGCACCGTCTTCGGTGACGGTGACGTCGTTGATGAAGCCTGGCGCCAGGTCAACAGCGCCGGCGTCCCTTCCGGTCTTCGCGTTATAGGCGAAGGCCTTGCCGGTACCGCCGCCTGCTACGAAAAGCAGGTTGGTGCGCTCGTCATACTTGAGTCCCACAGCCATCCGGGGGTTTGAATCCAAGGTGGAGACATCGATGAAACGTTCCGCCTTCCCGTCTCGGATGTCACCTTTGAAAATGTCACCGGTCATCAGTTCGCCGGCGTAGAAAGTAGTACCGCGGCCTTCGGCGATGCCCTCGGCGGAATTGGCGCCGTCGAGCACTATGACGTCGCGGGAAGGCGGCGAGGCCGAAGCGGGGACGGCGGATGGGGCAAGCAACGCTAGGAGGGCGATGAGTCCTGCGGCGGTGCGGCGATGTGCTGTTCGGCGCATGCTGGATCCTTAGTTGGCGGTGATGCGCGGGGCCAATCTGCGGCAGCTCCGCACGATGGTCCAGTAATTTTAAGCGCCTGCGTCATGCCCGCCAAGGCATCGAAGCCCCCATTCTGCTTACAATCGAACCCTCAATCGACTACTGAGGGATCCATGAAGAAACTCGCCACAGTCCTGTTCGCCGCAGGCCTCCTTGCCTCCGCCACGGCCTGCTCCGCTTCCCAACAGCTTTCCACCACCGAAACCTGCGAGCGTATTCAGTCCGTGGTGTCGAACCCCGCCAACGGTGCCGGCAAGACGGGCATGAACCGCCTGGCCAACCAGATCCGCCCCATCCACGCAGTTGCCTCGGATGACCTCAAGCCCGCGCTGCAGTCCATCCTGGAATACACGGATGAGCAGGCGAAGGAAACCCCGGACGAGGCCAAGCTGGCCGAACTCCAGTCCGGCTACGAGCAGGCCAGCGGCACGTACAGCCGCCTCTGCAGCTAACCAGCGCAGCGGTTTTTAGGCGCGGCGGATCCGGCCGCCTACAGTGTGGCCGGGTCCGTGTTGGCACCGCAAAGGACCACGGCCACGCGTTCGCCCGGTCCCGGAACGTAAGCGCCGGACAACAGGGCCGCGTAGGCAGCTGCGGCACCGTGCTCCACCACGATGCGGTAGCCGTTCCAGAGCGCGCTCCGCGCGGCGATGATGTCCGCATCCGTCACCAGGACGCTTTCGACGCCGGCGCGGACCGCCACCGCGAAGCCGATCGCGCCAACGCTGCGGGCACCCAGCGAGTCCGCCGCGACACCTGACACGGCCACATCCACCGGGCTCCCAGCATGCAGCGCAGCGTGAAGGGTGGGTGCGCCCTCGGGCTCCACCGCTACCACCTTCGCGTGGCCTTCCACGGCCGCGGCAATTCCGGCCATCAGTCCCCCACCGCCCACGGCCACCAGCACCGTGTCCACACCAGGAACCTGGTCCAGCAACTCCAGGCCCACCGTCCCCGCGCCGGCCGCGATCTCCGGCTGGTCATACGCGTGGCAGTACACCGCGCCGGTCCCGGCAGCATGCGCCACCGCTGCCTCGTAAGCCACCGCGTATTCCGCACCGCCCTGCACGACGGCGGCACCGACGTCCCTGAGCTTCGCGACCTTGACGGCGGGTGCCGCGGCGGGGACGAAGACCGTTGCAGGTACGCCAAGCCGGGCAGCTGCGTAGGCGTTGGCCAGCCCGGCATTGCCTCCCGAAGCCACCACGATGCCCGCCGGGGTCAGCTCCCCGCGTTCCTGGCTCGCCAAAATCCGGTTCAGCGCCCCGCGTGCCTTGAAACTTCCGGTGTGCTGCAGGAATTCGCACTTGAACGAAACCGGCCCAGGGTACTGGCCGCTGTCTGCCTCCAGAACGGGTGTCAGCCGGGTAAGGCCGGCAATCCGCTGGGCGGCCTCATCCACATCGGTACGGCTGATCATCCTAGACGTCGTCGTCCCAGGTCCCGGGATCCTTCACCGCTTCCTCCGGCGTGCGCTCCTGCCCGCCGGAGGAAGCGTCTGCAGCCTCGCTGCCGTCAGTCCCGGAGCTTCCCACGTACGACGCCGGCACGGTCCCGGCAGCGTGGGCCTGCTGCTCTTCCCGGATGTTGGCGGCGTGTGGCTGTTCCGGGTGCTGGCCGCTTTGCGGGGCTTCGGTGACCTGTTCCGCGTTGTCCCGGACTTCGTCCGGGTCGCCGGGGCCACGGAGGTCCGCGGTGTTTCGCCGCTCGTCGTTCGGTGTGGTCATGATCCTGCCTTCCGTTGTTGCTGGCTGGTCCTGCGGGCGGTTCCGGGGAAGCACGCCGCGGGTTCCAGCCTACTTTCTGTGGCGCTTTCTGTGAGTTCGGCCTCAGCCGGGACGATGGCCGGCCTGCCTGCGTTGTAGGAAGTGGCGGAAGGAAGCCATATGATCATCGTCCTCACCGGCATCGACGGCTCGGGCAAGTCGACGGCGGCCCGCGCCCTGGTGCAGGCTGTCCGGGCACGCGGCGGCAAGGCAATGCTCCTGAGCAACCACGCTGGCCGGCGCACCATGTCCGTCTTAGCTGCCCGGTGGGGCGTGCAGCTGCCGGCCAGGGCCGCGGATGCCGCCGAAACAGTCCTGCGCGTCGCCAACGTGCTGGTGTCCCATCTCCGTGCCCGCCGCTTCGATGGCATGGTGGTCATCGACCGCCACCTCCACTGCCAACTTGCCCTGCGCAGCATGAAGGGGCTGCCGCGCGGGCGCTTCCTGCCCTGGCTGCTCGCGGCACTTCCCCAGCCCGCCGCCGTCGTACACCTGGACCTCGAACCGGCCGAGGCGCACCGCCGGATCACGGCGCGCGGAACCGATTCCGAAACCCTTGCGGACCTGTCCGCCTTCCGGGATGCCTACGCGGGACTGCCGGAATTCGGCGGCTTTATCCGGGTGGATGCGTCCCTTCCCGCCGCTGAACTGGTACAACGCATGCTGCAGGCTGTTGACACACTTCCCGGCGGCCCGGGCGAATCTGCGGAGGGCGCAGCAGTCACAAACTGAATTTAAGCATTTCGCATTGTGGAAATGGATTTTCCCCTTGCGGAATAGATGTGACCGGGGTTACTTTTGCCTTAAGCCCCGGGCGTCCCCGGGCTGTTCCCGAATCGAAGAGGCAAAGGTCAATGAAGATCCCCAACCCTGAGGCACTGAAGGCGAGTTCGGTGCCCGCGAAGAGGAAGCCGCTGTACAAGTCGCTCTTCTTCCAGATTCTGATCGCCGTCGTGGCAGGTGTCCTCATAGGGCATTTCTGGCCGGACCTCGGATCACAGCTGAGGCCGCTCGGAGATGGCTTCATCAAACTCATTAAGATGATCATCGCGCCGCTGATCTTCCTGGTGATCGTCACCGGTATTTCGGCCGTAGGCGACGTCAAAGCGGTTGGAAGGGTTGGGGTCAAGGCCCTGGTCTATTTCACGGCGGCCACCCTGTTCGCACTGCTCTTCGGCCTGGTGGTGGGAAACGTGGTCCAGCCCGGCGCGGGCCTGAACATTGACCCCGCCACCCTGTCGCAAGCGGACCTCGACGCCAAAACCGGCTCTGCCGCACCCAAGGACGCGGCATCCTTCATCCTGGACGTCATCCCCGCCAGCGTGATCGGCGCGTTCGCCAGCAACAGCCTCCTGCAGGTCCTGTTCTTCTCGGTCTTCTTCGGCGCAGCCATTGTGGTCATCGGCCGGGAACGGTGCATGCCGGTCATCAGCCTGATGGAAACCGTCCTGGAACTGATCTTCAAGATCATGTCCTGGATCATGAAAGTGGCCCCCATCGGTGCCTTCGGTGCCATGGCCTTCATCATCGGCCAGTACGGCCTCAGCACGCTCAGCACCTACGCCGTGCTGATAGCCGCCTGCTACGGAGCCGCCGTCGTCTTCATCGGACTGCTGTTCGCCGTCGCCTGGCTCACCGCCCGCGTCCCGCTGTGGCAGTTCCTTAAATACACCCGCGAGGAATTCCTCCTGGCGCTGGGCACCGCCTCAACCGAAGCCGTCATGCCCCGGATCATGACCAAGCTGACCAACGCCGGCTGCTCCCGAGCCACCACCGGCCTGGTGGTACCCACCGGGTACTCCTTCAACCTGGACGGCGCGGCCATCTACCTGTCCATTTCGCTGCTCTTCCTGGCGCAGGCCTTCGGCCACAACCTGGACCTCGGCCAGCAGCTCGCCGCCCTGGGCGTCCTGCTGCTCACCTCCAAGGGCATGGCCGGCGTCCCGGGGTCATCCTTCCTGGCACTCTCCGCCACGGCCGCCGCGCTGGGGATCTTCCCGGTGGCCGGCGTGGCCCTCCTGCTCGGTGCGGACCGGCTGATGGACTCCATGCGGGTGGTGGTCAACCTGCTGGGCAACTGCGTAGCCACCTTTGTGGTCTCCAAGTGGGAAGGCCAGTTTGACCGCAGCGTCATGGTCCGGGCCTTCAAGGGCGAGATCACCAACCACGACTCCGCCGTGATGCTCGGCAAGGAAGAAGACTTCCAGGACCAGGAACTGCAGCGGATCAGCGAGGGCCAGGAGCCGTCACCCAAGTTCCGCGGCGGCCCGAATCCCGGCGATATTCCCCGGTTCCAGATGAGCAAGTCAACGCAGGCGGGCACAGGCAGCAGCCCGGAATAGGCGTAGCCACCTCGGTAGCGCCCTCAGCGGGCACACCAGAACCAACAGCAGGCGGGCAGGACCAACAGGTCCTGCCCGCCTGCTTCGTGCGCCGCCGGTTTATCCCGTCCGGTTTATGTGCCACCGTTTTCTGCGCGCTCCGGTGCGTGTACCGTCCCGTCGGCTCATCGCGCTGCCGGGTGCCGCCAGGCGCCGCTGGCTTTGCCCTGGTGGCCCAGGCTCCGGGAAATGGCAAGGGCCGAGGCACGGACCAGCGGTACCAGTTCATGCGCCTGCGTGGCGGCATCGGGCACCACGATGGACAACGCCGCCACAACATCCCCACCGGCGCCCCGGATGGGTGCCGCCACGGACACCGTCTGCGACGGATGGGCACGCCTCACCACGGCGGCGCCCGCCTGTTTGACCTCGGCCAGGAGTGCACGCAGGTCCTTGGCGGGGACCCACCCCGGGCCGACGTCCTGCGCGTCCGGCCGCGCCAGCAACTCTGCCTGCACGTCCGCGGCAGCGTGGGCAAGGAGGACCTGCCCGACGGCGGTGGTGGACAAGGGCATCCGGCCACCTACCCGGTACGCGACTTCGGTGGCGGTGCGTGAGGACAGCCTGTCGATCAGGACAGCCTCGGGGCCTTCGCGAACGGCGAGGAGCACGTGGTGGCGGGTCACTTCGTACAGGTCCTCGAGGTACGGCAGCGCGATCTGCCGCACGCCGTGGCCGCGGGGCGACAGCGAGGCAATCTCCCACAGCCGCACTCCCACCACGTAGCGCCCGTCCTCCAGCTTTTCCAGCGCTCCCCACTCCGTCAGGTGGCGCACCATGCGCAGTGCGGTGGCGGGCGCCAGGTCCGCGAGGCGGGACAGTTCGGACAGGTTCAGGGCCCTCCGCTGTTCGGTGAACTGGGCCAGCAGGCTAAGCGCGCGGACCACCACGGGCTGCCCGGGGATCCCCGGCGCAGCCCCTGCTGCCTTACTTGCTCCTGCCACACCCTGTCCCTTCGCCCCAGATTGACCCCTCCCTTACTCAAGGCTCGACCTTGTGGCCTGCGACACAAAGTGCATTTTCACTCAGTGAAAAGTACGATTTCGGCGGCGACCAACGGCGGGCAAGCTGATGGACGACCCGCCGGGGACTGCCTGGCGTCTTATCCGATTGGAATCAACGATGAACTCCAATGCCCCCAGGAAATCCCTGGCCGTCATTTTCGTGCTGTGCTGGCTTGGCCTGCTCGCTGACGGCTACGACCTCTACGTCTACGGCGCCACCCTCCCCGGCCTGATCGGGCATCCGCCGTTCAACGTCACCCCCGCCGCCGCTGGGGCCGTTGGCTCCATTGCGCTGGTGGGGATGCTGCTTGGCTCCCTGATCGTCGGCACACTGACTGACCGGCTGGGCCGGCGCCGGATCTTCGTCAGCGCCCTTGCCCTCTTCTCGCTGGCCATGCTGGCGTGTGCCGCAGCCCCCAGCTGGGAGCTGTTCGCGGTGTTCCGCTTTGTGGCCTGCTTCGGCGTAGGCGGCTTGCTCCCGACGGCGGTGGCCCTCACCAACGAGTTCGCCCCGCCGGGCAGGAAATCGCTGGTGCTCGGCGCCGTGCTGACGGGCCCGGCCGTGGGAACCGTGGTGGCGTCGCTCAGTTCGCTGGCCCTCCTGGAGGGAAGCGGCTTCCGCCCGGTGTACGCCATCGGCGCGGCCGGCCTGTTGATCGTCCCGTTCGCCTGGTTCCTGCTGCCGGAATCTCCATCGTTCCTCCGCACCCAGCTCCGCACCGCCGAGGCGGACAGGCTCGAAGCCGCTTACGGGCTGACCGGCAGCACCGAGTCCCCCGCCCCATCTGCCGTCCGGTCCACCAGGATCTCGCCCACCCGTGCACTGTTCGCCGAGGGGACGGCCCGGACCACCGTCCTGCTCTGGGCCATCACCGTCCTGAGCCTGCTGACGATCTTCGGCGTCAGCACCTGGCTTCCGCAGATCATGCGCACGGCCGGATTCGGCGTCGGATCCTCCGTATCGTTCCTGCTGGCCTACTCGGTGGGCGCCGTCGTCGGTACCGTCCTCGCGTCCATAGCCAGCCAGAAATTTGGGCCACGGCCGCTGGTGATCGTCGGCTTCGTGAGCGCGGCGGCAGCCCTCCTGCTGATGTCCACCAATCCGCCGGCCGCCCTCATGACGGTCCTTGCCGCCGTCGCAGGTTTTGGCGGACTGGGAACGCAGAACATGATCAACGACTTCATCGCCCAGTACTACCCGGCCGCAACGCGTGCCACCGGCCTGGGTTGGGCCTTGGCCGTGGGCCGTCTTGGCGCTATCGCCGGGCCAACATACGGCGCGTTGCTTGTGAGCTTTGGCGGCGGAGTGCCCGTGGCTGCCATGGCGTTCGCGGCACCCGCGCTGATCGGTGCCGTGCTGATGCTCGCCCTGCGCACCAGGACCGCGCGGCGTCTTGCGGTCGCGGCCGACGCGGAGCTGGTGGCCTGACATATGGACGCAGGGACGCGAGGTCCCTGAGCTGAACCCAGGATGCCCCGGGCGGGAACCGACCGGGGCATCCTGCTGTGGAATAATCCGCTGCGGGAGGCCTGACGACGTGAGCAATGAACTGATCCTGCGCGGGCGCGTGGTCACCGGACGCCTGGACAGCGCCGATGGCGTGGTGGCTGTGGATGGCCGCCGCATCACGTACGCGGGTCCGGCGTCGGACTTCCCCGGAGAGTCCCTGCCTGCCCGCGATCCGGCTGCCGCCGGACGCATCCTCCTCCCCGGGCTGGTGGACCTGCATTGCCATGGCGCGCACGGAAACGACTTTTCGGAAGGATCCGTGGACGGCGCCAGGGCTGCGGCGCACTATCTCCACAGCCGGGGCACCACAACACTCCTGGCCAGCCTGGTGACGGGGTCGCCAGAGGACTTGCTGCTCAATCTGAGTGGGCTGCGGACGGTGGCCGCGGAGGGTTTGATTGCCGGGTCCCACCTTGAGGGACCCTTCCTCTCTTCGTCCCAATGCGGCGCCCACCACCCCGGATTGCTGCTGGAACCGGACACCGCCCTCATGGGACAACTCTTGGAAGCCGCCGGGACATCCCTAGCCTCCATGACGCTCGCCGCTGAGCTTCCGGGCGCCACTGAGCTGCTCGATATGCTGGCCTCCCGCGGGGTGATCCCGTCGTTGGGCCACACTGCCGCCACGCATTCCACGGCCGCGGTTTTCCTTGACCGGGCAGCCTCGGAACTGCGTGGTTCACCTGCTGCCACGGGCAGGCTGCGGCCTACGGTCACGCATCTGTTCAATGCCATGCCGCCGCTTCACCACCGGTCCCCCGGCCCCGTCGCTGCAAGCCTCAGTGCCGCCCGGTCCGGACAGGCAGTGGTGGAAGTGATCGGCGACGGCGTCCACGTAGCGCCGGAGACCATCAAGCTGGTGTTCGACCTGGTGGGTGCCGGGAACGTCGCCCTGGTCACCGATTCGATGGCTGCGACGGGACTGCACGACGGCGGCTACCGGCTTGGGACGCTGGCGGTCACCGTTGAGCAGGGAGTGGCACGGGTGGACGCCACGGGTGCCATCGCCGGCGGTACGGCCACGCTGCTGGATGTGGTGAGGGTTACCGTGGACGCCGGGGTCCCGCTGCAGGATGCGGTGCTGGCGGCGAGCAGTGTTCCGGCCGCAGTCCTCGGCCTCTCTTCCGAGGTGGGCGACCTTGCCGCCGGGATGCTGGCCGACGTTGTTGTAGTTGATTCCGGACTTCGCCTCACCGGGGTGCTCCGGCACGGCGAATGGGTCACCCCGCCGGTGTAAGGGTGCTGCGCGGCGAGGTTTGCTGCGCGGAGAGGTTTGCTGCGCAGCGAGGTTTGCGGTGCGTTGAGGTTTGCTGCGCAGCTGTTTTTCTGCGGCTGCTGGTGAGAGTCCGGTGGTGAGTTGGAGGAGCCGCTGAATGTCAGACCCTCGCGCGATGATGCCTGTATGGGAAACGCAGGCGTTGGAGCAGCAGCGATGGAGGGTCTTCAGGCCTCTGTCGCCGGCCTTGACGCTCTTTTCCTGGAGGACGCGGACCTGGACCGGGCTGACCCTGACGCGGAGGGCGAGGCTGCGGTGGTTGACCTGTTGAAGCGGAAGTCGGAGGTTCGGCTGCAGCGGCTGGCGTTGTGGAAGCAGTTGGCGGCGCAGGCCGCGGCCGGAATGGCAGCGGATGCGGCGGAGTTCGCGGAGTTTCAGGAGGCGATGACGCCGCCGGAGGTCACAGGGTCGGAGGGGGCGTTCGTGGAGATGTCCACGACGGCGGAGATCGCCGGCGTCCTGACGCTCAGCCCGGGCGCCGCGTCAGCCTTCATCAGCCAGTCACGGAAAGTCTGCGCGATGCCACCGGTAGCGGCCGCGCTGTCCGCTGGGTTGATGTCGTGGCGGCACGCGGTGATCGTGGCCGACGAAGCCGACTGCCTCGCCCCCGAGAGTGCCGAGGCGCTGGTGACGCATTTCTTCGACCCCGACGCACCCAACCGAGCGCGCGGGTCGGCGCCCGGTGACCTCGTGCCGCACCTGTTCCGCCGGAAAGTACGGACCTGGCGCGAACGCACCTACCCTCAGACAGTCCAGGAACGGCACGCGAAGTGTGTGGCGGACCGGCGGATGGAATACCGGCCCGATGCCGACGGGATGGCTTCGATTACCCTGATCCTGTCCGGGGACACCGCCTGCGCCATCTGGAACAAAACCACCGCCATCGCCCGCGGCCTGCAGGGACCCGGTGAGACCCGCACCCTCACCCAACTCCGCCCCGACACCGCCGCCGCGCTCCTGCTCGGTGCCCACACCGGGACCGCTGCCGCAGGTCGGTTGGACGGTGGCGAAGGATCCGGCGGCGTATCCGTCGTCGATAGTCTTCCGGGTGCCAGTGGCAACGGGAGCGACCCTTACGCGATTGATCTCAGCAAGGTCCCCGCACCGAAAGCCGACGTCCTGGTTACCATCCCGCTATTTACACTGCTGGGGGCCACCGACGAACCTGCCGACCTTGACGGGTACGGCCCCATCCCCGCAGCGATGGCCCGGAAACTCGTTGCCGACGGGGCTGCCTCGTTTTACCGGGTCCTCGTCGACCCGCGAGACGGCGCACCGCTCGAGATCGGACGGACCAGCTACCGGCTGTCGGAGGCGATGAAACGCTGGATCAGGATGCGCGACGGACACTGCACGTTCCCCGGCTGCACCAACCCCAGCACAGACAACGACACCGACCACCTCACCGCCTGGCAGCACGACGGGACAACCGGGGTGAGCAACCTGGCACAGCTCTGCCCGAAACATCACCGCCTCAAACACAACAGCGGCTGGACCCCCACACCAGCCAGCACAACCAAACCACCCGGCTGGACCTCACCCACAGGACGGCACTACCCTGGCCAACACCCCGACCCGCGACCACCACACTTGCCACCCGGGCTGCTTGAACAGAAACAACCCGTGACCGGGGACATTGGCGCGGCCGAACCGCCGCACGCCGCCTCACACACCGCAGCGGACAGACCCCTGAAATCTGTCAGGGACCGTGAGCCGGCGAGCGACCATGCGCCAGCCAGAGACGTTGTTGCTGCGGGCGAGTCTGGTGCGACCGGAGAACTGGGCGTGCCGGCAATCAACCGGCCGGATGAACTAAGCCCGCTCGAACGCACACTCACGGACCATCTCGCCGCCTGACAGCAGACTCGAGTGCACCCAGGGCGTGATGCGTCGGCAACAGTGATTTGTCAGCAGTCCCTACCCGTCGGCGCCGGGAAGGCTGACCTCCACCATGCCATCGGTGATGCGGGTATCGAACCGCGGCTGCTTCGCTGTGGCCGGACCCGCCACAACTTCGCCGGTATGCAGGGAAAACGTGCTCCGGTGCCAGGGGCAGACGACGCACGGGCCGCCGTCGTCCGCAAGGTTGGAGTTCTTGAGCTTGCCCTCATGCAGGGGTCCGGAGAGGTGGCTGCAGACATCGGAGAGCACGCTGACGCTACCCCCTTCGCGGAAGACCAGAAGGTTCAGCCCGGCAACCACGCGTTTGTCGAGCTTCCCATCGGGCAGCTCCGCAAGCGGCGCCAGTTCATGCCACCCCGACGGGAACCGGTGCGGAATCTCCTCACTGTGGTTCACGCCGGCCGCCTGCCGGTACGTCAGATGGCCGCCCAGGAAACCTCCGCCGCTCACCACGGCGAGGCCCAGGTAGGCCAGCACTTTACCGCTCGCGTGGCTGCCCCTGGCGCGCTGGACCAAAGATGCCGAGTAGAGGGTAGTTGCCGCGATATTGGCGGCCGCATGGACCAATCCCACTCGCTGCTGCTGCGGATGCAACTGGGTCCAGTCCGTGAATCCAGCCACGGCCGACGGAACAGCGCTCAGGGCACCCACACCCACCAGGATCTTGGACGCCTGTTCCGTCCCGGGAACGGCGTCGAGCACGGCCGCCGAAATCCACGCGCCCATGGGCACCTGGACGGCCAGCGGGTGGACCGGGTGTCCCACAGGGACACCGTGCAGGACGTCGCGCGTCCAGCCGGGCGGGATGATCTTCTTGACTGCTTTCCGCACGCTCTTGGCTAATGGATCAAGCCACTCGGCGTCCTCAAAGCGGGTGACTAGCTCAAGTGCAGGCAGCGGTTTCATGGAACTCCCTTACCCCGAAATCTCGTATGCAGTCAGTGCACACTGAGATGTTCCAATAGACAAGCTCCAAGACCGAACAACTCCCGATCCAGCGTTCTACTTTTCCTGGGACTTCCGGGGAACTATCCGGGCTAGGCTGTTTTTGTGGGGCGAGGGGGAAATTTTCCATCGGAGTCCGCCACGTGGATAGCGTTGGCGGGTTTCCTGCTTGTGGCGGGCTATGCAGTGGCGGGTGCAATGCAGGTTCTTGTTTGGAACCCTCTGGCTGCCGTCCCGGGTTCAACGCTGGGTGAAATTCATTCAGCCATGGACAGGGCCAACGAATCCCTTGCCGCGCCCGTCGTTCTCATTTGGGCGACCACAGGCGCGTTGCTGGCAGCAGCGGTTCTGATTGCTGCATTCAGGCATCCAATATCGGGGAAAACTGCTGCCTCCCTTGACCTGTCGGTGCTGGTGCTGGCCGCACCCGCATTCTGGATGGCGTCCTTTCCGGCCGGCATGGGACTCGCTGATGCCTTCGCAATATCGGGTGGCGATCACGCGCCCGGGGGCCGAGTCCTGTATGCCGTGAGCGCCGCGTCTCTGGTGGCGCTCATCGCCGTGGCTGCGCGAAGGAATCGCTAGATCAGCGCATGCATCCCATAGCTTCGCGGCCGCCCGAAGGATGCAGCGCCAAGGAACTCGACGGCAACGAATGGCTCGTCGCCCACTACCCATTCGTCATGCCCCGGAGGAAGCGCGTAGGTGTCGTGCGCGTGGATTGACGAGCACCCGCCGTCGGCCGTTTCGATGTCCAGCCTGCCGGAAATGCAGTAACCCAGGTGGTGGTGCTCGCAGAAGGCCGTCAGCTCTGCGGGCTTGGCGGATTCCGACCAGCGCCAGCCAGGGGCGAGGATCAAGCGGGCCACGGTGTAGTCGTCGACGGTAACAAGGTCGAACTCGGCCTTGTCCGGGCAGCGCTTCCGGTCCGGAAGATCAAGTGATTTCACTGCCAAGGCTCTGATGAAATTAGCAGTCACCGGAACACATTCTGTGGGTCAGGGAACGGAAGCCCTGCCATAAAGCGGGCCATGAATCGGATGCCGATGAACCGGCTTGTGAAGCGAGACCTGTTGCCGCATGCGCCTTTGCCCCCGGCGCACACCGTTGAACCAGACAGCTGGTTTATCTCTAACCGTAGCCCTGCCGGACCTGAAGTCAATGGCAGAAATCTGGGCACCAGCCGCGCTCCTTGGGCCTCTCTGCGCGGGCCGCGAAAAACCACCAAAAAGGGTACTTCGGCATATGGAAAAAGAACGTGTCCAGGGCCACGATTTAATGACCGGCTCACGAACTCCGGGACTAAAGCCCCCGCTCAGTCGGGCGTGCTGTTTGAAATGGGACAGGCAGGCTGCGGCCGCCACACTGGTCAATCGCGACTTGCCCGGTCGCGCGCTCAGCGCTGCCTTCGCAGGGAAACTCGCACCCTGCACAAATGGGAAAACGCATCCTTTCCAGGAGCAAGAAAATGTCAATCACTCCAACAACCAACGCCCGGTCCATCAGGGCCAAAATGGCACTCGTTCCAGCTCTCACGCTGGGCCTTCTTGGCGGCGCTGCGGCAGTTGCCGCGCCGGCCCAGGCCAACGACAACCACAGAGACGGTTGTACCGTTGATCCACTGAAGCCGACCGACCTGCGCGGCAACAGGGTCGATTTCAAGATCAAGGTTGACTGCTATGGGGAGCGGACCGTCCAGGTCCGCCAGTTGCGCTACGAAGACGAGCGCGGCCCGCGCCGCACCGACGACTTCCTGGGCGGCTCTTACTTCTACGAGCACTTCAACCGGCACGACGGCGCCAGGACCATCCACAGTGTTGACCGTGTGCCGAACCTCGACCGAAGGGGTGGCGAAGAGGTCTACCACATCGTCTCCTTCCGAGTGAGGGACGACAGGGGACACTGGTCCGACTGGACCCGGTGGGAAAAGAGCCCCGTCGCTGACGTGTACCGCTAGAACGCAGTGAACCGCTAAAGATTCACCCGCACCCGAGCCAGGGGCGCCAGCCCCTGGCTCACCTCTGAGTCACCGCCTACCCCAGCGGCCGCCGGGTAACGCACCTCAGCCGGCCATCTCGAGGCCGCCGGAATGGACGACGGCGCCGCTCGCCGTCGTATCCCGGTTCAGCAGCCAGCCCACGCGTTTGACGGTGCTGAGCATGACCACGCTTTCCACCAGATCGATGCCGGGAACCTTCTGCTGCAGAGTCAGTTCCGCTGTCATCACATCGGCCAGGGAATGCAGCCACATGATGATCACGAAGTTGGTAGGCCCGGTGGTGGACGCACTGAGCCGGACATTGCTGATGGTGCGGATCGCTGCCGCTGCTTCCTCGTGCCGGCCTGCCGGCACATTGGCAAACCACTGGCAGGTCACGGGGTAGGAGGACAGCCCCTGGGCCACCTCGCAGCGGAACAGCAGTATGCCGCTGCCCAGCACCCGGTTGAGCTGGCGCTGCACCGTGGCAGGCTGGCGGCCTAGGGCACGGGCAATCTCCGCCGCGGTGGCCCTGCCGTCCCGCGCCAGGTAGGGCAGCAGGTCCAGGTGGCTGGTGGGAAGCGGCGCGGCGGCCGGACTGCCGTCAGCCACTCCATGGTTCCCCAGCGTCCGCAGCGTGGCCAACTGGGATTTGTCCAGAATGTTGAGCCGCCAGGCGTCGCCACTGCTGTGCAGCCGCGTGCACAGCGCGGTCTGGTACTTGGTCAGCCCGTCTATGCCCTTGAGCCGGGCCACCACTTTCTCGCTGAACTCTTCCAGCGTATTGGTGATGACGGTCAGCATGAGGTCCCGGTGGCTCGCGGCCTCCTCGACGGTGACGATCTCCGGGATGGCAGTGATTTGCGCAGTTACGGCCTCCCGCTGGTTCATCTCGCAGTCCACGGCCACGAATGCGAGGAGCATCTGCTGCGGGTTGCCTGCCAGGTGCGCCGTCACCCATGCGCTGCCGCTGGCCTTCAGGCGCTCCCAGCGCGCCGCAAGCGTGGTGGCGTGAACGTTGAGAACCTTGGCTGCGTCGGCCCACCCAATCCTTGGGGATGTCTGCAGGACCTGGATCAGGGCCAGGTCGTCCTCGCTCAGCTCCACGGACAATGTCCACCTCCTGCATGAATCCTGCTCATCAACCGCCATTGACGCATATTTCCTGCGCTTCCCGGCAATGTGAACTGCGCCACTCCAGAATAGTCCACGAGCAAGACCGACCGACGCCGAGGAGCTGGAATGACGATTACCACCGATGCCAAGGACCTGCAGGAAGACCTGGTCCGACTGCGCCATGACCTCCACCGGCAACCGGAAATCGGGCTCCACCTGCCCCGCACCCAAGAGAGGGTCCTCGAGGCACTGGAGGGGCTCCCCTTCGAGATCACCCTGGGCACGGACACGACGTCGGTCACAGCGGTATTGCGCGGGGGCACCGGTCCGGAAGAAGGCCAGGAAGCCGCCGGACGGCCCGCAGTCCTCCTCCGTGCGGACATGGACGGCCTTCCCGTCCAGGAGAAGACCGGGGTGGACTTCACCTCCCGGGCCGACGGCGCCATGCACGCCTGCGGCCACGACCTGCACACGTCCATGCTGGCCGGAGCCGCCACCCTCCTTGCCGAAAAGCGGCACCAGCTGGCCGGCGACGTCGTCCTCATGTTCCAGCCCGGGGAGGAAGGCTTCGATGGCGCAAGCTACATGCTCCGCGAAGGTGTGCTGGAAGCGGCCGGATCCCGCGTCCAGGCTGCCTACGGCATGCACGTATTCTCCTCACTGGAGCCGCACGGCACGTTCTGCACCAAGCCGGGCGTCATGCTCAGCGCCTCGGACGGGCTGGAGGTCACGGTGCTGGGCGCCGGCGGCCACGGCTCGGCACCGCACTCGGCCAAGGACCCCGTGACGGTCGCAGCAGAGATGGTCACCGCACTGCAGGTCATGGTCACCCGGCAGTTCAACATGTTCGACCCCGTGGTGCTGTCCGTGGGCGTGCTGCATGCCGGCACCAAGCGGAACGTCATCCCGGAGTCGGCCCGCATCGAGGCCACCATCCGGACGTTCTCCGAAGCATCCCGCCTAAAGATGATGGAGGCGATCCCGCGGCTGCTCAAGGGAATCGCCGCCGCACACGGGGTGGACGTCGCCGTCGACTACCTGCAGGAATACCCGCTCACCATCACCAACGAGGACGAGACCCACACGGCCGAAAAGGTCATCGGCAACCTTTTCGGCGAGCGCCGCCTATCCCGCTGGGCCACTCCGCTCAGCGGCTCGGAGGACTTCTCCCGGGTGCTAGCCGAGGTGCCCGGTACGTTCATCGGCCTCAGCGCCGTCGCCCCGGGCGCCGACCACGCCACCTCACCGTTCAACCACTCCCCCTACGCAACGTTCGACGACGGCGTGCTGGCTGATGGAGCCGCGCTCTACGCCCAGCTCGCCATCTCGCGGCTGGAAACCTTGGCAGCAGCGTCCTAGCAGGCAAGAGCCACAGCCGGCAGCAGCGCCGCTGCCCCGCACCACCATCCGAACCGACCACCAGGAAGACACCATGTCCATCGCAGTAACCAAGCAGCAGACTGGACGCATGTCCACCGCCAAGACCATCGTCGGCACCGGCATCGGCAATGCCGTCGAGTGGTACGACTGGGCCATTTACGCCACCTTCACCCCGTTCATCGCCAGCCAGCTGTTCAGCAAGCAGGACCCGGCTTCGGCCGTGCTGTCCACCCTGGCGATCTTCGCCGTCGGCTTCGTGGCCCGCCCGTTCGGCGGCTTCCTCTTCGGCTGGATCGGCGACAGGGTGGGCCGCAAAGCGTCCATGACCCTCGCCGTCGGCCTCGCCTCGCTGGGCAGCCTGATGATCGGCATTGCGCCGACGTTCGCCGCCGTCGGCGCCTGGGCGTCCCTGATACTGCTGGTGGCCCGGCTGGTCCAGGGCCTGGCGCACGGCGGCGAGCTCCCTTCGTCGCAGACGTACCTGTCCGAGATGGCACCCAAGGAGCACCGCGGTTTCTGGGCCACGCTCATTTACACCTCGGGTACGGTGGGCATCCTGTTCGGCACCCTGCTGGGCGCGGTCCTGAACATGGCGCTTACAGCGGAGGCCATGAACGCCTGGGGCTGGCGGATCCCGTTCCTGCTGGGCGCCGCGATGGGCCTGTACGCGCTGATCATGCGGTCACGGCTGCACGAAACTGAGGCGTTCGAGGGCGAGTCCAAAACCGCGAAGAAGGCACCGATCTGGCCGCAGATTGTCCGGTACCGCAAGCAGGCCCTGCAGGTGATCGGGCTGACCGTCGGGCTGACGGTGATCTACTACATCTGGGGCGTCGTGGCACCGAGCTACGCCACCACCGCGCTGAAGATCGACCGCGGCGAAGCCCTGTGGGCCGGCGTCATTGCCAACATCGTGTTCATCGCATCCCTTCCGGTCTGGGGCAAGCTCTCGGACCGCATCGGCCGCAAGAAGGTGCTGTGGGCCGGCGCCATCGGCTCCGCGGTGTTCCACTTCCCGATGACCTGGCTGCTGAAGGATTCCGCGTGGCAGCTGGCGGTGTCCATGTCCGTCATGCTGATCTTCATCGCCGCCAGCGCCGCCATCGTTCCCGCCGTGTACGCCGAGCTGTTCCCGACGTCCATCCGCACCGTTGGCGTGGGCGTCCCGTACTCCATCTGCGTGGCAGCGTTTGGCGGCACTGCACCCTACCTGCAGCAGTGGCTGGGCACCTCGCTCGGGGCGCCGCAGGTGTTCAACGCGTACGCTGTGGTGCTGCTGGTCATCAGCGCCGCTTTCGTCTTCAGCATCCCGGAGACGAAGGGCAAGGACCTCACGCACTAGCCAGCGCCGGCATTCCGGTCCGCACAGATCCGCGGACGACGGCGGAACGGACGACGACGGGCTCCGCACCTGATCTGGTGCGGAGCCCGCCGTCGTTGTTCTGATGTCTTTCGCACCTCAGGGGTGCGCCGCGGCTAGGAGGCCGGTCCGCCGTCGTTCTTCACCGGCGGCTGGGCTGCAGCGGCGTGGTTGCTGTCCGTCGCGGCACCATCTGCGTGTCCGCCGTGACCGTGGCCGTCCTTGACCTTGGCCTTGTTGGCCGGCAGCGCCTTCAGCAGCGGCGTGACAACCAGCATCACGATGGTGCCCCAGATGAAGCCGATGACGGCGGAGCACAGCGTGTTCACCAGCCAGGCCAGGAATCCGCCTACTGCGGCGATCCCGGCGAACGGGTGCTCCAAGGCATGGACGAGGTCGTACAGGGTGTGCCAACCGAGATCGTGCGTTCCCTGCAGCATGATGTGGCCGCCCACCCAGAGCATGGCGATGGTGCCGATAAACGTGATGGCGCCGAGCACCTTCGGCATCCCCCGGACCAGGAGCTCGCCAAAGCGCTGGGAGCCGGCGGAGTCCTTCGCGGCAAGGTGCATGCCGACATCGTCCATCTTGACGATGAGCGCCACGGCGCCGTACACCGCGACGGTGATCACAACCGCCACCACCACCAGGATGAGCGCCCGCACCCACAGCGAGGCGTCGGGGACCTCGTTCATGGCGATCACCATGATTTCGCAGGACAGGATGAAGTCGGTGGTGATGGCACCCTTGACCACCTTGGACTCCGCGTCGGGACCCCGGTCGACGGCGGGCGAATCCTCGTCCGCGGAGTGGTGGCCGCGGAGCTTGTGCCACACCTTTTCCGCGCCCTCGTAGCAGAGGTAGGTGCCGCCGAGCATCAGGATGAACGGGATGATCCAGGGGATGAAGGCGCTGATCAGGAGCAGCGCGGGCAGGATGATCAGGAGCTTGTTCCGCAGCGACCCCCAGAAGATCTTCTTGATCATCGGCAGTTCGCGGGACGGGTCCGCCCCGGAGACGTACTGGGGGGTTACGGCGGCGTCGTCAATGACCACGCCTGCCGCCTTGGCACCGGCCTTGGCTGCCCCGGCAGCGACGTCGTCCACCGAGGCCGCTGCAATACGCGCCAGGGCTGCGATGTCGTCGAGCAGGGCGACGAGGCCGCCGCTCACTGCTTCGCCCCGGATCGCGTGGAGGCAGGTGGCGTCACTTGGGTGTCTCTGATGAGGCGCGTGATTGGCATGTTCGGAGTATATGTTGGCCGGCCGCCGGACACGCGGCCGCCCAGGCCCCTCACAGCTTCCCGCCCCCTTGACTCCACACCCCACCCTTACCTACACTTTTCATAAAGCAGAATCTAATTTCCACAAAGCG
Source organism: Pseudarthrobacter chlorophenolicus A6 (assembly GCF_000022025.1). GTDB lineage: Bacteria > Actinomycetota > Actinomycetes > Actinomycetales > Micrococcaceae > Arthrobacter > Arthrobacter chlorophenolicus. The sequence goes on from NC_011886.1 coordinate 3,808,074, forward strand.
GAATTACGGAGAAACCGGGAACGGTACCGTCACCGCATCAAGGGAAGATAGATCAAAGCCCCTCCCTCGGAAGGACCTACGATGACGTACACAGTGAACTGCTCCATCCTCCTCACGGAACTGCCCCTGCTCGAGCGCCCCGCGGCAGCCAAGGCAGCGGGCTTCGACGCCGTCGAGTTCTGGTGGCCCTTCGAGACCTCCGTCCCCGCGGACAGCGAGATCGCCAAGTTCGAGAACGCCATCACGGACGCGGGCGTGCAGCTCACCGGCCTGAACTTCAACGCCGGCAACATGCCCGGCGGCGATCGCGGCCTGGTCTCCTGGAATGGACGCTGCTCCGAGTTCAAGGACAACATCGACGTAGTGGCCGGCATCGGGGAGCGCCTCGGCTGCACGGCCTTCAACGCCCTCTACGGCAACCGTCAGGACGGGTTCACCCCCGAAGAGCAGGACGAGCTGGCCGTCAAGAACCTGGCGGCAGCAGCTGAAGGCGTGGCCCGCATCGGCGGTACCGTCCTCCTCGAACCCGTCAGCGGCGCACCCAAGTACCCGCTCCTCACTGCCGACGACGCACTCAAGGTCATCGCCCGCGTCAAGGCGGAGGCCGGCGTCGGGAACATCAAGCTCCTCGCCGATTTCTACCACCTGGCAGTCAACGGCGACGACGTCGAATCCGTCATCGAAAACCACGCCAAGGACTTCGGCCACATCCAGATCGCGGACAACCCCGGCCGCGGCGCACCCGGCACCGGCACACTCCCGCTCGGCGAATGGATCGCCCGCAGCCGCGAACTCGGCTACGACGGCTACATCGGCCTCGAATACAAGGAACCGCAGGAAACGGCCTTCAGCTGGGCCATCCGCGAACACGCCGCCAAGTAAGCGGTGATTGAGCCTGTCGAAATCCGGTTTCGACGAGCTCAACCACCGGCCTCATTAACAGACTTTCCAGAAAGAGAACCATCATGAGCAACGTTGCAGTCATCGGACTCGGAATCATGGGCCTGCCCATGGCCATCAACCTGGTCAAGGCCGGCCACACCGTCACCGGTTTCAACCGCAGCCAGGACAAGATCGACAAGCTGGTCTCCGAGGGCGGCCAGGGCGCCTCGAGCATCGCCGACGCCGTCAAGGACGCCGACGTCGTCATCACCATGGTGCCGGACTCCCCCGACGTTGAGGGCGTCGTCAGCGGCAAGGACGGCGTCTTCGCCAACGCCAAGCAGGGCACCCTGTGGATCGACGCCTCCAGCATCCGCCCGGATGTCGCCAAGCGCCTCTCCGAAGAAGCCGTGGCAGCAGGCATCCGCCCGCTCGACGCCCCGGTCTCCGGCGGCGAACAGGGCGCCATCGACGCCGTGCTCTCCATCATGGTGGGCGGCGACAAGACAGACTTCGACGCCGCCCAGGACGTCCTGAACGCGGTCGGCAAGACCATCGTCCACGTGGGCCCCTCCGGCTCCGGCCAGACCGTCAAGGCAGCCAACCAGCTGATCGTGGCCGTCAACATCGAGGTCCTCGGCGAAGCAATCGCCTTCCTGGAGGCCTACGGCGTGGACACCGACGCCGCCCTCAAGGTCCTCGGCGGCGGCCTGGCCGGCTCCAAGGTCCTGGACCAGAAGGGCCAGAAGATGCTGGACCGCAACTTCGACCCCGGCTTCCGCCTCACCCTCCACCACAAGGACCTGGGCATCGTCACCTCCGCCGCACGCGAAGCCAACGTCGCCGTCCCCCTCGGCGCCGTCGTCGCCCAGCTCGTCGCCGCCACCGTCAACCAGGGCGACGGCGCACTGGACCACTCCGGACTCTTCAAGCAGGTCCTCCAGCTCAGCGGCCGGAAGTAAGCAAGACCGCTAGCCGATGGTTGAGCGTGTCGAAATCCAGGTTTTGACACGCCACAACCACCGGATCCTCATCGCAACAGGCTTTCAGGCCCCACAACCGCCGGGCCTTCCTTCAGTACACCCAAAAACAGACTTTTCAAGCTTTCAAGGAGCACCCCATGAGCAAGATGCGTACCGTTGATGCAGCGGTGGCCATCCTGGAAAAGGAAGGCGCCATCGAGGCGTTCGGCCTGCCAGGCGCTGCCATCAACCCCTTCTACTCCGCAATGCGCGCCCACGGCGGCATCCGCCACACGCTGGCCCGCCACGTTGAGGGCGCCAGCCACATGGCCGACGGCTTCAGCCGCGCCAAGGACGGCAACATCGGCATCTGCATCGGCACCTCCGGCCCCGCCGGCACGGACATGATCACCGGCTTGTACGCCGCCTGGGCAGATTCGATCCCCATGCTCTGCATCACCGGCCAGGCACCCGTGGCCAAGCTGCACAAGGAAGACTTCCAGGCCGTGGACATCGAGTCCATCGCCAAGCCCGTCACCAAGATGGCCATGACCATCCTGGAGCCCGGCCAGGTGCCCGGCGCCTTCCAGAAGGCCTTCCAGCTGATGCGCTCCGGCCGCCCCGGCCCCGTGCTGCTGGACCTGCCCATCGACGTGCAGATGGCGGAGATCGAGTTCGACATCGACACCTACGAGCCTCTCCCCGTCGAAAAGCCCAAGGCTTCCCGCAAGCAGCTGGAGAAGGCCCTGGACATGCTCCTGTCCGCCAAGCACCCGCTGATCGTGGCCGGCGGCGGCATCATCAACGCGGGCGCCTCGGCGCAGCTGGTGGAGCTGGCCGAGACCCTCAACGTTCCGGTCATCCCCACCCTGATGGGCTGGGGCACCATCCCGGACGACCACCAGCTGATGGCCGGCATGGTGGGCCTCCAGACGTCCCACCGCTACGGCAACGAGAACTACCTGCAGAGCGATTTCGTGATCGGCATCGGCAACCGCTGGGCCAACCGCCACACCGGCGGCCTGGAAACCTACACCGCGGGCCGCAAGTTCGTGCACATCGACATCGAGCCCACGCAGATCGGCCGCGTGTTCTCGCCGGACCTGGGCATCGCGTCCGACGCCGGCGCGGCGCTGGCAGGGCTGGTTGAGCTCGCCAAGGAGCGGGCTGCTGCCGGTTCCCTGCCGGACTACAGCGCCTGGGTTGCCGAATGCGCGGACCGGAAGGCCTCGCTGCACCGCAAGACCCACTTCGAGAACATCCCCATCAAGCCGCAGCGCGTGTACGAGGAGATGAACAAGTCCTTCGGCCGCGACACCACCTACGTGTCCACCATCGGCCTGTCCCAGATCGCCGGCGCGCAGATGCTGCACGTGTTCGGCCCGCGCAAGTGGATCAACGCCGGCCAGGCAGGCCCCCTGGGCTGGACCGCCCCGGCCGCCCTCGGCGTCGCCCGCTCCAACCCGGACCAGACCGTGGTGGCGCTCTCCGGCGACTACGACTTCCAGTTCATGATCGAGGAACTGGCCGTGGGCGCGCAGTTCAACCTGCCTTACATCCACGTGGTGGTGAACAACTCCTACCTGGGCCTGATCCGCCAGTCCCAGCGCGGCTTCAAGATGGAGCAGAACGTGTCCCTGGCGTTCGAGAACATCAACAGCTCGCACCTGTCCGAGGAGACCCGCGGCTACGGCGTGGACCACCTGAAGGTGGCCGAGGGCCTGGGCTGCAAGGCCGTCCGCGTGGAAGACCCCAACGACCTGGGCGCCGCGTTCGACAAGGCCAAGGCCCTGATGGGCGAGTTCCAGGTTCCCGTGGTGGTGGAAGTGATCCTGGAAAAGGTCACCAACATCTCCATGGGCGTGGAAATCAACGCCGTCAACGAGTTCGAGGAACTGGCCGAGTCCGCCGCCGACGCCCCCACCGCCATCCTGGCACTGCAGGCCTAAACCATGCGCATCGTGATTGCCCCGGACAAGTTCAAGGGATCCCTGTCCGCCCCGGAGGTGTGCAGCTTCCTCGCAAAGGGCCTGCAACGCGGGACTGGCGGCAACCTTGACATCGTCCAGATTCCGGTGGCCGACGGCGGCGAGGGCACCCTCGACGCCGCCGTCGGCTCCGGCTTCACCCGGCGGACGGCCACGGTGGCCGGACCCACCGGCCAGCCGGTGGAAGCCGAGTTCGCCGTCCGGGGCCACGAAGCCGTCATCGAAATGGCCACAGCCTCCGGGCTGGCGCTGGTTCCCCGGGTACAGGACGGCGGCCGCCCCGCCTCGGCGGATGCCACCACGGCCACCAGCCTGGGCACGGGGCAGATCATCCGTGCCGCGCTGGACGCGGGTTGCCGCCGCATCGTGCTGGGCGTTGGGGGCAGCGCGAATACCGACGGCGGCGCGGGGCTTTTGCAGGGCCTTGGTGCCCGGCTCCTGGACAGCCGCAACAACGAACTTCCCCCGGGCGGTGCTGCGCTGGCCAACCTGCACAGCATCGACTTCACCCACTTTGAACCCCGCCTGGTGGACACCCGCTTCGTGCTGGCATCCGACGTCGACAACCCCCTGCTCGGCGCCCAGGGCGCCGCGGTGGTTTTCGGCCCGCAAAAGGGTGCCACACCACAAGACGTCGGCATGCTCGACGCCGCCCTGGCCAGGTTTGTCGAAGTCCTGGCCAGGGAAATCGGATTCCGCGCCGTCAAGGCCGCCGAGGCTCCCGGGGCCGGGGCAGCCGGCGGCGTGGGCTACGCCGCCATCGCAGCCCTGGCCGCAACGCGGCGGCCGGGAATCGACGTCGTCCTCGAATTCACTGAACTGGCCGAAAGGCTGGCCGGCGCCGACCTGGTGATCACCGGCGAAGGCAGCCTGGACGAACAAAGCCTGCTCGGCAAGACCCCCATGGGTGTTGCTAGGGCCGCAGCAGCGCAGGGCATTCCCGTCATCGCGGTGTGCGGGCGGACCACCCTGGAGCACAGCCAGGCCGCCGCCGCAGGATTCGAAGGCGTTTACGCTTTGACCGAGCTCGAAACCGATGTAAACAGGTGCATATCAGAGGCTGGCGAGCTTCTGGAGCAGCTGGGCACCCAGATCAGCAAGCGGCTGGCGGCCGGACGGCCTGCCGGCGCTGCAAGTACCAAGGAGGACCTCCGTGTCTGAAGAACGTTTTGACCTGGTCATCCGGGGCCAGCGCATCCTCACCACCGCCGGTATTGCCCCACGCGAAGTGGGCGTCCGCGGCGGCAAGATCGTCGCCATCGAGCCGCTCGGCAACGGCCTGGCCGGTACCGAGATCGTCGAACTGGCCGACGACGAAACCCTGCTCCCGGGTCTGGTGGACACCCACGTCCACGTCAACGAGCCCGGCCGCACCGAGTGGGAAGGCTTCGCCTCCGCCACCCGCGCGGCAGCAGCCGGCGGCGTCACCACCATCATCGACATGCCGCTGAACTCCGTTCCGCCCACCACCACCGTGGCCAACCTCAAGCTCAAGCGCGAGGTGGCCGAGGACCAGGCGTTCATCGACGTCGGGTTCTGGGGCGGCGCCATCCCCGGCAACAAGGCGGACCTGCGCCCGCTGCACGACGACGGCGTGTTCGGCTTCAAGTGCTTCCTGCTGCACTCCGGCGTGGACGAGTTCCCACACCTGGACGCGGACGAGATGGAAGAGGACATGGCCGAGCTGAAGTCCTTCGACTCGCTCATGATCGTCCACGCCGAGGACTCGCACGCGATCGACCGCGCACCGCACCCGGGCGGCGACCACTACGAAACCTTCCTGGCCTCCCGCCCCCGCGGTGCCGAGAACAAGGCCATCGCCGAGGTCATCGAACGGGCCCGCTGGACCGGTGCCCGCGCGCACATCCTGCACCTCTCGTCGTCGGACGCGCTGCCCATGATCGCCTCGGCAAAGCGCGACGGCGTCAAGCTCACCGTGGAGACGTGTCCGCACTACCTGACGCTGATGGCCGAGGAAATCCCGGACGGCGCAACCGCGTACAAGTGCTGCCCGCCCATCCGCGAGGCCTCCAACCGGGAACTGCTGTGGCAGGGCCTGCAGGACGGCACCATCGACTGCATCGTCTCGGACCACTCCCCCTCCACCCTGGACCTCAAGGATCTGGAAAACGGCGACTTTGCCGTGGCCTGGGGCGGCGTCTCGTCACTGCAGCTGGGCCTGTCCCTGATCTGGAGCGAAGCCCGGCACCGCGGCATCCCGCTGGAACAGGTGGTGTCCTGGATGGCGGAGAAGCCCGCCAACCTGGCCCGCCTCACCAACAAGGGACAGCTGGCGCTGGGCTACGACGCCGACTTCGCGGTCTTCGCCCCTGACGAGGCCTTCGTGGTGGACGTGTCCAAGCTCAAGCACAAGAACCCCATCACGCCTTATGACGGCAAGACCCTCGCCGGCGTGGTCCGCAAGACCTTCCTGCGCGGCGCCGTGGTGGACGGCCAGACCCCCACGGGCAAGCTGATCCGCCGCGGCGGCGTCTAGGGACGCGCCATGGCAGTGGAAGCACACCATCCGCGGGCGGCTTTCCCTTCGGGGATACCTTCCCGCCCGCGGATGCCCCACAGCCGGCAGATGGCGGATCCTTCCATGACGCAGCCTCCTCGTTCAGCCCGGCCCCCACGGCCGGTCCAGCCGCAAGCTGTGGCCCGGGGCCTGGCTGTGTGGGTGGTGCCGGACGAAGGAACCAGCCCCGAAATCCTGGCCCGGGCCGCCGAACTGGTGCTCGCCCGCGCCCTGCAGACTGCTCCGGAGGCGGAAGTCCACTGGCCTGCCGCCGGAGCCCCCACGTCCGGGGCCTCCGCCGCGGAGAGAGCCACAGACCACTCCTCCCGCACTCCCTCCACGGCGGAGGACCCCGGCGATTCAGCCCGTGCATCATCGGGAAATCCAACCGGCGAGCCAACGGACAAGGCCGGCGGCAACGCTGCCGGGACTGGTGTTGCCGAATCCGGGGCGGCGGGCAACGTGGACCACGACGCTGCCCACCTGCCGCCGTCGGCCGGGCCCGTCAGCACCGTGGCCGTGGACCTCGCTGCCGATACAGTCCTCTTGGACGGTTCGCCGGTGTCCCTGACCGGCGTCGAATACAAGGTGCTGCGGTTCCTGGTCACGCACCTGTCCCGCACCGTCAGCCGGGAAGAGCTTCAGGAATTCCTGGAGTTCCTGAATTACCCCGGCGCCACCGCCCGGTCCATCGACGTCTATGTGGGCCGGATCCGCCGGAAGCTTGGCAACGCCCGCCACGCCGTGGCCACCGTCCGCGGCGGCGGCTACCAGTTCATCCCCGGCCCGCACGCCACCGTGCGCGGGCCCGCCGAATACTCCATCTGAAACCCCACCGAGGAGCAGCATGACCACCGCGCCCAACAACACCGTGCCCACAAACACCGTGCCCACAAACACCGCGCCCAACAACACCGCGCCCTACGCCGCCCGGCTCCAGCCCGGCAGCCCCGCTCCGGCATTCACCCTTCCGGACGCCGGCGGCAACCCCGTCTCCCTCGAGTCCTTCCAGGGCCGGAACGTGATTGTGTACTTCTACCCGAAGGCCGCCACCCCCGGCTGCACCACCGAAGCGTGCGATTTCCGTGACAACCTGGCCTCACTGCAGGGCCGCGGCTACGACGTCCTGGGCGTTTCCCCGGACGCCCCGGAAGCCCTGGCCGGCTTCACCGCAGACCACTCCCTGACGTTCCCGCTGCTCTCGGACCGGGACCACGCCGTCGCCCGGGCTTACGGCGCCTGGGGCGAGAAGCTGGTTAACGGCGAGATTGTCGAAGGCGTCCTGCGCTCCACTGTGGTGGTGGGTCCGGACGGCCGTGCCATCCTCGCGCAGTACCAGGTTGACGCCCAGGGCCACGTCGCGGCGCTGCGGGAAGAACTCGGCCTCTAGCCCCAACGCCCGCTCACTAGTGGCGGCTCCCCCGCCAACGCCCGCTCACTCGTGGCGCCAACCGGGTAGTTGCCCTATCAGGTTTGGTCCCTAAACCCGGGTTTTAGGGACCAAATCTGATAGCGCATCGGGTTTCGCATACCGGCCGCATGGCACCAGCACAGCAACGGCACAGCTGCGCCGGGGAACGTGGGTGGAACACATCCCCGAGCCTGAAGCAGGACCCATGCGACGTTCCCCCGGTGCCATTCTTTCCGCATCCGCCCTGGCGGCAGCCCTTGCCCTGACCGGGTGCGGTGCTGGGGCAGGTGCAGAGCTGTCCGGCACGCCGGCCACGTCCGCAGCGTCGTCCGACGCGGGAGTTGACGCCGGCACCAGCACCACGGAGACCACGACGGCGGACTCCACCCTGTTCACGGACGGCGCCTCCCACACGGTCAGCGTCACGTGGAACGAGGACGACTACGCCGCAATGATCGCCGCCTACGAGGCCGACGGGTCCAAGGACTGGATCGCCGCGGACATCACCATCGACGGCACCACCGTGTCCAACGTGGGCGTGCGCCTCAAGGGCAATTCCACGCTTCGGAGCCTGAGCGGCAGCGGGAACGGCGCGGGCGGCGGGATGGGCGGGAACGCGGCGTCGTCCGGGATCTCCTCCGACGTCCCTGAGTCCCTGCCCCTGCTGATCCGCTTCGACAAGTACGTGGACGGCCAGACCTACCAGGGGCTGGGCGAGGTGTCGCTGCGCCCTGGCTCTCCCGTCCTGAATGAGGCGCTGGCCCTGGCCCTCACCGGGGCCAGCGGCCAGGCCACGCAGCGGTACGCCTACACCACCTACTCAGTGAATGGCAGCCCCACCCAGACCAGGCTGCTCGTGGAAAACCCCGATGAGGACTATGCGGATTCCCTGTTCGATACCCCGGGAGTCCTCTACAAAGCCGATGCCGATTCCAGTTTCACTTACCAGGGCGACGACCTGGCCACCTACGAGGACCAGTTCAAGCAGCTCAACAACGGGGAGAGTGAGACTGTCCAGCCCATCGTCGACTTCCTCAAGTGGCTGTCCGAAGCCACCGACGAGGAATTCGACGCCGGCCTGGCGGAGCGCGTGGATGTGGAGTCCTTCGCCCGCTACACCGCCACGATGAACCTGCTGGTCAACGGCGATGACATGGCCGGCCCCGGCCAGAACTACTACCTCTGGTACAGCCTGGACACCAGGAAGATCTCCGTCATCTCCTGGGACCTCAACCTCGCCATGACCGGCGACGCCACGGCATCGCCCGAGGCGCAACTGTCCATCGGAGGCGGCGGAGGCGGCGCGGGCGGCGGAGGCGGCGGAGGCGGCGCGGGCGGCGGAGGCGGCGGAGGCGGCGCGGGCGGCGGCATGCAGCCTCCGGGATCGGACGACGGCGGCCGGGCACCTTTTGCCGGCGCCGCGGCGGATGCTGGCGGCGCAGCGGATGCTGACGGCACGGCAGCAGCGGATGGGGCAGGGCCGGGCGAAGCGGCCCCGGGCGGAGCAGGGCCGGGTGAAGCGGCAACAGGTACCTGGGATGCCGCAGCAGGTACCGGCGCAGGCGGTGGAGGCGGCCGCGGCGGCAACGAACTGAAGGAAAGGTTCCTGGCTTCGGATGCCTTCCAGTCCGTGTATGACGCCGCCTACGCGGATCTTTACGCCCAGCTGTACGCCAGCGGAACCGCCGCCAGCCTCCTGGACTCAATTGCCGCCGTCGTACCCCTCAGCGACGGCCTCACCGCCGAGGAACTGGCTGGTGAAACGCAGACCCTGCGCACTTTCATCCAGGAACGCACGGATGCGCTGAAGGGCCAGGTCTAGGCTGCCGGAAAGGCGTCTCCGGCAGGGGTGGCGGAATACCGGGTGTGACGGCGGAGTTGTTGCTGGTAGCGGAAAACCGCTTCACTTGATGTTGGCCATTATTGACCGAATCTCCAAAGGAACGCCATGAGCCAGACCTTGACCACCAAGCTTCAGCCCGGAACTCCCGCTCCCGACTTCACCCTCCGGGATGCCCAGGGCCGGGAAATCTCCCTGGCCGATTACCGTGGCAAGAATGTCATTGTGTACTTCTACCCCAAGGCCGCAACCCCCGGCTGCACCACCGAAGCCTGCGACTTCCGCGACAGCCTGGGCGCGCTGCAGGGCCAGGGGTACGAGGTAGTTGGCATCTCCCCCGACGCCCAGGAAGCCCTGGCCGGCTTCAGCGGCGACTTCTCCCTGACGTTCCCGCTGCTCTCCGACCAGGACCACGCTGTTGCCCTTGCCTACGGCGCCTGGGGCGAGAAGCTGGTCGACGGCGAGATCGTTGAGGGCATCGTCCGCTCCACCGTTGTGGTGGACACCGAGGGCAAGGTTGTCCTGGCGCAGTACCAGGTGAAGGCCGACGGCCACGTGGCCCGGCTGAAGGAAGCCCTGGGACTCTAGGTTGCACTGACGGGCAGCACGTCTACGGCAGAAGCCGATGAAGCCTGTCATCGACAGAACGCCTCCGCGCCGAAAGCGCGGGGGCGTTCTTCATTTGCCGGTTGCCGGGGACGGTGCGGTTGTCTGGTCCCGGATGCGGCCGTGCCTGCGGAACCGTTGCCGCACCAGCCGCCCGGTGACAGGATGGCGGCATGGCGATCGAAATCCGTCCGGCCACCGATTTCACGGACGTCAAAGCCCTCGTTGGCCCCAAACGGCCCGACGCGAACGTGTGCTGGTGCCTGAGCTACCGCATCCCGTCCAAGCAGAACCAGCAGCTCCACGGAACCGAACGCGGGGCGTTCGTGAAAAAGCTGCTGGCGGAGGATCCCCCGCCCGGAATTTTGGCGTACGACGGCGGCGAGCCGGTTGGGTGGGCAGCGGTCCACCCCCGCGCGGACACGGGTTTCGCCACCAACAGGCGGATCCCCCACGTGGACGGCCAGGACGTGTGGTCCATCTGGTGCATCCGGGTCCGGCCAGGGCACCGCGGCAACGGAATTTCGCACGCACTGCTGGCAGGGGCCGTGCATTTGGCGCGTACCTACGGAGCGCCCGCCGTCGAAGGGTATCCGGTGGACAACGCCGGGCAGAAAGTGGACCTCACCATGGCCTATGTGGGCACGCGGAAGCTTTTCGAGGATGCCGGTTTCACGAAGGCCGCGGATACGGAATCGGTGCTTAACGGGTTCCCGCGGGTGCTGATGCGGCTGGACCTGGGCCGGTAGCAGCGCCTGCCGGGATTCGCCCGGAGGTGGCGGGCAGGGACAGGGGCAGCCTGGAGCCCGGCCGTATGCTGATAGTTCACGGCGACGCATGCGGAGGTAGGAATGTCCCAGGTGGATGAGGTTCTGGCCGAACTGGCGGAGCTCGAAGATCCCAAGTTTCGCGAAGCCAACGAAAAGCGCGGGGACGATCACGGCGTCAACCTTTCCAAGCTCCGGGCCGTGGCCAAGCGGCTGAAAACCCAGCAGGACCTGGCCCGGCAGCTGTGGGACACCGGGGATACCGCCGCGCGGCTCCTGGCGCTGCTGATCTGCCGGCCCAAGGACTTCAGCCGGGAGGAACTGGACGCCATGCTGCGCGAATCCCGGGCACCGAAAGTCCACGACTGGCTGGTCAACTACGTGGCAAAGAAGAGCCCGCACGCCGAAGCACTCCGCGTGGCCTGGACGGCAGACGCCGACCCGGTGGTGGCCAGTGCCGGCTGGGCCCTCACCACCGAACGCGTGGCCAAGAAGCCGGAAGGGCTTGACCTGCCGGGGCTGCTGGACACCATTGAGGCGGAGATGAAGGCCGCCCCGGACCGCCTGCAGTGGGCCATGAACCACACCCTGGCGCAGATCGGGATCGAGCATCCGGCCCAGCGGGCCAGGGCAATCAGCATTGGCGAACGCCTGGAGGTCCTCAAGGACTACCCCACCCCGCCCAACTGCACGTCGCCGTTCGCGCCGGCATGGATCAACGAGATGGTGAGCCGCCGCAGCGCTTAGGCAGGACGCAGGTGCCGGGTGGGGCGCCTACTTCCTGCGCCAGTACTTGCCCCAGTCCACTTCCATGGCCCACAGCGCCAGGAGAAGCGCGTCCATGGTCATGAGTCCTGCCAAAAGGTAAGCCCAACCTGCCATCCAACCCACCGCAATCTCCTGACTGTTTCCCCCAGCCAATCGATTGCTCCCCAGTGTGGCATCTAAACCGCCTGGACGGAACGCCCCCGGCCCACAGTCTTAAAGAGTCCTTCCAGCCGGGAGTGCGTGTCCGTCTCCACCCTCAACCGGTGGGTCAGCTTCTCCACATGCTGCGACATCTCGTCGCCCACGGGCAGCCGGTCTCCGGGCCAGTTCCAGACGTCCCTGGACTCCGCCAGGGCATCCGCCAGTTCGCGGGCAGCGGCCCGCACCTTGCGGGCATGGACATGCAGGCACCACAGGGCCCTGGCCTTGGCCGCCCCCACCTCCAGGACTTCCCGGACGATCAGGTCCAGCCCCACACCCGGCACCGCTCCGGCGCCAGGCCCGGCCGTCCCCCGGGCGGGCACACCCCGGTTCGTATCATTCGTCTGTTCCATGGCTTCCCCCGCAATCCACCGGCCGGGCAACGTCCGGCGGGGACCGCCGTCGTATCCCCTGCTGCCCGGAAGCTGCTGCAACCTTGCTCCGAGTGTCCCGGGCGATGCTCAACGTCCGGGCAAGCCGGTCCCAAGATTTACGCAAGATGCCCAACGACGGCTCCGGGCGCCGTCGTCACGGCCACTTTCCGCAGCTGAACAGCGGATTCGCTTGAAACTGTGAAGCGCTGAGACATGCCCCGTCCGCCTTAATACGGTAGAAGTAGAGCTATGGTCTCTCCCCCTGAAGTTCGTCATGCCGTTGTCATCGAGGATGACCCGGACATCCGCGGGCTCCTGGTCCGCGTGCTGACCAAGCAGGGCTTCATCGTCACGGAAGCCGGTGAAGGCCTCACCGGCGTGGAGGAAGTCCGGCGCAGCCAGCCGGACCTGGTCACCCTTGACCTGAACCTCCCGGACCTGGATGGCCTGGAAGTCTGCAAACTCCTCCGCGAATTCTCCGATGCGTTCATCGTCATGCTGACCGCCCGCGCCGACGAGCTGGACAAGCTGACGGGCCTGGACAACGGTGCGGACGAATACATCAGCAAGCCGTTCAGCCCCCGCGAACTGCAGTCGAGGATCAACGCGCTGTTCCGCCGCCGCCCTTCCCCCGCCGCCGCCGACACCGCATCGCTGAGCGAACTCCAGCGTGCCACCGAGGTCCAGCAGAGCCTCCTGCCCAAGGAGGACATCCGTGTTGAGGGGTACGACGTTGCCGGGGTCTTCCGTCCTTCACGCAGCGTGGGCGGGGACTTCTACGACTGGTACCAGACGCCCGAAGGGCTGCACCTGACCTTTGCCGATGCCATGGGCAAGGGCATGGGTGCTGCGCTGATCGCCGCCACCGTCCGCGCCGTCATGCGCTCCACCGGCCGCCGGCAGGACCTGGACGGCGCGTTCGCCTCCGCCAGCAAGGCCATCGCCACGGACCTCGACTCCTCCAACTCCTTTGTCACCCTCTTCCACGCCCGGCTGGACGCGCCGTCAGGCCGGGTCAGCTATGTAGACGCCGGCCACGGGCTCGCACTGCACGTCGAGGCCGGCGGGGCAGCACACCGCCTTCCGTCCGGCGGACCGCCGGTGGGGGCCTGGTCCGGGTCCGAGTGGCCGCAGTCCGGCCTTGACCTGGCGCCCGGGGACTGCCTGGTGGTGGTCAGCGACGGCGTGCTGGATGTCTTTGAAACCGTGGAGGACTTCACCGAAGCGGTCCGGCGGGCCACGCAGGCCGAACATTCCGCGCAGGCGGCCAGCAGCGCCATCCTGTCCCTCGCCCCGGCCGAAACAGCGGAGGACGACGTGACGGTGGTTGTGGTCCGCAGGCTCCCGCAGGAGGTGGCGGCATGACCCGGTTCTGGACCCGCCTGGTGGTGGTGCTGACTGTGATCACCGGCGTCAACTACATTGCCTGGCGGTGGATGGCCTCCCTGAACTGGGAAGCCTGGTGGATCGCACTGCCGTTGGTCATCGCCGAAACGTACAGCCTCATCGACGTGATGCTGTTCGGCATGACGGTGTGGAACCTGAAGATCCGCAAGGGCGCCCCGGAGCCGCCGGCCGACGCTACTGTGGACGTCTTCATCACCACGTACAACGAGGACCTCGACATGGTCCTCACCACGGCGCTGGCGGCCCAGAAGATCCGGCACCCACACAGCACCTGGATCCTTGACGACGGCGCCCGCCCGGAGATGAAGGCACTGGCCGAACAGCACGGCCTGGGTTATGTGACCCGCAGCGAGGACTGGACCAAGGACCTGCCGCGCCATGCCAAGGCCGGCAACCTGAACAATGCGCTGATGCAGACCGACGGCGAATTCCTGCTGATCCTGGACGCGGACCAGATCCCCGAGCCGGACATCCTGGAAAAGACGCTGGGCTACTTCAACAACCGCAAGGTGGCGTTGGTCCAGACGCCGCAGTACTTCAGCAACGTTCCGGCCGATGACCCCCTGGGCAGCCAGGCGCCGCTGTTCTACGGACCCATCCAGCAGGGCAAGGACGGCTGGAACGCCGCCTTCTTCTGCGGCTCCAACGCCATCCTGCGCCGCGAAGCGCTGATGCAGCTGGGCCTGGTGGGCTACGTGAAGGAAACCGAGAAGAGCATCCGCCGTGCGCTGGCCGCTTCCCGGCAGGCCATCCGGCAGGCCCGCAAATCCACGGACATGGACTCGCCGCTGGTGGCCCAGGTCCTGGACGAGGTGGAGGCCGCCACCGTGGAGGCGCAGCAGGAACTGGATTCCGGCATGGCGCTCAGCGAGATCACCTACCGGGTGCGCCGCCGCGTGGACACGGCCGTGCAGACCCTGGTCCAGGCCGACGTCGAGGCCCTGCAGTCTGACCTCGAGGAAATCGCGGCCATGGAGCTCGCGCATGTTGGTGAGGCCGGCGTTCCGGTGGTGGCTGACGACGCTGTGCAGCGCATGTCCGCCCGCGACTGGTCCCCGCTGGGTGCCCTCGAATCGGTCCAGGCCGTCCTGGATGCCCTGTCGGTGGAACGCAACGATGAAGCCCAGCCCATCATGCCGCTGGCCACCATCTCGGTCACCGAGGACATGGCCACCGCCATGCGCATGCACGCCATGGGGTGGGAGAGCGTCTACCACCACGAGATCCTTGCCTACGGCCTGGCGCCGGAGGACCTGAAGACGATGCTCACCCAGCGGCTCCGCTGGGCCCAGGGCACCATCCAGGTGCTGCTCCGCGAAAACCCGCTGGTGCAGAAGGGCCTGAAGATCGGCCAGCGGCTGATGTACTTCGCCACCATGTGGACCTACCTGAGCGGCTTCGCGGCGGTCATCTACTTCGCCGCCCCCATCATCTACCTGCTGCTGGGCATCCTGCCCGTCACCAGCCTCAGCTGGGACTTCTTTATCCGGTTCATCCCGTTCATGGTGGTCAACCAGCTGCTGTTCGCGGTGGCCGGCCGCGGCATTCCCACCTGGCGCGGCCAGCAGTACAGCCTCGCCCTGTTCCCAACCTGGATCAAAGCGTGTACGACGGCGGCCCGCAACGTGTGGTTCGGCCGTCCCCTGGGGTTCGCGGTGACGCCCAAGGCGCGCCAAAGCGGCGGACCCAGCTGGAGCCTGATCCAGCCCCAGATCGTGGTGTCCATCCTGCTGGCCGTGGCCGCCGTCGTCGGAATTGTCCGCCTGGCCACCGGCCTGGCCGAACCGCTGGGCACCCTGGTCAACGTGGCCTGGGTGATCTTCGACCTGGTGGTCATGAGCATCCTGGTCCGCGCCGTGCTCTACAAGGGCTTTGAGCCGCCCGCAGAATCCACAGAACCTGTAAATACAGAGAGGAATCCCGATGGAGTTTAGCTATGAGGTCAAGGACTCATACGCCGAGGTCAAGGCGGACGGGCGGCTGAACATGGTGTCCGCGCCCAAGCTCCGCGAGTTCGTCACGGATGTGATTGCCGGCGGGTCCAACCGGATTGTGGTCAACCTGGAAAACACCGCCTTCATGGATTCGTCCGGGCTGGGCGCCCTGATCGGTTGCCTGAAGGCTGCGCGGCAGGCCGGCGGGGACCTCCGGATCGCGGCGGTCCAGCCGCAGGTGAAGATGGTCCTGCAGCTCACCAGCATGGACAAGGTCCTCACGGCCTACCCGTCGGTCGAAGAGGCGTTCAGCAATGACTGAGGTGCTCGCCTCGCGCAGCTTCCGCGGGCTCGCCACCGAAGACGCCATCAACGACGTCCACAACGACATGGACAGCCTGTGGCTCGATGTGCCGTTCGTGAATGACATGGACCAGATGACGTTCACCACGGCGGTGATCGAGTCAGCGTCCAACATTGTCCAGCACGCCGAACCGGCGGCCGCGGATCCCGTGGAACTGGGCGTGGACATCACTGTGGAGCCGCTGCTGCTCCAGGCCCGCGTCAGCGCCTACAACGCCAAGCCGCCCTTTGGACCCATGGAACCGGCAACGCCGGGCGAGGACGCCGAGTCTGGCCGCGGGCTCGCCCTGATCCAGGCCCTGGTGACCACGGTGACGTTCGAACGGCAGGACGGCACCAGCACCTGGGTGCTGTCCAGGACGTCTTCCCAGGACTGACTTTCCGCCGGGTGGTTGAGCTTGCCGGAACCGGGTTTCGGCAAGCTCAGCCACACCGCTAAACCTGGTGCTGCCCCTTCGCGGGGAACAGCACGGAGACGGTGGCTCCGCCGCCGGGAGTTTCACTGATGCCCAGTTCACCTCCGTGCGACTGGGCAATCCGCTGGCACGTCGCCAGGCCCAGCCCCGTACCCGGCCCGTCGCCTGGCCGGTGGAGCCGGACCAGCGGTTCAACCGCCCGTACGCGGTCGGCCGGGCTGATGCCCTTGCCGTTGTCTGCCACATGGACGGTGACGCCGCGGGGGCAGGTGGTGGCGGTGATGGCTACTTCCAGCGCGCGCCCGGGCTCCCGATAGTTCAGCGAGTTGGCCAGCAGGTTCTGGACCAGGGTGCGCAGCTGTTGGCGGTCCGCGGTGAGTTCGGCGTCCTCGCAGAGGAAACCGCTGCCCAGCCCCAGGTCCACTCCGAGGTCCTGGGCAGCTTCTGCCGTGACGGCCAGCAGGGACACCCGTTCAAGGTGCAGCTCCCCATCCGCGCGGGCATAGTTGAGCACGTCCTCGAGGGTTCCCAGCATGCGCCGTCCGCCGGTGCCAATAAGCCCCAGGTACTCGGCCGCCGGGTTGTCCGGGGCCAGGTCGGGATCGTCCTCGGCGAGCTCCACGTACCCCAGGATGGTGGTCAGCGGGGCGCGGAGGTCATGGCTGACGCGGCCGGCGAATTCGGAGAGCATGGCGTTGCTGCGGCGCAGCTCCACCAGGGCATGGTCAAGCTGGAGCGTCCGGTGCTGGAGTTCAAGGAGCTCCACCACCTGCAGGGCCAGCACCTCCACCAGGTCTATCTGCTCCGGGGTGGGGAGTTCGGGCTGGTCGGAAAAGACGCACAGCGAGCCCAACACCAGGCCCTTAGACGTGCGCAACGGGACAGAGGCATAGAAGCGGACGTTTGCGATTTCCCCAGTGACGAAAGGGTTGGCGGCGAAGCGGGGGTCCAGGGAGGCGTCCCGCACCACCGTGGTTCCGGGGTCCAGGAACACGGAAGCGCACATGGAGTCCTCGCGCGAGCAGATGCCTGCCTCAGTCCCCGACGCCGCTATCTGAAGCTGCTGCTCCGCCGTGATGATGTTGACGACGCCATAAGGCACCCCGCACAGTGAGGCCGCCACGCGCACCAGGTTGTCGAGTGCGTCCTGCGCCTGGCGGTCAATGAGAACGGGGATAGTCCCCTCGTGTGCCGGCAGTAATCCGTATTCCTGCAGGTCAAGATTGCGTCCGGCATCCTGATCGGTCAGCGTCTGCATAGCGCCCCGTCCATCTTCTGTTGACTCCCCAGTCTGTGTCAGCAAGCCTTTGAAGGGCCTTTCCGTGATGATACCGGGAAGGCAGCGGTGGTGTTGTAGTCTCTTGACACCACACCCTCCCTGCCCTTAGATATTACGTATGCTGAAATAACAGTTCCATGATGCGGAACCCTCGTTGGCTTGCCCCGGCTGGCCACGCACGGGGGCGCCGGGCAGTCCGGCCTCCGCATAGCCGTCACCATGGATGCCAGCATTGTTACCGAGGAACCAGCCAGCATGAAGCTTGCCGAATTCAACAGTGCGGACGCCTCCTCCGCCACCCACACCCTCAAACCCTGCATCGACGTCACCCGCTGGGTGGATGCCATCACCGCGGCCAGGCCGTTCCAGAGCAGGGAAGCGCTTTTGGCGTTCGCGTCCGGAGCGGCCAACCCCTTCACTCCTGCCGAGGTCGAGGCCGCCATGGCCCACCACCCCAGGATCGGGGAACGTCCGACGGCGGGCACCGCCGAGGCGTCCATGTCCCGCTCCGAGCAGGCCGGGGTGGATCCTGCGGACGCCGCGGCAGCAGAGGCGCTGGCCCGCGGCAACCGTGAGTATGAGGAAAAATTCGGCCGGGTGTTCCTTATTCGCGCCGCCGGCCGTACCGCGCCGGAAATCCTGCAGTCCCTCAACAGCCGTCTCACCAACACCCCCGCAGAGGAAGACACCATCGTGGCCCAGCAGCTGCGCGAAATCGCCGTACTCCGGCTCGAAGGACTGATCACCGAATGACCGTCTCCCACGTCACCACCCATATCCTCGACACAGGCGCCGGGCGCCCGGCGGCGGGAGTCGCCGTCGTCCTTTCACGGAACGACGCCGGCACCTGGCGTGAGCTCGCCACTTCCACTACCGATGCGGACGGCAGGGCCAAGGACCTAGGCCCCGAGCAGCTGGAACCGGGCCACTACAAGCTGCACTTTGCCACCGGCACGTATTACGCCGGACTTCAGACCGCCACATTCTTCCCCGAAGTGGACCTGGTTTTCGAAGTATCAGGCCCCGAGCACTACCACGTCCCGCTGCTGCTGAGCCCGTTCGCCTACTCCACGTACCGGGGCAGCTAGGACCCGCCCCGCTGCACCCTCGGCACAGTGCCGCGGGCGGCCTGCCGGGCTCCGTGTCATGCCGGTCACAAATCCCGGCATAGGATCGAATGGAGTAACCGACCAGCGCTTGCGGCCCGCCGGCACGCAAGCGGCAGCGACGACGTGGGAGCGCCTGATGGCTTCGAACAACCACCCCGAACCCGACGCGGACGCAGAAAGCGGCCCGTCCGGCGGGGTGCAGTCCGTGGAGCGCGCCCTCGCGGTCCTGGAGATCCTGGCTCGCGAAGGCCAGGCCGGAGTCAGTGAAATTGCCGAGGAAATGGGCATCCACAAATCCACGGTGTCCCGGCTGATGGGCTCCCTGGTGAGCCGGGACATGGTCCAGCAGAACAGCGACCGCGGAAAGTACCAGCTGGGGTTCGGCATCCTCCGCCTCGCCAGCGTCATCCCCGGCCGTCTGAGCCTGGTCCACGAGGCGCGGCCGGTCCTGGAGGGCCTCGCGGCCGAATTCAAGGAAACGGTCAACCTTGCCGTGCTGCGCTCCAACTACGCGGTCAACGTGGACCAGGCCATGGGACCGTCCACGCTTGCCACCTACGACTGGGTGGGCAGCCTGACCCCGCTGCACGCAACCTCCAGCGGAAAGATCCTCCTGGCCGCACTGGCTACGGACGAACGCGACAGGATCCTGAAGGAGACCGGCCTGCCGGCCCGCACCTCCCGCACCATCACCAACCGGCAGGAACTGGATCGCCAGCTGCTGGAAGCCGGCAGCAGGGGTTACGCGGTGGTCCGCGAAGAGTTCGAGATCGGCCTGAACGCCATAGCGGTGCCGGTGCTAAACCACCAGGGCAACGTGGTGGGGTCCATCAGCATTTCCGGCCCGGCCTTCCGCTTCGACCCCGAGAAGATCCCGGGCCTGGTGGAGGCACTCCAGGAAGCCGGACTCCAGATCAGCGCCAACATGGGATACTCCCGGCGCTAAACCCCCAACAATGGCCCCGGTCCGCATGGACCGGGGCTTTTTGTTGCGTGAGTTCCTACCGCGTTAAACGCTTCCTGCGCAACCGTAGCCGCAGTATGCAACAATCTGATTTCGCTTTCCTCACTGTCAAGCTGTCCGGTCTTGTTGCCCCGGCATCAGGAAATACCTTGACTTTGAATGTGGCGTAGCGCACTCTGTTGCCTAACGCGAATACTGTTGACCCTTGCGAAACACTCCCCAGGTGCTTTACCCGTCCGCCATCCCGGTCCGTCGGAATCTTCCAGCCGCCGCGACCCATACCAGAGGTAACTCCATGCACCACGCCTGCCGACGTCGGGAAGAGACCGCCGGCAAGCACCTGCCTTAAAACAGCTACGCACCATCTACGGCGACATCATGGCCTTCAACTCCGGCGAAGTCCCCCAAGCTTCGATCCGGTGGACGCGCCAGGCCCTGCCACTGCGCATGTCCATGACCGCCGAGCAAAGGATCCAGCTCATGGCTATCAATAGTGAATTAACCACCCCTAAACCCGGGCGTCCCGAGGACGACCAGGACAGCATCCCCGCGAAGGCTGCCGCCGCCCCGGGCGGCCCCTCGCCGGACACCCCCGGCCCCACCGGAGAGGGCTCCTTCACCGAGCCCCTCCCGGACACCGAAGAGTACGACCAGATCCTCGAGGAACTGCGCCAGACCAAGACAGAACATGCGGTGTCCCAGCGCCGCAACCGCAAGCTCACCCTGGACAAGGTAACTTTCGGAATCACGGGCGCCATTGCCGTCGCCTTCGTGCTCTGGGGTTTCCTCGGCAAGGACAGCCTGGCCGCCACCTCCAAGGACGCCCTCGACTGGGTCATGGAGTACACGGGCTGGCTCTTCATGGTCCTCGCCTCCCTGTTCGTCGTCTTCGTCCTGTGGCTGGCCATGGGGAAGTTCGGCAACATCCCCCTCGGCAAGGACGGCGAAAAGCCCGAATTCCGCACCGTGTCCTGGATCGCCATGATGTTCGCGGCCGGCATGGGCATCGGCCTGATGTTCTACGGCGTGGCGGAACCGCTGTACCACTACATCTCACCGCCGCCCGGAACGGTTGACGGCCGCACCCCCGCCGCCATCCAAACCGCCATGGCCACCTCCATCTTCCACTGGACCCTCCACCCGTGGGCCATGTACGCCGTGGTGGGCATCGCGATGGCCTACGGCACCTACCGCCTGGGCCGCAAGCAGCTGATCTCCGCTGCATTCACCTCGCTGTTCGGCATCCGGACCGTCGAGGGACCGGTGGGCAAGTTCATCAACATCCTGGCCATCTTCGCCACGCTGTTCGGCACTGCGGCATCCCTGGGCCTCGGCGCCCTGCAGATCGGCAGCGGGCTCACCTCGAACGGCTGGGTGGGCGAAGTGGGCACTCCCGCCCTCGTGGCCATCGTTGCCATCCTGACCGCGTGCTTCGTGGCATCCGCCGTCTCCGGCATCAGCCGCGGCATCCAGTGGCTGTCCAACATCAACATGGTCCTGGCCGTAGTCCTCGCGGTTATCGTGTTCGTCGCCGGCCCCACCCTGTTCATCCTCAACCTCATCCCCTCCGCAGTGGGCGACTACGCCCGCGACCTGGCGGAGATGTCCTCCCGCACCGAGGCCGTGGGAGACGAGGCCCTGCGTACCTGGATGTCCAGCTGGACCATCTTCTACTGGGCCTGGTGGATCTCCTGGACGCCCTTCGTCGGCATGTTCATCGCCCGCATCAGCCGCGGCCGCACCATCCGGCAGTTCGTCACCGGCGTCCTGTTGGTTCCCAGCGTTGTCAGCGTGATCTGGTTCGGCATCTTCGGCGGGGCAGCATTCGATGTGCAGCAGAAAGCTGACGAGGCAGGACAGCCCGGCCTGATGACCGTTACCGACGGCGTGGCTTCGATCGACTTTGACGGTGCGCTGTTCAACCTGGTCAAGAACCTCTCCATGCCGGAGTGGCTGACGGCAGCCGTGATCGTCCTGGCGATGGTCCTCGTAGCCATCTTCTTCATCACCGGCGCGGATTCGGCATCGCTGATCATGTCATCGCTCAGCTCCAACGGAGCGTCCGAGCCCAAGCGCGGACTGGTCATCTTCTGGGGCGCCCTTACCGGCGCCGTGGCCGCGGTGATGCTTCTGGCCGGTGGCGATGAGCCCTCCGAAGCGCTGTCCGGCCTGCAACGGATCACCATTGTGGCGGCGCTGCCGTTCGTCGTGGTCATGCTGCTGCTGTGCTTCGCCCTCGCGAAGGACCTGCGGCGGGACCCGCTGTCGCTGCGCCGCCGCCTTGCGACGTCCGTCGTCGAACGCGCCATCCGTACCGGCGTCGAGCAGCACGGCGGCGTTCAGTTCGACCTGGTGACCAGGCACGAACACAGCGACAAGTGCGCGGAAGGGGACTCCTGCCCCGGTTCCGGCTCCAGCCCTGCCTCCAGCGCGGAAGCCAGCGCGGAGGCCAGCAAGAACTAGGCAACCCTCGCAACAGAAAGGTCCGGCCCGGGTGGATTTCCACCGGGGCCGGACCTTTGTTGGTTTCCGGACTCTTTCAGGCCGGGACCAGGCTGTCCTGCGGTTGCGCCGCGCTGGCCGCCCTCCCGCCGTCGTGCGCCACAGAGACGCGTCCGACGGCGGCAAGCACCTCACCGAAGAAATGATCCGGATCGAGCCGGGGGAGTTCCTCGGCGAGGCAATCGCGCAGGCCGCGGCGGGGAGGGAGATCCGCTGGGCGGGCTGCACGCTGCGGGAGAGTTCGGCTGCCGGCTAAGCGGCGTAGACGTCCAGTTCCTTGAGCCGTCCCTCAACGGCAAGGCGCTGCCCGGCGAGGTGGCCGTGGCCGCGCGTGCCATCGTGCGGGGACTCCTGCTGACCATGATGGAGCAGCCGGAGGTGCGGCGGGTCCCCACGCGGTGGGATTGCGACGGCGAGAACCTGCTGGTCAGCGTCCGGGATGACGGCAACGGCGCACTGTCCACCGCCCGCCATAGGCCGTGCGGTAGGCGGGCAGGGCTGCGCTGCAGCCTCGGTACCCGCTAGACCCACATCTGGTAGCCAGTGCCCTTATCGAAAAGGCGGCGGGTATCTGCGCCGGCGCCGGCAAGCCACAGGACCGAATCGTCGTCCGCGGCCTGGTCCACCACTCCCGTTGCCACATGCTCCCCGAGCAACCACACCTCCACGGTATGCCCGGGCAGGCGGGCCCAGTCGGCCCGGGCTCCCTGCACCGGCACGCTTTTGCCGCGGCCGTTCAGCCTCGCCTCGAGGGTGCTGCTTCCGGCATCTGCGACGGCCTGCACGCTGGGGTTCATCTCTTCCTCCGGATAGTCTGGTCAACCCTCACGGGCCCGCATTGATATTTTTTTGATATATCAATCTTGAAGAAAGTATGACCCGGGTCACACTGGGCGTCAATACTGTTCCGGAATGCCGGCGCTGTCGGCTGGAAATGCGCCGCCGCGGGCAAGGCCGGGCGGCAACGGGTTGGCGCTATCCGGGCACAGACATGCGTCTCGCGGACAGCGCGACGGCGGGAGTCACCCCCAGCGGACGGCGCGACGGCGGCGGTCAGTCGCTCAGGCGCTAAACAGTGCCTCACGGACGGCGCGCTCAAACCCGCTGACGTGCACGCGTGCCAGGTCGGCCGCGCTGTCTTCGTCGCCGTCGATGACCGCCCGCAGCAGGTTCAGGTGCTCGTGCACATGGGCCGAGAGGTCCGGGAGGCGGTCCACTACCATGCACCAGATCCTTGTTGCCAGGTTGTCGTAGCGGATCAGGATGTCCTCAAGGTGTGGGTTTGCAGCGGCCGCATAGATGCTGTGGTGGACCCGGGAATCCAGCTGGAGAGTTTCCACCACGGAGGCCGCGCTGACATCGAAGGCCTCAACCTCAGTCAGGATGTCCTTGAGGTTCGCCCGGACGGCCGGCGAGGCAACGCGCGCTGCGCGCGAGGCCGCCAGGGGCTCCAGCTGCGCGCGGATCTCGGAAATGAACGAAAGGTCGGTCACGTCCACCCTGGTGGCAAAAGTGCCGCGCCGCGGGTAGGTCACCACCAGCCTGTCCAGCTCCAGCCGCTTGAGGGCCTCGCGAACGGGAGTTCGTCCCACGCCCAGTGACTTGGACAGCGCGTCGTCGTTGAGCAGGTCGCCGGGCTTGATGTCCAGCATCAGCAGCCTGTCGCGGATGCTTTCGTAGGCAACGTCCGCGAGCGATTTCCTGGCGGCATCTTCCGCAAGCGCCAAAGTTTCAATTGCCATCGCAGCACCTCTCCCCTCGAGCCGAAAAAACCTATTGACCTCACTCACCGACCAGTATACGCTGATCTCCAACCTAATATATCAGTATGCAACACAGGAATATATCTATAGAAGGAGGAGACATGACCCTGGTGGAAACAGCCTCATCGACGGCCCTCGGCGGGACCACGCTCACCGAAACGGTTGAGCAGCCGACGGATCAGAAGTTTGTCCTGACCCTTTCCTGCGGCGAGCGCGCGGGCATTGTCCAGGCCGTGACAACCTTCCTGTTCGACCGCGGCTTCAACATCGACGAGCACCAGCAGTTCGATGACAGCCTCCGCGAAACACTGCACCTGCGTACCGCGTTCTCCGGTTCACCGGCCTACACCCGGGACACCCTCGAAGAAGAGTTCCGTCCCATCGCAGACCGGTTCGGCATGAAGTTCAGCTTCAACGACCAGACGCAGCAGCGCGTGCTGGTGATGGTGTCCAAGTTCGGGCACTGCCTCAACGACCTCATCTTCCGCTGGCGCGGCGGCACCCTGGGCGGCGACCTCGTGGCGGTCGTGTCCAACCACGAAACCCACCGCGCGATGGCAGAGGCCGCCGGCCTTCCGTTCATCCACATTCCCGTCACGCCGGACACCAAGGCCGAGGCCGAGCGGCGCCTCCTGGAACTCGTTGACGAGTACCAGGCGGACCTGGTGGTCCTGGCCCGCTACATGCAGGTCCTGTCCAACGATCTGTGCCGTGCCCTGGAGGGCCGGGCCATCAACATCCACCATTCCTTCCTGCCCGGGTTCAAGGGTGCCAAGCCGTACCACCAGGCCCACGCACGGGGCGTGAAGCTCATCGGCGCCACCGCGCACTACGTCACCGCCGACCTGGACGAGGGTCCCATCATCGAACAGGAAGTCATCCGGGTTGACCACAGCTTCGGACCGGGCACCCTCTCCACCGTGGGCCAGGACGCCGAAGCCCTCGCCCTTTCCCGGGCCGTGCGGTGGCACTGCCAGCACCGCGTCCTGCTCGACCAGACCAGCACCGTGGTGTTCCGCTAGCCGGCGCCGCACCCAGCACACAGCACATCAATGACTTTTCAGCAGGAGAACCACATGGAATCGACGCCACGCATTGTCATCATCGGAGCTGGCATTGTCGGCACGAACCTGGCGGATGAACTGGTCACCAGGGGTTGGAACAACATCACCGTCCTGGACCAGGGCCCGCTCAACATGCCGGGCGGCTCGACCTCCCACGCCCCCGGCCTGGTCTTCCAGACCAACCCCTCCAAGTCCATGGCGCTGTTCGCCAAGTACACGGTGGAAAAGCTGCTCTCCCTGACCGAGGACGGCGTCAGCTGCTTCAACCAGGTGGGCGGCCTGGAAGTCGCCACCAACGAAACCCGCCTCGCGGACCTCAAGCGCAAGCTCGGCTACGCGCAGGCATGGGGCATAGACGGCAAGATCCTCTCCCGCGAGGAGTGCAAGGAGCTCTACCCCCTGATCAATGAGGAAGAAATCCTCGGCGGCCTCCACGTTCCCAGCGACGGACTCGCCAGCGCCGCCCGCGCCGTGCAGCTGCTGATCAAGCGCACCGAAGCCGCCGGCGTGAAGTACCAGGGCAACACCACCGTCACGGGGATCGAACAGTCCGGCCGCCGCGTCACCGGCGTGCAGACGCCCTACGGCGTGATCCCGGCTGACATCGTGGTCTCCTGCGGCGGATTCTGGGGTGCCAAGATCGGCGAGCTGATCGGCATGTCCGTGCCGCTGCTGCCGCTGGCCCACCAGTACGTCAAGACCACCCCGGTGCCGGCACAGCAGGGCAAGAACGAACTGCCCAATGGTGCGCAGCTGCCCATCCTGCGCCACCAGGACCAGGACCTCTACTACCGCGAGCACGGCGACCGGTACGGCATCGGCTCCTACGCCCACAAGCCCATGCCCGTGGACCTGGACGAGCTCGGCAGCTTCAAGCCGGACGAGATCAGCGAGCACAACATGCCCTCCCGCCTGGACTTCACCCTGGAGGACTTCCTCCCGGCCTGGGAGGCCACCAAGCAGATCCTGCCCGCCCTGCGCGAAAGCGAGATCGAGGACGGCTTCAACGGCATCTTCTCCTTCACCCCCGACGGCGGCTCCCTGGTGGGCGAGTCCAAGGAAGTGGACGGCTTCTTCGTGGCCGAGGCCGTGTGGGTGACCCACTCCGCCGGCATCGCCCGCGCCGTGGCAGAACTGCTGACCACCGGCAAGTCCTCCATCGACCTGGGCGACTGCGACATCCACCGCTTCGAGGACGTCCAGCTGACCCCCGAGTACGTCAGCGAAACCTCGCAGCAGAACTTCGTGGAAATCTACGACGTCCTGCACCCCCTCCAGCCCAAGCTGTCCCCGCGCAACCTGCGCGTCAGCCCCTTCCACGCCCGCCACAAGCAGCTGGGCGGCTACTTCCTGGAAGGCGGCGGCTGGGAACGCCCCTACTGGTTCGAGGCCAACGCCGAACTGCTTAAGGAGATGCCGGCAGACTGGCAGCCACCGGCCCGCGATGCCTGGTCCGGCATGTTCAGCTCCCCCATCGCCGCAGCCGAGGCCTGGAAGACGCGTACCGCCGTCGCGATGTACGACATGACGCCGCTCAAGCGCCTCGAGGTCTCCGGCCCCGGTGCCCTGAAGCTGCTGCAGGAACTGACCACCGCGGAAATGAACAAGAAGCCCGGAGCCGTCACCTACACGCTCCTGCTGGACGAGCAGGGCGGCGTGCGAAGCGACATCACCGTGGCCCGCCTGAGCGAGGACACGTTCCAGCTCGGCGCCAACGGCAACATCGACACCGCCTACTTCGACCGGGCAGCACGGCACCAGACCGCAAACGGCACCGCCGAAGACTGGGTCCAGGTGCGCGACACCACCGGCGGCACCTGCTGCATCGGCTTGTGGGGCCCGCTGGCCCGGGAGGTGGTCGGCGAGGTCAGCAGCGACGACTTCACCAACGACGGCCTGAAGTACTTCCGGTCCAAGCAGGTAGTCATCGGCGGCGTCCCCGTTACCGCCATGCGGCTCTCCTACGTCGGCGAGCTCGGCTGGGAACTGTACACCAGCGCAGACAACGGCCAGCGCCTCTGGGATGCGCTGTGGAAGGCCGGCCAGCCCTTCGGCATCATCGCCGCGGGACGTGCCGCCTTCAGCTCACTCCGCCTGGAAAAGGGCTACCGCTCCTGGGGCACCGACATGACCACCGAGCACGACCCGTTTGAAGCGGGCCTGGGCTTCGCCGTCAAGATGGCCAAGGAGGACTTCGTCGGCAAGGCCGCACTGGAAGGACGCACGGAGGAAACGTCGGCCCGCCGCCTGCGCTGCCTGACGGTCGACGACGGCCGCAGCATCGTCCTCGGCAAGGAACCGGTGTTCTACAAGGACCAGGCGGTGGGTTACGTCACCAGCGCCGCCTACGGATACACGGTGTCCAAGCCCATCGCCTACGCCTACCTTCCCGCCGAGGTCTCGGTGGGAGACTCGGTGGAAATCGAATACTTCGGCCGCCGCATCGTTGCCACCGTCACCCAGGATCCGCTGTACGATCCCACCATGTCCCGGCTGCGCGGCTGACGATGGCCGAACAGCAAGCGAACAGCACCGATTCCCCCCGCACAGCCTCAATAGGTGCGGAGACCATCAGCGGCTACCTCACCCGGCTCGCCTCACGGCAGCCGACCCCCGGAGGCGGTGCCGCTGCGGCCCTCCATGCTGCACAGGGCGCCGCCCTGGTAGCCATGGTGGCCCGGTACACCACGGGACCCAAGTATGCGGAACACGCGGCGCTGGTGGAGCGGATCACCGGCATCGCCGACGAACTGGCCACCGAAGCACTGCGGCTGGCGGATTCGGATGAGCAGGTCTTCCAGGCGGTGATTGACTCCTACAAGCTGCCTGCCGACACGGAGGAGCTGAAGGCTGCCAAGAGCGGCGCCATCCAGGCGGCCCTCGTCCAGGCGGCGCAGACCCCGGCGCAGCTCATCAAACTGGCCGGTTCGGTGGTGGAACTCGCCACCGAACTGGGCGAGGTGGCAAACCCGAACGTCATCAGCGACGTCGCAGCTGCGGCGGATGCCGCCCGGGCCGCCGCAACCACCGCCCGGGTGAATATCGACATCAACCTTGTGGCCATCAAGGACCCGTCCGTCAGGTCGCTCCTGGCAGACCAGACGGACGGCCTCGCAGACAAGGTTGTTGCGGCAGCGGACAGCCTCGCGGCCCGGGTACGGGAAAGGATCCTTCAGTGAGCACCCCAACCACCAGGGCGTTGTCCGGAAAAGCGCTGGCCGGTGTCATCCGGCAGCGCGCCAAGGATGAGGCCCGGGAACTCGAGAACGAAGGTGCGCACCCGTCCCTCGCCGTGGTCATCGCCACCGACGACGAGTCAACGCACTGGTACGTCCGCTCCATCGAACGGGCGGCCGAAGCTGCGGGCATCGGCTGCCGCGTGATCGACCTCGGGCACGATGCCACCGAGCAGGTGCTGGCCAACGTCCTTCGGGACCTCAGCGCAGAGCCTTCGGTTCACGGCATCATCCTGCAGACGCCACTGCCGGGAGGAGTCCGGACCGATGCCCTGGTGGGCCTGATCGCGCCGGAAAAGGACATTGACGGCGCCAACCCGCTCAGCCTGGGACGCCTCGCGGTGGGGCAGCCGGCCTTCGCCCCCGCCACCGCCCGCGCCGTGGTCGAAATCCTCGACCACTACGACGTCCCCGTTGCGGGCCGCAGCGTGGCAGTGGTGGGCCGGTCCGCCGTCGTGGGCAAACCCCTGGCCCTGCTGCTGCTGGAACGCGACGCGGCCATCACCGTGTGCCACTCCCGCTCCGGCCCGCTGGAGCGGCACACCCGGCCGGCGGACATTGTGGTGGTGGCCGCCGGAAGGACGGGACTGGTGAACGGCAGCCACATCTCGCCGGACACCGTTGTGGTGGACGTTGGCACCAACGTCCTCCCTGACGGCTCCCTGGTGGGCGATGTGGACGGGGCAAGCGTCAACGGCATCGCCGCCGCGCTGTCCCCGGTTCCCGGCGGCGTCGGCTCGGTGACCACCGCGCTGTTGCTGCTGCACACCGTGGAGGCTGCCCGCCAGCAGGTCCCGCTTTTGGAAAACGCCTAGCGTTCAAAAAAGTGTGGACACGGCATCCACCACTGATCTAAAATTACTGATATATCTATAGTCGCAAGAATGAGATATCAGTCGCCCGTTGCTCGTAGACGGTGCTTCGATGGCCTGAAACCTGGGGAGGTATTCCTCGTCGAAGCACCGCTTACGGGCAACGGGCGTTTTCGCTTCAACTCCGCAAGGGGCCATCCATGATGACGTTTACGCCCATCGCAGATCCCACGTCCCCAATGGCGGGGACCGGACTGCACTCGATCGATTGGCCGGAAGCCAGGCGCCTGGCCTACGACTGCGCAGGACCCCTCCCCACCGCCCAGGTTCCGCTCCATGCAGCAGCCGGACGAACCCTCTCCAGCGCGGTGACCGCATTGCAGGACCTGCCCCACTACGCCTCCTCGGCAATGGATGGATGGGCGCTGAGCGGGGATGGCCCTTGGCTCCTGGCGGCCGGGCAGCAACCACTGGCGCCGGGCACAGCCGCCGTCATCGCCACCGGCGGCCTGGTTCCGGAAGGCACAAGTGCAGTGCTCCGCAAGGAAAGCGGCCTGGTGGCTGAGGACGGAGCGGGCCGCCCTGTCCTTACCGTCAGCGCCGACGCGAAGCCCGGTGAACCGAGGCCGGGCCAGCACGTGCGCCCCGCGGGGACCGAGGCCTTGGCCGGCGAAACGCTGATTCCGGCGGGCACCGTCCTCAACCCCGCCCACCTGGCCCTTGCTGCCGTGGCCGGCCATGACCTGGTGGAGGTGCAGCCACAACCGGTGGTTTCAGTGGTCCTGACCGGCTCCGAGGTAGTAACGTCGGGCATTCCTGCCCCCGGGAACGTCCGTGACACCTTCGGCCCGCAACTGGGCACCGTCATTTCCCAGCTGGGCGGCATACCAGGCAATTTCACCCGCATTGGCGACTCCTTCGCTGCATGGCTGGAGGCACTGGACGGCTCCGGCCCTGATTCAGCGGCGCGGGCCGACGTCGTCATCACCACCGGAGGAACAGGCAAGTCCGGCACCGACCACTTCCGGGACGCAGTGGCCGCGCTCGGCGGACGCCTGCTGCTGGACGGTGTCGCCATGCGCCCCGGACACCCCGCCGTGCTGGCCGAACTGCCGGACGGTCGCTTCGCCGTCGGACTTCCCGGAAATCCCCTCGCCGCCATGATGGCGCTGGCCACCATCGGCGCCCCCTTGCTGGCCGCACTGGGAAACCAGCCCCTGCCGCAGCTCCAGCACGCCACCTCCGGCAACGACTTTGGCCCCGACGGCGGATGCAGCGACGGAAAGGGGCGGACGCGGCTCATCCCGTGCAGGTTCCTGTCCGGGCTGGCCTTTCCCGTGTCCCACACCGGACCGGGCATGATGCGCGGCCTGGCGTGGGCTGAGGGCGTCATGGTTGTCCCTCCCGGCGGCGTCGACTCGGGTCAGCCCGTGGCTGTCCTGCCGCTTCCCTGGACCCCGGCGGCCGCAGCCACCCAGACGGCCGTAAGCGTTGGAAGGAACACGCCTTGGCACGCATGACGCAGCGCCGCAAGATCCACCGCTTCCACCTGGACGGCTCGGGCACCGAATATCCGGTCCGGTTCAAGGAGGACGTGATCGCCGCCGAGGAGCCGCTGGAGATCCGGCTGGGCGGCCGTTCATTCGCCGTCACCATGAGGACGCCGGGAGACGACTTCGACCTCGTGGCCGGGTTCCTCGTCTCCGAGGGCGTGATCCGGGACGCGTCCGAACTGGTGTCCCTGCGCTTCTGCGCCGGCGGCCCTGACGAAGCGCAGACCTTTAACGTGGTGGACACCCAGCTGCGTCCGGACGTCCCCCTGCCCGAAACAATGCGGCACGTCTACACCTCCAGTTCGTGCGGCATCTGCGGCACGGAGTCCATCGAGGCGGTGCGGAAAACCCTGCACGACGATCCCTCCGCGGACCCGCTGAAGGTGCCCGTCGACGCACTTGCCGCCCTCCCGGACAAACTGCGGGAGGCCCAGGCCGTGTTCGACAAGACGGGCGGCGTCCATGCGGCCGGCCTCTTCCGGCTGGGTGACGGCGAGCCTGAATTGCTGTGCCTGCGTGAGGACGTGGGACGGCACAATGCCGTGGACAAAGTGGTGGGATGGGCCCTCCGGCAAGGCCTGCTGCCACTGCGCGGCACGGTGCTGCAGGTGTCCGGCCGGGCGTCGTTTGAACTCGTCCAGAAAGCCGCTCTGGCCGGCATTCCAGTGCTTTCCGCCGTGAGCGCCCCGTCGAGCCTGGCCATTGACCTCGCAGTCGAAACCGGTCTGACACTCGCGGGCTTCAGCAGGGGCCACAGCCTGAACGTTTACGCGGGCCGGGACCGGCTGGAACGGCCATGGGCCGTAACAGAAGGCCTGCTCCCGGCAGGCGCCGGGCAGGAGAACTAGCGCTCCGGGACGCCAATTCGGGCCGTTTACTCCCCCGCAACCGGGGGCGCGATTCCTGCTGCCCATTTTTGGGTTGGGCGCCCGGGCCGGGCTCCGCTACTGCCGGCCGACATCTTTCTTGACATCGCGTGTGACCTGAAGCACTGTTTTGTTGCATAAAGCGAAGCTTGTTGATCATCCCGAAACGAAAGACTCTCTCGAATGCGCGTACCCCTGTTCCCGTGGCACCGGGCCGCGGCAACCGGACGCGATCACTCACGACGAGAAACCAACCTGCGGTGGCCACTGGTGGAGGAACCCTGTCCCCCATCAACCACCGCCGCGGCGGGCATCCTGCTGCCGCAACAAATTCAAAGGAACTTTTGATGACAATCCAAGGTGCCAGCACCATCGATCAAACCAGAGCAGAAGCGACCAGCTCCGCGTTCAAACGCCGCTTCATGATTCGGCTCGTCGCTGTCTTCATCGGCGGGATGTTCCTCGACGGTTACATCCTCGGGATCATCGGTCCCGTCGCCGGGCTCATGCGGACAGACCTCCAGCTCGACGCATTGTCGCTCGGCCTGATCGCTGCAGGCCCGCTGGTTGGCATCTTTGTCGGTTCCCCCCTGGCCGGCTGGGCCACTGACAAGTTCGGACGCAAGCCCATGTTCCTCGTGGACATGGGCCTGTTCCTGGCAGCCTCCGCGGCCCAGTTCTTCATTACCTCCGGAGACGGGGCTGTGGTCCAGCTCGTCATCATCCGGTTCTTCATGGGCGTGGCGATCGGCGGCGAGTACTCCATCGGCGGGCCGTTGCTCTCGGAGTTCTCCCCTCCCAAGCTTCGCGGGCGCCTGCTCGGCCTGACCCTGATCGCCTGGTACGTCGGTTTCATGGTGGCCTTCATCGTTGGCACGCTCCTGCATGACGCCGGCACTCCCTGGCGCCTAGTCATCGGAACCAGCACCATACTTGCGCTCGTCCTGTTCATCGCCCGCCTGGGCCTGCCCGAATCGCCGAGCTGGCTCATTACGAAGGGACGGCGGGAGGAGGCACTCGCGATCGCGCACAAGTATGTCGAATCTCCGGAGATGCAAAACAGCATCACCGAGGAGATCGACCTCAGGATGATCCAGGAGGCCCAGGCCGCTAAGAACAGGACGACAATCAAGGGCGCCTCCATCGGAATGCTGTTCTCGAAGGAGAACTGGCGCGCCACCGTCTTCACCTCGGGTTTTTGGTTCTGCGCCGTCACTCCGTACTTCGCGATCGCGACCTTCGCCGACGACGTGCTCACCCAGTTCGGTTTCGGCGGCGGCTGGGCCGGCGGGGTCGGCTTGTCCGCCCTTGCGGCCGCGGGTGTCGTCACAAGCGTGCTGCTGATTGACAGGCTCGGCCGCCGAATCCTCACCGTGCCCGGGCAGTGGCTCTGCGCAGGCATCCTGCTGGTTATCGGAGTCTGGGCGGACGCACCGGCGATCCTCATTCTCGTCCTGTTCCTCGCCTTCTCCTTCTTCAACGCCGGCTACACCACAATGACCCAGGTCTATCCGGCCGAGGTCTTCCCCGGCCACCTGCGCGGCATCGGCATGGGCTTCGCCGCGGCCTTCAGCCGCATCGGAGCCGCGCTCGGCACCTTCGCCTTGCCGTGGGCCATCAGCAACATCGGCATGGGGGCAAGCATGGTGGTGGCGGCCGCCGTCGCACTACTCGGCGCCGTCCTCTCGCAGTGGCTCGCTCCTGAGACGAAGGGGCGCACCCTCGCCGAGATCTCATCAGATTTCTCCCACTGACCCGGGAACTACCCAGACACGAGCAGGAGGCCTTCGCCGCATCAGCGGCGGAGGCCTCCTTGCTGCCCCTCGACATACTCCTGCCGGCTCCGCAACAAAGCACATCCCCCTTGACATCTGGTGTGAGCTGCGCCACCGTGTTGCATATGGTGACGTGCGTTGCTCATAGCGAAGCGACAGCGCAGCTCCCCATCGACACCGCCAACCAGGAGAACCACACGCCATGACCGCATCGCCCCGCGTCGTCATCATCGGAGCCGGCATTGTCGGCACGAACCTCGCCGACGAACTCTCCAGCCGCGGCTGGAACAACATCACCGTCGTCGAACAGGGACCGCTCGAGCTGGCCGGCGGTTCCACGTCCCACGCCCCGGGCCTGGTCTTCCAGAACAACGGGTCGAAGACGATGACGGAATTCGCCACCTACACCGTCAACAAGCTGCTCTCCCTGACCAAGGACGGGCAGTCCTGCTTCAACCAGGTAGGCGGCCTGGAGCTGGCCACCACCCCGGAGCGGCTGGCGGACCTCAAGCGCAAGATGGGCGTGATGACCTCCTGGGGCGTGGAGAGCCGGATCATCGACGCCGACGAATGCGAGAAGATCTACCCGCTGCTGAACACCGGCAAGCTCACCGGCGGCCGCGAGGTCCTGGGTGGCCTCCTCATCCCCACCGACGGCCTCGCCCTGGCCGCCCGCGCCGTGCAGCTGCTGATCGAGCGCACCCGGGAACGCGGCGTCAACTACCTTGGCTACACCACCGTCACCGGCATCGCCCGGGAGGGCGGCAAGGTCACCGGCGTCGAGACCTCCACCGGCGTGGTTCCCGCGGACATCGTAGTGTCCTGCGCAGGCTTCTGGGGCCGTGAGCTCGGCAAGATGGTGGGCCTCGAGGTGCCCCTGCTGCCGCTGGCCCACCAGTACGTCGTCACCACGCCGCTGCCCGAACTTGAGGGCGTCAACGAGCTTCCCAAGGGCGCCAGCAAGCCCATCCTGCGTTACCAGGACAAGGACCTGTACTACCGCGAGTGGGGCGACAGCATTGGCATCGGCAGCTACGCCCACCGCCCGATGCCGGTGGACATGTCCGCCCTGCCTGAAGTGCCGGCTGACGAGATGTCCGACCACCGCATGCCCTCCCGCCTGGATTTCACCCTCGAAGACTTCCTGCCGGCCTGGGAAGACACCCGGGACCTGCTGCCGGCACTGCGCAACGCAGACATCCAGGACGGCTTCAACGGCATCTTCTCCTTCACGCCGGACGGCGGCCCGCTGATCGGCGAGCACCCGGACCTGACCGGCTTCTTCGTTGCCGAAGCGGTGTGGGTGACGCACTCCTCCGGCGTAGCCAAGGCTGTCGCCGAGCTGCTCGTGGAGGGCCGCTCCCGCACCGACCTGCACGGCACGGAGCTCACCCGGTTTGAGAAGGTGCAGACCTCGGACTCCTACGTCAGCGAAACCTCGCAGCAGAACTTCGTGGAAATCTACGACGTCCTCCACCCGCTGCAGCCCCGCAAGTCACCGCGGGACCTGCGGGTCAGCCCGTTCAACGTCCGGCAGAAGGAGCTCGGGGCGTTCTTCCTGGAGTCCGCCGGATGGGAACGCCCCCACTGGTTTGAGGCCAACCGCCCGCTCCTGGAGGAGCTGCCCGAAGAATGGCGCGCACCCGAGCGCGAGGAGTGGGCGAACATGTTCCACTCCCCCATTTCCGCCGCCGAAGCGTGGAAGACGCGCACCGCCGTCGGGCTTTACGACATGACGCCGCTCAAGCGGCTCCAGGTCGTTGGCCCCGGTGCCGAAGCGCTGCTGCACCGCCTCAGCACCGGAAACATCACCAAGAAGCCCGGCGCCGTCACCTACTGCCTCCTGCTGGAGCACGACGGCGGCATCCGCAGTGACGTGACGGTGGCGCGCCTGGAGCAGGAGAAGTTCCAGCTTGGCGTCAACAGCAACGTGGACTTCGACTACCTGCGCGTCGAGGCCCGCAAGCAGTCTGAGGCCGACCCGGCACAGTGGGCACATGTCACCGACATCACCGGCAGCACCTGCTGCATCGGCCTGTGGGGCCCGCTGGCGCGCGAAGTGATCGGCAAGCTCAGCAGCGATGACCTGAGCAACGACGGCCTGAGGTACTTCCGCACCAAGGAAATTTCAGTGGGCGGCATTCCCGTAAGCGCCTGGCGGCTGTCCTACGTGGGTGAACTCGGCTGGGAGCTCTACACCACCGCCGAATACGGCCTGAAGCTGTGGGACCTGCTGTTCGAGGCAGGCCAGGAGTTCGGCATCGTCGCCGGCGGACGCGGCGCGTTCAACAGCATGCGGCTGGAGAAGGGCTACCGGCTGTGGGGTACCGACATGACCTCCGAACACCACCCCTACGAGTCCGGCCTGGGCTTCTCCATTGCCAAGGACAAGACCGGCTTTGTTGGTGCGGAGTCCCTCGCTGAGCGCAAGGAGCAGCCCGCCACCCGCGTACTGCGCTGCCTGACGGTCGACTACGGCACCTCAGTAGTGCTCGGCAAGGAACCTGTCTACGTGGGCGGGGAAGCCGTTGGTTACGTCACCAGCGCGGCCTACGGCTTCACCGTGCACAAGCCCATCGCCTACGCCTGGCTACCCGCTTCAGTCGGGATCGGCGACGCCGTGGAGATCGAGTACTTCGGAAAGCGCGTGGCGGCCACCGTCTCCGCCGAGCCCCTGGTGGACCCGGGCATGGAGCGCATCCGCGGCTGATTCTGTTTCCTCCCACGGGGTGGTTGGGCCTGCTTGAGACCGGCAGGCCCAACCACCCTTTTGTTTGCCGGCAGAAACGGAACAGCCGGCCAACAGCGAAACGCCCCCGCTTCCTCTCGGAAGCGGGGGCGTTTGCGTGGTCTCTTAGACGCCGCTCGCCTGCAGCGACGCGGACTCTTCGGCTGTTGCGTCCCCATCCGTGTGAGGTTCGAAGCGCACGAACATGGCCTTGAAGCCGGGGGTGTTGGATTCACGGGCCACGTTTTCCTTGTGGACCAAGGCGTTGGCTTCGGGGAAGTACGCGGCAGCGCAGCCCTTGGCGGTGGGGTAGGCCACCAGGCGGAACTTGTCCGCACGGCGGTCGACACCCTGGAAGGTGCTCACCACGTCCACGAGTTCCCGGTCCTGGAAGCCCGATTCGGCAAGGTCCTCCGGGTGGATCAGGATGACGCGGCGGCCGCCGGAGATGCCGCGGTAGCGATCGTCCAGGCCGTAGTACGTGGTGTTGTACTGGTCGTGGCTGCGGATGGTCTGCAGCACCAGGTGGCCCGGGGGCGGCGTCAGGTACTCCAGCGGGCTCACAGTGAACCGGCCGCGGCCGATGTCCGTGGCGAAGGAACGGGTGTCGCGCGGCGGGTTGGGCAGCACGAAACCGTTCTTGGTGCGGACCCTGGCGTTGAAGTCCTCGAAGCCGGGCAGGACGCGGGAGATGTGGTCGCGGATCACGTCGTAGTCCTCGGCCATGCCGCGCCAGTCAACGGAGTGGTCCGGGCCAAACGTGGCCTCGGCCATCCGCGCCACGATCACCGGTTCCGCGAGCAGGTGCTCGGATACCGGCGTGAGGCGGCCCTGGGTGGAGTGGACCACGGACATGGAGTCCTCCACGGAGAGGAACTGCGCACCCTTGGGGTGCTTGTCGTCCTTGTCCGTCCTGCCCAGCGTGGGCAGGATCAGCGACGTGCGGCCGTGCACGATATGCGAGCGGTTGGGCTTGGTGGAAATGTGCACCGTCAGGCCGATGCGCTGCATACCGGCTTCCAGCGCCTCGGTGTCCGAGCAGGCGAGCGAGAAGTTGCCGCCCATGGAGACGAAGACGTCCACTTCGTCGCGGTCGAAGGCTTCCATGGACTCCACGGCGTCGTGGCCGTGGTGCCGCGGTGACGTAATCCCGAACTCGGCATCGAGGGCCGCGAGCAGCCATTCCTTGGGCTTTTCCCAGATGCCCATGGTCCGGTCGCCCTGGACGTTGGAGTGCCCGCGGACGGGGCACGCACCCGCGCCCGGCTTGCCGAAGTTGCCCTGCAGCAGCAGGACGTTGACCATTTCCTTGATGGTGTCCACGGAGTGCGGCTGCTGGGTCACGCCCAGCGCCCAGCAGAAGATGGAGGCCTTGGAGGCCAGCAGCATCCCTGCCACCTTCTCGATCTGCGCGCGGTCCAGGCCGGTGGCCTTCTCCGTCTCGTCCCAGTCCAGGGTGCGGCGGGCGTCGCGGTAGGCGTCGAAGCCATCGGTCTGCGCGGCGATGAAGGAATGGTCGACGACGGTTCCCGGGTTCTTCTCCTCGGCCTCCAGCAGCAGGTGGCCCAGCGCCTGGAACAGTGCCAGGTCCCCACCCACCTTGATCTGCAGGTACTCATCGGCCAGCGGCGTGCCGCCGCCCACCACGCCGGACACCGTCTGGGGGTCCTTGAAGTTGAACAGGCCGGCCTCGGGCAGCGGGTTCACGGCCACCACCTTGCCGCCCTTGTCCTTGCACTCCTTGAGTGCCGAGAGCATGCGCGGGTGGTTGGTGCCCGGGTTCTGGCCCACCACGAAGATGAGTTCGGAGTCGTGGATGTCGTCCAGGGACACAGTGCCCTTGCCGATGCCGATGGTCGGGTTCAGCGCGGAGCCGGAGGACTCGTGGCACATGTTGGAGCAGTCCGGAAGGTTGTTGGTGCCCAGTGCCCGCGCGAACAGCTGGTACAGGAATGCTGTCTCGTTGGCGGTGCGGCCGGAGGTGTAGAACACGGAGCGGTCCGGTGTGGTGGCACGGATATGCTCGCCGATCAGCTCGAAAGCGTCATTCCAGGAGATGGGCGAATAGTGCGTTTCGCCTTCCCGGATCACCATGGGTTCGCTGAGCCGGCCCTGGTTCCCCAGCCAGTATTCGGTCTTCTCCGAAAGTTCAGCAATGGAGTGCTTGGCCCAGAACTCGGCACCCACCGTGCGGAGGGTGTTCTCCTCGGCCACGGCCTTGGCGCCGTTTTCGCAGAACTCGGCAGCCTTGCGCTTCTTGTCCGATTCAGGCCACGCACAGCCCGGGCAGTCGAAGCCTCCGCGCTGGTTCAGCCGCAGCAGGGACTGCGCCGTACGGGTCACGCCCGCCTGCGCCACGGCCCGCTCCAGCGCGACCATGACGGCCTTGACGCCCGCGGCCTCGGTCTTGGGCTTGTGGACCTCAAGCAGGTCCTCGTTGATGTCCGCCACCGGGGCGGGCTGCTTACCGAACTTCATCGTTCCAACTTCCTTGCCGGCATTTGTTGATCAATTGCTGAGGGGGCGTGCCGGCGTTTCCCGGCACGCCCCCACTGCGCGCTTTTCTGGACTGCGCCTACTCCGCGATCTTGGCCAGGGTTTCCTGTTCGGCGGCGATGGTGGTGTTGTCACCATGGCCGGTGCGGACCACCGTTTCGGCCGGCAGGGTCAGCAGCCGTTCGCGGATGGAGGTAAGGATGGTGGGGTAGTCGCTGTACGAGCGGCCAGTGGCACCCGGCCCCCCGTTGAACAGGGTGTCCCCCGTGAACACCGTGCCTTCGCTTTCCAGGTAGAAGCAGGTGGATCCCGGCGAGTGGCCCGGCGTGTGGATGGCCTTCAGCACGGCGCCGCCCACTTCGAACTCGTCGCCATCCTCGTGGTACTGGTCGGGCTTGGCGTCCGGGTATTCCTGTTCCCAGAGGACCAGGTCTTCCCGGTTCAGGATGATCGGTGCGCCAACAGCTTCGGCCACTTCACGGGCAGCGCCGATGTGGTCGTTGTGGGCGTGGGTGAGCAGGATGGCCTTGACCGTGCGGCCCTTGACCTGGTTGATGATCGCTGCGGCGTCGTGTGGGGAATCGATGATCACGCATTCCGCGTCGTTGCCCACGATCCAGACGTTGTTGTCCACATCCCAGGTGCCGCCGTCGAGCGAAAATGTGCCCGAGGTGACCAGGTTCTCTATGGTGACGCCCATCAGGAAGCCGCCACGGGGAGTTCGACGACGGACCGCAGGACCTTGCCCTCGTGCATCTTGCCGAAGGCCTCCTCCACCTGGTCGATGGTGATCCGCTCGGAAACGAACGCGTCAAGGTCCAGGTTGCCCTGCTTGTAGTGGGACACCAGCATGGGGAAGTCGCGGGAGGGCAGGCAGTCGCCGTACCAGGAGGACTTCAGGGACCCGCCGCGGCCAAAGACGTCCAGCAGCGGCAGTTCCAGCGTCATCTCCGGCGTCGGAACGCCCACCAGGACCACGCGGCCGGCAAGATCGCGGGCATAGAAGGCCTGCTTGTACGTTTCGGGACGGCCGACGGCGTCAATCACCACGTCCGCTCCGTTGCCTCCCGTTAGGGCCTGGATGGCTTCCACGGCGTCCTCTTCCTTGGAGTTCACGCCATGGGTTGCACCGAGCTTCTTGGCCATTTCGATCTTGTTGCTGTCGATGTCCACGGCGATGATGGTGGTGGCGCCGGCGAGCTTGGCACCGGCGATCGCCGCGATGCCTACGCCGCCGCAGCCGATGACGGCCACGGATTCTCCGCGCTTGACCTCACCGGTGTTGATGGCAGCACCGATGCCGGCCATCACGCCGCAGCCCAGCAGGCCGACGGCGGCAGCATCAGCCTCGGGATCCACCTTGGTGCACTGCCCGGCGGCAACGAGGGTCTTTTCAGCGAACGCTCCGATGCCCAGCGCGGGAGACAGCTCGGTACCGTCCTCAAGGGTCATCTTCTGGGTGGCGTTGGCAGTGTTGAAGCAGTACTGCGGCTGGCCCTTGGCACAGGCACGGCACTGCCCGCACACCGCACGCCAGTTCAGGATCACCCGGTCGCCCGGGGCTACCTCAGTAACTCCTTCGCCGACGGCGCTGACCACGCCGGTAGCCTCGTGGCCCAGCAGGTAGGGGAAGTCATCACCAATGCCGCCCTGCTTGTAGTGCAGGTCGGTGTGGCAAACGCCGCAGGTGAGGATGTCCACCAGGGCCTCGCCCGGGCCCGGGTCCGGGACCAGGATGGTCTCCAGCGACACCGGGGCGTTCTTCTCACGGGCAATGACAGCTTGAACTTTGTGAACCATCGTTCTGTGTTCCTTTCCTGGATCCGGCCGGATCCGGTGAGTCGGCACCAGCTGCCAATCTAGCCGACACAGCGGGGTGGCCGCCCACCCGAAGCCTGATCGACTAGCGCCGAATCTATTGCGCATTACACAACACGGCGCACATAGTGCTACTAGAAAATATGACAGCGGCCACAGTTGGTGTCAATAGATATATCAGTCATGTCGCTCGGCGGACAGTGCGGGTCCTCCTGTGGCTCGCCCGGTTCAGCGGTGCCGTACGCGCCAGGCTCCCCGGCAGCATTACGCGCACTAAATCTCCGGCAGTAGGCTGGATGGCATGTCTTCGAACCAACCCCCCGCCGAGCGGCGCGAGGTAACCGTCCGCCGGGCCCCCAAATTCGTACCGTTCCTGGTGCTGGGCGCACTGGTGGGCTTCGCAGCAGCTGCAGTCGCGGCAT
This sequence comes from Pseudarthrobacter chlorophenolicus A6, assembly GCF_000022025.1. Taxonomy (GTDB): domain Bacteria; phylum Actinomycetota; class Actinomycetes; order Actinomycetales; family Micrococcaceae; genus Arthrobacter; species Arthrobacter chlorophenolicus. Next base: position 3,848,898 of record NC_011886.1, read on the forward strand.
TCGGGGTGCCCGCGGACGAGGACTTCGACCCGGGCGCGGTTTTCGGCTTCCTGATGATCACGTTCGGCGCCGCCGGAGCAGTCCTCGGTGCGGTCCTGGCGCTGGTCCTGGATCGCCGGAGCGTCCGCAGGCAGCAGCGCGCCGTGGTCGAATCCGTTCCGGACTCCGAACCGGACACCGACCCGCAGCCGTGACCCCCGCCACCGGCAGCACGCCCCGGCATCCGGGCGCGTGACGCTGCCGGGTCACAAAGCGGAGCGGGAAAAAGTCCTACCCCATGTCGTGCGATAATCGATCAGTGGCACGCGGCGATGGAAAACTTTCCCATGATCTTCTTCCCGGCGAAAAAGGCCCGCAGGACGCCTGTGGCGTCTTCGGCGTCTGGGCTCCCGGTGAAGAAGTAGCAAAACTAACCTATTACGGGCTGTACGCACTGCAGCACCGTGGCCAGGAGTCGGCTGGTATCGCTACCAGTGACGGCAAACGGATCAATGTCTACAAGGACATGGGGCTGGTGTCCCAGGTCTTCGACGAGACAACCCTCAACACCCTCACCGGGCACCTGGCCGTGGGGCATTGCCGTTATTCCACCACCGGCGCCAGCCACTGGGCCAACGCCCAGCCCACCCTCGGCGCCACCTCCACCGGCACCGTGGCCCTGGCGCACAACGGCAACCTGACCAACACCGCCGAGCTCAACGCCATGATCACCGAACGCAACGGCGGCCAGCTCACCGGCGAAATGAAGCAGGGCAACACCTCGGATACCGCGCTGGTCACGGCACTCCTTGAAGGCGAGCCCGGCAAGACCCTTGAGGAAACCGCCACCGAACTCCTGCCCAAGATCAAGGGCGGCTTCTGCTTCGTCTTCATGGACGAAGGCACCCTCTACGCGGCCCGCGACACCTACGGCATCCGCCCGCTGGTCCTGGGCCGGCTGGAACGCGGCTGGGTAGTCGCGTCCGAGCAGTCCGCCCTGGCCACCGTCGGTGCCAGCTTCATCCGCGAGATCGAGCCCGGCGAATTCATCGCCATCGACGAAGAAGGCGTGCGGTCCAAGAAGTTCGCCGAGCCCACCCCGGCCGGCTGCGTTTTCGAGTACGTGTACCTTGCCCGCCCGGACGCCGCCATTGCCGGCCGTTCGGTCTACGAATCCCGTGTGGAAATGGGCCGCCAGCTGGCCCGCGAAAACACCCACGAAGCGGACATTGTCATCCCCGTCCCGGAGTCCGGCACCCCCGCTGCCGTGGGGTACGCCGAGGAATCCGGCATTCCGTTCGCACACGGCTTCGTCAAGAACTCCTACGTGGGCCGCACCTTCATCCAGCCGTCACAGACCCTGCGCCAGCTGGGCATCCGGCTCAAGCTCAACGCCCTGGAATCCGTGATCCGCGGCAAGCGCGTGGTGGTGGTGGATGACTCGATCGTCCGCGGCAACACCCAGCGCGCGATCGTCCGGATGCTCCGCGAAGCCGGCGCCGCCTCCGTGCACGTGAAGATCTCTTCCCCGCCCGTGCAGTGGCCGTGCTTCTACGGCATCGACTTCGCGTCCCGGGCCGAGCTGATCGCCAACGGCGCCACCATCGAGGAAATCTCCCAGGCGATCGGCGCCGACTCGCTGGCCTACATCTCCGAAGACGGCATGATCGAGGCCACCCGCCAGCCGCGGGAACGCCTCTGCACCGCCTGCTTCACCGGCAAATACCCGATCGAGCTCCCGGGCGCCGACAAGCTGGGAAAGAACCTCCTGGAACGCACCGACCTTGGCGGCCTGGCACCGTCGCCGTCGGCCCTCCCGGGCGAAACCGCAGCCCTCGCCGTTGACTCGGACGAGGACCCTGCCGAAAAGGCCGGCGCTACCGGTTGCGATCCCGGCCCGGACTCCGAGTTTGAAAACCTGCTGACCGACGCCGACATGGTTCCAGACGTACACGCCGCCGCAGGCACTGACAAGAAAGAGTCCGTATGACTTCCGCAAACACTGCCGCCGGTTCCGCATCAGGGAAGGCCGGCATCACGTACGCCTCCGCGGGCGTCGATGTCGAAGCCGGCGACCGCGCCGTCGAGCTCATGAAGGGCGCCATCAAGGCGACCCACAACCCGTCGGTAATCGGCGGGGTGGGCGGCTTCGCCGGCCTCTATGACGTCTCGAAGCTGCTGACCTACAAGAAGCCGCTGCTGGCCACCTCCACGGACGGTGTGGGAACGAAGGTTGCCATCGCCCAGGCCATGGACATCCACGACACCATCGGCTTCGACCTCGTCGGCATGGTGGTTGACGACATCGTCGTCGTAGGCGCCGAGCCGCTCTTCATGACCGACTACATCGCCTGCGGCAAGGTGGTTCCCGAGCGCATCGCCGGCATTGTGCGCGGCATCGCTGCCGCCTGTTCCGTGGCCGGCACCGCCCTGGTGGGCGGCGAAACCGCAGAACACCCCGGGCTGCTGGGCGAGCACGAGTACGACGTTGCCGGCGCAGCCACGGGCGTCGTTGAAGAAGATGCCCTCCTCGGACCGGACCGAGTCCGCGCGGGCGACGTCGTGATCGGCATGGCCTCCTCCGGCCTGCACTCCAACGGCTACTCGCTGGTCCGCCGCGTAATCAACCACGCCGGCTGGGCCCTGGACCGCCAGGTCTCCGAGCTGGGCCGCACCCTGGGTGAGGAACTGCTTGAGCCCACCCGCGTCTACGCCGCCGACTGCCTGGACCTGGCCCGCACTTTCCCCGTCACCGGTTCTGCAGCGGTCCACGGCTTCAGCCACGTGACCGGTGGCGGACTCGCCGCCAACCTTGCCCGGGTCCTGCCGCAGGGCCTGGTGGCCACCGTGGACCGCGCCACATGGGAACTGCCGGCCATCTTCAAGCTCGTTTCCGAACTCGGCAACGTGCCGCTGGCCGACCTGGAGCGCACCCTGAACCTGGGCGTGGGCATGGTGGCCATCGTCTCCCCCGAAGCCGCGGATGCCGCCGTCGCGCGTTTGAACGAACGCGGGCTGCCGTCCTGGGTGATGGGCACCGTCGCCGCGGACTCCGATGCCATCCTGAAGTCCGGCCCGGACTACGTCCAAGGCGCCAAGGGCGTGGACGGCGGCGCAGTCCGCATGGTCAACGCCTACGCGTAGGAAATTTTTGACAGGGCCGCCCCTCATCCGCGCTCGTGCGGGTGCGGGGCGGCTCCGTTTTAGGGGCGGTTCCGCCCCACGCTGGGGGCTTAGACTTCCAGCAGGCTGAAGACGCCTCCCTGCGGGTCCTTCAGGGTTGCGGTGGCTCCGGGTGACTCATCGTCGGCCGGTTCCGGCGCGATCAGGACTTCCGCGCCCGCCGCAACGGCCTTGCCCACCGCTGCCGGGACATCCGCCACGCCGAAGTAAACCTGCCAGCCAGCAGGGCCGTCGTCGTGCGCCACCCCGGCAACCTCGGCACCGTCAACCATCAGCGTGCTGTAGGTACCGCCGTCCTCCTGCAGGTACTCCGTGACCTCATGCCCGAAAAGATGCTGGAAGAATCCGATGGCAGCCTGGGGCTCAGGAGTGAGCAGCTCGGCCCAAGACAGTGCGCCGGGCACGTTATACCGTCCTGAGCCACGGTGCGTTCCGGCCTGCCACACGCCGGTAGTGCCGCCGCCCGGCGGGTCAAGGAAGACCATGACGCCGGTGTCCCCCACCTTTTCGGGGCCGAACTGCACGGCACCGCCGGCGTGGATTGCCTCGCCGGCTATGCTGCGGGCGTCCTCCGCGGCCAGGTAGACGTTCCATTGGGCAGCTGCACCCGGCGCCTGCATGGGGCTCTGCGGTGCGATGGTGGCCACCACGTCGTCGCCGATGAAAGCCATCGCGTAGCTGCGGCCGTCCGGAGTCGGGTGGTCCTCGAAGCGCCACCCCAACACCTCTGCATAGAACTTCTTGGCAGCCTGGACGTCCGGCGTCTGAACGTCAGCCCAGCACGGGGCACCCTGCGGGTAGGTGTTCACAGTTGGCATGAAACCAACGGTACACGGGGATCCGTCGCCGCCTGGAAGGAACGACGGAAGGCCCGCGGGCACGCACAGTAAAGAGGCGCGCCCAAACGGGCCTTATGACCGAGGTCAGCAGTAATGGTGCTGCAAAAGAATGTGCTCAGCGGCGACTAGCCGATGCGACGGTTGTCTACCTCGTCGTCATCATCTTCCAAATCATCCGCATACTTATCCACATAAGCCGAATAGTCCGGTTCCACCGGCTCATTGGCGTAATGGCTCGTCACACGACTGCCTGGGCCCGTCAGCTCACGCTGAAGTGCCGAGTAGTCAGTGTTCGGGGAGTAGTACTTGATATCCCGAGCCTGCTTGGTAGCTTTTGCCTTTTGACGGCCGCGCCCCATGGCGTGACCCCCTTTTGTACTTGGACCGGAGGTGGTCACCTTGGCGATCGGTGAGGCCCCGGAATGTTTGGTCAATTTGTCGTACACCTAGATTACATGCTTTCGGCGGCCCCTGCTCGCCGCCCGGCGCGCTCCCACCGGTGGTTGGGTTACCATTCCCCGGTCCGCCCGCGGGTTTCCGGGTTTTTTCTTCGGTAGAGTCGCTTCAGGCAGCTGCCAAAACCCTTCGGACAGCGGGTTTTTACAGCACTGACGCGACGAACAACGCAGGAGGATGCAGCCGTGAACCCCCAGGACGTCCCGCCGAAGCCAGCCTCCCCACCAACAGCCGGTATCCCCCGGGTGGACGCCGCACCGGCACCGGCATCGGTGACGTGGCCACCGCAGCATGCTGAAGCCGGCCCTTCGGCCTCCGGTGCCGCCGGCACCACACCATCCGGCGCCACCACACCATCGGGTGCCACCGCGCCGAGCCCAACGCCCAGAACAAAGACCCTGTGGAAGGCGCTCTTCGCCGTCGTCCTCGTTGCCGTGGTGGGCGGCCTGGTGTGGCTGGCCCTGTGGCTCAACGCTGGTGCAGCCTCCCCGGAAGGCCAGGACGGCCAGGCTGGAGTCCTGGAAACCACCCCCACGCCGCGGGCGACGCCGCTGCCGCTGCCCAGGGACGGCGTCAAGCCTGCGGACTACGCCGTGGGTGACTGCTTCAAGGACTTCGATCCGGAATCGCTGGCCTCAACCGCGGTGCCCTGCGATACGGGTCATTCCGCGCAGCTGGTGGGGGTCTTCCGCTATCCCGCCGGTGAGCGCTATCCCGGGGCCGAGACGCTGAAGGCCAAGGCCCTGGAGATCTGCCAGGCCACCAAACTGGGGCCGGCCGCCAATAACTTCCAGCTCAACTACCAGCGCAGCTTCCCCAGCAGCACCAGCTGGGACGCCGGGGACCGCAGGGCGGACTGCTACGTGACGGCCCCGAACGGCAACGTCATCAACGCAAGCGTGCTGCCCTGACGGTTACCCGCCGGGACAGCACGCCCGTGAGGGGTCGCTAGTCCTTCCGGCGCACCGACAGCCCGGCCGACGGGGCACCCGTGAGGGCGTCCACGTTGCCGTTGGCGAGTTCGCCGGGATCGGCTGCGGTGTCCACCAGCACGGTGTCGCCGTCGATGATGTCTCCGGCGAGGATGGCCCTGGCCAGCCGGTCGCCGATCTCGCGCTGTACCAGCCGGCGCAGCGGGCGGGCACCGTAGGCGGGGTCGAAACCGGAAATGGCCAGCCAGGCCTTGGCCCCATCCGAGACCTCCAGGGTGAGCCGGCGTTCGTGCAGCCGCCGGCCCAGCTCGCCCACGTGCAGTTCGACGATGTGGCCGAGTTCCTCCACCGTGAGGGCGTCGAACAGTACCACCTCGTCCAGCCGGTTCAGGAACTCCGGCTTGAAGGACGCGTTCACCGTGGCCATCACGGCGTTGCGCTTGGCTTCGGCATCGAGGGTCTGGTCCACCAGGAACTGGCTGCCCAGGTTGGACGTCAGCACCAGGATGACGTTCCGGAAGTCCACGGTGCGGCCCTGGCCGTCGGTGAGGCGCCCGTCGTCGAGCACCTGGAGCAGGATGTCGAACACCTCGGGGTGCGCCTTCTCCACCTCGTCCAGCAGCACCACGGAGTACGGGCGGCGCCGGACGGCCTCGGTGAGCTGGCCGCCCTCTTCGTAGCCGACGTATCCCGGAGGGGCACCCACCAGGCGTGACACGGAGTGCTTCTCGCCGTACTCGGACATGTCGATGCGCACCATGGCACGCTCGTCATCGAACAGGAAGTCCGCCAGGGCCTTGGCCAGCTCGGTCTTGCCCACGCCGGTGGGGCCCAGGAACAGGAATGAACCGGTGGGCCGGTTGGGATCGCTGATGCCGGCCCGCGCACGGCGGACGGCATCCGATACGGCAGTGACGGCTTTGGCCTGGCCGATCAGCCGCCGGCCCAGCTCCTCTTCCATGTGCAGCAGCTTCTGGCTTTCGCCCTGCAGCATGCGCCCGGCCGGGATGCCGGTCCAGGCGGAGATGACCTCGGCGATGTCATCGGCGGTTACCTGTTCGGCCACCATCTGGGAGGACTTGTCCGTCACGGCAGCCTCTGCCTCGGCGGCGGCGTTGAGCTCGCGTTCCAGCGCCGGGATCTCGCCGTAAAGCACACGCGAGGCGGTTTCGAGGTCGCCCTCCCGGGCAGCTTTCTCATACGCGCCGCGCAATTCGTCCAGCTTTGCCTTCAGGTCGCCCACCCTGTTGAGGCCGGCCTTCTCGGCTTCCCAGCGGGCCTTGAGCCCGTTGAGTTCCTCCTCGCGGTCAGCCTTGTCAGCCCGCAGCGCGGCGAGCCTCTCCACGGACGCGGCATCCTTTTCGTCCTGGAGGGCCAATTCCTCCATGGTGAGCCGGTCCACCAGCCGCTGCAGCTGGTCAATCTCTTCCGGTGCCGAGTCGATCTCCATGCGCAGCCGGGAGGCGGCCTCATCCACCAGGTCGATGGCCTTGTCCGGAAGCTGCCGCCCGGAGATGTACCGGTTGGACAGGGTGGCTGCCGCCACCAGTGCGGAGTCAGCGATGGTGACCTTGTGGTGCGCCTCGTAGCGTTCCTTCAGGCCGCGGAGGATGCCGATGGTGTCCTCGACGCTTGGCTCTCCCACGTACACCTGCTGGAAGCGGCGTTCCAGGGCCGGGTCCTTTTCGATGTTCTCACGGTACTCATCCAGGGTGGTGGCACCGATCAGCCGCAGCTCCCCGCGGGCCAGCATGGGCTTGAGCATGTTGCCGGCGTCCATGGAGGAGTCGCCGGTGGCGCCGGCGCCCACCACGGTGTGGATCTCGTCGATGAAGGTGACGATCTGGCCTTCGGAGTTCTTGATCTCCTCAAGCACGGCCTTGAGCCGCTCCTCGAATTCGCCGCGGTACTTGGCGCCGGCCACCATGGAGGCGAGGTCCAGGGCGATCAGGGTCTTGCCGCGCAGGCTTTCTGGGACGTCGCCGGCGACGATGCGCTGGGCGAGTCCTTCCACGACGGCGGTCTTGCCCACGCCGGGCTCGCCGATGATCACCGGGTTGTTCTTGGTGCGGCGGCTCAGCACCTGGACGATGCGGCGGATTTCCGTATCGCGTCCGATCACCGGGTCCAGCTTGCCGGAGCGGGCCATGGCCGTGAGGTCTGTGCCGAACTTTTCCAGCGACTGGAAGGTGTTCTCAGGGTCCTGGCTGGTGACCTTCCGGTCGCCGCGGACGCCGGGAAGGGCGGCCGCCAGGGCTTCGTGGGAGGCACCGGCGTCGCGAAGGATCCTTCCCACGGCGTCGCTTCCGGCGGCGAGGCCCAGCAGCAGCACTTCGGTGGAGACGAACGTGTCGCCCAGGTTCTCGGCCTCGGTCTTGGCATTCTGGATGGCCTGCAGGGCCGGGCGGGACAGCTGGGCCTGCTGCGTGGAACCGCCGGAGGTGGCAGGGAGTGCCTTGATGGCACTGCTGGCCTGGACGCTGACGGCGTCCGGATCGGCTCCGGTGGCCTTCAGCAGCGCCACCGCCACGCCGTCGCGCTGGTCCATCAGGGCCTTCAGGAGATGGGCAGGTTCCACCTGCGGGTTGCCGGCAGTCGAGGCGTTCATGGCGGCAGCCGAAAGAGCCTCCTGGCTCTTGGTGGTGAATTTGACGTCCAAAGAGGGCTCCTTTCAGGGGCGGATTTCCTTTGGGTTGAGTGTACTACGCTCAACTTTGAAAAACCGCTGTCTTTGGACCCTGTTTTCCCACAGCGAACCCCCGGATTTTCCCGGCGGCGCCGTGCTGCGGAAACGCAAAACGCCGGCGGACGGCTCCCCCAACAAGCCGCCCGCCGGCGTGGCCGGCTGCGCGTCGCCGCGGAACCGCCGCCGCCCGCCCGGTTACCCGGACGGGCGGGAGCCAGGAAGGTTGAGGCTCAGGAAGCCCCCACCCCTGAGACGCTGGTGATCCAGCTGAGGTTGCGGGACACGGACGCGTGGTCGTTGTAGTACCTGGTGAAGCTGGAAGGGTTCGGGCTGGGCAGGATGCTCGACGTCGACAGGACACCTACCAGCTTGCCGTTGACGATGAGCGGGCCACCGGAGTCCCCGCCCAGGGTGTGCCCGCTTTGGGACTGCGTCCTGACGGAGGCTCCGCCGTAGGTGTCGGTGCCTTGGCCGGCCACGGTGACGTCGGCTGTCTTGAGGTTGTAGGACATGGTGCCCGCGCCTTCTGTCTGGTCGCCCCAGCCGTACACCTTGGCCGGAGTCCCGGTGGCAGGGAAGGAGCTGGAGAGGCCCACGTAAGAGCCGTAATGCGGGGTGGACAGCTTCAGCAGCAGGACGTCGCCGGTACTGGAGGCATAGCGGGCGGCCACGGTCTTCACGGTGCCGCCGGATTCCAGGTAGGTGGTTCCCAGCCGGACCGACTGCAGGGAGGCGGAATTGCAGTGCTTAGCCGTGATCACCCAGCTGGCCGAGATTTGGCTGCCGGTGCATCCCACTTTGGTGCCGGTGGCGTCAAAGGAGATCTGCGCTGCATAGGGGGCCGCTGAAATGGTGGTGGTGCTGCCGCCGGCTATGTCGGGGCTTGCCGTATCTCCGCCCGGAGTGGGGGCTGCCTGCGCGGACAGCGGTCCCATCAGCGCGGCGGTCGCGGTAACGGCGGCAAGGATTCTGGCGATTTTCACAGCGGTGGCTCCTTCGCAGGGGACCCCGCACCGCTGCCGGTTGAGGCGCGGACGGGGGTCGGTTCCGGTTGATGGGCGGCGGCGATGGCCTGCCGCCCATCCGAACGGTACCGGAACACTGTGAAGTTTGTCACTCACTTTGACAGAATATGTAAATAACTTTGTAAATCATGTCGCGTAGATGGATACCGCCGCCGACTTGACCACGAAGTGGGCAGTCATCCCCGGGGCCAGGCCCAGCTCTGCCGAGGCTGCGGGGGTGATGTCCGCCGCCAGGCCGCCTCCCCGGACCCGGATCTGGTCTCCATGGGGCTCAAGGTCGGTGACCTCCACGGGAAACGAATTGCGCGGGCTTCCGTGTGCGTCCGTCAGGAACACGGACACGGCCGACGGCGGAAACACGGCCGCGCCCGGCAGCCCGGCGGCGCCTGCCTGGCCCGCTTCGCCCGGTTCTTCCAGGTGCCCGGCGATCTCCAGGTCCGGGGCAACGCCTTGCCCGCCGGACGTCCGGATCCCGGATGCCGTCAGCGTTCCGGTGACGAAGTTGAGCCCGGCCAGGCCGGCAGCGAACGGGCTGCGGGGCCGCTCCAGCACCTCACGTGTTGGCCCGTCCTCCACGATGCGCCCGTTCTCGAGGACCACCACGCGGTCCGCCAGCATCAGCGCATCCAGCACGTCGTGGGTGACGATGATGGCCTGCCGGTCCGCGAGGACCCGTTTCAGCAGCCGCCGCAGCAGCGGGGCGGAATGGATGTCCAGGGCCGCCATGGGCTCGTCCAGCAGGAGGAGGCCCGGATCGGCAGCGAGGGCACGGGCGACGGCGACGCGCTGCGCCTGGCCGCCGGATAGCCCGGCGGGGCGGCGGCCGGCCAGGTCCGCAGCCTCCACCTCGGCCAGCCACTGCAGCGCGAGTTCCCTTGCCTTGCGTGGCGGGATGCCGGCGCTGCGTGGTCCGAAAGCCACATTGTCAGCCGCCGTGAGGTGCGGAAACAGCAGGGGTTCCTGGGCAAGGAGCGCGGTTCCCCGGCGGTGCGGCGGCGTCCACTGGTGGGTCCCGGACCCCAGGTGGAACAGCGTCCGGCCGTTCAGCCCGGCCTGCCCGGTGTCCGGCCGTATCAGGCCCGCGATGGTGGACAACAGGGTGGATTTGCCCGCACCGTTGGGACCCATCACCGCCACGGTTTCGGTGGGCCCCAGCGCGAGGGACACGTCAAAATCCCGCTGGGCCACGGCAGCGTGGAACGAGAAGCTCACCGGATGCTCCCGCCCGCGGTGCCCGCCGTCGTCGGGCGCTCCCCGGAACGGCCCCACAGAGCCTGGCCTTGGCGATGCAGTCCGCCGGGGCGGCCATAGGCCAGCGCCACCACCGCCACCGCGACGGCCACCAGGACGAGTGACAGGGCGACGGCGGCATCGGGATCAGTCTCGCGCTGGAGGTAGATCTCCAGCGGCAGGGTGCGGGTAACGCCCTGCAGGCTGCCCGCGAAAGTGAGGGTGGCGCCGAACTCCCCCAGGCTGCGGGCAAACGAAAGCACGGCTCCGGAGACCAGCCCCGGGAGGATCAGCGGAAGGGTGACGCGGCGGAACACGACGCCCGGCGGCGCGCCGAGGGTGGCGGCCACGGCCTCGTACTTCTGCCCGCCGATCCTCAGCGCCCCCTCAAGACTGACCACCAGGAACGGCAGGGCCACGAAGGTCTGCGCAAGGACCACGGCGGTGGTGGAGAAGGCGATCTGGATGCCGAGGACCTGCAGTGCGCCGCCGAGGAGTCCCTGCCGGCCGAAGGTGTAGAGCAGCGCAATGCCGCCCACCACAGGCGGCAGCACCAGCGGCAGCAGGACCAGGGAGCGGAGCAGCCGCTGGAAGGGGAAGCTGCCGCGGGCCAGGACAAGGGTCAGCGGAACGCCGAGGACGATGCACAGGAGCGTGCTCGCGGCCGATGTGCGCAGGCTCAGTCCAAGTGCGTCCAGTGCAGACTCTGAGGTGACCAGCGGAATGAAGTTTGCCCAGTTGACCCGGGCCACGATGGCTACCAGGGGCAGGACCACCACCAGGGCGGCCAGGACAGCCAGTCCGGAAACCCACCGCGGGATGCCGGTATACGGCTGCCGCGCCCGAAGATTCATTGTCCGCCTGGGCCGAACCCGGCCTGGGCGAGAACCCGCTGGCCGTCGGATCCCAGCACGAGGTCGACGAAGGCCCTGGCCGCTTCCTTGTCCTTTGCCCCGGCCAGGGCCGTGATGGGGTACCTGTTGACGGCGGCACCGGCCTCCGGGAACGGGATGCTGTCCACCTTGGTCCCGGCTGATTTGACATCCGTGACATACACCAGGCCGGCGTCGGCTTCACCGGAGGTGACCTTGCCCAGGACGTCGGTCACCGCGTTTTCCTCGCTGACCGGGCGGAGGGTGACCCCCGCCTTGTCCGCCACCGTGGCGGCGGCCGCTCCGCAGGGCACCTGCTTGGCGCAGGTCACCAGCCGGAGGCCGTCCCTGGCGAGGTCCTGGAACCCGGTGACCCTGGCGGGATTTCCGGCGGGGACCGCAATGGCCAGGGTGTTGGTGGCGAAAACCCGGGGCTCGCCCTCGGCCAGTCCCGCCCCGGTGACCTTGTCCATGTTCTTGGTGTCCGCGGACGCAAAAACGTCCGCCGGAGCGCCCTGGTTGATCTGCGTGGCGAGGTCGGAGGAGCCGGCGAAGCTCAGGCTGACGCGGGTGCCGGGGTGCTGTGCCTCGAACGTTTCGACCAACCCGGTGAAGCTGGACTTGAGCGACGCCGCGGCGAAGACGGTCAGGGTTGTGGCAGCGGGTTCGGATGAGGTGCCTGTGCTGCCCGCCGGTGCGCTGCTGCCGGCACATCCGGCCAGCCCGGCCGCCAGCGCCATGGCCGCGAACGCCGTGGTGAGGCTTCGTTTCATATTGTTCCCTTCCCCTGCGGGGTTTCAATGATGACGGTGGTCGCCTTGACCACAGCCGTAGCTACGGACCCCAGCTCGAGGCCCAGGTCCCGGACGGCTTCACTGCTCATCAGGGACACCACCCGGAAGGGTCCGCACTGGAGTTCCACCTGCGCCATGACCTTGTCCGCCGTTATCCCGGTCACCAGCCCCACGAACCTGTTGCGGGCCGAACTTCCGGTCCGGTGCGGGTCGTCGGGAAGCTGGGCGAGTTTCTGGGCGTGCCGGGCGAGCTCCAGCCCGTCCACGGCGAGCCGGCCGGACTCGTCCCTGAGGGCAGTGAGGGAGCCGTTGTCCGTCCAGCGGCGTACCGTGTCGTCACTGACACCGAGGAAGCGGGCAGCCTCTGAAACGCGAATGAGGGTCATTCGCTCATAGTAGTTCGTATCTGCGGACAGGATTGCCAATTTAACCCGCAGATCGGATTGTGACTGCGGCGCCGCTTTTGGCGGGTTTCGCCCTGCCGGGCGGCAGCGGGGCGGCGGCACTACACTTCCTGCATGGCCATTTACCTTGACCCGCCATTGTGGCCTGCGCACGGAACGCACTTCTCACATCTGGTTTCGGACAGTTCGCTGGAGGAGCTGCATGCTTTCGCCGGCGCCGCGGGCATCCCGGAGCGGGCGTTCGACGGCGACCATTACGATGTGCCGGAGCGGCGCTTTGATGACCTGGTGACTGCCGGCGCCGTACCCGTGGAGGCGCGGGTCCTGGTGCGGAAACTGATCGCCAGCGGACTGCGGATCCCCGCGCGGCAGCGGAACAAATCCCTCAAGGTGCCGCTGCTGAACAGGTGGAACACCATCATGGACGGCCATGATGCCCTGTTCCTGGACCTGCTGGACCGCTGGAGCGAACCGTACCGGCACTATCACGGCTGCACCCACCTGCTCTCGGTCCTCGAGGCGTTGGACCTGCTCACCGAGCCCGCCGAACCTCCCCGCACGGTGCTGCTGGCAGCCTGGTTCCATGACGCCGTCTACCGGGGAATCGCGGAGCAGGACGAGGAGGAGTCCGCACGCCTGGCGGAGGACCGGCTGGCCGACGCCGGGCTCCCCGACGCGGAGGTGGACGAGGTTGCCCGGCTGGTGCGCCTGACCTCGGACCACCGGCCGGAACCGGGGGACGACGGCGGCGCCCTCCTCTGTGACGCGGACCTTTCCGTCCTCGGCGGGGAACCGGACCAGTACGCCCGCTACGTGGCCGCCGTGCGCAAAGACTATGCGCACATTGGCGACGAAGACTTCGCCGCCGGCCGGGCCGCCGTCGTACGCCATCTGCTCGAACTGGACCCGTTGTTCCACAGCCCCCGCGCAAAGGCGCTGTGGGAGGACTCCGCGCACCGCAACCTGAAGGGCGAACTGGCATGAACGCACCGGGCTCGAACCCGCGGCACACCAGGACGGCGAATGCCGCGCACTGGCAGCTCCCCTATACAGTCCGCTTCGAGTGGGGACCGGACGCGGCCGCCATCACCTCCGGCGCCGACCTTGCCGTGGTGGTGGACGTCCTGTCCTTCACCACCTGTGTGAGCGTGGCGCTGGACCGTGGCGCGGAGGTGTTCCCTTACGCGTGGAAGGACACCAGCGCCGAGGACTTCGCCGCCCACCACGGCGCACAGCTTGCCGGACCGCGCGACGGCGGCGGGCTCAGCCTGTCCCCCGCCAGCCTGCGCGCCGCGGACTCCCTGGACCGGGTGGTGCTCCCCTCCCCCAACGGCTCAGCACTCTGCCATGAACTGGCCGGCCACGTTCCGCTGGTAGCCGCGGTGTCCCTCCGCAACGCGGCGGCAACAGCCGACTGGGTGGCCGCGAACCTGCCGGAGGACGCTGTGATTGCCGTGATCGCCGCCGGTGAGCGCTGGCACGACGGAACCCTCCGGCCCGCCGTGGAGGACCAGATCGGTGCCGGCGCCTTCATCGCAGGCCTGGCAGCTACGGGCAGGGGCGGCTACGACGCGGATGAAGGCAGGGACGGCCGGCACGGCTACTCACCCGAAGCCGTGGCGGCAATGGCCGTCTACGAAGCAGCCGAGCCGCGGCTGCGGGAGATGCTGCACGGCTGCGCCAGCGGCCGCGAACTGACGGGCGCCGGCTACGCTGAGGACGTGGACATCGCCGCGGAACTGGACGACAGCGATACCGTGGCCATCCTGGCGGACGGCGTATTCCGGCGCAGGTGAGGAATGTTCCTGCGAAGGGCCGGCTACTGCGTGAGCTGCTGGACCGAACCCGGGATGAAGCCCAAAGTCCTGATCAACGCCATAGTGGCAATGCCGTAGCCAATAGCCAGGGCAGCGATTGCCAGCAGCTTCCCGCGTTGCGAGTCTAGCTCTGACCGGGATCCCGCAAAAATGGCCAGAGCGCGGGACTAGCGGTAGGTGCTCACGAACGGGGTGCTGGTGGGCACGATCTGCTTGCCCAGCGGCATCAGGGACACCGGGATGAGCTTCAGGTTGGCGATGGCCAAGGGAATGCCGATGATGGTGATGGCCATCGCGATCGCGGTGGCGACATGGCCGATAGCGATCCAGATGCCGGCCACCAGCAGCCAGATCACGTTGCCCAGCAGGGCGAACGGCCCGTTGCCGCCCGGCTTGTCCACCACCATCTGCCCGAAAGGCCACAGCGCATAGGCCGCGATCCGGAACGAGGCGATGCCCCACGGAATGGTCACGATCAGCAGGCAGCAGATTACCCCTGCCGCGAAGTACCCCAGCGCCAGCCAGAAGCCGCCGAATACCAGCCAGATGATGTTGAGCAGTGTCTTCATGCATCCATTGTCCACCGCGACTGCGAACCCGAACGTGGGGGATCCCCCTGAGCGGACCCTGAATGGCCTGACTGACAACGCCCGAACACAGGGTTTACGGGGGCAGTCCTAGACTTTCGCGCCGGCCTTTGCGGCACCCACGAAGGCCCGGATCTTTGCCAGGTCCTTGACCCCGCGGGATGCCTCCACGCCGGAGGACACGTCCACGCCCCAGGCGTGGGCCGCCACGGAAGCATCCCGGACGTTGGCTGCGTCCAGCCCGCCGGCGAGCAACCACTGGCGGCCCTTCAGGACCGGGAGATCCGCCATGGACGCATAGTCCCAGCTCTCACCCGAGCCGGGTACGGCGGCATCGATCAGGAGGAGGTCTTCGCCCCAGTCCTCCAGCTCATCCGGCCCGGCACCAACGGTGACCGCCCTGACCAGCTTCATGCCGGCGTCGTGCACTGTGGCAACATCCGTGCGGGTGCGCTCGCCGTGCAGCTGGATCCACTGCAGCCCCGCGGCGCGGGCAATGGCAACGGCGTCGGCCACAGGCTCAGAGCGGAAGACGGCAATGGGCGTGACGCCGGCAGGCACGTCCGCCAGCAAGGTGGAAACCTGGCCGGGAGAGACCACCCGCGGGCTGGCGGTCAGGACGAATCCCACCGCATCCGCCCCGGCATCCACCGCTTCACGGATGGATTCAGACGTGCTGAGACCACACACTTTGACGAACATTCCCGGGCTCCTTCAGGCTGTTTTCGTGTTGACCCCCCGCAGGAGAGTAACAGGGCCGGGTCCAACCTGCGATGCGTGCCCACGTAATCAACCGCGCACTGCCAGGCAGCGGAACCGGCCGGCCCCGGCCGCGAACTAGGCTGGGCAGATGCAGATCATCCGTTTCGCAGAACTCAAGGCCACTCCCTGGCGCAACGGCGGCGGCACCACGCGGGAAGTCCTCAGCGGCCCGGCCGGCGAACCGGCCACGGCTGACGGGTGGGGCTGGCGGGTGAGCCTCGCCGATGTCACCAAGGCCGGTGACTTCTCACCGTTCCCGGGCTGCGAGCGCGTGCTGACCGTGGTGGAGGGCGACCTCCTGCTCCTCAGCGTGGACGGCTCCGAACGTCCGGTGGAAAAGTACCGGCCGTTCCGGTTCGACGGCGGCGCCGCCACCACTGCCGCCCTGCCCACCGGAGACATCAGGAACCTCAACGTCATCGCCCGGACAGATGCGTTCAAGGGCTACGCATCCGTCATCGAAATCTCCAAGAAGCGCGCCCACCCGGTGTTTGCGGGACAGATCGCCGTCCTGCTGCAAGGGCAGGCTACGGTGGAGGACGGGGCCGGCGGTTCAGCTGATCTTGCGCGGTACGACTCGGTGGTGGGATCCGATGACGCGACTCCGGAGGTCACCGGCCGCGGGTTCCTCGCCGTGGTGTCCATCGATCCTGCAACGGACTGACCCGCCGGCCATCCGGACGCGGCCAAGGACGGTCTCAACCCCCTCGAGGCCCGAGATTTTCCCCTCTGGTGGGAGCTCAGGTCCGTCCCTACACTCGGCACTATGACCACAACAACGTTCAACGCTCTCCTGTCCACCCAGATCGGCAACGAATTCACGGCGTCCCAGCAGTACATCGCCGTTGCCACGTGGTTCGCCAACCAGGACCTGCCCCAGTTGGCCCGCTACTTCTTCCGCCAGTCCGTGGAGGAACGGAACCACGCCATGATGATGGTCCAGTACATGCTGGACCGCGACATTCCCTTCAGCATTCCGGGCGTTCCGGCTGTCCGGACCGATTTCGCCAAGGTCACCGAGCCGCTGGCCCTCGCGCTGCAGCAGGAAAAGGAAGTCACCAGGAACATCGAGGACCTGTTCCGTGCCGCCCGCGCCGAAAACGACGCCCTGGGCGAGCAGTTCATGCTCTGGTTCCTCAAGGAACAGGTGGAGGAAGTGGCGTCAATGACCACGCTGCTGAACATCGCCGAACGGGCGGACAACCTCTTCGACATCGAGAACTTCATCGCACGGGAAACCGTGGGCGACGGCGGCCGCGACGCCAACGCGCCGGAAGCCGCCGGCGGCGCGCTCTGACCTGCTGACGGCTCCGGTTCCGCACACCGTGTGGTGACCTTGGGCACCAAGGGTGGCCGTCCGCCGTCGGACGTTGCTATGTTGGAAACCAAGGCTCCGCACCCGAGCCTCCGGACGACGGTTCAGTACCCGGCACGCGACAAGACTGGCCAAAGGATCTGTCATGTCGTGGTTAATCCTGGTTCTCTCCGGGGCGCTGGAAGCAGTCTGGGCCGCAGCCCTGCACCGCGCAGCGCAGGCATCCGGCAAACGCCGCATTGCCCCCTCCATCCTCTTCCTGGTGTCCGTCGCCGCCAGCACCGGCGGCCTGGCCCTCGCCATGCAAACCATCCCCACCGGCACCGCCTATGCGGTGTGGGTGGGCGTCGGCGTGGTGCTGACGTCCGCCTACGCGATGGCCAGCAAGGTTGAACGCCCGACGGCGGCGCGCCTGCTCCTGCTGACCGGCATCGCAGCGTGCGTGGTGGGCCTGAAGGTGGTGGCGTGATGTTGAAGCGTTCAGCTCCGTGGCTGGTGCTCCTGGCGTCAGCCGTCCTCGAAGCGGTCTGGGCCACCGCGCTCGGCTTGTCCGACGGCTTCAGCAAGCCGCTGCCCACGATGGTCTTCCTGGTCACCGCCACGCTCAGCATGCTGGGCCTGGGCATGGCCATCCGGTCCATCCCGCTGGGCACCGCGTATGCCATCTGGGTGGGCATCGGTGCCGCCCTGACCGTGGGCTGGGCGATGGCCACCGGCGTGGAACCCTTCAGCGTACTGAAGCTGCTGTTCATCGCCGGGATTGTGGGCTGCGCCGCCGGGCTTAAGGCGCTGCCCACCGGAAAGAATCAGCCGGCTCCCGCGCCTTCCGAAGCCACAAGCGACTAACGTGCTGCCTGGCCACAGCCCTTAGGCTGTTGCCATGGATTCCCCCGAGCTCGCCCAGGCTGTTGACGCGCTCCGGCGCCGGCTGGACCCGGGAACGCGCACCATCCTGGGCATCGCCGGGGCGCCCGGTTCCGGAAAATCCACCCTCGCCGCCAGGCTGCAAGAGGAATTCGGCGCCGGCACGGCGGTGGTGGTGCCCATGGACGGCTTCCACCTGGGGAACGCCGTCATCGACGGCACGCCGCTGCGGGCGCGGAAGGGCGCCATGGACACGTTTGACGCCGGCGGGTATCTTTCGCTGCTCCGCCGCCTGGCGGCAAGGGATGAGGCAGTGGTCTACGCCCCTGAATTCCGGCGCACCCTTGACGAGCCGGTGGCGGCGTCCATTGCGGTGCCGGCCGATGTTCCGCTGGTGATCACCGAGGGCAACTACCTGCTGGCCGATCAGGAACCGTGGAAGGAGATCCGGGCGCAGCTTGACGAGGTGTGGTTCCTGGAGACACCCCACGAGCTGCGGATCAGCCGGCTGGTGGCCCGGCACGTCTCATTCGGGATGCCGCCCGAGGCCGCGGAAGCCTGGGCCAACGGTCCCGACGAGGCCAACGCGGTCCTGATCCGGTCCACCCGCCACGCTGCCAGCCATATCATCCCCTGGCGCTGACCACCCCGTTTCCGGGCAGTCATTCCGGCAGCACCCGCTGGGTTTCCCCACCTTTGAGGCAGGCCGACGGCGTGTCCCGGGGACACGCCGTCGTACCTTCCATCCGCCCCGCCAAAGCCGGGGAATTCCAGCGGCGAATCAGGCTGTGCGGGCCGCCCGGACCAGTTCGGCACACCGCTCGCCGATCATCATGGTGGTGATGTTCGGGTTCACGGTGGTCAGCTCCGGCATGACGGAAGCGTCCGCCACGCGCAGGCCGGTGACGCCCTTGACCCGGAGTTCGGGATCCAGGGGTGACATCCGGTCCCCGGTCGCGCCCATGCGTACCGTCCCCGCCGGGTGGTAGACGGTGTTGTGGGTTTTACGGATGTACTCGGTGATCTGCTCATCGCTCTGGATGTCGGCACCGGGGTACAGCTCGGTTCCCACCCACTCCGACAGCGCCGGCTGGGCCGCGATCTCACGGGCCTTCCGGATGCCGGCCACCATGACGCGCATGTCGTGGCCCTCGGGGTCGGTGAAGTAGCGGGGGTCCACCTTGGGCTTGTCGCGGAAGTCCTTGCTGCGGAGCTTCACGGTGCCGCGGCTGCGGGCGTGCGTGACGTTGGGCGTGAGGCAGAAGCCGTTCTCCGTGGTGGGGAAGCCCTGGCGCAGGGTGTGCATGTCGAACGGTACGGACCCGTAGTGGAACATCAGGTCGGGGCGGTCCAGGCCGTCCTCGGTGGTGGTGAAGATGCCCGCCTCCCACCACTGGGTGGACGTCTGCGTCATGGGCTGCCTGGCTTCCCACTGGATGACGCCCTCGGGGTGGTCCTGCAGGTGCTCGCCCACGCCGGGTGAATCCACCCGGACGGGGATGCCGAACTCCTCCAGCTGGGCCGCCGGGCCGATGCCGGAGAGCATCAGCAGCTTGGGCGAATCGATGGCACCGGTGGACACCACCACTTCGGCGCGGGCGGTGAGCTGGTGGGTCTTGGCGAAGGCGTTGTCCACCACGGCCACGCCGGTGCAGCGGTTGGCGTCGTCGAACGTAAGCTCCTTGGCGCGCAGGCCGGTCAGGAGGGTGAAGTTCTTCCGGTCCATGATGGGGTGGATGTAGGACACGGAACTGGAGGACCTGGTGCCGTCCGCGCGGCGGTTGATCTGGAAGAAGCCGGCACCGTTGATCACCGTGTCGCCGGTGTTGAAGTGCGCCTTGGGGATTCCTGCCTGTTCGCAGGCTTCCAGCATGGCCCGGCCCGTGGGGTCCGACGCCGGGACGTTCATCAGGTGCACCGGTCCCGAATCGCCGTGGTGCGGTGCGTCCGGGCCGGCGTCCTCGTTGGTTTCCAGCTGCTTGTACAGGCGGTAGGCCAGGTCCGAGGTCCAGCCTGTGGCACCGAACTTCTGCTCCCACTCGTCGATGTCCTCGCGGGGCGCCCAGAAGGCGATGCAGGAGTTGTGGCTGGAGCAGCCGCCCATCACCTTGGCCCGGGCGTGGCGCATGAAGGAGTTGCCGTTTTCCTGCTCTTCGATGGGGTAGTCCCAGTCGTAGCCGGATTCCAGCAGTTCCATCCAGCGGTCCAGCTGCAGGATCTCGGGCAGGTCCCTGTCGTCCGGGCCGGCTTCCACCAGGGCAACCTCCAGCGAGGGGTCCTCGCTGAGCCGGGAGGCCACTGCCGCCCCGGCGGAGCCGCCGCCGATCACGATGTAGTCGAAGTCTGTCTTTGCTGCTGCGCTCATAATCAGTTCCCCCCTGCAGGTGCGGCGGCGTGGTCCGCGAACCAGCCGGTGACCTGCGGATCGATGTTCTGGTAGACGTGCTTGGCTTCCTGGTACTCGGCCAGGCCGGTGGGGCCCAGTTCACGGCCGACGCCGGACTGCCCGAAGCCGCCCCATTCCGCCTGCGGCAGGTAGGGGTGGAAATCGTTGATCCAGATGGTGCCGTGGCGGAGGGCCCGGGCCACCCGCTGGGATTTCCCGGCGTCCTGTGACCAGACAGCCCCGGCGAGGCCGTAGTGGGTGTCATTGCCGAGCTTCACGGCCTCGGCTTCGCTGGTGAAGGTTTCCACCGTCACCACGGGCCCGAACGCCTCGTCCACCAGGACGGACATTCCGCTGGTGACCTGGTCCAGGACGGTGGGCAGGTAGTAGAAGCCCTTTTCCAGGTCCCCGGTTCCCCATGCGCCGCCGCAGCGCAGGCGGGCGCCCTCTGCAACGCCCTTGTCCACGTAGGCGGTGACCTTGTCCCGGTGGGCTGCGGAAATCAGCGGGCCGGTCTCGGCGTCGGCGTCGAACGGGCCACCCAGGCGGATCTGGCCCGCGCGGCGTACCAGCTCATCGACGAACTTCTCCGCAATGGATTCCTCCACGATCAGGCGGGCACCGGCGGAGCAGACCTGGCCGGAGTGGACGAATGCCGCGTTGAGGGCGTTGTCCAGGGCGGCGTCGAAATCAGCGTCCGCGAAGACGATGTTGGGGTTCTTGCCGCCCAGTTCCAAGGCGACCTTCTTGACCGAGGCGGCCGCCGAGGCAGCAATCACCTTGCCTGTTTCCAGGCCGCCGGTGAAGGAGACCAGGTCCACGTCCGGGTGGCTGGACAGGACGGAGCCCACGGTCTTGCCGTCGCCCAGTACCAGGTTGGCGACGCCGTCGGGCAGCCCCAGCTCCTGGAGGACTTCCATCATGAGGATGGACGTGTGCGGCGTCAGTTCGCTGGGCTTGAGGACGAAGCTGCAGCCTGCCGCCAGCGCCGGGGCGATCTTCCACGCCGCCTGCAGCAGCGGGTAGTTCCAGGGCGCGATCAGGGAGCAGACGCCCACGGGCTCGTACTCGATGCGGCTGACCACCATGGGGCTGCCGGCATCCACCAGGCGGCCGGATTCCTGCCCGGCGAGCTTGCCGAAGTATTCGAAGCAGTTGGCGATGTCGTCCATGTCGATCTCGCTTTCCACCAGGCGCTTGCCCGTGTCCAGCGTTTCGGCCCGGGCAAACTCGTCCTTGCGCTCGCGCAGCCGGGCAGCCACCTTGAGCAGGAAAGAGCCGCGCTCCAGCGGAGACTTCCCGGACCACTCGCCGGCATCGAAGGCAGAACGTGCAGCCAGTACCGCACGGCCGGCGTCGTCAGCCGTCCCTTCGGCGACGGTGCCCACCAGCTCGCCGTCCGCCGGGCAGTGAATGTCCCGCGTGCCGGCGTCGGACGCTCCGGTCCACGTGCCGCCGATGAATAGCGTTGAGGCGTTCATTTCGTTTCCTCCTGCATGTCGAAGTCTGATTCCCAATTGTCTTTGGCCACCTGGTCCTCGACCAGGACGGTGTTTCCGGGTGCTGCACGGTTCAGGTGCAGGAATTCAAGGTGCTGCTCATAGTGGTCCAGCACATCGGTGATGACCTGCTCGCGGGTGTACCCCATGAGGTCGTAGCCGTGGCTGCCCTCCTGCGAGAACACCTCCATCCGGTAGTAGCGGTCTTCCGGATCGGCACGGCGGGTGGCGTAGCTGGGCGTCTCATACTGGACCGGGTAGATCTGGTACTTGAACGCCCGTTCCTCCCCCATGGCCAGCTGCAGGTCGATGCTGTTGATGCCGCACGGCTCCACGGTGGTTACGGTCAGGGACGTCTCGGCACCCTGGGACTTGAGCTCCGCCTCGACATCCTTCAGGGCCGGCAGGGCCACGGTTTCGGCGAAGCGCGTTGTCTGTTTGCGGCCCGGGTAGCTCATGGCGCGGCTGAGCCGCTGCCGCCAGGTCCGTCCGCCCCGCTGGTCCAGGGACCGGCCGGTAATGATGCCAGGCAGGCTGGCGCGGTAGCTGTCGTTGAGCGAGTTCTCCACCCGCAGCGCCTTGTAGAGCCCCAGCATGATCAGCACCAGCAGCAGCGAGAGCGGCAGTCCCATGATGATGGTCGCGTTCTGCAGCGTGGGAACACCACCCACCGTCAGCATGGCCAGGGTCAGCAGGCCGGTGGCCACTGCCCAGAAGACGCGCATCCACTCGGGGCCGTCGGAATCGGCATCCTTGAGGTGCGAGGTGAAGTTGGACATCACCAGGGCGCCGGAATCGGCCGAGGTCACGTAGAAGAGCAACCCGGTGAACGTGGCCACCGCGGCGGTGACGGGCACGGCGGGGAACTGTTCCAGCAGGCTGTAGAAGCCGCGTTCCGGGTGGCTCATGGCCGCCTCGCCGAACGCCGCGTTGCCGTTCATGATCAGGTCGAGGCTGGAGTTTCCAAAGATGGAGATCCACAGCACGATGAAGATGAACGGCACGGTCATGGTGCCCAGGACGAACTGGCGGATGGTGCGGCCGCGGGAAATGCGGGCCAGGAACAGGCCGACGAACGGTGCCCAGGCGATCCACCAGGCCCAGAAGAACAGGGTCCAGGCGTTCATCCAGTCCGTGGGCCGGTCATAGGCGAACGTGTCCAGGGTCATCGCGGGGAACCGGCTCATAACGTCACCGATGTTTTGGGCGATCCCGTCCAGCAGGAAGCTGGTCTTACCGGTGACCAGGACGAAAAGCATCAGGGCGACGGCCAGGATCACGTTGAGCTCGGAGAGCCGCCGGATTCCCTTCTCGACGCCGGAAACCACGGACACGGTAGCCATCACTACGGACAGGACGATCAGGCCGATCTGCACGGCCAGGTCCTCCGGAATGCCGAACATGAAGTTCAGCCCGTAGTTGAGCTGGACGACGCCGATGCCCAGTGACGTGGCGATCCCGAAGATGGTGCCAAGGAGGGCCGCGATGTCCACCGCGTGCCCTACTGGGCCCTCGATCTTCTTGCCGAAGATGGGGTAGAGGGCGGAGCGGATGCTCAGCGGCAGGTTGTGCCGGTAGGAGAAGTAGCCCAGCGCGAGCCCCATGAGGGCGTACAGCGCCCAGCCTGTGATGCCGTAGTGGAACAGCGTCCACACCAGCGCCTGGCGGGCGGCCTCCGCGGTTCCGCCCTCGCCCTGCGGCGGGGCCAGGTACTGGCTCACCGGTTCAGACACGGAGAAGAACATCAGGTCGATGCCTATGCCGGCGGCAAACAGCATGGCCGCCCAGGTGAACATGCCGAACTGTGGTTTGGAGTGGTCCGGCCCGAGCTTCGTCTTTCCCACCCGGGAGAGGGCGGCCACCAGGACGAAGATGACCACGGCGGTGACGATCATGAAGTAGTACCACCCCATGTTGGTGGACACCCAGCCCACCATGGCCCCGATGACCGCCTCCGCGTTGTCCTTGGCCATGATGGCCCACAGGGCGATAGCCACCACGCCGGTGGCGGAGCCCAGGAAGACTGTCTTGTTGACCCGGGTTTTGGCCGCCGGGCCGGCGCTGTGGTTGGTATTTCCGCCGTTCGCGGGTGGCTTTCGTTCTTCTTTCTCAGGACCCGTGGTGTCCACGGGCGGTACTGCATTCTGGCTCATCAGATCCCGTTCCAGTTTTGAGGCTGCGGTCCAGACGCCGGGCGTACGGGGCCGCTGAGGGCACACCGAATGAAGATCAGGCCGGGCGTCGCATTGAGTCTGGCTTGGCTTTCGACGCTATCAACGCGTCCACTAAAGGGCAGACTTTTATGAATCCGGTCACGGCGGCCCGTGACGCGGCCAACGGCCGGAGTCCCGTGTCTGCACCCGCGTTCGCAGGGGAAGAAAGCGGTCCCTGCGCCGGTTGCAGGCAGTAGGGTTGGCTGGAACGGCCCTACTCCCACAAGCCAAGGAGCACCATGCCCGCCATTGTCCATTTTGAGGTCCGGATCGATCCCGAGCGCCGGGATGAGGCCGCGAAGTATCTGGCCGAAACGCTCGCCGCCACCCGCGCCTGGCCGGGCAACCAGGGCATTGAGGCGCTGGTGGACGACGCCGATCCCTGCCACATCCTGGTGGTGGAAACCTGGGCCACCACGCAGGACCACGACGACTACGCCGCATGGCGCACCACTCCGGAGGGCAAGAGCTCCCTCGGTGAGATCCTGGCCGCGCCGCCGTCCAAGCAGGTGTACTCCGAAACCCTGCCGCTGGGTCTTTAAGGCTTGCAGCACCCGTAATGCAGCAGGGCGCCCCGGGCACCCGGCGTCCCTAGACTGAAGCCTATGGACTCACTTCTGTACGACCTGCCGGCCCTGACCATCCGCAGCATCTCCGTCAGCGAGATGGACAACAACGTGTACCTGCTGACGGCGAAGGAGAGCGGCGCCCAACTGCTGATTGACGCCGCCGACGACCTCCCGGCCATCCGGCAGCTCATCGCGGACGGAGCCGCCGACACCAAGGCTGAACCGAAGCTGGCGCTGATCGCCACCACGCACCAGCACTGGGACCACGTCCGGGCGCTGAAGGAACTGGTGGAGGCTACGGGGGCGCGCACCGCCGCCGGAACGGACGACGCCGAGGCGCTGCCCGTTCCCGTGGACGTCCGGCTCAGCCACGGCGACGTGGGCAACTTCGACGGCTTCAACGTCACGGCGGTGCACCTGCGCGGCCACACCCCGGGCTCCATCGCGTTTGTGTACGAGGACCCTGAAGGGCCGGCGCACATTTTCTCCGGTGACTCCCTGTTTCCGGGCGGCGTGGGCAACACCCAGAAGGACCCGGAACGGTTCGCCCAACTCCTGGACGACGTCACCGAGCGGCTGTTCGGCACCTACCCGGACACCGCCGTCGTCCATCCCGGCCACGGCAAGCCCACAACCCTGGGCGCCGAACGGCCGCACCTGGAGGAATGGCGCGCCCGCGGCTGGTAAAACAAAAAGCGGTGGTTGAGCTGTCGAAACCGGGTTTCGACAAGCTCAACCACCGCCGTAGTTTTTAGGGCTAGCGGGGATTAGCGGCCGCGGCGCTCGTTCGACGCAGGCGCGGAGGCGCGGCGGGGACCGCTGCGCGCCGGACGGCCGGAACCGTTGCTCGAGCCGCCGTTGCCGGCGCTGTAGGAACCACCCGAGGTGCCGCCGGTGTTGGAGGACCAGACTGCCTTGGAACCGCCGCCGGCTGCTCCGGCGGAACGCTGGCCACGGCCACCGGACGCACCGGCTGCTGCACGCTGGCCGGTGGCCGGGCGCCCGTTGCGCTGCCCGCCGCCCGAAGCGGGACGGCCGGAGCCGCCGCGGGGTGCCTCGCTGCGGGTAATGCGTGAATCGGTGCGGCCCTCCGAAGAGCGTCCGTCCGAACCGCGCCCGGCTGCTGCGCGGCCGCCTGCTGCGGGGACGTCGTTGCGGTGGGTGCTGGCGGTGCCACGGCCCCGGGCATTGCGCCGGGCAGCTGCTGCCGCCACGGAGCGGTCCTCGTTCTGTTCCCGCACGGCATCTACGGCGGCCCGGGCCTCGGTGCGGCCTTCGAAGGCAGCGGCGCGGCGCTGGGCGCGCGGGACGTCAGTACGGGTGGGTTCGGCGGAGACCTTGCCCCTGCCGCCGCGGCCTCCACGGCCACCGGCCGACGGAGACGCCTGGCGGCGGGCACGCTTGCGTTCGGCGTTGGCACCGGTGGAGGTGCCGCCGCCCTGCTGCGCAGCCTTCTTGGCCAGCAGCGCAGCGCGGGTCCGCGGATCGATCTTGTCAGCCATTTCGCCCACGAGCTCGGCGACCAGCGGGGAGTTGGCTGTAACGCGCTCGAAGCTGACCTCAACGCCGGCGGCCTTCATCAGCTTCTTCACGTCGGACTGCTGCTCCGGCAGGGTCAGCGTGACCACGGTGCCGTCGGAACCGGCGCGGGCGGTACGGCCCGAGCGGTGCAGGTATGCCTTGTGCTCGGTGGGCGGATCCACGTGGATGACCAGTTCTACGTCATCCACGTGCACACCGCGGGCGGCGACGTCCGTGGCCACCAGGACGCGGACGTCACCGTTGGAGAATTCGGCCAGGTTGCGGTCACGGGCGTTCTGCGAGAGGTTGCCGTGCAGGTCGACGGCGGGGATACCGGCATCGGTGAGGGTCTTGGCCAGCTTGCGGGCGTGGTGCTTGGTCCGCATGAAGAGGACGCGGCGGCCGGCGCCGGAGGCGAGCTCCACGATCAGCTGCTTCTTGACGGTCTGGTCATTCACCACCAGCACGTGGTGTTCCATGGTGGTCACCGCGGCCTGTGGATCATCCACGGAGTGGGTCAGCGGGTTGGACAGGTAGCGCTGGACGATCTTGTCCACGCCGTTGTCCAGGGTGGCGGAGAAGAGCAGGCGCTGGCCCTGGCTGGGGGTCATGTCCATGAGCTTCTTGACCACGGGCAGGAAGCCGAGGTCCGCCATGTGGTCTGCCTCGTCGAGGACGGTGATTTCCACAGCCTCGAGGCTGAGGATGCGCTGGCGGATCAGGTCCTCCAGGCGGCCGGGGCAGGCGATGACGATGTCGACGCCGGCGCGCAGCGCCTTCTCCTGGCGGGCCTGGGAGATGCCGCCGTAGATCACGGTGGTGTTCAGGCCGGCGGCCTTGGCCAGCGGCTCGATGGTGGCGTTGATCTGGGTTGCCAGTTCACGGGTGGGTGCCAGGACCAGGCCCATGGGGCGGCCGGGCTTGCGGAAGTGCTTGGCTTCCCGCTCAGCGAGTCTTGCTACAAGCGGGATAGCGAAAGCGATGGTTTTACCGGATCCGGTCCGGCCCCGGCCCAGGACGTCACGGCCGGACAGCGTGTCCGGAAGGGTCTTCACCTGAATGGGGAACGGTTCAACGATTCCCTGGGCGGTAAGGGTGTCTGCAAGGGCCTTGGGAGTACCGAGGGCAGCAAAAGTAGTCATGTAGTTTTTTACGGTCTTTCTGGCGGTATCCAGGCGGATATCGGCCCCCGATGCCGGTTGGACCAGGGGTTCGCCGAAGAAAAGTCAGGTGATCAACCGTTCTGCTGCATAAAGGGGCAGCCAGCCGGGACCAAATGGAACGCGTTCATCGACGCAGGATGTGCCTCTCACATGAAAAAAGCCCTGTCCCTAAATGAAGGGTTACCAGGGCATCACTGCACATCAAGTTCCACCATCGTAGCATCCTTGCACCGCCGGTGTTTAAGTGGCGTCAACCGCGACCGCTTCAGGGCGTTGCCGTGCCGGGTGCCACACGGCAGGGTTGAGGCATGAGCGATCACGCACCGCACCACCATGAAACGCACGACGACGGCACCTCCAGCGGAGGGGACGCCACCAGGGCAGCCATCGACCCGGCCACGGCCTGGGACGAGCGGTACCGCACCAGGACGCAACTCTGGAGCGGGAACCCGAACCCGCAGCTGGTCCGAGAGGCCGGCGGCCTGAAGCCGGGACATGCGCTGGAACTGGGCTGCGGCGAAGGCGCCGACGCCATCTGGCTGGCCCGTCACGGCTGGACGGTCACCGCCGTCGACGTCTCGGCGGTTGCCCTGGAACGGGCGCAGGCCCACGAAAAAGCGGTGTTCGCGCGCGAAAGCGTGCAGGCAGCGGAGGGTGCGCCGGCGGGCCGCATCACGTGGCAGCAGGCCGACCTGGAGCAGTGGCAGCCTGATGGCGCGTTCGATTTGGTGACCTCACAGTTCCTGCACTCCGAGGATCTCGATTGGCGGCTTCCGCTGCGGACCGCGGCAGCCGCCGTGAAACCCGGCGGGACGCTCCTGGTGGTTGGGCACCACCCGGACCGGCTGCCGCCGTGGGGCGGCGGGCATCACCACGGGGACATGTTCTACACGGGCGCGGACCTGGTCCGGGAACTGTCGCTGGAGGGCCCGGGCTGGCAGATGGAAGTGCTGACCAGCCGGGAGCGCCCTGTCACGGGGCCGGAGGGCCAGCACGCCACCATCGCGGACGTCGTGCTGCGGGCCACCCGGCTCCCCTGAGGCGCCGGACTTCTTGTCCAACTGCGGGCACTTGGCCAGTCCCTAAACCGCTGCACGTGGACAAAGACTCACGGGGTTTTGGAGGTGACCCGCGGCGCCACCACCGCCGCGGCGACGCCTACCAGCGCAGCGAAGGTGAAGACCCCGGCGAAGGAGGCAGCCGTCGTCGTGAACGCCGTGAAGACGATGCCAGTGGTGGCCAGGGCCAGCGCCCCGCCGAGGGAATCGGAGATGGACATGGCCGAGGAGTTGAAGCCTTCATTGTCCTTGGTGGACAGCGCAAGGGTCATCACGCTGAGCCGCGGATAGAGCAGGCCCATGCCGCCGCCGGCGAAGATCCAGCCCACGATCGCGACGGCGGCGGGCCAGTGCAGCGCGGTGGTTGCCAGTGCGAGGATCACCGCGCCGAGGACCATGAACGCTCCGATCCGGACCGCGCCGGAGTGGGACAGGCGGTTGCCCAGGCGGCCCTGCACGGCAGCGGCACCCGCCCAGGCCAGGGCGCCGCCGGTGAGGGTGAGGCCGGCGAACGTGGGCGAGAAGCCATACTGTTCGATCAGCAGGTACGGCAGGTACACCTCGGCACCGAAGAACGAGGCTGAAGCGAGTCCGCGGGCCAGGATGACGCTGGGCAGCCCGCGCCGGGCCAGGAGGGTGCCGCGGGGAACCAGTGGCCGGACGGCGGCCAGGGCAAGCGCGACGGCGGCGACGGCCAGGACCGCGGTGGCGGCCGGAAAGCCCTGGATCCGGACCTCGGCGGACAGGTTCAGCCCCAGCACCGCGACGGCGGCGAGCGCCGCCCAGCCCAGCCGGCCGATGGCCCAGGGCGTTGCAGGTGCCGACGCCTCCGGCCGGTCCAGGCCCTTCAGCACCGGGGCGATCATGAGCAGGGCCGGAATGACGAGGCCCACGACGCCCAGGAACACCCAGTGCCAGCTGAAGACCTGCGCCACGATGCCGGCGGCAAAGGGGCCGACGAGGGAGGGGATCACCCAGGCGGCGGAGAATGCCGCGAAGATCTTGGGGTGCAGCGCGCCTGGAAAAATCCGTGCCACCAGGACGTACAGCGCCACTGTCAGGGCGCCGCCACCCAGGCCCTGGACCAGCCGGCCGGCCACCAGCATCGGCATGGACACGGCGGTGCCCGCGATCAGGAGGCCCACCACGAACAGGGCCACGGAGGCGCAAAGGGGCACGGTGGGGCCGCGGCGGTCGGACCAGTTGCCGGCGGCCACGTTGCCGATCACTCCCGTGGCCAATGGGCCGGCGAAGGCGAGGGCGTAGAGGCTGGCGCCGTCCAGTTCGCGGCTGACCAGCGGCATGATGGTGGTGACCGCCAGCGATTCGAAGGCAGCCAGGAACACCAGCGCGCAGGTCCCCACAGTGACCCACAGGTAGGGGCGCTGGAGGATGCCGGCGGTGGGCTGCGTTGCGGGAAGGGTGGAGTCGCGCACGGCCGCCTACCCCACGTACCGGTCGCGGCCGGCGCGGTAGCCGAAGACTGCGGCCAGCAGCCCCACCACCAGGAACAGGACACCGGCGGCTGTAAAGGACCCCGTCCCCTGGTGCAGCTGCCCCACCATCAGGGTCCCGGTGGACCCAAGGCCGTACCCGACGCCCTGCATCATGCCGGACAGGTGCGCGGCGGTGTGCCCGTCGCGGGTGCGGAGCATGATCATGGTGAGGGCCACCGCTGTGAGGCTCCCCTGCCCCAGCCCCAGCAGCCCTGCCCAGACCCAGACCAGGTCCAGCGGTCCGAAGATGCTCAGCGCGAACCCCCCGCCGGTCATCAGGGCCACCACCGTGTTAATGGCCCGCTGGTCCCGGAACCGTGCCGCCAGTGCGGGAGCGAACAGCGAACCCAGCATCTGCAGGACGATGCTCACCGAAACGATCAGCCCGGCGGTGGCGCCGTCCACGCCGCGTTCCCGGAGGATGGGGGCCAGCCAGGCGAACACACTGAAGGACATCATGGCCTGCAGCACCATGAAGATGGTGACCTGCCAGGCCACCGCTGACCGCCACACGTTCACGCCATCCCTCACGGCCTGGTGCCGGGCAGGATGCTGGCGCAGGGCCACCGGGAAGAAGAGCAGAAGCACGACGGCGGCCGGCAGCGCCCAGAACCACAGCGCCACAGTCCACTCCCCCGCTGCCGCGTAGACGGAGTAGGTAAAGCCGGCCCCCAGCGCGGCCGAGGCACAGATGGCCGTGGTGTACAGCCCGCCCATCAGGCCCAGCCGGTGCGGAAAGTCGCGTTTGACCAGACCGGGAAGCAGGACGTTGCACAGGGCGATGGCCGCACCACACGCCGCCGTACCGGCGAGGAGGCCGGGAAGGTGTCCGCCGGGAAGTCCAGGGTCTGCCGGGCGCAGCAGCAGCCCGGCGGTCAGCACGGCCATGGCACCGAGCAGCACGCGTTCGGCGCCGAACCTCCGCGCCAGCACCGGGGCCAACGGCGCGAACACCCCCAGCAGCGTGACCGGCACGGTGGTCAGCACCACGATGGCCCACCCGGGCAAGGACGCCTGTGCCGTGATCTCGGGAAGCACGGCCGAGAAACTGGAGAAGACGGTGCGGAGGTTCAGCCCGATGAGCACCAGGCACAGTCCCAGGTAGGCCAGCTGCCTGCGGTTCCCCACCCGGGTGGGTGCGGCGGCGGGCACCTCATCAACCTCGGCGTCGATGAGCCCGCTGGAATCCTTGGGTGGCGCGGGATCCGTCACCGCTTCCAGGCGCGGCTTCCTTGCCCCGGCATTCGTCGCTTCCGTCACCCGCCCATTCTTGCAGCACCGGCGCTGGCGGGTCCCCGCCCGGGTTCCCGCAACCCGCCGCTGCCAACCCGCACCCGGAAGTTATCCACATACGGGAGCCGGTGGCTTTTGGGACGGCAGGCAGTTTCCTAGTTTGGAGACGCGGACCACTGCCAAACGAAGTCCTCCACCCCGTCCGCTGCCAACTACCGGCCGATCCGGCCCAGCAGGGAGAACATGAGCGCGCAGCCCCTTCAAGAGTCCATTCCGCCCGTCCCCGGACAGCGGGTTTCCGGCAAGGCCATCGCCAGCCTGGTTCTGGCCATCGTCGCACCGGCCACACTCTACATTTCAGCTCCCTTGGCGTTCATCGCCGTGCTGATGACCTACCCGGATGAAGGCCCGTCGCATGCGCCCTGGGTGGCGCCGCTGGTCTTCCTGAGCCTGCCCCTGACCTGCTGGCTCGTATCCGTCCCGCTGGCTGTAGCCGTCATCCGGAAGTCCACGGGCCGATCGGGCGGTTGGGGGCTGGCGGTGGCATCACTCTGGGTGTCCGGCGTCCTCTTCGTGATCGCCCTGGTCCTCTCACTGAGGTACGTGCCCATGCTGTTCTACTGATCCCGCATGGTCCATCCGGCCGCGGGCGGACGGGGGAGGTGTACGGGCGGCGACGGCCGGGCAGGGCGGGGCCGGGCCGGAGGGCGGCCGGGGTTGCCTGCCGGTATTCTGGAAGGGATGAGCGATTCCCCCGAAAACCCCCAGCAGCCGCATGTCCCCAGGCCGGTGACGCCCGGAACGCAGGCGTCCTTCGGCACCTACGGTGGCCGGCCGGTCAGCTTCGTGCGCCGCGGCACCCGCCTCCAAGGCCGGCGCCAGGCCGCCTGGGAGGAGCATGCCGAACGGTGGGCGGTGGACGTCCCCCGGCACGTCGCCAACACGTCGGTCCACCCGGACTACACGTTCGACGCCGAGGCGGAGTTTGGCCGCAAGGCGCCGCTGGTGGTGGAAATCGGCTCAGGCCTGGGCGATGCCATCTGCCACGCCGCCGAACAGAACCCGGACACGGATTTCCTGGCTGTTGAGGTCTACACGCCCGGCCTGGCGAACACCATCATCAAGATCAACGGCCGGGGACTGACCAACGTCCGCGTGGTGGAGGCCAACGCCCCCGAGGTGTTGGCCACCATGCTGCCCGAGGGCTCCATCGATGAACTCTGGGTCTTCTTCCCGGACCCCTGGCACAAGTCCCGGCACCACAAGCGCCGGCTTATCCAGCCCGAGTTCGCCGGGCTGGCCGCCCGTGCGCTGAAGCCCGGCGGGCTGTTCCGGATTGCCACCGACTGGTCCAACTACGCCATCCACGTCCGCGACGTGATGGCAGGGTCCGCCGACTTCGAGAATTTGCACACCGGCGAGCGCCGCGGACCGGAGAGCCCGTTGACGCAGGTGTGGCAGTCCGGCGTCGAATCTCTGGTGGGCGGCGCCCCCGTCCGGGAGGGCCGCGCCCCGGTCAGCACCGGCCACACCGGCCCCAACGAGGGCGTGGATGAGACCGGCGGCTGGGCTCCCCGGTTCGAAGGAAGGATCAAGACCAGCTTCGAGGCCAAGGCCCACGAAGCCGGCCGGCTGATCTTCGATCTCTGCTACCGCAGACGGCAGGCCTGACACCCGTTCGCTGCAACCACGCCGGCTGAAGGATTCAGCTGACGCTGATGGCGGAGACGACGCCCTTGAGCAGGTCCAAACGGGGCTCCGCTTCAGGGCTGGTGTAGGGCCAGATCACCACGACGCCGATGAACCGGCCGTTTTCCAGCACGCCTACTGTCGCCGCCACCTTGGGTGACCCCTGGGCGTCGCTGTAGCCCGCCACTACGGCATAGGCGGACTTGCCCGGCAGGCCCAGCTCCCCTTCAGCCAGCAGTGTTCCGCCGCGCTCCTCAAGATAGAACCCGGCCATCAGGTGCGCCCAGCCGGTGGCCTGCGGCGCGTCCTCCACCGAGTTGTCGTCCTTGATGACGGTGACCAGGACACCGCCCAGCAGGCCGTACTGCTCGGTGTTGGGACCGGCGCTGGAATCATCCAGGACCTGGGTGTACTCCGGGAAGTCTGCGGTAAACCCCAGCGGGGATTCGATGTGCACTGACATGGGTTCAGAGCCTCTCGAGCTTGGTGTCGTTGGGGACCTTATAGTACGTGGACACGTTAGTGGTGGCCGAACTCTCGGTCTTGACCTCCACCTCGCCCACCTTCACGTCGAAGCCGGCCTCATTGGATGCAGTCACCACGCTGTTGACCTGGACGGTGGCCGAGCCGGCCTCGTACAGCTTGGCGGCGTCGCGCGCTGCACCGTAGTCGTTACCGAGAGCCACGTTGCGCAGGTAGCTGTCCACCACCGCCCGGTTCTCCGGGGTGTAGTCAACGTTGATCTTCACGGTGCCCTGGGTTCCGGCGGACACGGAGGATTCCACCTTGGCTGCCTTCACGTCGGTGCCCTCGGTGACGCCCTGCGCCACAGTGCCTTCCATCGAGACCGTCACGGAATCGATGTTGTTGCCCTTGTCCATGTTGACCTGCAGGCCGCCCTTGCCGGAGGCCTCGAACGTCCGTCCGTCCAGATTGAGCTTGCCCTGGGCTGACACTTCACCGCTGGCGGTCGCCGTGCCGTCCGTGAGGTTCCGTTCGTAGGAGAGGTCCAGCTTGGCGGAACCGGAGGCTGCCCCGCTCTCGCCCTCAGCCTCCAGGGACAGCGTGCCCTTGGCCTTGTCCGTCTGGCCGGTAGAGCCGTTGTCGCCGGCGGCATCGTTGATGGTGTCGAGAATGTAGCCGGGCGGGTTTCCGGCGACGTCCTTGATATCGCCGATGCTGTCCGGGGGCAGGTCCTTGTACATCTGCGCCCGCGCGGCCATGGCTTCCTCCACGCTGCCGAACGTGTACTCCCGCGAGACTTCGCCGCTCAGGGTGACGCCGGCCGTGCCCGAGGTGTCATTGACGCCCAGGCCCATGTTTCCGTAGACCTTCATGGTGGCCGAACCGTCCGCGTTCTCCACCACCTCGGTGCCCACTTCGGCGCCGCCGTGAACCCAGGCGACGCGCGCTTCGATGGAAGCTTTGCCGGTCTCCGTGTAGACCGGGATGTCCGCCTTGGCCAGTTCCTGCAGGTGCTCCTTAGCCTGCTGCTGCGCGGACTCGGGGATGCCGCCGTCCATGCGCATGAGGTCCTTGGCGAACGGGCCGTCCTCGCCTTCCCCCTGGATCAGGTACTTCCGGTCCGCCTCGGACAGGCCTGCCCACCACTTGGCCTGCTCTTCGGGGCTGGCGTTGAGCATCCGGTCGAGGCCGGACTCAAGTTCCTTGCGGTGTTCGGCGGCGGCCGCTGCTGCGGCGGCCTGTTCCTGCAGCCAGTCCCGCGCCTGCCCGGCCAGGGACTTGATCCGGTCCCAGGTGCCGCCCCCGCCGCCTCCGCCGGAGGAGTTGGAAGACTTCTCCTGCTCGTCCGCGTGCTTCATCAGGATCTTGGAGTTGGCCCGGAGGCTGGAGACCACCTTTTCCAGGTTGGGCCGGTGGCTGGAGCTCCAGTCCTGCCGGAAACGGGCGCCGTCGGCACCTTTCCACGGTGCGGCCTGGATCTGGCCCTGCAGCGAACCTGCGCGGCTGCTCAGCAGGGACGCGGCCTGGTCCACTGCCTTGGCCAGCGCCCGCAGCTGGCTGACGTCAGCGCCGTAAAAAGTCATGGTGTTCCCCCGGGTGGTTCGCGGTGAGTGTGAATCGCTGAAGCTTATGGTTGCACAACCACCGGACCGGGGCGATGGGGATCGCTCCCCATCATCCGGACCCGCATGGCACCATTACCTTGTGTGGGGCACGCACACTGGTGAACCACAGCGCCGCCGTCCGGCGCATGCACAAAGGAACTGCCATCAAAAGAGAACTCAAGCAGGCCGCTGATGCGGCTGAAACCGTCACCAACTCACGGGCACTGGAAATGCTGGCCAGGGCGGGATTCGCGGCCAGCGGCATTCTGCACCTCCTGGTGGGGGCCATAGCCATCCGCCTTGCAACCGGTGGAACCGGCAGCGCGGACTTCAGCGGCGCCGTGGCCGAGCTGGCCACCCAGCCTGCGGGCCCGTTCCTGCTGTGGGCCAGCTTCGCCGCCTGCGCAGCCCTGGCCATCTGGCAGGCCAGTGATGCGATCTTTGACTACACCCACCTTCCCGCCAAGCAAAAGGCCGCCAACAAGGCCAAGGCCGCAGCGCAGGCAGTGGTGTTCGCCGGCATGGCCCTGACACTGATGTCCTTTGCCATGGGTACCGGGTCCGATGATGACAACCGGAAAGCCGCCAGCGACCTGACGTTCTCGCTGATGAAGGCCCCGGGCGGCGTCGCCCTGCTGGTACTGCTGGGGACCGCCATCGCCGTCACCGGCGTCGTCTATGCCATCCGCGGGCTGCGGAAATCCTTCGAAAAGCACCTGGTGATGCCCGCCAACCCCAGCGCCAGGACCGCCGTCACGGTCCTGGGCGTGGCCGGCTATGTGGCCAAGGGGACGGTGCTGCTGCTGGCCGGGCTGCTGATCGCGATCGCCGCGTGGCAATCCCATCCGGAGCAGTCCACAGGCCTGGACGGCGGCCTGCGCGGCCTGCGGGACCAGCCCATGGGAATCTACCTCCTGGCGGCTGTGGGCGCAGGGCTTATTTGCTACGGCGCGTACATGATTGTGCGGGCCAAGATCGCACGGATGATCAGGTAGTCCTCCCGGACCCATCCCAGGCTGCCGGCGGCGGACGGGCGGACGGCCGCCCCGAGGACCTGTGGCAGCCCGGCGCGGCCGCGGCTTAGGCCTCCGCCGGCGTCGCTAGGGTTGGACCATGCCCCAGGTACGCGCTGAACGCCATATCCGCACCGACCCGGAGACGGCCTTCGCCTTCTCCCAGACCACTGGTTCCTTCCGGTTGAAATGGGACCCGTTCATCTCCGCGCAAGGATTCCTGGACGGTGCAGCCCAGGCCGGCAAAGGCGTCCGGACCCGGACGCGGTCCCGCCTGGGCCTGGTGATGGTCAGCGAGTACGTCTCCTACGCACCGCCCCGGAATGTGGGAATGACCATGGTGGCCGGCCCCTGGTTCTTCGGGAACTTCGGCGGGGGCTGGCGTTTCACGGCGGACGACGGCGGCACCCGGGCAGTCTGGAAGTACACCTTTTCCTGCCGCCCGGCACTGCTGCGGCCATTGATGGAAAAGATCGGCACCTGGCTGCTGGGCCGGGAGATCGAGAAGCGGATCGAAGCGTTCGCACGGGCGTGCGAGGACGCCGGTCTCCAGGCGGAGTTCCGGGAACTCCGCAGCGGCACCGCCTAGGGAACGGTGATGACGGCGACCGCCTGCTGCGTCCCGTCCCGCAGTTCCACACTGGAAATCCTGCCCAGCTGGATGGGCGTGGCGCCGGTGACCTTGACCCGGCCGCTGGGCGTGGCCGTCCAGGCGCAGGCGCGGTCCTCGCCGCCGTCGCGGTCCCTGACCCACAGCGACAGCGTCCCGTCGGACGGCAGGCTGCTGCCGTTCACCGCCAGTTCGGTCCCCCAGGTCTTCCGGGCCAGGTCGATGCTGAACTGCAGCCCGCCCCCGGACTGCACCGAGTAAGTGGCGTCCGGCTGCGGCGCCCGCACCAGCAGCGGCCCCACGGCCAGGCCCACCGCAAGGCAGGCAGCGGCGGCCGCCCCCGCGAGCGCCGCCCACCGCCGCCGCAACGTCCGGCGCCGGCGCGCAAGTTCGTGCAACAGCGGCTGCGACGCGGCGTCCCGGTCCACGGCGGGGCCGGTGATGGCCGTGGGCAGGGCGCCCGCCAGCTCCCCCGCAGGCCCGGGCTCAGTGGCACCGGACGGCGTGGCACCGGACTCCTTGGCACCGGACGGCGTGGCACCAAGCTCGGCGGCATTTGATTCTGCGGCATTCGGCTCCGTGGCACCTGGAATCGTGGCACCCGGAACCGATGTGAGGGCCAGTGCGTCCGGCACGGGAAGCGCGTCGAGCAGCGCAGGGAGTGTCTCCAGCCCGGCGAGTTCGTCCCGGCAGGCGCGGCACCGCCCAAGGTGGGCTTCGAACACCGCCCGCTCGCCGGCGTCGAGCCCGCCCAACAGGTAGGCACCCAGCAGCTGGTGGGGGTCCGCGGTCATGGTTCCACCCCCATCTCATCCAGGATGGTCCGCAGGGCCCGCACGGCGTAGTAGGCGCGGG
This sequence comes from Pseudarthrobacter chlorophenolicus A6, assembly GCF_000022025.1. Classification (GTDB taxonomy): domain Bacteria; phylum Actinomycetota; class Actinomycetes; order Actinomycetales; family Micrococcaceae; genus Arthrobacter; species Arthrobacter chlorophenolicus. The sequence goes on from NC_011886.1 coordinate 3,886,017, forward strand.
ACTTCACGGTGCCGGTGGGGATGTTGAGCTGGGCGGCGGCTTCGTTGACCGTGAAGCGGCGGTAGTGCAGGGCCACCAGGACGTCCCGGTGTTCCTTGCTGAGTCGCAGGAGGGCCTCCTCGATCAGCACCCGGTTCAGCAGACCGTCCACGCGCTCCATGACCCCGGCCTGGCGGGCGGGCTCGCCCTCCAGCGTTTCGGCGGGGCGGCGCTGGGCGCGGCGGTAGTTGTCGATCATGATGTTCCTGGCCGTCCGGTAGAGGTAGCTGCGGATGCTGCCGTTGATGTCGGGCGCCTGCTGCCAGACCCGCAGCACGGTTTCCTGCACTACGTCCTCGGCCAGCTGCGGGTCCCGCGAGGCGCTGAGCACGAACCGGCGCAGCGCCGTGCCGTGTTCACGGTAGAGGGACTCCACCGCGTCCTCGTCGAGCGGCATCCCGTCCTCCTGCCCGCGTTGATCCGCTGTTTGCCCATTCAGACGCCGTTTCCGGCCAAAAGGTTCAACCACACCGGCCTACCCTGTTTGCCTGCCGCCTTGAACCATTCTTCACCCGGCGGCGTCATACCGGTTAGCGTCCGGTGGTCCGATGCCGGGCACCAGCAAAGGAGCAACCATGAAATCCCGTTTGGGTGCAGGTTTCGCCATTTTGGCCCTCACTGCTGCACTGGCCGCCTGCGGCGGAACCAGCGGAACAACGCCGGCTTCCACCCCGGCCGGCACGGCCAGCGCCCCGGCGACGCCTGCTGAGTCCGCTTCGCCATCGGCCACCTCCACCGGCACTCCAAGTGCCGCCGTCGACCTTAAGACAGCGTCCTCCAGTGCGGGCACCATCGTGGTGGACGCCAAGGGCATGAGCGTCTATTTCTTCACGAAGGACACCAAGGACTCAGGGACCAGTGCATGCGCTGATGCCTGCCTGAAGGCGTGGCCGCCGCTGACCACCACATCCACCACGCCGTCGGCGGACGGCGTGACCGGGAAGCTGGGCACCATCACCACAGCGGACGGCAAGCAGCAGGTAACGCTTGAGGGAATGCCGTTGTACTACTTCGCCAAGGACACCAAACCCGGCGATGTCCTGGGCCAGGGCGTCAACAACGTCTGGTACCTGGCGGACCCGTCCGGCAGCATGATCCAGGCGGCCAGCGGCGCCGCCTATTAGCGGCGGGCCGATCAGCCTTTGGTTCGGCGGGCACAGGCCTCCGGCATGGAGACGGGCTGCAGGCGCCTATTGATGGGGGGCTGCAGGAAGAGTAGTAGGCAGCGGAAGCTGCGGCACTTCCGGCAGTGGCACCTGCGGCCGCTGGGGCAGCCTGTCCGTGACCTCCGTGGGAACGGCCGTGGGCAACGATCCGGGCGCGGGCACGCCCGCAGGCCTGTCCGGTGTCACGGCCGGGGACTGGACGCCTTCCGGAACAGCGGGAGCGTCCGACGCCGGCGCCCCGGCAGGTGCCTCAACCGGCGCAGGTGCCGTGGGCACCGCGGCCGGGCTCACCGGTGCGGCCGGCGCAGGTACAGCCGGGTCCGCAGGTTGCGCCGACGGCAGGGGTGCCTGCCGTTGTCCGGTGGGCCCGGATCCCGTCACGAAGGAGGTCACGGCGTGGTTGAGCTGGGTGAACGAATCGCGGATGCCCTGATCGGACGCGGCAGCAACAGCGCCGCCGGCGGTCAGGGTGACGCCCAGGGTCAGTGCAGTAAGGGCGGCCCGGCGCTTCGCCCGGCGCCGCGCGGCAAGCTCGTCGCCGTTTGAGCCGGGTGAGTCGCTTGCGCCGGTTGCGCCATGCGGGTCATCGGCCACGGTGTGGGAATCCACCGCGGCGGGGTCAGCCGGGGCCGCAGTGGCTTCGGCGGAACCGGCGGCCTGGGCACGCTCGAGCAGCGCCGCGACGGCGGCCGAGGGCTCGGGAACGTCGGCGCCAAGGGCGCGGAGCTGCAGAAGGGCGGGGCGGAGCTGGCCGTCGTCGTCCAGGTCTGCCTCGAGCAGCAGCTGGTCAACGAATCCTTCACTGCGGGATCCTGCGGTGTCACTCATGATTCGCCTGGTTTCTTTTGAGCGTCTGTGCCTTGAGGTTTTGGAGGGCCCTGCGCTGGAGCTGCTTGATGGCGCCGGTGCTTTTGCCCATGATGGCGGCCACCTGTTCGATGGACAGGTCCGCCACGATGCGGAGGGCCAGGACTTCCTGGTGTTCGCCGGCCAGCCCGTCGAGCATGGCGGCCGCCCCTCCTGTGAGTTCCACCGCGTGCTCCTCCGCGGACGGAGAAGTCCGGGCGTCGTCATGGGGATCGTAGGGCGTCAGCTGCGGCCTGCGCTCCAGCCGGCGGTAGTGGTCCACCATGCGGGCGTGCGCGATGGAGAAGATCAATGACTTTGCGCCCTGCAGGCCGCCCGTGAGGCTTTCGATCCTGGGGTAGAAAGCCAGGAAGACGTCCTGGGTCACACCTTCAGGGTCATCCACGCCGCGCGCTTTGAGGTAGCCCTGGACCGGGCCGGCGAAGGACCGGTAGGCAGCAGCAAACAACACAGCGGGATCTGCTCCGGCTGTGTTCTCGAATTCTTCGGTTTCTGCTTGGGCCAACGTGTCCAGCACCAGCGGCTCCTCCATTCCGGGACGCGGCGTGCGCGCGCCTTTCCCGGTTTGTTCTGCAGGCTGCCGGCGCGTTGGGCCGGCTGCGGCTTACCAGCCGCGGTGGACTGCGGGGACCGGCGGCAAAGGCCGGTTCCCGCAGTCCACCCTAGCCAACTGGTGCTAGCGGGCGGAAACGGAAGGTACGTCTACGCTGTTGCCCGGAACGGCGGGAACTGCGGGCACAGCGGGAACCTTGGGGGCGTCGTCAACGCCGGGGACGGCGGGAACGGCAGGAACGGCAGGCAGGGTGGGGACGGCCGGGAGTTCCGGGCGGTGGGCGTCGACGGCGGCGGAACCGTTGGCGGATGCGGCAGCCTTTGCTGCGGCATCGGCGTCGGCCGCGACGTCGGCGCAGTAGCTGTCGATGTTGGCTTCGCCTTCGGCGGCGAGCTTCAGCGAGGAGAAGCCCTCGGAGGCAGAGTTCAGGCCACCGTGGGTGAAGGCGGTGCACAGGCCGATTGCTGCAGCACCTGCGGCGTCCACTGCCGAGTTGGCGGCGGCGGAAGCCGAGCCCTTGGCAGCAACGCCGTCTTCGTCGGCCTTGGCGTCGGCGTCGGCGGAAGCAGTGGCGTCTGCGGAGGCGGTGGCCTTCGCCGTGGACTCAGCGGCAGCCTTGACGTCTTCAGCCTCAGCGTCCGCTGTGGCGCCGGCGGCCCCTTCAAGGGCCTCGGAAGCGGCGTTGGCGGCCAGCTTCGGGGCCGGAGCGCCGAAGATTTCGTGGGCGGTCTGCTGGGCTTCGGTGGGGAGGACGCCGGAAACGGCGGCTGCGCCGGTTCCACCTACGGCCAGGGTGCCCGCTGCCAGGACTCCGGCGGCGACTTTACTGCTGGCGAGAACGGTGAACAAAGACATAAAACACTCCAAACCTTGGCGACTTTCGGGTCGGGGCCGGTGGGCCCATCACCTCCTACATCGCCGGGCGGTCCGGAAAGGTTACGGGTGCTGTGAAACTTTTTCCGGAGTCCCCGGTTTCCGGAGTGCCGGCGGGCCGCGTCCTTGGCGGGAAAGGCCCGCATCCGCTGTTGCGCTGCAGCGGATGCGGGCCAGGCGGGCGAAGGGCCCGGGTTAGGTGGCTAGGCTTCGACCAGCCCGGCGTCAGCCTCTTCGAACTCCACGGCCGCCACGATCTCCTGGGTTTCGGGATTGATCATGAAGGCTTCGTCGTCCTCCTCAACCATGAGGAAGTCGCCATGGTCGGTACTGAAGTACCACGCGAGGGTCTTTTCGCCGTCGTGCATGTAGTTGGGGTCGCCCATGGTGATCCTGGCCAGCTCGTAGCCGGCAATACTGCACAGTTCACGGATGATGATTTCGAAATCGGGTGCGTCCTCCAGCGCTTCCTCGGCCGCCCTGGCCTGGCGCTCCGGGAGGTCCGGGATCTGGGCGGCGAGCTGCTGGATGTAGGGGCCCACCTCTTCGTCGTCGAGGACCAGCAGGTCCGCCTGGCCGCGCAGCCACGCCGCGTTAAGGGCGGTGATGTTCTCCCGCTCCAGCAGTTCCTCGAACTCGCCGTCCAGCTCCTCCATGGCCACGACCCTGGCCGGCACCTCGTCGTCGTCATCCAGCGGCCCGTCCAGGTAGTGCTCCGCGTCCTCTTCGGACAGGTTCCCGTAGGCATCCACTGCGCGGTTGAACAGGTCCAGGTGCGCCGCGGCGCCCATGCCGGCCATGCCCTCCCGGATGAGGGTGTCCGTCTCGTTGCGGTCAACGGACATGAAGGCGTACTGGGCGAAGCCGCCCTCCAGCGCCTGGGTGAGGTAAAAATCCACGTAGTAGCTGCGGACTGCAACGGGCGACATTTCATCGGTGGCCAGGAGCGCCGTGTGCATGGCATCCACCACGCTGACGTTGGCCGCCACGGCTTCCTCATCGGTTGCTTCTATGCTGCTGCTGGTCAGGACGACGGGCTGCTGGGTGGTGATCATGGAATCCCTCACTGCTGGCTGGTGCTGCGGACATTTTTCACGCTACGTCCGCAAAACTGCCGCGCCGTTGAGGGAGACGTGAACGTCAGGCGAAGTTTTCATGGGAGGCAGGTGCCGGGGGCCGCGGCACGGCCGGGCTGCCGGGCGAACTAAGATGGATCAGATAACCACCCGACGGACCCGGCCCTTCCGTGGGCTGCTGAAAGTAGCGCGCACCATGCCATCCCAACCGGACGAGAGTGCGGCACTGGCAATACAGACTCCCGCCATCAACGACCGCTCGCTCGCGGCCGGCCTTGCCTATGCCATGGGCAGCCGGGTCACCGGGATATCGTTCGACGCCGGCACCGGGCTCATGCTGGGCAAGGTCAGGGGAAGCGCGGACACACCGTATTCCACCACCGCCAAGCTGGTCCGCAAGGGCGGCGGGTGGAGCTGCACGGTGGGGGTGTGCAGCTGCCCGGTGCGGAAAGACTGCAAGCACGTTGCCGCCCTGCTGTTCGCGGCTGAGGACAACCCGGCCACACGGGTCCAGCTGCTGGCCTCCTCAACGTCCACGCAGGTCTCGCACCAGCCCGGCGGGGCCGTCCTGTCCGACTGGGAGCAGGCCCTCAACCCGCTGATCGCCAAACCGGGATCGGCTCCTGCCGGCAGCGGGGTGCCGCTGGCGCTGCAGTTCGAGATCGAAGAACCCGCCCCGCACTTCTCATACACCGGCCGGCGTGACCCGGTGCGCAGCGTCCGGCAGCTCAAGGCCCGGCCCGTGATCATGGGCGCCAAAGGCAAGTGGATCCGCGGCGACGTCTCCTGGAACACCCTGAACTACCTGAACTTCCGGCGGGAATCGAACCAGGAACACGTGGAGTGGCTGCAGGAATTCCTGGCATCCCATTCGGCGGCGGCCAGCCGGATGCACAACGCCTCCGGGCTGTGGCTTGGGCTGAACTCCTACTCGGGGAAGAACCTGTGGAGCCTGCTGGCCGACGCCCGGAAGATCGGCCTGGCCCTGGTGAACTCGCGCGGCGCGGAACCCGTGCGGCTCGCCGAGTCTCCTGCCGCCGTCGCGCTTTCCCTCAGCCGGTACGGCACCCCGCTCGCGGGACCGGAACAGCCGGAACCCGCCGCCCCGGGCAGCGGCACGTCCGACGGCGGCCTGGAGTTGTCGCCCACCATCACCGTTGAGGGCGAAGAGATCGATCCGGCGGCCGCCGGGACCATCGGCCGGCCCGCGCACGGGCTCTTCTTCACCACCGGGGAGGCGTCGCTGCCGGGCGTGCCCGATCCGGACGGTGTCCTTACCCTGGCGCCCCTGGAAAGCGGCCTGAGCGAGGAGTTGCTGGCGTTCGTCACCGCGGGCAGCACGCTGCATATCCCGGCCAGGGATGAATCCAGGTTCCTCACCGGCTTCTACCCCAAGCTGAAGCAGACCGCGCGGGTCACGGCCCGGGACGAATCCGTGGAGCTGCCCACGCTGGCCGTCCCCACATTGTCGCTGCTGGCGAACTACGGCAACGACCACCGGGTCCGGCTGCACTGGGAATGGCACTACAAGAGCGGCAACCACGTGACGGCCCAGCCGCTGTGGCGCCACCCGGGCGACCAGGGCTACCGGGACGACACCGCGGAGTCCCGCATTTTGGAAGGCATCGGGCAGCCGTGGGATGTTGTGGCCGCCCTGGGCGAGTCCTCCACCGGCGGCTGGGGCACGCCCCGGCTGGCTGCCTCCGCCGAGCTTAAGGGACTGGACACCCTCGCCTTCACCGAGGAGGTGCTGCCGCGGCTGCGTGAAGCACGGGACGTGGACGTGGAGACAGCCGGCGACATTGCGGACTACCGCGAAGCCGAGGAAGCGCCGGTGGTGTCCATCTCCACCAAGGCCACCGAGCAGCGGGACTGGTTCGACCTGGGCATCCAGATTTCGCTGGAAGGCCAGCCGGTGTCCTTCGCCGCCGTGTTCTCCGCCCTCGCGTCCGGGCAGACCAAGATGCTGCTGCCCAGCGGCGCGTACTTCTCCCTGGACCTGCCGGAACTGCACCAGTTGCGCGCCCTCATCGAAGAGGCCCGTTCACTGCAGGACAACAAGGACGCACCGCTGCAGATCAGCCGGTTCCAGGCCGGCCTCTGGGACGAACTGGCGCAGCTGGGGATTGTGGACCAGCAGGCGGCCACCTGGCGCTCCGCGGTGGGCGGCCTCCTCGAGGGCGGCATGGACGGGCTGCCGCTGCCCGCTTCCCTGAACGCCGAGCTGCGCCCGTACCAGCTCGAAGGGTTCAACTGGCTCAGCTTCCTGTACAAGCACAGCCTGGGCGGAGTCCTGGCGGATGACATGGGCCTGGGCAAGACCGTGCAGGCGCTCGCCCTGATGTGCGCGGCGAAGGAACTCGCCGTCGAGGCTGCTGCGTCACTGGAAGCCGCCGACGACGGTGCTGCCGCTGCCCCGGGCACCCGGCCCGCCGCCGTCGCGCCCTTCCTGGTGGTGGCGCCCACCAGCGTGGTGGGCAACTGGGCGCTCGAAGCCGCGCGCTTCGCCCCTGGCCTCACCGTCCGCACCGTGGGCGAAACCTTTGCCAAGAGCGGGCAGGACGTGGCGGATTCCCTGGGCGGGGCCGACGTCGTCATCACCTCCTACGCGCTGTTCCGGATCGACTACGAGTCGTATGCCTCCCGCGAGTGGTCCGGACTGGTGCTGGACGAAGCCCAGTTCGTGAAGAACCACCAGTCCAAGGCCTACCAGTGCGCCCGGAAGCTCCCGGCGGCGTTCAAGCTGGCCATCACGGGCACCCCGCTGGAGAACAACCTGATGGAGTTCTGGGCGCTGACCTCCATCGTGGCGCCGGGCCTGTTCTCCAGCCCCAAGCGCTTCGCGGAGTACTACCAGAAGCCTGTGGAAAAGAACGGCGACAAGGGCCAGCTGGAGAAGCTCCGCCGCCGGGTCCGGCCGCTGATGATGCGCCGCACCAAGGACCAGGTGATCAAGGACCTGCCGCCCAAGCAGGAGCAGATCCTGGAAGTGGTGCTGAACCCGCGGCACCAGAAGGTGTACCAGACGCACCTGCAGCGGGAGCGGCAGAAGATCCTGGGGCTGATCGAGGATGTGAACAAGAACCGGTTCACCATCTTCCAGTCGCTGACGCTGCTGCGGCAGCTGAGCCTGGACGTATCCCTGGTGGACCCGGCCTTGTCCGCGGTGCGGTCCTCCAAGCTGGATGTACTGTTCGAGCAGCTTGAGGACCTGGTGGCGGAGGGGCACCGGGCGCTGATCTTCAGCCAGTTCACCGGGTTCCTGGGCAAGGTCCGGGAACGGCTGGACGAGGAGGAGATCGAGTACTGCTACCTCGACGGCGGCACCCGGAACCGTGCCGACGTGGTCAGCGAGTTCAAGAACGGCAGCGCACCGGTGTTCCTGATCTCGCTGAAGGCCGGCGGGTTCGGGCTGAACCTCACCGAAGCCGACTACGTCTTCCTGCTCGATCCCTGGTGGAACCCGGCGTCCGAGGCCCAGGCCGTGGACCGGACCCACAGGATCGGCCAGGCCCGGAACGTGATGGTGTACCGGCTCGTGGCCAAGGACACCATCGAGGAAAAGGTCATGGCACTGAAGACCCGGAAGTCGCAGCTGTTCGCCGATGTGATGGAGGGCGATGCCCTCTCCGGCGGTGCCATCACCGCGGAGGACCTGGCGGGATTGTTCAAGGAGTAGGGCCTGGCCGGCTGCCCGCGTTTCGACGCGCAAACGCATTCACGCACCCGAAATAGCCATCTATGCTGGTAGCCAACCGAAAACTACAACGTTGGAGAAGAAGTGTCACAGCCACAGCAGGCCGAGCAGCTTGCCCCTGAAGCCCCGGCTCCGGCAGCCTCGCACGCCTTGCCGTACCTGAGACCGGACGCCTTCACCACCCCCTTCCGCGATCCCGTCTGGGACGGCCCCACCGATCCCATCCTCGTGGCCGACCACCTGGCCAACGAGTGGGCGCTCTTCTATACCCAGCGCCGCGCCACCGCCCCGGGACTGACCGGCGTGGAATGGGTGCACGGGACCGGCATCGGCGTCGCAAGATCGTCCGACGGCGGCGCAACCTGGCGCTACCAGGGCACCGCGGAGGGACTCATCCCGCCAAGAACGGAACTGCCGGCAACCCTCTGGGCGCCCGACGTCGTCCGTATCGGGGACCAGTGGATCATGTACCTTTCCGTGCTCGGCGGACGGCGCACGGACTGGACGGGGAAAGCCGGAATCATTCAGTTCGCCAGCCGGGACCTCAACCACTGGGAGTACCTCGGACCCGTCGACCTCGACTCCCCCAGGGTCATCGACGCCGCAGTGGCCCGGTGCGGGGACGGCCGCTACCGGCTCTGGTACAAGGACGAAACCCGCGGTTCGACCACCTTCAGCGCGGTCAGCGACACCCCGGAGGACCCGGCGTCGTGGGTCCTCGAAGGCGTGGCGATTCCCGGGCGCCCGCACGAGGGACCGAAGGTCTTCCGGCTGGGTGGCAGCTACTGGATGATCGTGGACGAATGGCGCGGCCAGGCTGTGTACCGCTCCGGTGATGCTGCCGGCAGCTGGATCCGGCAGGAACACCGCGGCGGGCTGATCCTCACGGCGCCGGAATCGGTGGACGGAAGGCCCGTCGTCGGACGCCACGCGGACGTGGTGCCGCTACAGTCGGCGGAAATGCACGACGGCGGCGCGGAGCGGGCGCTGCTTGTGTACTTCACGCACCCGCACTGGGGCGGTGAGGACATCGATACGATGGCGCCGGACCCACGCACCCACCTGAGCCACGTCCGCGCGGCAGTGCTGGAAGTCCGTGACGGCATCCTGGTGTGCACGGAACACTGAAGCCGCCGCCTCGCGCGGGGCACAACGAAGGGCCAAACCCTGGAACTATAAGCCGGCTGCTGCCGGCACCGGTCCAGGGTTTGGCCCTGCTTAGTGCGCTGGAATGGGTGTCACGGCGTGACGCGCATGAACCGGGCGCCGCCCCCAGCAGGCGGGCGCCCGGCAGCTGATGCGGATCCGGCCTGCGCCGGACCCCTTTTGGCTAGACCCGCTGCGGGGAGCCGAGGTCCACGGGGTCCTCGTCAGTCAGGTAGGCCAGCTCGGAGTGTGCTGCGAGGTCGATGCCGCGCATCTCGTCCTCGGGCTTGATGCGCAGGCCGATGGTCTTGTCCAGGATCTTCGCCAGGATCCACGTGATGCCGAACGAGTAGGCCAGCACTGTGACGGTGGCGAGGGCCTGGACTCCGAGCAGTTCGAATCCGCCGCCGTAGAAGAGGCCGCTGACCCCGTTGGGGGCGGCGTCCGTGGCGAAGAGGCCGATCAGCAGGGTGCCCAGAATGCCGCCCACGAGGTGGACGCCGACGACGTCGAGGGAGTCGTCGAAGCCCAGCCGGAACTTCAGTTCGATGGCCAGCGAGCAGACAGCGCCGGCGATCGCACCGATGGCCACGGCACCGAGCGGGCTGACCGAGCCACAGGCGGGGGTGATGGCCACCAGCGCCGAGATCAGGCCGGACGCGGCGCCCATGCTGGTGGCGGCGCCGTGGCGGAACCTTTCAACCAGGGCCCAGGCCAGCAGGCCGGCGGACGCAGCCACGGCAGTGTTCAGGAAGACCACCGATGCTGAGTGTCCGGCGGAGAGGGCCGAGCCTGCGTTGAAGCCGAACCAGCCCACCCACAGCAGGCCTGCGCCCACCAGGACCAGGGGCCGGCTGTGCGGCTTGGCGTGTTCCACCTTGGGCCAGCCGGAGCTCTTGCCCAGGACGAGGGCCAGTGCCAGGGCAGCTGCGCCGGCGTTCATGTGCACCGCGGTGCCGCCGGCGAAGTCGATCGCCTTGATGCCGTTGGCGATCCAGCCGCCCACCGTGCTGCCGTCCGCGGAGTTGAACGCGAACACCCAGTGCGCAATGGGGAAGTAGACAATGGTGGCCCAGATGCCGGCGAACACCATCCAGGCGCCGAATTTCATGCGGCCCGCGGCGGCACCGGCAACGAGTGCGGTGGTGACGCAGGCGAAGAACAGCTGGAACGCGGCGAACAGGATGACCGGGATGGACGCCTCCTTATCCTCGGCCATCAGCTGTCCCATGCCGGGGAACTCGGTGACGTCACCGATCAGCCCCAGCCCGCCCACGGAGTTGCCGAAGGCCATTGAGTATCCGAAGAGTGCCCAGAGGACGGCCACCAGGCTGGCGCCGCCAAAGCACATCATCATCATGTTGAGAATGCGGCGCGACCCCACCATGCCCCCGTAAAAGAGTGCGAGGGCGGGAATCATCATGCAGACCAGTGCCGAGCTGGCCAATATCCAAGCGACATTTCCCGAATCCATGGGAAACCCCTTTCGTGATGCGACGAAGAGAACGGAAATTTTGCCGTCAGAACCGCTCCGGCGGAAGGGACGCGGGGTCTGTGCCATCTTCAGCGGAGGGCGGCAGTTTGCCGTCGTGATTCAACTGTATGGCGGGCATTTTGGGCTGGGTTTCGGGCGTGTTAAATGCTGGTTTCAGTCATCCACGCGCGAGTTTCAGGAGTAACAGGACAGGCGGAAAGGCCCGGTACTGCGGGGTTTTTGACGCTGCCGCGAAGCTACTTGGCGGAGATGGCCAGGAAGCTGATGGGGAGGTCCAGCAGTTCCAGCGGCCCGTGGGGTCCTTCACCGTCCAGCAGCAGCGAATCGCCGGCTTCCATGGCGTATTCGTAGGAGCCGTGGCCGTAGACCATCCGGCCCGAAAGCATGTAGATGAACTCGGTGCCCGGGTGCTGGAACAGCGGGAACACGTCACTGGCGTCCGTGAGGGTCACCAGCGTTGGTTCCAGGGCGTCGGTGCGCCCCTTGAGGGTTCCCAGCACACGGTATTCGTGGCCGTGCTGGGTTCCGCTGCGGACCGTCAGGCTGCCTTGGCCGCTCTTGGTGAATGTGGCATCCCGGTCCGTGTCGGCACCGCGGAACAACGCCGTGACGGGAACTTTCAGCCCGTCGGCGAGCCGCTGCAGGGTGGTCAGGGAACAGGAGGTGGTGGCGGTTTCCACCCGCGAGATCATGGCCTTTGACAGTCCGGTGCGGGCCGCGAGTTCCGCCGAGGAGAGCCCGGCCGCGGTGCGGTAGTGCCGGACCTGCGCGGCGATGACCTGCTCGAGCTTGCCCGCGGCCTGGTCTGCGACGGCCTCGGCCTGCTGGTCTTCTGCGCGGTCCCCGGCCTGTTCGGTCATGGTTGCCATCTTAGGCGGGCCACGGGGGCTCCGGAGTACGACGCCGGCGCTAGCCAACGGTACGGGCCCCGCCCAGGAGCCCGGCCAGGGAGTCCGCCAGGGCAAGGGCGCCGGCTTCGGCGTCCCGGTCCTCCACCAGTTCGTCGGGCGAATGCGAGATGCCCGTGGGGTTGCGGACGAACAGCATGGCCGTGGGCAGGTGCGCCGCCAGCACCCCGGCGTCGTGCCCTGCACCGGTGGCCAGCACGGGAGCGGCAGGAAGGAGCTGCTGCAGCCGGTCCCGGAGTCCGTCGTCGAACTGCACTGTGGGGCTCAGCGACTCCCTGGTGAGGGCGGCGGAACAGCCTTCCTCGGCGGCGAGGACCTGGGCGTTCAGCCCGATGGCCTCCACCAGCGCGGCGGTGACGGAGTCCTCCGGGTGGCGGACGTCGATCCACAGGTCCACGCGGGACGCGATGACGTTGGTGCCGCCGGGGACGGGTTGCAGCCGGCCCACCGTGGCACGGGCGTCCCGGTACTTGCGGGCGGTCTCACGGATGCCCACCACCACTTTGGCGGCCGCGATCATGGGGTCCCTGCGGTCCTGCATCAGTGTGGTGCCTGCGTGGTTTCCCTCGCCGGAGATGGCCAGTTTCCAGCGGCCGTGGCCCAGGATGGACGAACCAACCGCCACCGGCTGGTCCAGGTCGATCAGGCCCCTCCCCTGTTCCACGTGCAGTTCAACGAACAGGCCCAGCTGCTGCAGCGCCTTGTAGTCGGCGCCGATGAACCGCGGGTCCTGTCCGTTGGCCGCTGCGACGTCGGCGTAGGTGTTGCCGTCCGGGTCGCGGAGGTTGCGGGCCTTGTTGGGATCGAGTTCGCCGGTGAGGAGCCGCGAGCCAAGGCAGGCGATGCCGAACCGCGAGCCTTCCTCCTCGGGAAACACTGCGATCGCCAGGGGGCGGCGCGGGCGGAAGTTGCGTGCTTTGAGGAGGTCGACGGCCACCAGTGCCGAGGCGACCCCCAGGGGGCCGTCATACTCGCCGCCGCCGGGGACGGAATCGAGGTGGCTGCCGGTGGCCACCGCGTCCTTCCGCACACCCGCGGCCGTGTCCCACCAGGCCCAGATGATGCCGTTGGCGTCGGTGTGGACGTCCAGCCCACGCCGGGTGGCCCGCTCGATGAACCAGATCCGCAGGTCCGTTTCGGCGGTGGAGAACACCGGGCGGGAGTAGCCGCCGCGGGTCCTGTCACGCCCGACGTCGGAGATTTCCTTCAGGAGGCCGGCAACGGTGGGTGCGCCGGCGGTTTCTGCGGGTACGGCAGGCGGTGCGGGTGCTGTCTGGGGAAGGCTCACGGGGTTCCGTTCTACGTGGTGAGTGCTGGTGAGGCGGTGCTGCGGAACCGGTCCGGGACCACCGCTGCGCCGGTGGCCAGGTCCGCCGCCCACTGTCCGATCAGCGGGGCGAATTTAGCGCCGTGCCCGGAGCAGGGCGAGACGACGGTGAGGTTGTCCGCCCGGTCGATGAGGAAGTCCTCATTGGGGGTGTTGGTGAACAGGCAGGTGGTTTCGGCGTACGGCTCAGGGTCCAGGCCGGGCAGGTATCGGCTGACGTAGTCCACCACGCGGGCGCGGTTGGCCGGGTCCACCTGGCCGGTCTGGTCCGCGGCCGACGGGATCAGCGGTCCGCCGTTGTATTCGGCCACTTTCTGGCCGGCGAATCCGGCGTCCCGGCCGCCGGGAAGTCCGTAGGCCTGGATGTCCGCGGCCTTGTGGATGAACGTGGGCCAGGTGGCGCCGGGGTAGCCGTCGCGGTAGCGGAAGTGGAACGCCTGCTCCTGCCGGACGGTGAACTCGGGCAGGCCGGCGAGGAAGCCGGCCGGCAGCGGCAGGGAGTCCAGCAGCCGCGGCAGCCAGCCGCCGGCGCTGATGACGACGTTGCCGGCGTCGAACGTTTCCCCTGCGGCGGAGTGCAGCCGGTAGCCGGCGCCGGTCCCGCGGCCGAGGCGTTCCACCCGCTCCACAGTCCAGCCGGTCAGCACCCGGGCGCCGTTGCGGACGGCGAGCGCCACCATCGCGTTCACGGAGGTCTCGGCATCGATGACCCCTGCCCCGGGGTGCCAGAGGACCTCGGTGTCGAAGGCAATCTGGGGCCAGCGGGACCGGGCCTCGGCGGCGGAGAGCAGCTCGTGGCCGATCCCGGCGCCTGCCAGGACGCCGGCCAGCAAGGCAGGCTGCCGCGTGGGGCCGTAGTCCACCGCCCCGAAGGGCGTGATCAGCTCAGTTCCGGCCTCGGCGGCCAGGCTGTCCCAGAGGGCCTTCGAGTCCAGCACGGCCTGCGTGTAGAAGGGGTCCGGGTAGGCGTAGCGGAAGATCCTGGCGGAGCCGTGGGAGCTGGCGTTGTGTGCGGCCGGAACGTCGCGCTCCAGCAGGGTGACCTGGTGCCCGCGGGCGGCCAGCTGCCAGGCGGTGGCGGCGCCGGCCAGGCCGGCGCCCACCACCACATAATCGGACGGGTCCGGAAGCGGGTCACCCATCAGAAGCTGCCCTGGACGCCCGGGATCCAGCTGGTTCCGGCCAGCGGCACGCGGGCCATGGCGGAGGCCTCGATGGTCAGTGCCACCAGGTCCTCGGGTTCCAGGTTGTGCAGGTGCGACTTGCCGCAGGCCCGGGCGATGGTCTGGGCTTCCATGGTGAGGACGCGGAGGTAGTTGGCCAGGCGCTTGCCGGCGGCCACCGGGTCCAGACGGGACGAAAGCTCCGGGTCCTGGGTGGTGATGCCGGCCGGGTCCCGGCCGTCCTGGAAGTCATCGTAGAACCCTGCGGCCGAGCCCAGGCCAGCGTATTCGGCGGCGTAGCGGGGATCGTTGTCGCCCAGGGCGATCAGCGCGGCGGTGCCGATGGCCACGGCGTCCGCGCCCAGGGCCATGGCCTTGGCCACGTCGGCGCCGGTGCGGATGCCGCCGGAGACGATGAGCTGGACCTTGCGGTGCACGCCGAGTTCCTGCAGCGCCTGGACGGCCTGCGGAATGGCCGCGAGCGTGGGGATGCCGACATTTTCGATGAACACCTGCTGCGTTGCCGCGGTGCCGCCCTGCATGCCGTCCACCACCACCACGTCGGCGCCGGACTTCACCGCCAGCGCTGTGTCGTAGTACGGCCGGGACGCACCGATCTTGACGTAGATGGGCGTCTTCCAGCCGGTGATCTCGCGGAGTTCCCCGATCTTGATCTCGAGGTCATCCGGGCCGGTCCAGTCCGGGTGCCGGCTGGCGGAGCGCTGGTCGATGCCCACCGGCAGGGTGCGCATCCCGGCCACACGCTCGGTAATCTTCTGGCCCAGCAGCATGCCGCCGCCGCCGGGCTTGGCACCCTGGCCCAGCACGATCTCAATGGCGTCGGCCTTGCGCAGATCGTCCGGGTTCATGCCGTAACGGGACGGCAGGTACTGGTACACCAGGTGCTTGGACTGGCCGCGCTCCTCCGGCGTCATGCCGCCGTCGCCCGTGGTGGTGGAGGTGCCCACCTCGGACGCGCCACGGCCCAGCGCCTCCTTGGCGTTGGCGGACAGCGCGCCGAAACTCATGCCGGCGATGGTCACGGGGGTCTGCAGGTGCAGCGGGCGGGAGGCGTGCCGGTCGCCGAGGACGACGTCGGTATCGCACTTTTCGCGGTAGCCCTCCAGGGGGTAGCGGGACATCGAGGCGCCGAGGAAGAGCAGGTCGTCGAAGTGCGGGACCTTGCGTTTGGCGCCCCAGCCGCGGATGTCGTAGACGCCGGTGGCGGCGGCGCGCTGGATGTCGGCGATGGTGGCGCGGTCGAAGGTGGCGGACTCGCGGAGACCGAGTTCGGCGATGTTGGCGGGCGCTGCGGCCGGCCTCTGGGCGGGCGCGGGAATGGAGGTGATGGTCATTGGGGGCCTCCTAGTAGGCAGTCGAGTTGTCGACGTGGAAGTGGTAGAGGTTCCGGGCGGAGCCATAGCGCTTGAAATCGGCCGGGTTGTCGGTGCGGCCCGCGGTGGACAGCAGTTCTGCGAGTTCGGCCAGGTGCTCGTCCCGCAGCGGCTTTTCGATGCAGTCCGCGCCCAGGGAGGCCACGGTGCCCTTGACGTAGATCCGGGCTTCGTAGATGGAGTCGCCCAGGGCGTCGCCGGCGTCGCCGCAGACCACCAGCCGGCCGGCTTGGGCCATGAACGCTGACATGTGGCCGATGTTGCCGCCCACCACAATGTCCACGCCCTTCATGGAGATGCCGCAGCGGGCGCCGGCGTTGCCGTCGATGACCACCAGGCCGCCGTGGCCGGTGGCGGCGGCGGACTGGGAGGCATCGCCTGTGACGTGGACGGTGCCGGACATGATGTTCTCGGCCAGTCCGACGCCGGCATTGCCGTTGACGGTCACGGTTCCCTTTTGGTGCATCCCGGCGGCGTAGTAGCCGGCGTGGCCTTCGATGGTGACGTTCACGTCGGCGTTGATGCCGACGGCGAGGCTGTGTTTGCCGCCGGGGTGGGTCACGGTCCAGGACTGGCCGTCGACGGCGTGGTGCAGGTCCTGGTTCAGGCCGCGGACCGGGGCGTCGGCGAGGTCCACCACGGTGGGCGCCTCAGCGGTAGCTGCAGTTTCCAGGGCTTCGGGGGCTGTCAGAGTGACCATGTGTAGACCTTTCCGGGTTCCGGTTCAAAGATGCGGGCGTTGTCGATGCCGGGCAGTGCTGCCAGGGCGCGGTACTCGGAGGCCATGGCCACGTAGTCGTCCGTTTCGGCGATGATGGCGGGCTTGCAGGCGATGGGGTCGCGGACCACTGCCATGCTGTCCGCGGTGGTGACCACCAGGGTGTAGAAGCCGTCCAGGACCTTGCCCAGGTTCACCAGCGCTTCCTCAAGGGTGTCGCCCTGCTTCAGCCGGGAAGCGACGTAGCGTGCGCCCACCTCGGTGTCGTTCTCGGAGTCGAACACCACGCCTTCGCGCTTGAGCTCGCGGCGGACGGTGGCGTGGTTGGAGAAGGACCCGTTGTGGACCAGGCAGAGGTCGTCGGCCACGGAGAAGGGGTGCGAGCCGCCGGCGGTGACGGCGGATTCGGTGGCCATCCGGGTGTGGGACAGGCCCTGGCTGCCGGCCATGGCCTCGAGCCCGTGCTCGGCGGCGATCTCCATGGGGTGGCCCACGCTCTTCATGACGGCAACGTGTTCGCCTCGGCCGATGATGGTGGCGCCGGGCACGGTTTCGGTGACGGCCTTGGCCAGCAGATCGGTCCCGACGGCGGCGCTCACCAGGGTGGTGTCCCCCACCACGCGGACGGCTGCTGCCGCATCTGCTGGGAGGAGCGCCGCGACGCCCGAGGTGATGTCCGCCGTCGTGATTCCCTGGTCTTTGCCGAGCAGGCTCAGGGTGGACGTGCCCGGGGAGACCAGGCCGGGGGTGTTGTAGACGGCGAGGCCGGCGGAGTCGGGTCCGCGGTCCACGATCTGGCAGAGCATCGAGGACAGCAGGCTGCCCATCCGGGGGTGCAGCGAGGGATTGCGCAGCTGCAGCGCGGCGATTCCGCACATGGTGGGATTCCTTTACTGGGTAGGGGTTAGATCGAGGTGAGGTAGGTCCGGATTTCCCAGTCGCTGACCTGGTTGTGCCAGCTGAGGAACTCGTCTTCCTTGGCGTCGGCGTAGTAGGCGCCGATTGCCGCGTCGCCGCTGAGGCTGGCCAGGATGACCGGGTCCCTGCGGAGTGCTTCGACGGCGTGCAGCAGCGTGGCCGGCAACAGGTGGGCATCCGCCTTGGACTCCCCCGGCCCGGACGGCGTGCCCGGGTCCATCGATTTCTCCACCCCGTCCAGGCCGGCGGCCACGGCAGTGGCGATGGCCAGGTACGGGTTGGCGGAGCCATCGCCGGAGCGGAGTTCGATCCGCTTGTTGTCCGGCACGCGGATCATGTGGGTGCGGTCGTTGCCGCCGTAGGAGGCCTTCCGCGGGGACCAGGTGGCGCCGGAGGAGCTGGTGGTGGCGCCGGTCCGCTTGTAGGAGTTGACCGTGGGGGCGAGGAAGGCCTGCAGTGCGGGGGCGTGGTCCAGGATCCCGCCAATGAAGGAGTAGGCGAGGCCGGACAGCCCAAGGCCGCGTCCGCCGTCGTCCGCTGTCTTTTCCGCATCTTCCGCACCCGGGAACAGTGCATTGCCGTCGGACCACAGCGAGAGGTGGAAGTGCAGGCCGGTGCCGGTGCGGTCGGTGAACGGCTTGGGCATGAAGGTGGCGGTCATCCCGCGCTGCTCGGCCAGGATGTTCAGGATGTAGCGGAGCGAGACTACGCGGTCCGCGGTGGTGAGGGCATCGGCGTAGTTGAAGTTCTGCTCAAACTGGCCCGCGGCGTCCTCGTGGTCGTTGGCGTAATTGCCCCAGCCCAGGCTGTTCATGGCTTCGCTGATGGACGTCAGGTGTTCGTACATCCGAGTGACACCGCGGGCGTCGTAGCAGGGGCGGGGCGAATCATCGCGGGTGTCGGCGGTGCTCAGCGTCCCGTCGTCGTTCCTGTTGACCAGGAAGTATTCCACTTCCGCGCCCACCTTGGCCTGCATGCCCTGGTCCGCAAGCCGCGCCAGGGCGTTCTTGAGGATGACGCGCGGGGCGTAGGGCCAGGGCTTGCCGTTGACGTGCGGGTCGCAGTGGATGATGGCCAGGCCCTCCTTGATGAAGGGCACCGGGGTGAAGGACGTGAGATCGGGGACGGCGATGAGGTCCGCGTCCTGGGGCTTCTGGCCGATCAGGCCCGCGGCGTAGCCGGCGAAGCCCATGGCGCCTTTTTCGAGTTCGTCGGCGGCTTCCACCGGGACCAGCTTGGCGCAGGGCTTGCCGGTCATGTCCACGAAGGTGGCCAGGAGGAAGCGGACGTTGTGGGCGCGGGCGATGTCCGCGAGGGAGATGGTGGGTTCTTCGGCTGGAGTGTCCGGGCGGGGTGCCGGCGGCTCGGTGCGGGCGGGAGCGGTGAACTCCGCCGCGGTGGTTACAGCAGGGGTTGCGACACTTGTCATCGAAACATTCCTGTCCGGGTTGGTGTTAGCTACTAGTAAACCTTGTTGCACCAGAGTATCCAAGCTGACATTTCATGCGTCGGGCGGGCAGGTTAACTTGATGTTTCCCCGGACGCACCGTTTTGCGGGCCTTCCCGCCCCGGGGCTTGGCGCATCAGAGGCTTGTTCGCGGATCAGAGCCTTGAAGAGTCGGGTTGTGCGAACAGGCCCATGATTCGCGGGCACGGCGCCCATCCCGCGGTCCCCATCCATGGCGAACTAACCTGCGGGCACAGCAAAGCGGCGGCCGTCCCGGAAGGGACGGCCGCCGCTGGGAAGGACAAAGCCGGGAGGCCGGTCACTCTTAGGAGACGCGGAGCTCCACAACCTGCGAGCGCTCCAGCCCGCCGCCCACATGGATTTCGAAGGTCCCGGCCTCCACGGCGTACTGGTCCTGGTTGTCCCAGAAGCCGAGATCCTGCCAGCCCAGCTCAAAGATCACTGTTGTGGACTGGTCCGGGTCCAGGGTTGACCGAGTGAACGAGCGCAACCGGCGGACAGGCTGGGCCAGCGACGCCACCAGGTCCCGAATGAACACCATGGTGACTTCGTCCCCTGCCACCGCCCCGGTGTTCGTGACGGAAACCGACACTTCAACTGATCTCCCCGCACGGAGATCGTCCAAGGAAATACTTGCTGGAGTCACGCTGGCCCCGCCGTGCTGGAAGGTGGTGTAGCTGAGGCCGTGCCCAAACGGGAACTGCGGTCCCAGTTCGAGGTCCCTGTACTTGGACGTGTAATGGTCATCCGTGTTGCCGGGACCCAGCAATCCCACGTCGAGGGCGCCGCCGTCGATCGTTCCGGAAATCGTGGCCGGGCGCCCAGTGTTCTCGTGGTCGTAGTAAATGGGAACCTGGCTGGAAGACCTGGGGAACGTCATGGGCAACCGCCCGCCCGGGTTCACTGCGCCACTCAGGGCACGGGCCACGGCGCGCGGGCTTTCCAACCCCGAGTGCCACGCTTCCAAAAGCGCCGGTACAGCATCGATCCATGCGGCGGTAACCAGGGGCCGCCCATTGAACATGACAACGGCCGACGGCGTGCCGGTGGCAGCCACAGCAAGGATCAGCTCTTCCTGGGCACCGGGAAGCCTGAGGTCGCTGCGGGAGTTCGCCTCACCTGACAGCGCCGAAGGTTCCCCGACAGCAACTACGATCGCGTCGAAGTCAGCACCGTCAGCCACGGCCTGGGATATCGATTCGGACTCACCACCAAAAAAGCCCGTGGCGTCCCTCACGGTCAGTTGCCACTCCGGGCATTCTTGCCGAATCGCATCGGCCAGCGAGTCCGCGGGTTCGGCAAAGGACTGTACCCACGCACCGAGGTGATCAGTGCTGTTGGCGTAGGGCCCCACAAGGAGTACCCGCTGTGGAGCCGGGCTAAGGGGCAAAACGGACTCGTTCTTGAGCAGGACCAGCCCCTTCTCTGCAGCGGCCAGCGTAGCCCGGCGGCTGTCAGGGGACGGCACCGTCACCTCGTGCTCGGGCGCCCGGTACGGATTGGCGAACAAGCCCAGCGCAAGTTTCAGGCGGAGGACCCGCCGGACCGCATCGTCCACGCGAGCCACTGGCACGTCATCCGGCCCAAGGCGAGCGCCGCCGTCGGCCGTTGTGACGTTGCCGCCCATCTCAACGTCCAGGCCGGCCGCAAATGACTGCCTCAGCGCGTCCTCCATATCCTCGGCAATGCCATGGTCCAGCAGATTAACCACACCGTCGGCATCACCCACCACAACGCCCTCAAAACCAAACTCGTCCTTCAGGATGGAGGTCAGCAGGTGGTGGTTGGCATGCGCCGGCCGCCCGGAAACTGTATTGAAGGCGGCCATGACCGTGGCCACGCCCGCGTCGACAGCAGCCCTGAACGGGTCCAGGTAGACGTTGCGGAGCCGCTGGCTGGAAACATCAACAGTGTTGTAGTCCCGTCCACCTTCCACCTGGCCGTAGGCCACAAAGTGTTTGGCGCACGCCAGTATGGAACCCGGATCACTTAGCGATTTCCCTTGGTAACCGCGCACCTTCGCCGCTCCGAACACACTGTTGACGTAGGCGTCTTCTCCGAAGCCTTCAACAACGCGGCCCCAGCGAGGATCCCGGGACACATCGATCATGGGCGAGAACGTCCAGTTGACTCCCCCGGAGGCCGCCTCCTGCGCTGTGACGCGGGCATCCACCTCGGCGGTGGCCGGATCAAAGCTGGCTGCCTGGGCAATGGGTACCGGAAAGGTTGTCCGCTGTCCGTGGATGACATCCAACCCCACCAGGAGCGGTATGCCATGGGGCGTTTCCTCACGGGCAATACGTTGCAGCTCATTGGTGGCGCCGGCACTGCGCGGCCAGAAGATGGCTCCGATCCCGCTGCGGACCAGCTCTGCAGCATCCTCCAGCCGCGGACGGAAAGCTATTTGGAGTTGGGCGAGCTTCTGTTCCCACGTCAGGGATTCCAGGAGGTTTTCCACAAGCTCGTGGTGTGCCGGCGCCAATGTCACCGTTGGTCCTTTCGTTGATGGTGGACATCGCGCCGGCTACGGCGGTCAGTCCCGGAGTGCCAGTACCTTTTGGTCGGCGCCACCGCCCGGAACGGGCATGTAGGAGATCCTCAACCGTTCACGTACCGCCACGGAGTGCTCGCCACGCCCCAGTCCGCCTGGCTTGTCCACGGCCACTGTTGCAATTTCGCCCATTTCCCAGCGGTCATCGAAGATCCCGGGGAGGTCTGCCAGTTTGTAGGTATTTCCGTGGACGGTGAGGGATACGGCAGAGGCCGGGGCTGTCTCGCCGTCGACGGTGACCTGCACGTCCTCCACCATGGAAAGCCCTAAACCGCGGTAGTACGGAAGCCGCACCCCAAGCTGGAAGCCGGTGACGTCGTCACCCTCAACCACGTTGCGGAGGGTGTCCTCAACGATCATGTACTTATCGAACACTGTGACCTCCCTGGGCAGAGGCGCCTGCGGCGACCCCCTCGTCTTCACCGAGCAGACGCTCAAACATCCGGTGCTGCCGGCGGACCTGCTCTACGCTGTCCACCTCAAAAATGTCCTGGATATGCCTGTTGCCTTCGTACTCGCTGGAGAGATAGCCGTTGTATCCGCCTTCAATCAGCACGGGGATGATTTTGTCGTAGGGGATGCTGTATTCCGTACCCTCATCGGTCATCTCGTAGAACTTCGCCTGGATGTGGTGGATCAGCGGCATGTGCTCCAACATCACCCGGGGATCATTCCAGGTGAGGAAAGTGGAAAGCCGGGCGATGCCCTGCTCCACCGGGTTGGCGCCCATGTAGTTGAAGGTGTCCATGAGCCCGTGCACGTCCCCGCGGCTGTTGTACGTTTCCACCGCGAGCTCCACAAGATGGGGCCTGGCTCCGTCCCGTAGCGCCCGGTCCGACATAACCCGGGGGAAACGTTCAACGAACGTGCCCATGTCCGGCATGAAGCCCAGAGCCGGAGACTGCAAGCGGTGCATGACCTCCAAATGCCGGATCACCCAGGGGTGCTCGTAGTGGAAGGGCGCATGCACTTCCAGAAGCAGCTTCAGGCCCAGCTTCTCAGCGTAGGAGGCGCACGCTTCCATGACCTCCGGCGGCGTGTTGATGATGGCCCGGACGTGCTTGGCGCCCATTCTCTTGGCGATGTCCAGGTCCCTGCGAACGGACTCCGTCATCTCGTCCAGGGTCATGACCCGGCCGGGATAGCGCTTGGTATCCAGGAAAAGGTCCGTGGCCACCGTTGTGGTTCCGTACTTTTCCATCCAACCGCCCCACGTGCGGTAGAAGGCTTCGCCGGGATCCGGATACCCGGTCATGGATTGTTCGGGGATGATCTCGATCCCCAAGGCCCCTATGGTCGCGGCCTCGCTGACACAGTCCTCCAAGGACATCTTCTTCAGGAAGCACTCTTCCTGGTAACTGTAGAAACTGACTCCACGCTTGATCTGATGGGCGGTACTCAACACCCAGCTCCTCGTGTTTGGCGCGCACTGGACGCGACATTTCGCACCGACCTACGACGGGCGTAGTCCAACGCTACTGGCGGCATCCTGCAAATGGCAGTGGCCCCAGGATCAGGAACCCCAATGCCGCTCATCCACAGATCGAATGACTGCCGGAGGCCCTCCCAGGACATTCCACCAGTTAGCGTTTTAACAGGTGCCTGCATCGACCACCGCGCGTACTGCGCGCTGATGCTCCCGGGCACCGTGCCGCAGGTTCACGCGCCGGGCACTGAGTGATCCGTGAAGGATTCCCGTGAAAATCCATGAGTACGACGCCGTCATTGTTGGCAGCGGTCCCGCAGGCGCCGCCTATGCCCGAACCCTCCACGAGGAGGCTCCGCAGCTGCGGGTCTTAATGGTGGAAGCCGGCCCGTCGTTGTCCAAACCACCAGGTTTGCACGTCAAAAACCTGCCCGATCCGAAAGCTCGGGCGGCCGCCCAACTGGCATCGCAAGGACCGGTCACCTCCCTCAACCCCGAGTCCCCTGTCCCCGGCCCCGGACGTCCAGGGACTTTCCTTTTGCGGCCGGACGAACTGGCTCCCCTGGCCGGAATGCCGGCGGCCGCCATGTCCAGCAACGTCGGCGGCATGGGCGCCCACTGGACCTGCGCTTGCCCAAGGCCCGGAGCATCCGAGCGGATCTCGTTCCTGGACGACGGAACCCTTGATGCAGCTCTCGGAGAGGCCGAACGGCTTTTGTCCGTCACGTCGGAGGCATTCGCTGACGCTCCCTTCTCCGGTGACGTCCGCGACCGGCTCAAACGCGCTTTTCACCGCACTGGTGCCGCAGCCATCCAGCCCATGCCACTTGCCGTGCGAAAGCATCCTGACGGCACCATCACATGGTCCGGGACCGACGTCGTCATGGGTCCGCTGGCTGAACCGACAACGCGCGGTGACTTCTTTGAGCTCCGTGCCCAGACGCTGTGCCAACGGGTGATGCTCGACGCCGGACACGTCACCGGAGTCGAGTTGAAGGACCTCACCAACGGTACCGTGACCCAGGTCCATGCCCCTGCAGTGGTGGTGGCGGCCGATGCCCTCCGCACACCGCAGCTCTTGTTCGCCTCGGGCGTGCGGCCGCGGGCTCTGGGCCGGTACCTGAACGACCAGCCGCAAGTCATCAGCGCCGTGCGTTTACCGGCCGATGTTGTTCAGTCAGGTGCCGGAGAGGCCGCTGCCGGTGCCGCGGTGCACAGCGGTGTTTCCTGGGTTCCCTACACGGACGAGGAACCGTTCCACGGCCAAGTGATGCAGCTTGATGCATCCCCTGTGCCCCTCGCTGAAGACGACCCCGTGGTGCCGGGATCTGTCATTGGACTCGGCTGGTTTTGCGCGACGGAAACCGTGGAAGAAAACAGGGTGGAGTTCGATGACACCAGCCTGGACCACTACGGGATGCCCCGCATGACCATCAACTACAACCTCACGTGGAAGGACCTCCGGGTCATCGAGCAGGCCAAGGAGGCGGTGACCCGCGCAGGCAAGGTCCTGGGAACTTTTCTGGATGACAGGCCGCCTTTCCTCCTCCCCGCAGGTTCGTCGCTCCACTACCAGGGGTCGGTCCGGATGGGACAGTACGACGACGGCCGCTCGGTATGCGGTCCGGACAGTCAGGTGTGGGGTACCGAAGGGCTTTATGTGGCCGGCAACGGCGTGATCCCCACTTCCACCGCCTGCAATCCAACGCTGACTTCGGTGGCCCTCGCGGTCCTGGGAGCACGGTCACTGGCCCGGAGTATGCACTAACCCGGAAAGTCCCACGGCCCCCAAGAGCGCCGCAGCAAAAGGGCGGGTCCACCATAGTGTGGTGGACCCGCCCTTTTGCTGATCTTGCAGGCAGTGTCAGTCCTGGCCGATGCTCAATAACCGGATACGCGAAGCACTGATCCGGTCACTTTGCAGAACCTGGAGCCGCTCGTCACCGTTCAGAAGCCGCCCTTCCTCCCAGCCTTCGGGTGTCAGCCGAAGTTCCAGCACTGAATCCACCTCCAGCGCTGAATCCGCCTGGTGGAAGTCGAACAGCGCACCTTGTCCCACCACAAGGAACTCCAGAGGGCCTAGCTGGATCACCAGCCCGAAGGGGCGGTTATCGCCAGGAGTGTGGCCGTGGGCTGCTCCTTCTGTCTCGCCCGGCAGCTCCGGAGGTGGCGGCAGGACTACGCCTGCGTCAAGGAGCATCGCCGTGTAGAGCTTGGCTGCATTACGAATGCTGACGGTGATGCCTCCGAAACCGGCATCCACCCCGTCATCGTCCTGCTCCAAGGCGAAACCGAAGATACGTCCGTCACGCTGGGCATCAACGATGTCCCTGGTCAGGGACAGAATCGCACGGCAGGCTTCGCCGTATTGATTGCCCGGGCGGGCATCTTCCAGCCCGAAGACGTGGTAGCCGAAACCGCCGAACCGGCCTACCGCGAGAAAAGCATCTCCGGCCCTGAACCGGGCTTCCGGGATGAATAGCGGATTCCCTGGAGAAGCGTATTGCTCCATGATGTCAGCGGAGTTGGGAACATAGATATCGGGAGCAAGGAAGTCGAGGGACGGGGCAACAGCCTGCCACACCGGCAGCACCCTCGCCGTCGGCCCGCCACTGGGATAGTTGCCCGGCAATTCCTGTCCCGGCTGCGGTCCGATCCAAGCGTTGGCGTAGGCCGGGATTCCCAAGATCTCCTTGCCCGCCGCGGCGAGGCCCCCTACATAGCCCGCAAAAGCGCATGCCATGAACACCTCGTCAGCTACAGGATTCCCGTCGCCGAAATGCGCCTCCCAACTGGCTTCGGAGGTAACGATGGGCCTGAGAACGTCTGCCAATGATGGGTCAAAAGTGCCTTGATCATTCGCCAGGGCTTTTCGGAGAACTTCCGGCACTGGAGAATTCCATACTGCAAGGGCAGCGGCCGATCGGTCCCTCCCCGCGCCAAGCAGTCCCACCTCGTTCTCCACTTGGACCATGATCACCGTGTGCTGTGGGTCGGCCTCGACAAGGTGTTTCATGAGTCGGCAGTACGCGGCCTTGTCGGCTTCAAACAGATCGTTGGAAAACACCGACAGGGTGGGACGCGGCATCGAGCCTTTATATGAAAACGGGGTTCGCATGGGTTCCGCTCCACGATCGGCACGGGGGAAACGTGCGGTATCGCGTCGGACCCACGATGGCGCGTAGGTGGATGAGGCATTCTTGAAGGCACCGAACCAGATGATCACCAGCCGCAGTCCGGCCGTTCGGGCGTCTTCCAGCAGCCCGTCCACGACGGAGAAGTCAAAAAGGCCTTCCTCTGGCTCCACTTGGTCCCACGCCACTGTTGCAATGACGGAGTTGGCGTTGGTGGCCGCGATCTTCTCCCATAGGGGCGCCATGTAGCGACGGTCGGAAGAACTGGAATTGTGCAGCTCGCCGCCTATGCAAAGAAACGGCTCATCATCAACGATCAGCCGGGCATGGTCCGCGGACCGTTCCAGCCTGGGAAGGCTACGGATATCCATCAGTCCTCAATCACTCGGTATTGAAAATTCCTGAACCGCACTTGGCCGGAGCCCGTCGCAAACAGGGCTGGTCGCAGGCTCAGAAGCTCGCCGGCCGTGTTGGTGTTGTAGCCGGACATTTCGTAACGCAGCCCGTGGCGGGTCCAGTTGATCCCATCGGTGCTGTAGTACTGCGTGACGATGTGGGCGTCATTTACCATCCGGAAGTGGATTGTTGACGCCGCAGGTGCCGGCTCCCGCCAGTAAGGAATGTTCTTTCCGGCGCGGTAGCTCCACAGCCGGTCCCCGTCATGGCCCATCCCGCAGAACAGCCGGTCACTGTAGTAGAGCAGCAGCCCGCCCTGGGCGCCGCCGGAAAACTCCGCTTCAACAGTGACCTCGTAGCGTTGCTCTCCCACGATGCAGGTCAGGGGCGAACTGTCTGAAGGATCACTGCCGCTTGCTGCGAGAACCAGGCCGTCGTCGATCGAAACCCGCGAGTACTCATCCTTGGCAGGGGCATGGAATGACCACTGGATGCCAAAGCGGGCTTCCGCAAAGTCGTCCGAAAGCTGTATTCCGTGACCTGTTCCTCCAGCTGCGGAAGCACCCGGCACAGGTGCAGGCAGGGCCTTGGAGAGATCACCTCCGGCTGCACGGGGCCAGCCGTGTTCGTCCCATTCGATGGGTTCCAACAAAGTCTGGCGTCCCAGAGTGGTGAACCCATTTTCATAGGCGTGATACATGCTCCACCATTGACCGCCAGGACCTTCAAAAAGCGTGGCGTGCCCCTTGCTCCACCACGGCTCGGCCACATCCCAGGTACGGATGATGGGGTTCGCGGGGCAGTCTTCCCAAGGCCCGAGAACCGAGCGCGAGCGGGCCACCGTCACCATATGCCCGGTGGGCGGACCGGAGGTGCCGCCCACCGCCGTTGTCAGGTAGAACCACTCGCCGCGTTTAGCGAGTTTGGGTCCTTCCAGAGCGTAGGCCTCGGTCACCCAATCATCCGGGTAGCGCCAGCCATCGTAGACATGTTCCAAGGGTCCGTCAGTGGACAAACCGTCCGGACTCAGGCGGACACGGCTGACCCCACTCAGGAACAGGTAGCGGTTGCCGTCCTCGCCCACCACGTGTCCGGGATCGATATGCCCGTTGATTCCCAGGTTGACCGGTTCGCTCCACGGTCCGGCCATGGATTCGGCATGAATGACGTAAATCTGGGCTGGAGCCCCCGGATCAGGCGACACGGAGGTGGGAATAACGGGAACGTAGATGTAATACCGGCCATCAACCTTGCACATGTCCACTGCAAAGACGTTGCCAATGGGTGTGGGCAACGCGGGACCCAGGGGCCGCCAATTGAGGAGATCCGTGGAGTGCCAGATGATCAGCCCGGGAGTGGACTCGAAGGACGAAAACGTGAGGTAGTAGTCGTCCCCGTCCCGCAGGATGGCCGGGTCCGGGTGGTCGCCGGCAAAAACCGGATTCAGGTAGCTGCCGTCGCCCAGATCGGCGCGACGCTGGCCTTCTGTGAAAACCTCAAGCGGGCTCAAGATTTAACGCCTCCTGTGAAGCCTTGGATGAACTGTTTCTGTGCCACCAGGAAGAACGCCAGGATGGGGATCATGGAGATGATGATGGCTGCGAAAATCACGTTCCATTGCGAGACGCTCTCCCCCACGAAGTTGTAGATCACCACCGGCAACGTCACGGCGTCCGAGCCGTTGAGAAAGATCAAGCCGGTAAAAAAGTCGTTCCAGACAATCAGGCCGGTGAAGATCGCCACGGTGCCCGTTGCGGGCGAGAGAAGCGGAAAGATGATTTTGCGGAACACGGTGAACCGGGATGCTCCGTCTATTTGTGCGGCTTCTTCATAGTCCCGGGCGATGCCGTTGGTGAACCCCATGTACAAAAAGATGGAGATGGGCAGAAGTGCGCCCGCATACATGATGATCGTTCCGGCGTGGGTGCCCACCAACCCGACGTTCCTCATACCCACGTAGATGGGGATGATGGCGGCCTGGGCCGGCAGAACCATCGTGACCAGGATGAGGCCCATGGCTGCCTTGCTCAGCTTGCCTGTCCGGCGGCTCAGCGTATACGCCGAGATGGAGCCTACAGCTACCAGCACCAGCACGCTTCCGGCCGTGATGATGATGCTGTTGAGCATCCCATCCATCAAGGTTGCCTGGCGTCCGCCGCGGATGGCTTGTCCAAAGGCATCCAAAGTGGGGTTGGTGACCAGCTGCATCGCCGACGTCGTGAGTGCGTCGTTGCCGTTCTTCAATGCCAGGTTAATCAGGAAGTAGAACGGAAGCAGGAAGATCAGGGCAACCAGGATCAGCAATGCCTCGCGAAGCAAAGTCTTCTTCGTGTAACGGAACATGATCGGTTAACCTTTGGAACTCGTGCGGAGGAGGAGGCGCTGGGCCACCGTGAGGATGATGATGATCAAGGACATGACCAAGGCGAGCGCGGCACCGAAGCCGAAACGGCCCATGACGAATGTTTCCTTGTAGATGGTCACGGCGAGGGTTTCCGACGCACCGTAGGGTCCGCCGCCCGTCAGTGCCTGGATCTGGTCGAACACCCGGAGGCCATTGATCAGCATGAGCGTCATGGCAATAACCACGGAGGGCATGATGGCCGGAAGCACCACGTAGTTGAATCTCTGCCACAGGCTCGCTCCGTCGAGGGAGGCTGCCTCTTCGAGTTCGGGGGAAACTGTGGCCAGGCCAGCAAGGTACATCACCATCACCAGTCCAACGTTCTGCCAGACCATGACTACGATGATGGCCGGTAGGACCGTGGATGGGTCACCGAGCCACGTGCGTTGCAGTGATTCCAATCCAACGGAGCGGAGGAATTCGTTCAGCGGGCCGTCCTGCTCAAAGATGAACTTCCAAATGTAGGACGTAGCCAATGAGCTGAGCACCACGGGCGCGAAGATCAGGGTTCGGATGACGTTGCGGGACTTGACGGTCCGGTTGAGGCCCAGTGCAAGCAGCAGGCCAAGGACGTTGGTTAGAACCACAAATGAGATACCGATGATGAAGGTATTGATCAGCGCTGCGGTGGTGGGGCCGCCGTCGGCTATTGCTGCGAAGTTTTCCCAGCCGACAAACTTCCACTTTCCCAGGCCTTTCCAGTTGGTGAAGGCGAAGAATGCTCCAATGGCGCTGGGGGCGTAGTGGATGAGCACCAGGGCCAGGAGTGCGGGGGTGAACCACCACCACGTTGCGAAGCGACGCTCCGTGCTGCGTTCGCTTTTGCGGCTGTTCTGTTTGCTGGAGCGGGGCGGGCGCCCGGTGACCCGGGCACCCTCCGCTTTATGCTCAAGTTGTGCGGTCATGGGAAGTTCTTCCAATCAGGTTCGACGCCGTGGGCTAGGCGCCGCGGTCGTACTGCTCGTCCATGGTCTTCAGAACCTGGTCAGGGGTGGCCTGCCCGGTCAGAAGTCCCTGGATGCCGGTACCGAGCGAGTCGTAGACGCCGCTGTTGGGCCAGAGGTAGTTGGGCTGGGTGACGATCTTTTTCTCGGGCTCAGAGAAGTACGGTTCCAGCAGCGGGAACTGCTCGGGCACGGTACCTGAAAGTGCCGAGGTGACAGATACGTTTCCGTTTGCTTTCGCCAAGGCATCCTGATTGGCGGGCTGGGCCAGGAATTCCAGGAACTTCAGGGTGGAACCCTTGTGCTTGCCGGCAGCGTTGACGGCCATGGCGTTGCCCGGGCTTGCGATCAGCCGGCTGTCTTCAGCCGTTTCGCCAGGCAGAACAGCTACATCGAAGGATCCGTCCTTGACCTGCGCCCGGAGTGCGGCAACAGCGCCGGCGGGGGCGAATGCTGCCGCCACCTTGCCCTGGGCAACTGACGGGAAAAGCTGGTCAAAGCCGGCACCCGCGGCACCGTCCTGGTAGCAGCCGGCGTCCTTGAACTTCACGATCTGCTCCAGCACCTTCTTCCAGTCCGAGTCAGCGAAGGTGGTTTCCTCCTTGGCGCGTTTGGCGTCCCACTGGGGGTCCTTGGCGTAAACCAGTGATGCCGCGAGTTGCATTGCCTGGAGGCCCGTGTTGGCGCCGGAGGTTCCTGCCACTGCGAAGTACGACTTGCCGGCTGCCCGCGCAGTCTTGCACTGGGTGATCAGCTCATCCAGGGTGGCGGGTTCCTGGAGCCCAAGCTCCTTCAAGACACCCGTGTTTTGAAGCATGGTGATCGGTGCGAGGTCGGCCGGAACGGCAAAGACCTTGTCGTCGTCGTAGTACAGGTTCTTGGCGGAAGCGGGGATCGCGTCGGCTGCCCACTTTTGGTCCGTCAGGTCCTGCAGGTAGCCTGCCTCGGCCAGCGAGGCGAACGACTGGTTGTTTCCCCGCCCTGCCGTGACGTAGAAAATGTCCGGCGCGTTGCCTGCCTGGAGCTGGGTGCGCATGGTCTGACCGTGCTGGTCATTGGGCGACTCCACCAGCTTGACCGTGATGTTTGGGTTCTTGGCCTTGAAGGCGTCGATCAATGTCAGGTAAGGGTTTCCTGCGCCACCACCTGTAAAGGCAGGGGTTGCGAGGGTGATCTCAACAGGGCCGGTTTCTTCAGCGATGGGTGCGTTGCTGTTGGTGTCGCCCCCACCACAGGCGCTCAACGCCAATGCGGTAACGGATGCCAGTGCCGCAACGGAGAGAAACCTCCGGCCAGCCGGGCTTGGTGCTTTCTTCATGATGTGGCCTTTCATGACGTCGTTGTCCTGACCATCTAGTGATCAGTGGATTCGAGCCTTGCGTCAGTTTGTGTTTCCTGGATCACAAGCTGGCTCCTGTCATTCAAGGTAGGGCAGGCCAGAGCAGCCATGGAAATAGTTATCGTCTATGCTCACCATCTTCTCTCTGCATGCCTGGTTCCTCCCACTGGCAAATGCCTGCGTTTAGGCTGAATCCGGATGCTCCGGCCTGAGCCGCTTCCCCACCCACCACCAAAGGATGTTTCCGTGAGCGACGATGCCACGCCTGCCCTCCCGTCAGCTGCCGATGCTTTGTTTCCCGGATTCGCGGACCCACCCGTCACGGCCCGCCCCCGGGTGTGGTGGCACTGGATGGACGGAAACATCGACCCCGCTGGGATCGTCAAGGACCTTGAGTGGCTTTCCTCCTCCGGCGCAGGTGGAGTCCAGGCCTTCACCGGTTCCATGGGCATCCCCCAGTACACCCGGGAGCGCGTCTCTTTCCGTTCCCCGGCATGGCAAACGGCCATCTCCTGCGCGGCGTCCACTTCCACCAGGCTGGGACTGGAACTGGCCGTGGCCACCTCCGCCGGTTGGAGCGCGACGGGCGGGCCTTGGGTGGCACCCCACGCCGGAATGAAGAAGCTCGTTTGGAGCACCACGGCGGTGACCGCCGGCCAGCCGGCACTGCCCCGGTTGGCCGTACCGCCGTCGGTATCCGGCCCTTTCCAGGACGTCCCCTTCGGAGCGATCCGCAATGATCCCGTTGGCGTCCCGGAGTTTTACGACGACGTGGCGGTACTGGCATTGCCCCGGCGCGGCGGACACTTCCAGCTGACGCCTTCACGGGTGGTTGCCAGTGGTACCACTTCCGGGGACCGGCATCCTGAATCCTTGGCCGACGGCACGTTCTGGCCGACGGCGGAGGTTGTGGCAGCCTCCGGCACTACATGGATAACGGCAGAATTCGATCAGCCAACGCACGTTTCCTCGGTGCGTGTGGGGCTGCCGGCCTCGCGTGGTTTCGGCGTAGCGCCGGCCCCGACAGCGCATGTGGAAGCCAGCACCGACGGCGTCACGTTCAGCAAGGTGGCTGATCTCCCGGCATCCGGGTCACCTGTCCGGTCCGCAAGTTTCCCCACGATCACAGCACGCTGCTTTCGGCTGGTCCTGGAGACCGGAAAAGGCCACGAATTCCCCCTGGTACAGGGGATAAAACCACTGCCTTTTGCAGCTTCCAAGGGCGGCGGGACGTTCAAGGTTTCAGCTTTCCAGCTGTTCTCCGGCGGGCGCGTGGCCAGGTCGGAGGAAAAGGCCGGCTACGCGCCCGTGCCCGATTACTACGCGCTCGACGGCAGGACTTGCCATACGTCCGACGCCGTCCAGCCGCAGGACATCATTGATGTCACCGCGTTCCTTGGACCCGATGGAATTCTCGACTGGACACCGGACAGCGGAGATTGGACCATCCTGCGGTACGGGTATTCCCTGACCGGGCACCTCAACGCCCCGGCCCCCGTTGACGCTACCGGCTTGGAGGTGGACAAGCTGGACGCCGCTTTGGTTACCCGGTACTTCAGCGATTACCTGGGTTTCTTCGAAGAAGCCCTCGGCAGCGGCCTGGACGGGGTGTCTGCGCTGCTCAGCGACAGCATCGAATCAGGGCCCCAGAACTGGACCGGTGCCATGCGTGCCGAGTTCATGAAACGCCGCGGCTACGATCTGCTGCCGTGGCTTCCTGCCATCAGCGGCATCGTTGTTGGCAGTGCGGAACAAAGCGATTCCTTCCTGTGGGACCTCCGGAAGACCATCTCCGAACTCCTCGCGGAGAACCACTATGGAACCATCGCGGACATCGCCAGGGAACGGGGCCTGACGTATTATGCGGAGGCTTTGGAGGACCACCGGCCGCAGCTGGGCGACGACGTCGGGATGCGTTCCTACGCTGATGTTCCCATGGGTGCCATGTGGTGCTACGAGCCGGATAAGGGACCCCAGCCCACCTACGTTGCCGATCTTCGTGGGGCCGCGTCGGTTGCCCACGTGTACGGAAAGGCAGCCACCGGGGCAGAATCCATGAGCGCCTTTGGCAAACCGTTCGCTTTTGCACCCCGGACGCTCAAACCAATCGCGGATCTGGAGTTCGCTTTGGGGGTCAACCTCCTGAACATCCACACTTCACCCCATCAGCCCGAGGCAGTACCCAAGCCCGGAGTCACCCTGTCGCCTTACCTTGGACAGTCCTTTACCCGGAATGAGACCTGGGCGCACGCGGCAAAGCCGTGGCTCGATTACCTGGGCCGCTGCAGCTACCTGCTGCAGCAGGGTATTTACGCCGCCGACGTCGCCTACTTTTACGGTGAGGAAGCGCCCGTCACCGGCGTTTTCGGCGATACCGCCCCCGAAGTCCCGGCAGGCCACGGCTTTGATCTCATCAACCTGGACGGGCTGCTCAACCACGTCACCGTAACGCCCGCTGGCGGCCTTCTCACCACTGGCGGCACCACCTACCGGCTCCTTTATCTCGGAGGGACCAGCCACCGGATGACGCTCCGGGCGGTTCGGCGACTCATCGAACTGCTGCAGGACGGAGCCCTCGTGGCCGGATGGCGTCCCGAACGCTCCCCCAGCCAAAGCGACGACCCCGCTGAGTGGAGTGCCGCCGTCGACCTTCTTTGGGGCGGACATCCGGGCTTGATTGACCTCGCGGGGGTGGCTGCAGAGGAGGGCGTGTCCACTGCGTTGGCCCGGGCGGGGGTGGAGCCCGACTGGGTTATGGAGGCCGCGGCGGCAGCAAACCTGCCCGTCATCCACCGGCAGTTGCCGAACGCAGAACTGTATTTCGTCAGCAACCAGCGCGAACGTGCCGAACAGGTCAGCGCCTCTTTCAGGGGCACGGCGACCGCCGCCGAATGCTGGGATCCGGTGGCTGCTTCCCGGACTCCCATCGCCTTTCGCCCGGAGGCCGGAAGAACCGCAGTGGAGCTGCAGCTGGAACCGTTCGGTTCGGCCTTCGTCCTCCTGCACAGGACCGGTGGGGCAACTGTGAATGTCTCCGATACCAGCGAAGAGATTGCCGCAGCGCACACGCTTGAGGGCCCTTGGGAAGTGACCTTCGACGGCGATGGCCAGGATCCGTCCGCCCTTGTGATGCCGGGCGTGGCTCCTTGGGCCGGACCCGGGGCCGACGCCCACGGGCCCGACGTGACCGGCTTCTCGGGGACAGGAACGTACCGCCACACTTTCTCAACCGATGGGATTCTGACCGGACCCGGCAAGCGGCTTCTGCTGGATCTGGGCGGGGTGAGTGAACTGGCTGAGGTCAGAGTCAACGGCAGCACTGTGGGCACTTTGTGGACCTGCCCGTTCCGCGTCGACGTCACAGACGCGATCCGGGCCGGCAGCAATGAGGTGGAAATAGCTGTGACCAATACCTGGTGGAACCGGCTTGCCGGCGATGCCGCAGAGGGGAACTTCGCCCGCCCTGCGGCCTCCATCTTTGAGCCGGATGCACCAACCATGCCTGCTGGCCTTCACGGCCCGGTGCGGTTGCTGGTCCTGGACGACTGACCCGGAAAGGCCAAGTAAAACGCCCGTTACTCCGCAACACAAGGCGGCGGAGTAACGGGCGCTGCTACTTCAGGTCTCTATGGTCCGCCAAACGCTGCTCCGGCATGAAGACGGACAGCAGAACACCGACCGCGAAGATGCACGCCAGCAATCCGAAGATCGGCAGGAAGGCGTCGGTGTAGATAACCGCCACCCCGGCCTGCAGATTTGCCGGCAACTGCTGGACCGCCTGCGGATCAGTGATGGTGGAAGGTGGGACACCCAAAGTATTCTCAGCCGCACTCTGCGCCAGCATGGCGGCGAAAAGGCCTCCGAACACCGCAGTGCCCACCGTGACCCCCAGTTCACGCAGGTAGCCGAGGGAGGCGGTGACGCTGCCCACCACCGAGTGCGGCATGGCATTTTGCGCCGCCACGACAGTGATCTGCATGAAGCTGCCCACGGCCAATCCCAAAAATGCCAGCAAGATCCCCACTACGGGCAGCGGGGTACCGGGCTGCAGGAGCCTGAGGCCAATGGCTGCTGCAACGGCCAAAGCCGAGCCTGCCAGGGGGAAAATCTTGTACCGCCCGGTACGGCTCACAAGCCACCCGGTGAGGTTCGTTGAAACCATCATTCCCAGGACCATTGGCAGGAGAATCATTCCGGCCACGGAAGCCGAGGTGGAGTACACCATCTGCACGTAGCTGGGAAGGTACGCCACCACGCTGAAGAGGCCGGCACCAATAACCAGGCCCAGGCCGGCCGCATTGACCACGGGCCAGCTCTTGAACATTTTCATCGGAATCAGGGGGTGCTTGGAGCGGATCTCCACCACCACGAAGAGCACGCCGGAAATGGCCGCGACCGCGCCGATGGTCCAGAGAATGCCCGCGGAGATGCCCGGCTCGGTGCCCAACGAGACCACAGCCACCAAAGAACAGGTGAAAAGAACCATCAGGAGGGTCCCCGGCCAATCGACGCCGCCCGAGCCACGTGCGGTTTTCAGACGGCGAAGGGAAAACGCCATGGCCAGGGCCAAGAGACCAACGGGAAGGTTGATCCAGAACACCCACCGCCACCCAACGGTGTCAGTGATGGCGCCGCCAACCAGGGGGCTGATCACCGTGGCAACGCCGAACACCGATCCCAAAGGGCCGAGGTATTTGGCTCTTTGCCGTGGCGGTACGAGGTCGGCGATGATGGCCGGTGGGAGAACACCCAGCCCTGCTCCACCCAGCCCCTGGATTCCCCGATACAGGGAGAGCTGGAACATGTCCTGGGCGAAACCACACAAAACGGAGGCGCCGAGGAAGATTGTCAACGCAACCATGAGGAGCAAAGGCCGGCCATAGCGGTCCCCCAGCCGTCCGTAGACAGGCATGCCGACAGTCATCGCCAGCGTATAGGCCGTGATGATCCACGCCATGTGGCGCGCACCGTCCAACTCACCCACCACAGTGGGAAGCGCAGTGGCCACGATCGTGTGGTCCAGGGCGCCCAGCAACACGATGATCAGCAACGCTGCGTAGATCGGGCCGACCCTTAACGGGGGTGGCGGCTGGGCTACTGAATCGGACGGCGTGGATGGACCTGTTTCCGCTGTCACGCCAAGGGCAGAAGAACCATCCACATCGTCCGGGATGGTGGATGGGGACACGTTTGAACGGCGCACCGCAACCTCGTTCCGGGAGAGCCGGCAAAGGCGGCTCGATACCGGCCAGATGCGCGCCCGGAGGAACGTTGACCCCCAACCGACGGGCCCAAGAGCCCCGGTATCGCAACGAATCTATCATCGGCGCGGGCCGCAATGCCGGGTGCTCCAACATCGGAATTCGCGATACTCCGCATACCCCGGAACTATTTCCGCAGCCCCCTCTCCCCCGCGTTTACTGGAGGAAATCTCAACGAAGAGGAGAGCACCACGATGACACAGAGCATCCGCGCTTCCACCACAGAAACCCAGGACACCAGCCCGGAAAATGCAGCCTGGTTCCGTTATGTCCTGGGCCAGTACCCCACCGGTGTCACTCTGATCACCGCTGCGACCGATGACGACGAACCAGTGGGAATGGTGGTGGGCACTTTCAGTTCCGTATCGCTGGATCCTGCGTTGGTGGCCTTCATGCCCGACGTCCGTTCGACGAGTTGGCCCAAAATCCGCGATACGGGTTCCTTCTGCGCCAATGTCCTGACCGCCGGGCAACAGGATGTTTGCCGCGCCTTCTCCCGCAAAGCCGAAGACCGTTTCACGGCCAACCAATGGGGCGATACCCCGTCCGGCAGCCCGCGGCTGGAAGGTGCCGCGGCCTGGATCGACTGCGACATTGAGGACGTGATCCGTTCCGGGGACCACGACATCGTGATTGGCCGCGTCAAAGCCCTGGGTGTGGGATCCTCCCGGGAACTTCCCTTGCTGTTCCTTCGTGGCGGCTACGGCTCGTTCACCATCCCCTCCATCATCTCTCCCGCAACGGCGCTGACCCGGCACGTCAAAGCCGCTGACGCCGCCCGTCCCGTCATTGAAGCCCTGGCGGATGCCTTGAAGCTGGAGGTCCTGGTCAGCGGAGTGGTTGATGATTCCGTGGTGGTGCTGACAGCGGCTGGAGTGGACAGCTCTCCCGGAGGTTCGCCGTCACGGGTGGGGGTCTCCTTCGGCCTCGCCGCTCCCCTGGCGCCCCTCTACGTGGCATGGGCGGGAGAAGCTGCGGAAAAGCGTTGGATCGACAACGCCCGCGTCGTCGTGGGTGAAGTCGACGCCACGCTCGCACATGCTGAGCTGGAACAGGTCCGCTCCCTGGGATACGCCGTGTCCGTGGATGTTGGCGCTGCGGCCGAGTTTGAGCGGATTGTCTACGTACCCAGCGACACCGCAGCACCTGATCTCAGCGGCGTTCTGCCCCTCCTCATCGAGAGGGCCGCCTCCTCCGGGCCCGCAGCGCTGGATGATCCTGCAGGGGTCACGTCCTTGCATGCCCCGGTCTTCGATTCCGAAGGGCAGGTGGCTGTGACGCTCACGCTCAACGGATTCCCTGGAAATGAATCCTTGACACGCCTGGAGGAGTGCCGCGACAGCTTGCTCGGGGCAGCACGGTCCATCACGGATGCGATCGGAGGTAATCCCCCGCCCCAGACTCCCTAGCCCAAAGAGGGCTATTGACCTTGGATGTGACCCGCCTCATAATTAGTATCAGTATTCTAATTCGGATTAGGAGAATCCCATGGTCAACCTGCTGACTGCCGATCTCAACCTTTTGGTTGCCCTTGACGCTTTGCTGATGGAGCGAAACGTCACCCGGGCGGGGGCGAGGATCGGAATCAGCCAACCGGCCATGAGCTCTTCACTGCAAAGGCTGCGCCGGCAATTTGATGATCAGTTGCTGACCCGGATCGGCTCGTCATATGAGCTCACCCCCCTGGCGCAGGTCCTCCAGGAGGACGTTTCGCAGATCCTCAGGATGGTTGAACGTACCTTCGATGCGCAGGCTGTATTCGACCCTGCAGTCTCAACCCGCAGCTTCCGGATCGTTACGTCCGACTATTGCCTGACGGCTCTTTCCGGAACGTTGATGAACATGCTTCAGAAGGAGGCGCCGGGAGTGCAGGTGCACTTCGATGCCGTCACACCCGAGGCCGTGGAACGCATCAAGGAGACGCTCCAGACGGCGGATCTCATGCTCATACCCAAAGGGCACTTTTCCGGATTCCCCCACACGGAGCTGTTCACGGACAACTGGGTGTGCGTCACAGGAGACACTTCACCGGAAAAAAACCTGACGGTCGAGCAAATGCGCGACGCACGCTGGGCCAGGTTGTTCGGCACGGAAGTTAATTCGACGCTGGCTGACCGCCGGGTCTACGACCTTCAGCTTGGGGAAAGGACGGACATCATTGTTGACAGCTTCCTCATGCTGCCTTTCGCAGTAGCAGGGACGTCACGGCTCGCCCTTGTGCAGGAACGGCTGGCCCAGATGCTCGCATCCGTAGCCGGTGTCAAAATCATGCAGCTTCCCATCAGCCTCCCCACCTTGGTGGAGTGCGCTTGGTGGCATCCCTCCAAGTCCCCGGACCCGGGGCATCAGTGGTTCCGTCGGCTTGTTGCCCGCGCAGCAGCAGAGCTGGATGCGGCAGCAGAGCTTGGAAGTGAGCCTGCCGGCCCAGGGTCCATCCATATTTCAGAACCATCCGAAGCAGAACGCCCTGAGCCACTGACGGCCCAATGCCTTCCTGCCTGACACCCTCAACACTTCAGGAGTTCCCATGCATTTTTCCCTGTTCCTCACTTCCCGTTCCCGCGGCCCCGAAGAAGACCGTGCCGTAATGCAGGCAATGGTGGAGCACGCCGCCGACGCCGAGCAAAAGGGTTTTGACGCCGTCTTCCTTCCCGACCACCACTTCACGGGTTACGCTCCGCCGGCAAGCGATCCCTTCATTTTTGCCGCGTACCTCGCGGGCAAACTGGAGCGTATGCACTTCGGCTTTTCCGTCCAGACCCTGGCCCTGCACCACCCTGTCCGGTTTGCCGAGCGGCTCGCCCTGCTGGACCAACTGACGGACGGCAAGCTTCTGGTGGGTGTCGGCAGCGGAACCACGCCGGAGGAAATGATCGGTTTCGGCGTGAACTACCAGGACAGCTCACGGTTGGCCAACGAGAATCTGGAGATCGCGGAGCGTCTCTGGGCCAAGCAGCCCGGCGATGAGCCGGTCAGCTTTGACAACGGCCACTACCGCGGCGCAGTGGTGTCCCGGATCGTTCCCGCGCCGTACACAAAGCCGGAACCCCGCGTTATGTCCGTGGCAGCGCGGCCTTCCAGCGTTGAGCGGGCAGCCAAGAAGGCCCAGCCGGCCTTCATTCTTGCCTTCACCCCGCCCATCATCGACAGCGGAAATGCGTATGAGGAAGTAAAGAAGAACTTCGGCATCTACCGCAGTGCCCTTGAAGCTGCGGGCCACTCGGAAGAGGCCATCCGCGCCGCCCTGGAATGGACCACCCACTCCTACCAGCACGTGCACATCGCGGAAACCGATGAGCAAGCTGCAGCCGAGATGGACATCATCCTTGAGCAGTACCAAGAGACCGTTGAACGCGAGCACACTGCCAACAAAGCGGCCGAAGCCATCAGCGGTGTTGACTTGCGCCCCACTCCCGATGCCCGGACCGAAGGCTACAAGGGAACCTGGTGCCTCTACGGCAGCCCGGAAACAGTAGCCGCCGAACTGCAGAAATATGCTGACCTGGGTATCGGAAATGTGCTCATGGCTGCGATGGGCGGGCCCCTCACGGACGAACGACGCCGCTTCACTGCCCAGACCATGCGGCTCTTCGCAGAGCGCGTTCAGCCCCTGCTGCTGTCCAACGAAGCCGCCGCGGACGCGGAAAAGGTGGCAGCTCTGTGACAACCACCAGCGAACACGCTGATCCCGCACCCGCCCGGACGGAGATCGCTGGAGCAGAGCTCACCGGCGGTTTGAACGGCTGGAGCACCACTGCGAGCGCAGCAGCCGGGGTTGACGAAATGGTCCTGCTTGACGGCCCCTTGGGAATCGTCAGCAAGGCCATGGATGAACGCGACACCTCCCTGATCATGCCTTCAGGAACAGCCCTGGGCGCCACATGGAATCCGGGGCTGGTTCGGAATATAGGCCAGGTAATTGGCCAGCAGGGCGTCGAGCGTGGCGTCTCAGCAATCCTCGGCCCCAACCTCAACATGCCCCGTTCACCACTGACGGGCCGGGGCTTCGAGATGTTCTCGGAAGACCCCTATCTGACCGGCACGTTGGGTGCAGCCTGGGTGGAGGGTCTCCAATCGCAAGGCGTTGGCTCCTGCACCAAGCACGTAGTAGCCAACGACACTGAAACAGAACGACGCCGGATGAACTCGAGCGTGGAACAAGCAACCTTGAGGGAGACATACCTGTTGCCGTTTGAGGTGACGGTGCGCGCTGCCAATCCTTGGATGTTGATGATGGCCTACAACCGGGTCAACGGCACCCATTGTTCCCAGAACGCGGGCCTCATCAGCGTCCTCAAAGATGAATGGCATTACGACGGCGTGGTGGTTTCCGACTGGTACGGGGTGGATGACACAGTGGCGGCGGCCAACGCCGGCCTGGATCTGGAAATGCCCGGGCCGGCCACCTACCTTGGCGCCCGCTTTGCCGAGGCCGTAGCTTCAGGCACGGTGGCACCGGAGCGTTTGGGTGACGCTGTGGAACGAGTCACCCGGCTCGCGGACCGGACGGGTCGCCGCACTGGCGCTTCCGTACCTGCACCCGCGCACCTGCGCAGCCAGGAGGAACAGCTAAAGGTGCTCCGCGAGGCCGCCGGCCAGTCGTTCGTGTTGCTCGAAAACAAGGACGCCATCCTGCCGTTGGACCTGTCCCGGGTGAAGACGCTGGCAGTGGTGGGACCCAATGCGGACAAGCCGTGCTTCCAAGGCGGAACCTTCGCCACAGTGCGTCCCGAAGGCCAGGTGGTCACGCCCCTGGACGCCATCCGCGAGGCAGCAGGTCCCGGCGTCGAGGTTCTTTACGAGCCCGGGGCCGCCCCGGCGTCTGCTTTGTCCCTGACGGAACTCGGAAGTACGGCGCCGGACGGAACGCCGGGCGTTCTTCTGGAAGTCCTGCCGGCCGGTGACATTGACGACGTTGTGTACCGCGAGATCCGTAAGTCTTCGGCTTTCGTATGGTTTGGTCCGGTCCCGGGCCTGGGCGCGGGCGTTCCGGGCCGGGCACGCATTACGGCTCGTGTAAACCTCCCCGCCGCTGCCCGCTGGATGGTGGGTGCCGGCGGGACCGGCGTCAGTTCACTCCGGGTTGATGGCCAAGAGGTGTTGGTGGTTCCTCCGCCCGCGCCCGATGACGTCATGGGAGTGGTTGCGCGCGCAGACACCCAGGAGATTCCCGTGGATCTGCCTGCAGGGACGGTGGAACTGGTGATCGACATGGCGTTCCGGCCCGGACGCGTGCAGGCGATCACGGCAGTGGCCACACCGGCACAGGTCACCGATCCGTTGTCTGCCGCGGTTGATCTCGCGGCGCGGGCAGACGCCGTGGTGGTGGTCATTGGCGATCAGCAAGGGTCATCCCGTGAAAGTGCGGACCGCACGACGGCGGCACTTGACCCCGCGGGCGACCGGCTGGTTGACGCCGTTGCCGGGGTGGCGGCCAACACCATTGTGGTGGTCAACGCCTCCCGTGCAGTGCTCCTGCCGTGGGCGGACAAGGTCAAGGCAGTGCTGATGGCGTGGTTCCCCGGGCAGGAATTCGGTCCGGCATTGGCTGGAGTGCTGACCGGCAGTACCGCTCCTGCCGGCAGGCTGCCGGTGTCCTTCCCCCGCTGTGATGAAGATATTCCCGGCTGGGGATCCGGGTTGGATGAAAACCTCACGCTGGACTACGCAGCCAGCGAACCTATGGGTTACCGGCACTTCCAAACCGAGGAACTGCAACCGCGCTACCCCTTTGGATACGGGCTTGGATACACCTCATTTGAGCTGGACGATGCCGTTGCTTCTGCCGGTTCCTCCGGTGCCCGACAGGAGGATGGCGCTCATGGTGTCTCGGTGAGGGCAACGGTCACCAATACCGGCGGCTCCGGCGGCCGCGACGTTGTCCAGGCATACCTTAGGGCGCCGCATGAAACGGACTTCAGGTTAGCCGGTTTCGAGGGCATCCATCTCGCCGCGGGCGAGAGCCGTGAGGTGGACATCGCCCTCGAGCCCCTCTGCTTCAGGCGCTGGGATTCCGTGGCTTCAGCCTGGGTTGTCCCGTCCGGAGAATGGGAAATCCGGACATCCCGGAACGCTGGGGATAGGGGAAAACTCTGTAGGATCCCCTTGTGACACTTCCGGACACTAAGTCCCGCGAGCCCAAGCAGGCCAGGAGCCGCCAATCGTTTGAAAAAACGGTTGAGGCGGCCCTGGCCCTGCTCGAGGAACGGGGAAACGACGAATTCACCCTGGCCGAAGTCAGCGCGCATGCCGGAGTGTCCATCGGTTCCATATACGCCCGCTTTCAAGGCAAAGACGAGCTCATCCGGGTTGCCCACGGCCGCAAGATGGACGACATCGACGCTGCTTCAGGCCATCTTTTCGAGGCCTTGCGGCTGGCCCCTCAGGCACCGTTGAAGAGCTATGCCCAGGAAGCGGTGAACCTAACCATCGAGATTCTCCGCCGGTACGCGGATATCCTTCGTCCCTTCATGTTGCGGGCCACCCACGACGAGACGATCTCAAAGCGGGGCGCGGCTTCGCACGCAAAGTTGGCGGCGCGCTTCGCCGGCGTCCTGCGGGCCTGGCCCGGCGGCTACCTCGGGCAGTCGGATATCGACTGGAGCTTCAACGTTGCCTACAGCGTGGTGGCACGCCGTCTGGGCCTTGGCAGCACTACTGAAGGCAGCGGTGACCTGGAATGGCCCGACATCGCTGAAAAACTCTCAGGAATGGTGGCTTCCTACCTCTTGGCCGAGCTGGATGGGTCCAACCGCGAGAGTGCTGGCCCCTAACGGCGCATCCTGTGCGCAGCTTTTGATCCGGCTGGCATAACTATTGTGAATACCGGCCATCAGGAACCTCGTCTTCCCGGCCTTCCGCGGCATCGGCATAGTGGAATCAAATACGCATTCTCCTTGAGCGATAGGAATTCCACGTGCACGTTCGCGTCAGCCCCGGTTCAGTTGCCCTTGACGAGCCCGATGATTGCTCCAGCTTCAAGGTGCTCTTGTCCGAGGAGGCAAGGGAGGACCTGCC
Source organism: Pseudarthrobacter chlorophenolicus A6 (assembly GCF_000022025.1). Taxonomy (GTDB): domain Bacteria; phylum Actinomycetota; class Actinomycetes; order Actinomycetales; family Micrococcaceae; genus Arthrobacter; species Arthrobacter chlorophenolicus. The sequence goes on from NC_011886.1 coordinate 3,929,297, forward strand.
GGGCCTACTGGCGTCCGCGTCAGCCGGGAAACTCGACCATGACGACGTCATGGTTTCGGTGGATTGGATCAAAGGGGAATGCGCCGGGAGGATCGGCATGGGGTGGAACTATCGCTTTGCCAACATGCTTGTCTACGCCGCCGGCAAAGGCTGGCTCAGCCAAGACGGCACCCACGTCAGGGCGCATGTGGAGGCGCTATAACTCCCGTAAACGTCAGAAGCCCCGATACACCTTGCATCGGGGCTTCTGACGTTTACCGGTGTGCTGAAGGGGTTTCTCTCAAGAGCGTGTTCATGCCATAGCCTGCCGGACCAGCCCGTAAGGAACGCTTGGGTGGGCACGTACGATGTACCGGTCCTCGCCAATGCGGGATATCAGGATGCCGATTTTGTGCTCCGCTGCGGCCACCGAGACAACGGCTACCGCATCGTCCAGCGCGCCGGCGCCCGTGGAATGTGCGGCCACTGATACTTCCAGCATGCCGGTGGGGCGGAGCCCTTCCGGGACTAACGCTGCCCCTGCTGCCTGTTTGATGTTCGCTGACGTATGCATGTAAGGCGTTCCAAGGAGTTCGGGGGGCGAGTGGGCCGCTGGGCACCAGCCTGGCGCGCGGGCGGCCGCCAGATCGGTGAATCGACCCCCAAGCTAACGAACTGAGTTGGCACGCGGAAATAGTAATCAGCGATAGCCGGCATTTCGTTTCCCTATCTCCTTGAACTGCCGGTGACAGGAAAGAGACGCCCGAGCCGTCCGGCAGCTCCGGGTATTTGCGGGATAAATGATCGATATAAAAAAAGTGCGCTTCCCCCGATGATGGGGCTGCCCCAGAGTGGTTACAGGACCTGCAGCAAACCGATAGCAGCCAGTACACAGAAGGAATTCAGCGTGGAAACTCCCCTCTCCCATCTTGCCCACCTTGAGATCACCACCCCCGACGTCGAAGCCTCGGCCAAGTTCTACGAGGAAAAGTTCGGAATGCGCATCATTGACCGGGTGGATGGCAACGCCTACCTGCGCTGCTGGGGCGACTACTACCGTTACAGCCTGGTCATCACCGAAGGCCCTGAAGCGTCCCTCGGCCGGATGGCCTGGCGCACCAATTCGCAGGCAGCCCTGGAAGCCGCCGCCCAGCGCATTGAAACCACTGGTGTACAGGGCACCTGGACCGCCGGCGGCCACGGCTACGGCAAGGCCTACGAGTTCACCGGCCCCTATGGCCACCACATGCGCCTGTTCTATGAGGTGGAAAAGTTCGTGGCCGAGCCCGGCTTCGAGTCCACCTATCCGGACCGTCCCGAGCGTCGCAGCAGCCACGCGGCCGCCCCGCGATTCCTGGACCACGTCACCGTCGCCACGCAGGACGTCCGCGGCTTTGCCAAGTGGTACAACGAGGCCCTCGGCTTCCGCGTCATGGCATTCGTGGACCTGGACGAAGCCCCCATCACGGTCTTCTCGGTCCTGACCACCAACGAAAAGTCCCACGACCTCGGCGTCGTCCTGGACACCTCCAACCGCCCCGGCCGCGTCAACCACATTGCCTTCTGGGTAGATGCCACGGAGGACCTGCTCCGCACCGCCGACGTCATGATGGAGAACGGGACCCCCATGGAATATGGCCCCTCCATCCACGGCGTGGGCGAGCAGAACTTCCTCTACTTCCGTGACCCCTCCGGCCTGCGCGTCGAGCTGAACTCCGGCGGCTACCGCAACTACGTTCCGGACTGGGAGGCCAACACCTGGAAGCCGTCCGAGGGCTCCAATAACTTCTACAAGAACGGCGCCATGCCGCACTCCATGACCGAGTCCTTCCCGCCGGCCGAAGGTTTCACCGCCACTGAAGAGGGCGCCTCCCCGGAAATGAAGGAAGCACTCCTGAACCCCTACGCCCAGCAGGGCCGGGGCTAAGACACCATGGCTGAAACCACCTATTCACTCCTCCGGTTCCAGGAACCCGGGGACAGCAAAGCCCGCACGGGCCTGCTCGTTGATGACCGGGTCCTGCCGCTCGACGGGGACATCAACTCCCTGATCGAGCACTGGGACACCACCGAAGCGGAACTGGATTCCCTGGCCGCCTCCGCAGGTGCAGACACCGGACTGGCGCGTGCGGCCGTCGAAATCCTTGCCCCCGTGGAGCCGACCCAGATCCTGCAGACCGGTGCGAACTACCGCAAGCACGTCATCGACCTCGCCGTCGCACACCGCGAACCGGGCGAAGACGCCGAAGAGGTCCGCGCCGCGACGGCGGCCATGATGGACAAGCGCGCGGGCCAGGGCACGCCGTACTTCTTCATCGGGCTCCCGACGGCGATCGCGTCCGCCACGGATGACCTCACCCTGCCGTCGTACTCCACGTCCCACGACTGGGAGCTGGAACTTGCGGCGGTCATCGGCAAGACGGCGTTCCGGGTCACCCCCGAAGAAGCGCTCGAGCACGTCTTCGGCTACACCATGGTCAACGACATCACCACGCGCGAGTATGTGTTCCGCAAGGACATGCCGGCCATCGGCTCGGACTGGTACCGGGCCAAAAACGCGCCCGGTTTCCTGCCCACCGGCCCCCTGCTGGTGCCGGCCAAATTCTTCGGCGACCCCCAGGACGTCCAGGTGACGCTGAAACTCAACGGCCAGGCCATGCAGGACGAATCCACGCAGGACATGATCTTCGGCGTGGCCAAACTGGTCAGCGAAGCCTCGCAGATCATGCCGCTGCGCCCAGGCGACCTGGTCCTCACCGGCAGCCCGGCCGGCAACGGCCAGCACTGGGGCAGGCTCCTCCAGGACGGCGACGTCATGGAAGGCACCATCACAGGCCTGGGCACCCAGCTCATCCACTGCAAGGACGAAACCACCACCGAAAGCAGCAAGCAGTGACCGCTCAGGACACAGCAACCGGCACCGGGGAATCAGCCACTGATTCCCCGGTGGTCCGGCGTGACGATCCGCTGGGCAGCATCCGCGCCATGGCCGCAGCCCACAACAACTGGGGCCGCTGGGGCGCCGATGACGTGCTGGGCACCCTGAACTTCATTGACGCAGCCAAACGCGTCGAAGCCGCAGCACTGGTCACCACCGGGGAGGCGTTCTCGCTGTCCCAGCCGTTCGACACCAACGGCCCGCAAAAGGGCTGGCGGCGCCGCACCAACCCGGTGCACACCATGACGGACACCGGAGTGGACGCCGAACGCGGCAACCAGGGATTCCCCCACGGCTTCGGCGGCGCGGACGACGTCATCGCCATGCCGCTGCAGTGCTCCACCCAGTGGGACGGCCTGGGCCACATCTTCGACCAGGGCAAGGCCTGGAACGGCCGCGCCGCCGGTGACGTCGTCACTTCCGAAGGCGACCTGGTCACCGGCATCGAAACCGCCGCCGCCAAGATCGCCACCCGGGGTGTGCTGCTCGACGTCGGCCGCGCCCTGGGACCCGAGCTGGGACGGACCGACGGCGAGCTGCCGGACGGCTTCGCCATCACCCCCGAACATCTCCAGCGGACCATCGACCTACAAGGACCCAGCTCCCAAGTGCGCCGCGGCGACATCGTGGTGATCCGCACCGGACAGTACACCCGCGCCCGGCGCGACGGCTGGGGAGACTACGCCGGCGGGTCCGCCCCCGGACTGTCCTTCAGCACCGCCCCCTGGCTGCACCGCAGCGAAATCGCCGGGATCGCCACCGACACCTGGGGCTTCGAGGTCCGCCCCAACGAATTCGACGCCGCGTTCCAGCCCCTCCACCAGATCGCCATCCCCAACCTGGGACTGTTCCTCGGCGAGATGTGGGACCCGGACGCACTGGGCGAAGCCTGCGCGGCGGACGGCAGGTACGACTTCCTGCTGACCGCAGCCCCGTTGCCCATCACCGGTGCCGTCGGCTCACCCGTCAACCCGATCGCCCTGCGGTAAGCCGCACGCGGGCAGCTCCACTTAATACCAACACCAGTAACGCCGTCAGAACAAAGGAGTCAGCGATGGCAGCAGTACACAACGTAGGAATCGTTGGGGCGGGTGCCGCCGGGCTGGCCGCTGCCATCCTCCTGGCCGATGCAGGAATCCGGGTGGAGATCCTGGAAAAGGCCGACGTCCCGCAGACCCTCGGGTCCGGAATCACCCTGCAGGGGAACGCCCTCCGGGTCCTCCGGCAGCTCGGCGTCTGGGACCAGGTAGAGGCCAAGGGCTACGGGTTCAGCACCCTGGGCCTGCGCGCCCCGGACCCCAACGGCACCGTCCTGGCAGTCCTTGAGGATATCCGTACCGGCGGCGATGACCTTCCGGCCACCATGGGCATGTACCGGCCGGACCTCACCGCCATCCTCCGCGAACGCGCCGAGCAGGCGGGCGCACGCATCAGCTACGGCAGGACGGTCACGGAGATAGCGGACGACGGCGGGTCCGTCACCGTGCGCACAGCCGATGGCACCGCCGCCAGCTACGACCTCCTGATCGGCGCTGACGGGCTGCACTCCGCCGTCCGCAAGGCGATCGGCATCGATGTCGAACCCAGGCCCACCGGCATGGGCATCTGGCGCGCTTTCGTGGAGCGGCCCGAAGAAGTGGTCCGCACCGACCTCACCTACGGCGGCCCCTGCTTCATCGCCGGCTATTGCCCCACGGGCCCGGACACCATCTACGCCTACCTGGTGGAAGAGGCGCAGGAGCGCAAACATGAGGACGGCCCCCGCATCATGGCCGAACTCGCCGCAGCCTACGGCGGACCGTGGAACGAGATCCGCGACAACCTGGACCACAGCGCCCGCATCAACTACACCTGGTTCACCACCCACCTCGTCGACGGGCCGTGGAACCGCGGCCGCACCGTCATCATCGGCGACGCCGCGCACAGCTGCCCGCCCACAGTGGCCCAGGGCGCTGCCATGGCTTTGGAGGACGCCGCCGTCCTGGCCGAACTGCTGATTAATGCCGACCACGTCACCGAAACCCTGTTCAAGGAGTTCACCGACCGCCGCCTGGACCGGGCCACGGCTGTGGTCAACGCCTCGGTCCAGCTGGGCCAGTGGATGCTCGACGACGTCCGCGACGCCGATGTTCCCGGCCTGATGAACTCGCTTTCCACCATGTTGAAGGAAACCGCATGAGCAACCTTTCCCCGGACGCGCCGGCACCTGTCATCGACGTCCACGCGCACATCCTGCTTCCGGCCCTGCAGCAGCTGGTGGCCGAGGCTGATCCCCAGGGCTTCGGTGCGCAGCAGGCGCTGGAGGTGCGGCGCAACGGGCCCGAGTCCATGGCCGCGTCAGGAAAGATGATCAAGGAGCGGTGGCCGCAGTTGACGGACCTGGACCGCCGGCTTGCCGATATGGACGCCCAGGGCGTGGACGTGCAGCTGGTCTCGCCGTCGCCATCGCACTTCTACTACTTCGCCGGCGAGGAACTCTCGCTGCAGCTCGCGCGGGCCGCGAACCATGCGGTGCGGGAGTTCGTGGAGCGCGCCCCGGAACGGCTCAACGGGCTGGGCCTGGTTCCGCTGCAGCACCCGCACCTCATGGTGGAAGCCCTGGAACACGCGGTGCTGGAATGCGGACTCCTCGGCGTCGAAATCGGTTCTTTCGCCGCCACTCCCGGCGGGGACCGCAGCACCGTTGAGCTGGGCGATCCGCGGCTCGAACCATTATGGTCCCGCGCCGCGGAGCTGGGCGCCCTGGTGTTCCTGCACCCGTTCGGCTGCTCGCTGGATGAGCGGCTGGACCGCTTCTACCTCGCCAATACGGTCTCCCAGCCCGCCGAAAACGCCGTGGCCCTGTCCCATCTGGTCTTCTCCGGTGTCCTCGACCGGCACCCTGAACTCAAGGTCCTGGCCGCACACGGGGGCGGGTACCTCCCCACCACCCTGGGCCGCTCCGATCACGCCTGGCGGGTCCGGCCCGAGGCCCACGGGTGCGCCGAACCGCCGTCGTCCTACCTGCAGAAGCTCTACTTTGATTCCCTGGTGCACAGCCCTGCCGAGCTGGCGGCGCTCGTAGCCGCCGCCGGACCGGGCCAAGTGCTGCTCGGCTCCGACTACCCGTTCGACATGGGCTCAGACCAGCCAGTGGCGGAGGTAAATCAGGCACAGCTTCCCTCCGCAGCCGAAGCGAAGGTCCTCGCCGGGAACGCCGCCGCCCTCGGCATCACCCCGGCGTCAACCCGTACCGTCAGCCACCCAGCCTAAGGAACAGATTCATGGTCAAGATCGCCAGATGGAACCACGACGGCGGGACGCAATCCGGCTTTGTCAGCGGCGGTGCCTGCCACGCGTTGCCTGCGGGCCAGGACGTGCAAACCCTGCTGGACGCCGGCCTCGAGGAGACGCTGGCCATTGCCCGGCGGACCATCGGTTCCGGCGCGGCGGTTCCGCTGGCGGACGTGCAGCTGCTCGCCCCGCTGGCGCCGGCCACCATCCGCGACTTCGTGGCGTTCGAGGAACACGTTGAGGGCGTCCGGAAGAGCATCGACGGCGTCGCCGGCGTGGTGCCCGAATGGTACGAGGCGCCCACGTTCTACTTCACCAACCCGCACACCGTGACCGGCACGGGCGAGCTGATTGGGATCCCAGCCGGGTGCGTGGACCTGGACTTCGAGACCGAGGTGGCAGCCGTCGTCGGGCGCGTTCCCGGCAGCGACGGCCGGAACCTGGACACGGAGGCGGCGCACCGGCACATCTTCGGCTACACCGTCCTCAACGACTGGTCCGCCCGGGACCTGCAGCGGCGCGAAATGAAGGTCAGCCTGGGACCGTGCAAAGGCAAGGATTTCTCCAACACCCTGGGCCCCTGGATCGTCACCGCGGACGAGTTTGAGGACCGGCACGACGCGGAGGGGTTCCTGCCCATCTCCATGTCCGTGGAGGTCAACGGCGTACAGATCGGCCAGGACCTGCTCTCCAACATGGGCTGGCCGTTCGCCGAACTCGTGGCCTACGCGTCGCAGGATTCGGTAATCCGGCCGGGCGATGTACTGGGATCCGGCACGTGTGGCAGCGGCTGCCTCGCCGAACTCTGGGGCCGAAACGGCGCCCAGACTCCCCCGCCGCTGGCAACCGGCGACGTGGTGCGCATGACCGTTGAAGGCATCGGAACCATCGAAAACACCGTGGGCGATCGCCGCGAAGCCCTGACTCGGGTCCCCGCCCGGACTCGCCCCCGGAACCGGGTTGCCGCAGTGCTTCCGGCTACCTGACGAACCTCCGCAGGCAGCAGCAGGTGCCGTAGCCTCAGGACTGCACCTGCTGCTGCCCTTTGGCGGCGCCAATCACCACAGGGTGGGCCTCAACCGGGAAGAGTTCCTGTAGCCGTCCGCATGAACGCTGGACCACGGAACGAAGCCAGACGCTTGCCGGGTCCTCTGTCTGGGACGGATGCCAGTACATAGCCTCCACCAGGGACGCCTCGGTATCGTCAGCGAATTCCAGGACCGCGATATTGGCGCCGCGCGCGGCCCTTGCCGCCAGCATCCGCGGCACCAGTGCCACAAGATCCGTCCCTTCCACCAGAAGGGGCAGAGACAGGAAGCCTGCCACCACGGCGGCCACCCGGCGCTGCAGGCCCAGGGACTCGAAGAGCTTGTCCGCCGGTGTGCTGATGCCCTCGCCAAAATACCCCACGGCGTGCGGCACCGTGACCAGGTCTTCCAGTGTGAGACGGGGTCGCTGAAGCAGGGAACTCGCGGCGTCCGCGACCACAACGAAGCTGTCCCGGAAAAGCTGCCTGCTGGCACCTTGCATGTGGTACCCCGTGGGACCCACCAGAAGGTCGATCTTGGAGTAATCGGCCAGCTGGCCCTGGATCCCGGATTTGGAGGTGGGCATGAAATCCACTGATACTCCGGGCGCCTCATCACGGAGGATCCCCCGCAAGGGGCCAACAATCAGTGCGGCGGCATAGTCCGATGCGGCGATGATGAACTCCCGCTCGCTGGTGCCGGGATCGAACCCTGACCGCACCCGGGTGGCCCGCTGGATGTGCAACAGGGCTTCATCCACCAGCGGGACCAAGGACTGCGCAAAGGGCGTCAGGTCGTAGGTGCGGCCGTTGCGGACCAGCAGTTCGTCGTCGAAATGCCGCCGGAGCCTCGCCATCGCAGCGCTGGTGGCCGGCTGGCTGAGCTGGAGCCGTTCGGCCGCCCGGGAGATGTTCTTGAGTTCCAGCAGGACCTGCAAAGGGGGCAGCAGGTTCAGGTCCAGGTTCCTCATCTCCACAGGCTATCCGCGCACCGCATCCGCAAGGACCAAGCGTCTCCGCAGCCACCTCCGGTCGGCTTTCCGCGTGGTCCGGCTGCGTAAGTAGCCTGCCTTGCCCATGGAGTGCCCCCAACCCGCAGAAGGGTGGCGGCCACCCTTTCGCAGCGGCACTGCCGCGCCGAAAATTGCTGCATGGATGCTCAGGAAATGGAGCGGGTGTGGCATGGAAGCCACCGGAAGGGACAGGCCAAGATGTGGCAACTGGCCTTCGTCTGGTGCGTCCTTGGCCTCGTGTCGATTTCGGTACTCATGACGTCCCTGCCGCTGTAGCGGGGACGCCCGGCACCACCAGGGCCCGGCCGGAGAGCTGCACTGCAGCCACACCGGCGGGGCCCCTTTCGTGGGGGATGCTGATTCCACCATCCTGGCGGGCCGGGCTACTCCGGAAAGTCCCCTCCGTGGTTCCACACTTCGGAAAGTTCCTGCCTGCTCGAGACCCCGAGTTTCCCGTAGGTCCGCTGCAGGTGCGCGTTGACCGTATTCACGGAGATCCCCAGGCGGACCGCCGCCTCCGCGCTGCTCAGCCCGGAAGCAATCAGCCCGGCAACTTCCCGCTCCCTGTTGGACAGCTTGCCGAGGTCCGGGAGGGCAGCAGGGGGCCTTGCAGCAATGGACCCTGCCGGCGGCACCTCCCCGGCGCCCAGGACATCCTCCTGAGCAGGATCGTCGTATCCGGGGAAGGCCACCTCCGGATGCGACGCCGGCATGTCGTCCTGCGGCTCTCCCAGCATTGCCGGCGGCACGCTCCAGATGAGGTCCGCCACTCCCACCTCCTGGGACCTCACTCCGCGTGCTCCCGTCCGCGCCGCGAGTCCCAGGTTGAGGTTCTCCAGGGCGCGGTGTCCCCGTTTGCCGGCGGTATCCGCCAATTGCAGCAGCCTGCGGTTGGACGAGCCTGCTCCGCTCACCACCGAACGTGCCGCCGAAGAGTAACTGTCCGCCAGCCGGGCGGCCAGGTAGCTGCCGGACTGCCGTCTCGCGTCGTAGGCTGCCAGGGCGCGGCGGACCTGCCCCACGTCTCCCAGCAGCCACGCGGCCGCGGCAAGTCCGCTCAGTGTGACCGGCAGCAGCCCTTCAGGGTCTGCTTCATCGAAACGCACCTTCGCTTGCCGGAAGTGCTCACATGCCAGGTCGAGGCTGCCCTGCCGGGCCAGGACGAAGGCCCGGTACAGGTGCGCCGGCCCCTCAAAATAGCTGAGCCGGCCAACGGTCTGGCGCGGCGCCCCCGAGCACACCATTTCCTTGCCACCCCATTGGCCGCGCCAAATCAGGTTAGAGCCGTGGATGATCAGCACCACGGCGTGGAAGTCCACAGTGCACCGGGGCAGGCGTTCCAGGGATTCCAGGGCGGCGGTGGACAGCTCCACTGCCTCTGCAAACCGGCCGCCAACAGCCAGCCCTTGGGAGACCAGCGCCATCAGCAGCACGCCCGCTTCGGTTGTGGGCAGCGGCGGCGGGCCACCGGTTTCCCCGCCGGCCCGGTGATCGCCGCCCATTCCTGCGCCGATGGTGTGCTGCCGGCTGAGCCGCTGGTACAGCGCATCCCCGGCCCGTGGCCAGGAGCCGGACTGGGCATCAAGGTACAACTGCAGGACGTCCAGTTCGTCCCGTGCCTCCTGCCCGCCAAAAGGTTCGGCGTCGACGGCGGCCTCCACCCGCCGTCGCGCATCGTAAACGAGGGCATGCAGGACGTTGGGGTCCGGGGATGTGGGATGCAGCGCCCGCACCAGCAGCCAGACAGCCCGCAGGAACTCCCTGTTGTCCGCCCCCTCCGAGGATGCCAGCAGCCGCCTGAGCAACTGGACGCTGCCGTAGATGTCCCCCATGAGGTACAGGGCCCTTGCATGTTCGACGCCGGCCGGAAGCCCTAGTTCCGGCGCCGTCACCCCTGCGGCGGCGTGCCGGGCGCGGTGGCTGTCATGCAGGTCGTTGGCGGCAATAGCGACGGCCAGCAGGTCGGCGTCCGGGGTGGGCAAGCCGCTTACCTGTTCCAGGGCCACGCGGCGGAACAGGTCCCACAGCGAACCGGCATCACCGTGCGACATCTGCCCTCGAAGGGCAAGCCGGAGTTCACGCTGCCGGTCCGGCGCCAACTGCTGCAGGGCAGCACCGGCTTCGAGGACATGGTTGAGGGTTGCAGTGGCCGCAGCGGGATCCGGCAGGCCGGCGTCCTGGATCCGGACGGCGCCCGCAGACCGGAGTTCGGCCAGGGCAACGCTTCCTGCCAGCGCTTCGGCGACGCCGACGGAGAGCGGCTCGCCGACGGCCAGGAAATCTATCAGCTGCCGCTGCTGGTGCGGATACGCGGCCAGCCGTCGCGTCACGAGCTCCTGGATCTGGGTGCCCGCGTGCGTGTCGCGGGTCATGGACCATTCACCGCCAGAGCAGGCAACACCGCCGCCGGCCACGGCCGCATCAAGGAAGAGCCTCGCAGCCAGCATGTTGCCGGCGGAGGCCGACTGGATATTCCGGACCAGGCCCTCTGAAGGCCGGCCCTGGAGCCGGGACGCCAGGAAGTCCCGCATCCGTTCCGGACCCAGTTCGGAAAGGTTGACCACCGACAGCTGCCGGGCCACCACCGACTCCATCAGTTCCATGCGCAGCGGCCTGTCGGACCGGTGGGTCGCCAAGAGCCGGATATCCGGTTCGGACACCACCCTGTTGAGGAGCCAGAGCGAGAGATCGTCAAGGAAATCTATGTTGTCCAGGGCCAGCAGCACGGGCATCCCCGGGGGCCCGGCGCTGCGCAACGCCTGGCGCGAGGCCTGCACCAGGAACCTGGGGGAAGCATTCGATTTCGCGGGCAGGTCCGGAATCAGCGCCATGGCAATGCTGAACGGAACATCCGCAAACGAACTGGCAGCGGTGCGCGCAACTACAGAAAATGTCCCCTCCAGGACGGAAGCCGCGGCGTCCAGGAGGGTTGTCATGCCCGAACCGCCGGCGCCGGAGATCAGCACACCTGCCGGTTCAGGCCCTGACAGGGCGACAACAATGTCATGCAGCTCCGCTGCCCGGATGATTCCCTGAGAAAGGTGGTTGCCTGCCGCGTTGTCCATGGTCCTGTCTTAGGTGAGGGCCACCGGGCGCATTTCCTGGTGGCCGCGGTAGGACCGTTGTCGAGATGCTCACACGGTATCGGGCCATTTCAGGCAGGGATTGAGTGTGTACTACTTGGATTTTTGGGCCCCGGACCGGGTATCCCCGATTCGGGCGCTGGACCGTGCCTGTGTAAGGTTGGGTGGCGTGGGCAGGTTCCGGCGCCTGCGGCTGGGGAGTTGACGAGCCGCCGATTGATGTAGCTGCCCCCACCGCGATCCACCATCCCGGGCGATAGAAAAAACGACGTGCAGCGTTGCCGCTGCACGTTTCTTTTGCGCGCCCGCGGCGGGCCGCCATGGTCTCGGAGTCCATGCACCCAACAGATATGACATCCCATGAAACACCTGATCACAGCACTTGCAGCGGTGCTGCTACTGGCCGCCGGTGGACTGTTCGCGGTTTCGGCCACACAGTCGTCCGCCACCACCTCCGCAGCCACCAAAGCAGCCGGACAGCGCCCGTCCGAGTCGCCGGCAAAGGACAAGGCACAGCCCAAGCGGACGCCAGCTCCCCTGCCAAGCAGCACACCGGTTCCCGCAACGGAAAGCTCCCCGGCCGCCGCTCCCGCTCCGGCTACCCAGGCCCCGGCGCCGGCAGCTCCGGCTCCGGCACCTGCTCCGGCCATTGTTCCGGCGGCGGCCACCGGAAGCGGCAGCAGCGCGTACCCCCTGCACAGCAATATCATCAGCACCACGTTCTGGGTTGGCGAGATCTTCAACGCCAGCCTCTCGGACGGTTCGCAGGTCTGCTCCACCTACAACAGCCAGTGGGCGTTCCAGCACACCGGCGTAAAGCTCGGCACTGTTGACGCGGGCGCTGCCGGATGCCCCGGCAGCTATTACGGCGGGTGTGACGGTGTGAGCTCCGGTTCCGGCGCCGATTTCAAATGCGCCACCGAACGGCGGGTTGCCAGCAACGGATACTTCCCGCTCAACCAGCCCAAGCCGCTGCAGAACCCGTTCTACCTGGACCTGCCCTACGACGACCTGAACGACGCCGTCGCCTTCGCCGAGCGCTGCCAGGTGATTCCGTGGGCTGCCGCGGACAACGCCGCCACCGGCGTCAACAACTGTGCAAACCAGGAATACAGCTACATGAAGAACCGGTGGGTCCAGATCACGGGCCCGAACGGCAGCACCTGCTACGGACAGATCGAGGATGCCGGTCCCTCCAGCGGTTCCGAATACCACGACTCCGCCTACGTCTTCGGGGCCGGCGACGCACGCCCGGTCAACCAGAGCTTCTCCGCGGACGCTACCCAGGGCGCCGGCATGGACGTCTCCCCCGCGCTGAACGGCTGCCTTGGCTTCGCCGAACTGGACGGCAGCAGCGACCGCGTCTCGTGGCGCTTCATCGACCGTGCCGATGTTCCGGCCGGACCGTGGCTGACCGTCGAGACCACTTCCGGAGTCAGCAACTGACGGCAGAAGCCGGCAATGCCTCCTGCAGTACCGCCTGACGGAGACGCCTGACAGGAGCCTCCTGGCAGCCGTCAGGAGGCTCCGTTCCCGGCCGTCACCGGGGTCAGCTCCTTTCCCTGCACCCTGCGGGCCGGGCTGACCCAGGTGCCGGTCGAGGCAGAGGAGAACGCCTTCGGGAGTACCTGGAGGCACAGGAAGGCATCCAGGATCCGCATCAGCGGGAACAGGGGTGCCATCAGCAGCATCCCGGGCTTGCGGAGGGAAACCGCTGCCAGGATGGTCAACAGGAAGTCCGGTAGCAGGACACCAAACAGCACATCCTGCGGCCGCAGCAGCCCGGACAGGAAGACCGCAACATCCCAGTCGCTGCCGAAGGCTCCCACCTGGATCGCGGCAAAGGTGGAGACGAGGAACACCGGCAGCAGCAGCACAAAGAAGACGCAGCTCATCAACAGCTCGAAAATGTACGTTGCCAGGACCAGCCAGAAGCGGCCCGTCTGCTTCCGGTGCCGCCGGACCGTCTGCCAGAATCCCAGGATCCACCGGCGGACCTGCTTCATATAATCCTGCAGCCTGTCCGGGTCCTGGGTATAGGCCACCGCCGCGGAGGGGTGGAACGCGATCCTGCCAAGTTTCCTGGCGTGGATCTCGAACGTCATGTTGAAGTCCTCGATGACCAGGCCGGGCGCGACGACGTCGATCTCCTGCAGCGCGCTGGTCCGGTACATGCTGGCGAACCCCGGAACGATGGACACCACATTGGCACCGCGCGCCGCCTGCCCGTACTTCAGCAGGAGCTGCACCACGATGTAGAGACGCTCCCGGTAGGCCACCAGGAACCGTCCCATGGCGGTAGGCGAGGGCGGATCCATGATGGATTTTGCCCTTCCTGCCACGGCCACCACCGTTGGATCGGCGAACAGCGGCAGGCCGGTCCGAAGGTAATCCTCGGTGGGACGCGTATCGGCATCCAGCAGCATCACTACCTTGAACCGCCGGCACAGGTCGAAATGCGCAATCCCTGCGGCCAGGGCACCCGCCTTGCCCCGGTTGGGGTCCAGCTCCAGCACTTTGACGCCGGCTGCGCGTGCCAGCTGTGCCGTGTTGTCCGTCGACATGTCCGACACCACGTGGATGTTCCGGCGCGGTACCAGCCTCGACGCCGCACGGATGGTCTCGTTGATCACCAGTGCCTCGTTATGGGCGGCGACCAGCACGGCGACGTGGGACGGCAGGATGCGGATGCCGGTTCCCCTGTGCCGGCCCCTCCGCGGCCGGGCGGCGACGGCCGGCAACCCTGCCCTGACGGACCGCCAGGTGCGGTACCGGTGTTTCCACTCCTCCAACAGCCAGGAGTTCTCCCCCGCGAGGCGCACCAGCCCAACAAGGGTCCAGAAAATGGTGCTGACACCAAGGACCAGGACGATCGAAACAGCAATCACAGCGCCGGAGCCCCCACAGTGTCGTACATCGCGTAGTCGTCCGTGATCAGGGTGCCGTTGCTGAAGAGGTTGAGGCCGAAGCTGATGGCGGTGGCCCCCGCCGGCAGTGCCGGCGTGGTGAAGCTGGCCTGCGTGTACGTGGCGGCCGGCGCGAGCCAGGGGCTGGAGGTCCAGTACACCCACGTGCCTGCGGAGTTACGGTAATAGACCGCGAACTGGGTGGTGGCCGTGGAGGTGTACCAGGCACGCAGCGAGTAGGTCTTGCCGGCGATGGCAGGTGGAGCGCAGGAACCGGAGTCCAGGGCCGGAAGCAGCTTGCTGTCACCGTTTGAATAGTTGCTCATCACCAGCCGGACGGCCTTGGTGCCGGAATGGGCACCGCTGGCAAGGGTGGTGTAAGTGGGGGTGTTCGTGCCGAAGCCAGCCGCCTGCCAGCACTGCGGAAGGGTGCCGGTGCCAGCGGTTTCCAGCCCGGCGTTCTGCACGAGGTTCGCACCCGCCGCCGGTTGGGGCGGCGGCGGCGTTGCGGCGGCGTCGAACATCTCGGCGTCATCGGTGACCAGCGAGCCGTTGCTGAAGATGTTCAGGCCGAAGCTGATGCCGCTTGCGCCGGCGGGAAGGGCCGGAGTGGTCCAGGTGGCCTTCTGGAACGTGGTTGCCGCTGCAAACCAGGGGCTTGAGGTCCAGTAGGTCCAGGAGCCTATTCCGCTGCGGTAGTACAGGGCGAACTGCGTTGGAACAGTGGATTTGTACCACATGCCCAGGTTGTAGCTGTGCCCGGCCGTTCCCGCGGGTGAGCATCCGCCCAGGTCCAGGGACGGCAGCCATTTGGCGTCACCGTTGGTGTAGCTCCGCATCACCACTTGGGCTCCCCTGCCGGTCCGGCCCTGGTTGACCGTGCTGAAAGTGGGGGTGTTGGTTCCGTATCCCCCCTGCTGCCAGCACTGGGGAGCGCCGTTGGTGAGCGTTTCAAAGCCCGGGTTCTTGACCAGGTTGCCGGTGCCGGGCGGCGGAACGGCCGGCCCTGACACCAGTGGCTTGACCGTCCCGCCGATGACCTGGTCCACCGTTTTGACGGTGGTGGTGGCGGGACGGGTCTTCAGCCAGTTGGCGAACTGGTTAAACAGGGTGGGCGAGATGGTGATGGAGTCGGAAGGGTTATTGGCGATGTGGTGGAACGTCAGCTGGACCCAGCCGCCGGCTCCGTTCTCGGCCTGCGTGACGCTCCGTTGGAGATCTGCCAGCGTCCACGTGTTTTCCACCTGGTCCGGCGCTGCCGTGTAATAGGGGTCGGCCGGCGGGATGGATTCGCCCACCGCACACGTACCGCAGCTGAACCGGGTGCGGATATCGCCCAGCCCGCGGGCGCTGTTGTAGCCGCAGTTCCGCACGATCGCCTCGGTGCCGGCGTTGGCCGCCGCGAACGGGTGGGCGAAGCTGGTCACCCGGAAACCCCAGTTGCTGAGGTTGACGCGGTCGTTGCAGACCTGCCGCGTGGCTTCATCGCTGGGCAGGGTGGTGAGGTCCGGGTGGGTGACGGTGTGGCCACCGATTTCATGCCCTGCGGCCGCCAGCGCCTGGACTTGGGCGAGCGTGAAGTAGTTGGGGGTGCCTACGACGCCGGAGGTCACGTAGAAAGTCCCCTTCAGTCCCAGCGAGTTCATGGTCTGGGCTGCCGCCAGCTGGTCCGCGTGGCCGTCGTCGAACGTCAGGCTGACCACCGTGGGCGCGGCAGCATGGGCTGCGGGCGGGCTCATCGCCAGGCCGGCGACGGCCAGGGCCAGGGCGGCCGCCACGGTCACCAAGGATTTGGCCCGGCGGAGCAGTCCCCGCCGGGCACCCTCGCGCGGAGGCAGTTCTTCCACGGGCTCGCAGCCGGTAGTTTTCATGGCTTACCACTCGATTCATCTTGGGAAGGCCCCGGGACTGGGGGCTTACTGGGCAGGAGGCGGCGCCCCCACGGTGTCGTACATTTCGTAGTCATCGGTGGCCAGCTGGCCGTCACTGAAGAGGTTGAGCCCGAAGCTGATGGCCTCTGCGCCGTCGGGAACGGGCGGTGTCTCCCAGACCGCCTGCCCGTAGGTCGTCCTTGCGGGGAAATACGGGCTGGCCGTCCAGAACTGCCAATCACCCATGGCGTTGCGGTAGTACACAGCGAATTGCGTCCGCGCCGTGGACTGGTACCAGGCGCGCAGCGAGTAGGCGTGGCCTGCGGTGACGCTGGGCGCGCAGGCTCCCAGGTCCAGGACCGGGAGGAGCTTGACGTCCCCTGACGCGTAGCCGGTGACGTCCAGCCGCCGGGACGTTCCGTCCCGGAAGCCGGGCGCCAGGGTTGCCAGTTCGGACGAATTCTCCCCGTAGCCTGCCACCTGCCAGCACTCCGGCAGGCCATACTTTCCCGGGGTTTCCAGACCCGGATTCCGCAGGGCGTTGACGCCCGGACCGGCAGGGGGTGCAGCCACCCCCGGGACCACAGGCTTGGCCACTTTGCCGATCACCTCGTGGACGGTCCGGACCCCCATGGTGCCCTGCGCTGTCCGGGCATCCAACCAGGCGGCAAACTGTTCGAACAGGGCCGGGCTGATCGAGAGCGGACTTCCGGAGTCATCGATGTCGTAGAAAGCCAGCTGCAGCCAGCCACCTGCCGCCTCGGCCTGTTCCACGGTCTGCTGCAGATCCTGCAGTGTCCAGTCCCGGCCCACCTCGGAGGTGGCACGGGTGTTGAAGGGATCCTCTGGCCGTACGGTCTCAGCCGGGGCGCAGGATTCGCAGGAGTGCGGGCTGCGGATCCGGTCCTGTCCCCTGGCGCTGTTGTAGCCGCAGCCGGACACGATCTCCCCGGCGGCGGGGGACGTTGCACCAAACGGGTAGGCAAAGCTGGTCACCTTGAAACCCCATTCACTGAGCTTCGCCCGGTCACTGCACACCTGCCGTTGTGCTTCGCCGGGCTCGACGGCGGTGAGATCCGCCAGGGTGACCGTGTATCCGCCGATTTCGTGATGCTGTTCGGCGAGGCGGTGCAGGTCCTCCTGGTTCAGGAAGCCGGCGGCGCCAATGAAGCCTGAGTTGACGTAATAGGTGCCGCGCAACTGGTGGTCAGCCAAAATGCGAGCCGCTTCCCGCTGGCTGGACCGGCCGCCGTCGAACGTCAGGGAAACTGAGAGCAGGGGCGCGGCGCCGGCGGTGGGCGCATCGGACGACTGCGGGCCCGCCGCCACATCGCTCCGGTCCCCGCCGTTCGCCGTCATGAGCGACGCACCCCCGGTCAGGACAGCGAGGACCGCTATCCAGGACACGGCAAGGAGGCCCACCCTCCTGCGCGAAGCACGGGCCTGCATTGTCGCCAGCTTGCCATTCACGCGGCCGGCGGCCCCGGAACCGGGATGTTCGCCGGTCACGGCGCGCACCCGCCCGCGGCGGCACGCCTCCAGCGGAGGGCATCGCCCTTCATTGACGAGATTTCCATGGTGAGACCCGTTTCTCCACCGACCGGTTTCAGTCGTTCACAGCCTCAGCCTATGGAGGGCCGCTCCCCCCGGACACGAGTAGGCAGTACCCGTATTTGGCTTTTGGACCACGTACCTGCGCGCAGCCACTACTCGGCGCTGCCTGCCCGGCCACTGCGGCCCGTCATGCAAGGAATCCTGGCCTGAAAACAGGGCGCCTATGGTCAAATGGTGGTTCAGGAGAGTGGACAGTAAAAACGACCAACACGGGGGACATTGTGGCAGCCAAACCGGGCACCGGCCAGGTCAGCAGGGCTGCCGCGTCCCCGGCACCAACGCGGGCGGGAAGGCTGCACGTGCCTTCGGCCAACCGGCGCTCCAACACCCGGCTCGCGGTGGCCGCCGCAGCTGTAACGCTGGCCCTGGTTGGCGGCTTCTTCCTATGGCGGTTTATTGCGGAGGCGGGCATGGCACAGCAACCGTGGTTTTCGGGTTATGCGGATGTCACGGTGGACCCGCCGTACGACTTAGCCGGGACCGGGATGCCGGACAGCCGTAACGTCACCCTGGCCTTCGTCGTGGCCGACTCCTCGCAGCCATGCGCCCCCAGCTGGGGCAACGCCTACAGCCTTGATGCTGCCAGGGACGCCCTCAACCTTGAGCAACGGATCTCCGAATTGAAGTCCGACGGCGGCGCCATTGCGGTTTCCTTTGGCGGCTCAGTTAACACTGAGCTTGCCGTCGCATGCCAGGACCCGGTCCAGCTGCAGGCTGCTTACCGCTCAGTGGTGGAACGCTATTCCCCTTCCACCATCGATTTCGACATCGAGGGCGACGCACTGCTTAACGGCCCGGCCGGGGAGCGGCGGGCAGAGGCGGTGGCCGCCCTTCAAAAGGAAAAGGACGGGTGGGGCGGCGGACTGGACGTGTGGCTCACCCTCCCGGCGTCACCACGCGGTTTGACCGACGACGGCATTGCAGTGGTGGACCAGATGCTGGCCGCCGGAGTCGACCTTGCCGGCGTCAACATCATGACCATGAATTACGGGTCCAGCCGCGGGCCCTCGCAGAGCATGCTGGACGCGGCGGTAGCGGCCGCCGATTCCACCCACGACCAGCTGAGCATCAGCTACCAACGGGTGGGGACCAACCTCAGCAGCCAGGAAATCTGGTCGAAGATGGGGCTGACTCCGATGATCGGCGTCAATGACCTGCCGGGCGAAGTCTTCGGGCTGGACGCGGCCGGTGGCCTGAATTCCTATGCCCTCCAAAAGGGAATCCAAAGAGTGTCGATGTGGTCGCTCAACCGGGACCGGGAGTGCACCGCTGCTGCTGCCGATGGCCAGGCGAGCCATGTGTGCAGCGGGGTCCAGCAGGAGCCTGGCCAGTTCGCCAAGGCCCTCGCCGCAGGTTTTGAGGGCAAGCTGCGCTGACGCGGCGGGCGGCCTGCCTGGCTGGCACCGCCGGTGTTGCCGGGTCAGCGGACCTGGCTGGTGGTGACAATGTCGAGCCAGGGCCCTGCCGGCACCTGGTCCCGCGTCACGAATTGCCAGTCCACGGTGTCCGATTCGCCGTTGATGTCTTCAAAATCCAGGCACCCGTTCAATGCCGGAGAAACGTCCATTCCAGCCCCGTTGAATTCCTTATTGGCAGGGCGGGCATCATTGGATCCAAAGACATATTCCTTGTCGTGGTACTGGCCGGGTCCTGCGTCCTGGATCTGGCCATAGCATTCCTGGTTTCCCTTACGGATCCGGACCCATTGGTTCTTCATGTAACTGAATGATTTGTCCTGCTCACGGCCTGCATATTCAGGATCCTTGGCCCAGGGAATGACGGTGGCCCGTTCCGCGAATGCCTTGCTGTCGTTGACGTCGTCATAGGGCAGGTCGAGGTAGAAGGGGTTTTCCTTGGGTGTCATGCCGGTGGGCATGTAGCGGTTGGCTTCCGTCCGCTGCTCAGTCTCGCAGGTCCCGGATTTCATCACCCCGTCGCAACCACCGAAGTTCCGCATCCAGCCGGAATCGTAGGTGGACATGACCTGGCTGCCGTCGTCGGCCTTGGGATCGAAAAGTTCGCCCACCCAAAAGGTGGTGGCCACGATGTTGGTGTGCCACGGATAACCGCCCTCCCCGGAGGAGCTTCCTCCGTCCGGAGGGGAAGGCGGTGAGGAACAACCCGCAGCGATGAGCGCCACCGAGGACAGGGCGGCGGCGAAGCCCCACCGTACCCGGATGCTGCGCCCAACCCGCCACGTGCGCGGTCCCTGTGGTGCAAGCCGATAATTCAGCGTTGACGCTCTTTTCAACCCGGACTCCTTTGTATGCCGTGCCACTTAATTTTCCTTGATATCCGGTGGTATCGGCGAGGGAAATGAGCACATTGACAGCCAATTCTCAGCTTTCCGATTCACGGCATTTCCGGAATTTTGCAGCCCAATGGCCGGGCCGGGAAATAAATCCCGGCCCGGCCAACGGAGTATCTGGTTTGCGGACCTTTGGCCGTCAGGAAGCGAGAATGACCTTCCACCGTGAAGCGTCTGCTGTATTGGATGTCCGGTTGTCTGCGGCGACGTTGGTGATGATCTGGTCAACTGTGGTCTTGGGGTCGAAGCCCACCAGCCCAAAGGCCTTGGTGTTGTCCGGCACCCGCCGTCGCATGTCCTCGTAGCCTTCGGAGTAGGCCTGCTCGTAGGGCACCAGGGTGATGGGACTGTCGCTTCCCACAAGTTCCACAATCCGCTCCGCGAGGGCGAGGATGGAGATCTCGTGGTTGCCACCGAGGTTGTAGGCGTTGCCGTACGCGCGCTCGTCCTCAGAGATCCGCGTGATGGCGGGCACGATGTCGCCCACATAGGAGAAGCAGCGTGTCTGGTGCCCGTCTCCGTACACGGTCAGTGGTTCGCCCGCGAGCGCCTGGCGCACCAGGCGCGGCACCACCATGCCGTAGCGCCCGGTCTGGCGGGGGCCCACGGTGTTGAAGAGCCGGACAATGGCCACCCGCAGCCCGAACTGCCGCCAGTAGGCGTGGGCGAATGCTTCATCGATGCCCTTGGCCGCAGCGTACGTCCAGCGCGATTTCAGGGCCGAGCCGAGGATCCGGTCCGATTCCTCGGAAAGGCTGTCCGAGGTGTTCTTGCCGTAGATCTCGCTGGTGGATGCCAGCAGGAGGCTGGCGCCTGCTTCAAGGACGGAGTCCAGGACCACTTCCGTGCCGTGGATGTTGGTGCGCAGGCTTTCCAGCGGGTGGTCAACGATCAGGTTGACGCCTACCGCGGCGGCCAGGTGGAACACCCTGTCCGCCCCTGCTACTGCCTTGTCCACGGTAGCCCGGTCAAGGATGCTGCCTTCGATGAAACGGAACCTGCGGTGCCCAATGACGCCCTTGAGGTTCTCAAGCCGGCCGGTGGACAGGTCATCCAGGACAATTACCTCGTCCCCCGCTGCCAGGAGGTGTTCCACAAGGTGGCTCCCGATGAATCCGGCACCGCCGGTAATTGCTGTTCTCATGCTTCCTGCTTCCAAATGGAGTGGTGTGGTCAGAGCCTGGTGACGTTGTCTGCCTTGGGCAGCCGGTAGGTGGTGTCCAGCACTGCCGTGGCGTTCTCCAGCCAGTCAAGGTCTGTCTGGCTGTGCCGGGTGTGCAGGATGACGAGGTCCGCTTCCCACAGTTGGGGAGCAGGATTGGAGATGAGCGTCCCACCCCGGCCATCGGGCGCGGTGAGGCACCAGGGATCCGAATAGGCCACCTCGGCACCGTCCGCGATGAGTTCGGCGATGATCTCGAGGGCCGGGGATTCACGGAGGTCCTCGACGTCGGGCTTGTAGGCCACGCCCACGACCATCACCCGCGCGCCGGCCAGGCCGTGGTTCCGCTCGGAGAGGATCCGCCGCGCCTTTTCCACTACCTGGTGCGGCCTGCCCGCGATCCCGATCATTGCCTGCTCGATCACCGGCGCCGTAACGCGGGCCTTGCGCAGCTGCCACAGGAGGTAGTGCGGGTCGCACGGAATGCAGTGACCGCCGACTCCCGGGCCGGGGGTGAACGGCATGAACCCGTACGGTTTGGTGGCGGCCGCGTTGATCACGTCCATCACTTCCATGTCCAGTTCGTGGCAGATCTGGGCAAACTCGTTGGCCAGGGCAATGTTGACCGCCCGGAACGTGTTTTCCACGAGCTTGGTCATTTCGGCTGCGTCCGCGGACGGGACCACGTGGACCAGCTTGGTGCTGGCGCTGAGCAGCCGTTCGGCTGCCTCACCGCAGGCAGCGGTGACGCCGCCCACCACGCGGGGCACGTCTTCGTGGGAGAAGGAGTCGACGCCGGGATTGATGCGTTCCGGCGAGAAGGCGACGTACACGTCGCGTCCCGGAATGAGCCCCTTGGCTGCGAGGGGCATCGCCAGCAGGTCCCGTGTTGTGCCCACGTAGGTGGTGGAGGTGAGCATCAGCAGCTGCCCCGGCACCGCGTATTCCACCACTGAGGCACACGCTGCGCGCAGGATACCGAGATCGGGAACAAGGTACTCGTCCACGGGGGTGGGAACGCAGACCACGACGGCGGCCGCGTGGGCCAGCAGCGAGAGATCGCTGGTCAGCATGAATGAGGGGTCAAGCAGCGCGGTCTTGAGCCGCTCCTTGTCCGAGTCCAGCAGGTCCGCCTGCTGTTCCCGGATCACTGCCAGCCGCCGCTCCGAGACGTCGAGCCCGAGGACCCGCCTCCCGGAGGCGTTGATGGCAAGGGCGGTGGGCAGTCCCACGTAGCCCAGGCCGACGATTGCGACGTCGAACGTGAACACCTGGTCCTGGGCGGGAATTGCCCGCGCCGCGGTGCCCTCAGTCCACTCCACTGCCTCAGCCGGCAGGGAGTGGGATTCAACGGCGACCTGTTTCTTGAGGGTTTTTACCTTCGTGTTCGGTGCCATGGTCAGTCGACCTCCCGGTGCATTTTGTCTCCAGAGTGAATAAAAGCCGGCGGCGAGAAGGAGTGTGCCCGGGTCTCAGGTGGCACGTCGCCCTTCACCGCCGGCCCGTTTTGGGGGGTCCCCGCCAGCGGCGGGAGACCTGTCGCATCGGGACTGCTTTCCTGCCGGACGGCCATCAGGCTGTCCCCAGGAAAGGAAATCTTCCTGCGCTTCATGTCGAGGCCCACTTCCCCTCGTGCTGGCGGTTGCCAACAAGACGAGGGTATTAATCAAGTCCTTTGCCCGGCGCGAGTGTGGTGTACCCGTCTTTGACCCCGTCCGCCGCCCCCGGCGGTGAGACTACGTGGCTTGTGGCTGCCCACCACTCGCATTGGTACTCGGTAGGGCGGGTGCCCCCGGAATGCCCGGAATTCCGCCTAAGCAACACCGAAAACCAGCGCGGCAGCAGGCGCTGGTTAACGGAGAAGGCTGGTTAGACGGTCTGTT
Organism: Pseudarthrobacter chlorophenolicus A6; assembly: GCF_000022025.1. Classification (GTDB taxonomy): domain Bacteria; phylum Actinomycetota; class Actinomycetes; order Actinomycetales; family Micrococcaceae; genus Arthrobacter; species Arthrobacter chlorophenolicus. The sequence goes on from NC_011886.1 coordinate 3,952,354, forward strand.
CACCGCTGTGATCGCCGCTGATCAGCTTTTCGCGGTCGCTGATTCCGAGCTTGGCGAACATCCGGTACAGGTGGCCCTCCACCGTCCGGAGGGAGAGTCCGAGGCTGAGCGCGATGTCCCTGTTGCTTGACCCCGTCTGCACCAGGGCAACGATCTCCTGTTCCCGCCGTGTCAGCTTCGACAGGTCCGGCATCCCTTGGCCCGTGGCCGCTGGTGCCTTCCCCAGGGCCGCGGTGCGCCGTTTAAGGAGCCGCTGTGCTTCCAGCTGGCGGGACTTGTCCCCCCGGCTTTCGAGGATCCTGAGCGCGTGGCCTGCGTAGTCCGCTGCTGCGAGCTCCAGCCCTTCCCTGGCTGCGGCCTCACTCAGGGCAATGAGCCCGGCGGCATCCTTCGCGTCCAGGGCCTGGCTGTAGCTGAAGGCGAACTCGGCGGTGCGGCCTTCGCTGGTTTCTGCCAGGGAGCTCAGGCGGCGCACCACGGAGAGGTCCCCCGCCCGAAGGACCAGGACGAGGATATCGATCTCCGGCCCCACCGCGCCGTTGGCTGCCGCGATGTCCGCGAGGGACATCAGCCGGGCCAAGGTGGGGCGCAGCCCCACCTGCTGGACCTTGGCCATGGCGGCGTGGGCCCTGCCCAGCAGGGATGATTCCATCCCCTCCCGGGCCAGCGACTCGTGTTCCAGTGTGTAGGAGGCAGCGACATCCCGGAACTTCAGCAGGGAGGCAGCGTAGGCGGCGGCAGCAACGGCGTCGGGCAGGTCGCTCTGCAAATCTGACACCCGGAGCATGCTCACCGCCTGGCGAAGGCACGGCAGCGCGGCCCCCAGATTGCCGCGGCGCAGGTCTACGCTGCCCGCACTGAAATGCAGCGCGCCGCCGTCGTAAATCAGCGAGTTGGGCGCCTGGGACACGTGGTTCTGCAGGTACTCCTCAAGCACTGTGAACTCGCCGGCATGCAGCAGGGCCAGAATGTAGCGGCGCATGAAGAACCCGGTGTGCTGCAGGCCCCAGTAGCCGGCGGCATCGAGGATGTCCTTGACGTCGGCCAGCACCTGCAGGGCCGAGAGGGGTTTGCCGGTGACGGCCATCGATTCAGCCAGCAGCGTCCCTGCGAGCAGCCGGGTTTCCCCGTCCCCGCCCTGCTGCCAGATCTGCCGCAGTTCGCGCTCAGTTTCCACGTGGCGGCCCTCCGCCTGCATTCCCTCCAGGACCAGAAGGCGGCTTCCGAGGCGTCCCAGTTCAAGCTCCTGCGCATCGATTCCCCGGGTGGATTCAGCGATCCGGGCCAGGGCGGCCTCCCATTCGTACGCCGCCTGCTTCACCGCGTTGGGGCCCGCCCCCTGGCGCCTTGCGAGCTGTGCGGCAAGCATGGACACCTGCCGCAGGGTGGCAGGATGGTTGGTCCTTTCGACAATCCCGCTGATTTCCCAGGCCGTTCCGCGGATATCTCCCCGGTACCACTTGGCGCGGGCCACCTCCACGCGGGCCGCGAGCTTGAGCGCGGGGTCCTTGATGGCTCCGGCTACGCGTTCGACGTAGCTGGGGATGAAGAGCCGGTTGGCCAGCTGCGCGGCCTCCAGGATTTCGGTGTCCGGGATCCTGGCACCGGCTTCGAGCCCCCAGGAAACGTAGCGGAGCAGGCCGTCCATGGTCTGGGGGCGGTTTTCGAGGAGCTGCAGGATTCGCTGGCGGATCCGCAGGCTGCGGGCGGCCGGCACAATCTGCCGGAGTACTTCACCCACCAGCGGCTGGGCCAGGCGGACGTGCTGCTCTGCATCGGAATCGATGGTGATCAGCCGCATTTCCTGCAGTTCGTCCACTGCGTAGTGGTCGCTCGCCTGCCGCAGCACGTCCAGGGGCAGTGGTTCGGCCAGGGCGACGGTGTCCAGGGCCTCGCGCTGCAGATGGTCCAGGTGGACGATCTGGTTCCGGACCAGGTCCAGTAGCCGCAGGCTGTTGCCGCGCAGCTCGGAGGTCAGCATCCATGCACCGTTCCGGCTGACCAGCTGGCCGGCGGACCTGGCATTGCCGATGAGTTCCAGCAGGAACATCGGGTTTCCCCCGGATGCCCTGCGGAGCACCGCCCCTGCACTGGGGACCACTGGCGCGCCCAACACCTGGGCGCACAGCTGGTCGACGTCCTGTCCGTTCAGGGGCTGCAGGTCGAAGCGGTCCAGCAATCCTTCAGACCACATCGAGAAGATCTCACCGGGCGGCGCCGGATGGGGGCGGCAGATGAAGACCACCTTGGCCACTTCGGCAGCTGTGAGCTGGGCCAGCACGGCGACGCTGCCCTCGTCGAGGTGCTGGGCATCCTCCACCACCAGGACCGCAGGCACCGGTTCCCGTTCCCTGGCTGGGTTCAGGGCGGCGGTCACGGCTTTCATCACGGACAGCGGCTCGTTGATCTGGCCCGGCGTCAGCGAGGTGATCAGCGGAGCCAGGGCGGCGAACGGGACTCCGGCCAGCGTGGCCCCGGCGAACACCCTGAAGGGCCGCACGCGATGGCCCAGTTCCTGGATCACCGCGTTGACAAGCGCCGTCTTTCCAAGCCCGGCATCACCCAGCAGGAGGACGCCGGGCCCGTTGCGGTCCAGCAGGCAATCCGCGACGGCGGCCAGGATGCCCGAGCGCCCCACGAGTGTTTCGCTTGCCAGTACCTCGGTCATTGCTGGTTCCCCTCAGCGAGGCCCAGGGCAAACGGCAGCTCCGAGCGTTCAACGATCTTCAATTTGCCGTAGATCTGGTAGAGGTGTCCCTCCACCGTCCGTACCGACAGATGCAGCCTGGCGGCGATGGCCTTGTTGCTGTGGCCCCTGGCGGCGAGCGTGGCAATCTCCAGTTCCCGTGCGGTGATGCGGTCTTCATGCTGTGAGGTGTCCTCAGGGGCACGCATCCTGTGCCGGCAGGTTTCCGCGATCCGCCGGGCCTGCAGGAGCAGGGCGCGGTCTTCCAGGGCATGCGCGCCGCGGATGACTGCCTCGGCAACATCGAAGGCAAACCGGTCATGCTGCAGGTCCTGGGCGAGCTGGGCCACGGCCACCTGCTGGGCCACGTCATGGGCGAGTACCGCATTCGCGTAGGCTGCGCACAGTCCGGCGAAGTCGCCGTCGCACCTCAACGCCGTCTCAAGGAGCCGGGGAGCGGCGGCCGTCCGGCCCAGCCGGACAGCCGAGCCCAGCGCAAGGACCTCAAGTCCGTGGTTGCCCGCCGCATGGTCGTCGTCCGCCAGCCGCATCAGTGCGTCGCTTGCGGCCTGCGGCCTGTCAACGCCGTCTGCGGCGAGGATGGTGAAATACGCCGTGATCCACTCCATCGGCCGTCCGGGCCGCGCCGGCCCGGGGCTTTTCCGTGCGAGGTAGCTGGCGGCCCGTTCCGGTTCGCCCTGCAGTGCCGAAGCGTAGGCAGCTGCCGCGGTGGCCACTCCGAGGAGCCCTTCGTCATCGCGCACCCGCAGCTGCCCAATCAGCGGAACCAAGGATTCCAGGCCTTCATGTGCCCTGCCCTGCAGGCACCGGAGGACGGCCATTGCCAGGTCAAAGGAAGCCGGGAACGGCTGGCCGGCGGGGAGCGGAGAGTCCCAGTGCGGCTGCAGCATCGATGCCGAATCTTCCCAGCAGCCGGCCAGCAGCAACGCGAACCTCAAGCGCCCCGCGGCCTGCCACGCCGCAGCTGCGGACACCATCGGATCCCGGCCGTCGGCCAGCAGCTGCCCCGCCATGTCAGCGGCCTCAGCCTGCCGCCCGGTCAGTGCCCACGCCTCACACAACAAGCTGCCTGCCATGAAGCGGAATTCCGGTCCGTGGGTTTCAAAGTCCTGCAGCGCATCCTCCAGCAGGGCGGCAGCTTCTGCATGGCGGCCCAGGTGGCCCGCAACCCGGGCTTCGGCAAGGACCAGCTCCTCCCGCAAGGCCTTTTCAGCGTCCGGCCCGCCGTTCATCCCCTGCGGCAGGCCGGTGGGAGCAACGTCCCCCGGCATCAGGTCCCCGTCCAGCACCTTCCGGACATGCCGGAGGCGTTCCGCAGCCTGGTCCATGGTTTCCCGGTCCGACTGCAGGACCGCGGCCTCCGCCAGGTGGAACCGCAGGGCGTCCGCGGAGGCCGGCGGGCCCGTGTCTTGAATGTCCGTGCCCCCACCGGCCTGTTCCCGGTATAGCCGGAGCACGGAACGGGCTTCGCTGACGGCGCCGAGGGCCGCGAGGGCAGTGGATTCCTCCGCGACCGCCGCGGCGCTGTGCGAATGGCCGGGTACTGAACGGACCAGCCGAAGGGCCAGCGGGTAGTCAGCACGGGCGTTGGCGAGCCCGGCGGCATGCAGGGCCTCCGCTTCGGTGAGCGGCGAGCCGCATTCCAGGGCCCACGCGGCAAGGGCCACCCTGAGCGCCGGGTGCATCAGCGCCGGCTCCACCGCCTCGCAGAACCGTCGCCGCAGATCGCTGCTGCGGCCGGTGGGAATGTTGGCGCGGATGACGTCGCACAGCAGCTGGTTCTGCATTCCCACCGTCCTCGGCAGGGAATCGTCCACCACCAGGATCCCGCGTTTTTCCAGGGCGTCGACGTCGTCGGGCAGTGCGATGGCCAGCAATGCCTCCAGTGGCACGGTCCCGGCCAGGGACACGATCTCCATCGCCATGCGTTCGCCGGGTCCCAGCTTGCCCAGCCGGGTGACCACCAGGTCCGTGATGGCTGGGCCGTGGGGTCTGTCCGTCGCGGTGAGGACCCAGACGCCGTCGCGCACCGCGAGGGCCCCGGATTCAACCAGTTCCCCTGCCAGCATTTTCAGGTAGTGCGGGTTCCCCCCGCTCGCCGTCCAGAACTCGTGCGCTGCGGATGCTGAGATGCGGCCGCCGAGGCTCGCCTCGAGCCAGGAGATGGCTTCGGGCAGCGGGAGCGGCTCGAGCTCTATCCGCGCAAGGTACCCGTCCGTGCAGAGCCGGGACAGTTCGCTGCCCAGCCGCTGCGGATCGCTGCACGTCAGGATCAGGCCTGCCGTTCCGTTGCGGGCGAGCTGGGAGATGACCGCCCCCGCGAACTCATCCACGTCCCCCGCGTTTTCAATCACGAGGTACACGGGTTTGCCCTCCGCCCGTGCGGTGAGCAGCGCCGTCAGGCCGGAGAGGACCAGCGCGGGATGGGACAGGAACTGCGGATCCATGTCCCGCAGCAGGACGTTCAGAGCACCGTACGGGCTTGTGGTGAGGCCGGCGCTGGCCCGGAGCACCACAATGTAGGCATCATCCCGGATTTCCTTGGTCAGGAGGCCGGTGAGGTAGCTTTTGCCGCTCCCTGACGCTCCGGTGATGAGAACCCCGGCGCGTGACTCCTCCAGGGCGCGGATGAGGTCCTCTCCGGTGGTCCTGCCGCCAATCTGCGGCCAGGTCCTTGAGCTCACCCCGGTGCCCCCTCTGCTGGTAGACGTCGCGATGCCCGATCCTCCGACGCCCCCTTGTCCGGGCGTCGGCGGATCAGGCTTTCGGGGGCCCCTAATGCGCCAACCGCCACCCTGACCGGGTCCCCGCCAATCAAGTAGTGACAGCCCCAATTAATCAGCTGGGCTCTTGACAGGCACCAGTAGCGAGTACTCGTCTTAGGTACCCCTCCGACTACTCTGCTACTCGCGAGTACTCGTCAACGTTGAGAGGTTGTCGAGTGGACCCGGGGGTTCCTACGCAGGATTGAGCTGCCCAAACGCGAAAATACAGCGTCAACGTCGATCGTGGCGCCGTCCGCGAAGGCGAAACGGCCGTTGGCCACAAAGTGCGCCCCACACGTTCCAGTGGGCGAACCTTCCCCTGAGAGCACGACGACGGCGGCATAGTCCGCGTCGGCCACCGCACCGGCGGTGCCAACCCAGGGAATGGCCAGGTGCTCCCCCGCCGGGTGCGGCGCCTCGCGGTGCCAGGTGCCGGCGTCGTCAAGGTTCCCGCCCCACCCCACAGGGCGGACCTCGCTGGCCAGGCCGGCCGCCGTGTCCACCGGCCAGCCGCCAATCCGCAGCCGCGCACCGCTGCCCGCCGCGCTGCGGACCCGCACCAGCCGCAGTTCCACGGCACCGCGCGTCACTGATACCACCGTCACCTGGGGCCCCGGCGTGGCAGTTCCAGCAGCGCCGCTGCCGTGGTCCGGGCCGCCGTCGGGATCCACCTCGATCCAGTGCGCGGTAAAGCGCGAGGCCCCCACCTGCACCCCGTCCTGCCGGAATTGGCCCAGGAACTCGAATCCGGTCCGGTGCGTCAGCCGGCCCTCCGCGTCGGCGAACGTGACGGCGTTGTCCACCGATTCCGCGGCAAGGTCCGGGAACGTGGCAGTGGAATAGCCCAGCCGGGCATAGAGCGGCGAATCGGCTACCCGGACGCCGGCGTTGGCATGGTCGGTGCCGTGATTGCGGATCCGCACCACACCGTCCGAGACTGTCCCGTCCACCTGCCAGCCCGGCGCCGTGATGAAGCGCTGCGTGTCGCCGGTTTCCACCGGCAGCGGTTCCTCGACGGCCGTCCACACCGGATGGTGGGCGGGAAGGGCCAGGCCCATCATGCCCTTGGCCGCCCAGTAGGGGGACCCCGCGCCGGAATAGGACTGTTTCATGCCCGGGAACTCGGAGTGGAAGCCGATGGTCAGCAGCCCGTCGGCGTTGTGGGCGCCGCGGTCCAGGAAGTACTTGAGGATGCCGGAGGCTGCCCGCCGGGTCACACCGGGCGTCAACCGTGTGTGCCCCGCGAACTGTCCCGCCCAAAACGGTGCTGCCGCCGCGAAACGGTAGATCAGGCTGCGGCCCTGGATAAGCGGGGCACCGTCGGCACCCACCAGGTGGACGGCGTCGTCCAGGAAATCGGCCAGCCGTTCGCCGTCCAGCGCGGCGCGGGCCGTCACCCGGGGGTCCTCCGGCGCCATCAGCTGCAGCAGTTGGGGATAGACCTGGAACGCCCAGCCCACGTAATGGTCGTAGGCGCGCTCAGGGCCGTCGGCAAACCAGCCGTGGCCCCGGTACAGGGTGTCGTGGATGGCCAGCCCGGCATCGATGTCCGCCTCCGAGTAGCGTCCGCCCACGCCGGCGAGGAACTTTCCGACGACGATCTGGAACCACACCCAGTTGATGGGCGGGTACGCCTGGCCGATCACGGTTTCAAACCAGGCCACCAGCTGTTCCTGGACGCGCTGCGGCAGCACGTCCCACAGCACCTCCCGGGTCAGTGCGAGTCCCACGGCCAGCGATGCCGCCTCCACTTTGGCCTGGTCCAGTTCGCCCGGGGTGGGCCAGCGGTCGGGGTTCGCGGGGTTTGTTCCGGCGTCGAGGCCCTTGGCATACCAGTTAGCCAGCCAACGGGTGCCTTCCGGATCACCTGCGATCCGGAAGGAGGCCAGCAGGAAGGTCCGGGCAAAGGCCTCCAGCGAATCGCTTTTCCGCCCGTAGGCGCTGGTGGCGCCGGGGAGGTACAGGTTGGCATGGTCTTCCGTGGCGTGCCGGTGCGCGGACCGCAGCAGGTAGTCGGCGTAGGCGCACCAGTGGTCCCGGGTCAGGCCGGTGTACGGCGAGGCGCTGAAGTCCAGCGGGGGCATGGCCAGGGGCGCGGCGCTCACAGGGAGTCCTGCAATACGCCGGCAGCCGGAATCCTTGGCGCCCCGATGGAGGATTCACGCAGGATCAGGTCCGGGTTCAGCTCGATCCGGTGCACGGGACGCATCCTGCCCTCGGCCAGCCGGGCGGCCATCAGCTGCACCGCCACCTTGCCCACGTACTGTTTTGGCGGCCGGACGGCGGAGATGGCGGGCTCGGCCAGGTAGGCCACCTCGTCGTCGTACCCCACGATCGCCATGTCCCCCGGAACAGTGAGCCCGCGGTCCACGCAGTGCTGCACGAACGCCACCGCCTGGGTGTCCGAATGCACCAGCATCGCCGTGGTGCCGGTCTTCGTGCAGAGTTCCAGCACATGGTCGAAGTGGCTGGCCCGGCCACCGTTGCCGGGATTGGCGGCACCCTGTTGTGCGGAGTCCTCGTGGACCGAGCCTTCAAGGGGAATCTTCAGTGCGGCCAGGGCCTGGTGCCAGCCGCGGACCACGTGAGGGCTGGTGGGACTGGACGAATCGGTCAGGCAGCCGATCCGCCGGTGGCCTTCCTGCCACAGGTGCCGCACGGCCATGCCGGCGCCAAACGCGTGGTCCGTTGCCACCCATTCGAGGCGGTGCGCGGGAATCTCGGCCGGTGCACGGCGTTCGGCAAGCACCACCGGGATGGGCAGGGCGTTCAGCCAACGGATCAGTTCGGGCCCGTGGTCACCGCCCATGTCCGGCGCCACGATCAGGCCGTCGATGTTCTGGGTGTCCAGCAGGGCCTGCACCTGCCTGCGGTTGTCCGCGGCGTCGTAGGCGGACCCGCGCACCACGATTCGCAGGTTTTGCTCCTCCGCCTCGGCCCGCGCACCGCTGATGACCTGCGGCCAGTAGTAGTCCAGCGACGGCACCACCATGCCGATGGAATAGCTGTGCTGGGCTGCCCGTCCCGCTGCCGAGCGGTCCAGCGGGCTGGGCAGCGTGGCGCCGCCGTGCACGCGGGACACCAGGCCCCCGTCCGCGAGGAGGTTCACGTCCCGGCGGATGGTCAGTTCGCTGACGCCCAGTTTCGCCGCGATGTCGCGGACGGTGATGGCACCGTGCGCCCGCAGTTCCTCCATGAGCCGTTCCCGGCGCTGCAGCGAAAACAACGACTTTCCGGTGGATTCGGACGGTTGCTCAGGGCTCATGGTGTTGCCTCCACAGTGAGGGTGAATGCGCCGGCGGCGCGGAAAGCAGGGGATGGTGCAGCAGGTGCCGTTGTTCGGAAGCGCAGCCGGGTCAGCCGTGGTCCCCACGCGTCGGCGAGGAGCGGATCGTCCAGCTCCCATTCGTCCACGAGGACGACGACAGCTGCAGGGTCCCAGCGCAGGGCAGCTCCCCGCGGGGTCGCGTTTGCCGCACCAACCGCCGGGATGCCGTCCGGACGGACGGTCGCCGTCCCGTCCGGTCCGGGGACCAGGGTTCCGGCCGTCAGGAAGGTGATGTCGATGTCGGACGTTCCGCCTGCGCCCGGCGCGGGAAGATCCCAGCGGTCGGCGATGGTGATGCGGCCGGGTGCCCGCCGCAGTTCCGCCGTCCGGATCCAAGCCAGGGGTTCGAACCCGTAGGCCGCTCCCAGCGCGAGCTCCAACTGCGGCCGCTCAGGGGTGGGGGCATTGAGGACGCCGGCCGCGAAGTCCCTGCCGGTTCCCTGTTCAAGGCCGAACGGGGCAGGGACGCTATGCCACTTGCTCTGCATCGCGCGGATGCCGTAGCGGTCCGGGCCGAACGTCTGGGCCGTGTAGGTGGGCTGCCCGGCGTCAACCAGCAGGGGAACCCCGTCCACGGCAACCACTACCGAGCCGACGTCGCGGTGGTTGTGGTGCTCGCCGTTGTGGCCTCCCTTGGCGGCCAGGAACAGCCCCTGCACCGTTCCCGCGGTTTCCCGGGCCACCATGATCTGGACCGATGGCAGGTAGGTGGCTGCCACCAGCGGAAGGGCGTTGGAAGCGGGTTCCGGGTGTTCGAGGAGCGCGTGCAGGACCCGGCCGAGACCCGCGGCGGGGTCCGGTGCGCCGGTGGCCATGGCGGCGGCGTGGGCGGCCGCCTCGGGATCACCCAGCCTGGCCGCCCAGCGGTGCAGCATGTCCCAGGGAAGGGCGGCCGCAGCGCGTGCCGGGCCATCGGCCACGTTGAGGAACCAGGCGCCGCCGATGTGCATGCGGTGCGGGAAAGCCACCAGTTCGCGGACCACCGGGAGGCCGCCGTCGAGCACGCCGCCTGTGGCCTGTTCCAGCAGGGCCAGCCCCTCCAGCGCCCGCCCGGCACCGTTCCACCAGTAGGCGAAGCCTTCGTCGATGGCGCCGTCGGCCGGGATGGAGGCCAGGAAGCGGTCCAGGCCCTCAATGCAGCGGGCCACGGTGTGTGCCCGGGTGTCCGGGTCATCCACAAGGAACAGTGCCGCGGCGATCAGGTTGGAGTGGATCCAGGGATTCCAGTTGTGGACGTCCCCGTCCAGGCCCAGCCAGTGCCAGTCCAGCCGGTCGAGGAAAGGCCGGATGACGCGTCCGGCGACCTCCTCGCGGATGCGCCGCCGCAGCCCCGGCGCCCTGTCATCGAGCTGCAGGCCCAGGACATGGTCCAGCCATGCCAGCTGCGCGGCCACCTCGCCGGCGCCCAGGTCCAGGTACGGAGTGGCCAGGTCCGGAACAACGCAGCCCGTGCGGCGGAAGACGTCGTCGTGCGCGGCCCAGCTCCACGAGCTCTGCTCGCAGAGGAGGAATGCGCCGTCGATGACCTCGTCCAGCCACGCTTCCGCGTCGACCCCGTCCGCACCAGGGCTGCCGGGGCCACTGGCCAGTGCCATGACGACGGCGCGGGTTAGCCGCTGCTGGCGTGCAGCCACCAGCCCCTCGTAGGCCGTGCGGTTCCCGTCCCGGAAGTACCGGGCGTAGTGGGATACCAGGGGCTGGGGCCACGGCGTTCCCCGTTCCTCCTGCGCTTGCCGGGCAACAGGCCCGGGCACATGCAGCCCCTCGGCAGGCCACGCCGCGCTGCCCGCTGCGGGGATATCCATGCGCCCCGCATCGCCGGCCAACAAATGAAGGAGCGACGCCGCGGAGGCCTCGGATCCCCAAGCAGCGGCCAGTGGCGCTGCTGGTGGCTGCAGCGTGGGGTGGGGACCCGAAGGGGACGTCATCTTCTACTCTCATGTTCGAATGCGATCGTTTTAGATCGAACCTGAATAACTTGGTTGTTCTATCTTGTTCATGAGTATCTACTGATTGTTAGATGTGATGCAAGACATGAATTGCGGATGTGAGCGCAAACGAACATGAGAGAAGGGAGGCCCGGATGTCGCCAAAACCCAAGGCCCTGCTGGTCATGAACCGCGGAACCTTTGCTGACCAGTTCGATTCCACCCGGTTGGACCGGTTGGCGGGGCTGGTGGATCTGGGCGGGCAGCCGTGGACCGATTCGCTCGAAGACCCGGCGGTAGCCGGCCGGCTCGCGGACGTGGAGGTCCTGCTGACCAGCTGGGGTGTTCCGCGGCTTGATGCCGCGGCGCTGGAGCGGATGCCCAACCTCCGCGCGGTGTTCCATTGCGCCGGAACCGTACGCAGTTTCGTCACGCCGGAGCTCTGGGACCGGGGCATCCTGGTGACCAACGGTGCGGACGCGAACGCCATTCCGGTGGCCGAGTTTACGTTCGCATCCATCGTGCTGGCCGGGAAGAAGGCACAGGTGCTGGCCAACGATGCCCGCACCTGGCGTGAGGACTGGTCCTACGCCACCGCCCGCGGCGAGGTGGGCAACATCGGCCGCGTGGTCGGGGTGGTGGGGTTCTCCCGCATCGGCCGCCGCGTGGTCCGCCTGGTCCAGCAGCTGCAGGACGTCACCTGCCTGGTCCACGATCCGCATGCCGATCCCGCCGCCGTGGCCGCCGCGGGCGGACGGCTGGTGGGCCTGCCCGAACTGCTGCGGGAGTCCGACGTCGTCAGTATCCACGCCCCGGCGCTGCCGGAAACCCGGCACATGATCGGGGCCGCGGAACTGCGGGCCATGAAGGACCACGCCACCCTGATCAACACCGCCCGCGGCTCACTGGTGGACACCCGGGCCCTGGAGGCCGAGTGCGCCACCGGACGGATCCACGCACTCCTGGACGTCACCGAGCCCGAGCCGCTGCCGAGGGATTCGGTCCTCTATGACCTTCCCAATGTGGTGCTCACGCCCCACATCGCCGGGTCGCTGGGCACCGAAACCCGGCGGATGTCCGACGCCGCCCTGAACGACCTCGAACGGTATCTCACCGGCGAACAGCTCGTAGCCCAAGTGGTCTCCGAAGACCTCTCCCTAAGCGCCTGAACCAACCCCGGCCGCGGACGCGGCAGACCAAAAACCCAGTAAGGAGCACGCAATGAAGCGCACCACCCTCGCCGCCATCGCACTGGCAGTAACCGCAGGCCTGGGCCTGTCCGGTTGTGCCGGCGCCGCCGGACCGGCCGAACCCCAGGGCCAGGAGGGCAAGACCCGCCTGACCGTTTCGGTCTGGAACTACGAAGGCACGCCGGAGTTCAAGGCCCTCTTCGACAGCTACGAAGCAGCCAACCCGGACATCGACATCGAACCCGTGGACATCCTCGCCGACGACTACCCGCAGAAGGTCACCACCATGCTGGCCGGCGGAGACACCACCGACGTCCTCACCATGAAGAACGTCATCGACTACGCCCGCTACGCCAACAACGGCCAGCTACAGGAAATCAACGGCGTGGTGGACTCCGTTGGCAAGGACAACCTCGCGGGCCTGGACGCCTTCGACATCGGCGGCAAGTACTACGCCGCCCCCTACCGGCAGGACTTCTGGCTCCTGTACTACAACAAGGACCTGCTCAAGGCTGCAGGCGTCGAGAACCCCGCCGACCTGACGTGGGACGAGTACACCGCGCTGGCCAAGAAGCTCACCACCGAGGCCAACGGCAAGAAGGTCTACGGCACCTACCACCACATCTGGCGTTCCGTGGTGCAGGCCATCGCGGCCGCCCAGGATGACGCCGACCAGAACAGCGGCGACTACGGCTTCTTCGAGGACCAGTACAACACTGCCCTGGACCTGCAGAAGAGCGGCGCCACCCTGGACTTCGGCACCGCCAAGAGCCAGAAGACCAGCTACCGCACCATGTTCGAGACCGGACAGGCGGCCATGATGCCCATGGGCACCTGGTACATCGCCGGCATCCTGCAGGCCAAGAAGGACGGCAAGTCCACCGTTGACTGGGGGCTGGCTCCGATGCCGCAGAAGAACGACGACGGCAAGGTCACCACTTTCGGTTCGCCCACCGCTTTCGCCGTCAACAAGAACGCCGCGCACTCGGATGCAGCCAAGAAGTTCATCGAGTGGGCTGCGGGTGAGGAAGGCGCCAAGGCCATCTCCAAGATCGGTGTTGTCCCCGCACTGCAGAACGACGCCATCACTGCCGAGTACTTCAAGCTTGCCGGCATGCCCACGGACGAGCTGTCCAAGAAGGCCTTCACCCCGGACAAGGTTGCCCTGGAAATGCCGGTCAGCGACAAGTCTGCCGCCACGGACAAGATCCTCAACCAGGAACACGACCTGGTCATGGTGGGTGAGCGCTCGGTGGCCGACGGTGTTGCCGAGATGGGCAAGCGCGTCAAAAGCGAAGTCCTGGGCAAGTAACAGGCAGCCATGAGCACTGAAACTATTCCTTCGACCGTTGCCCCGGCTGTCCACAGCCGGGGCAACCGGAAGCAGGCCCGGCGTAACACCCTGATTGGCTGGACGTTCATCCTGCCGAATTTCCTGGGGTTCCTGGCCTTCACCCTGATCCCGGTCCTGGCCGCGTTCGCGTTGTCCTTCATGGAATGGACCTCCTTCACCGCCCCCAAGTGGGTGGGACTGGCCAACTTCCAGCGAATGTTCGCGTCCGATTCCTTCTGGATCGCGCTGCGCAACACCGTGGTCTACGCCATCGGCCACGTCCCCCTCACCATGGCCCTGGCCCTGCTCCTGGCAATGCTCCTGAACCGCAAACTCAAGGGCATCGGCTTCTTCCGCGTCGCCATCTTCTTTCCCTACATCACCTCCCTGGTAGCAGTGGCCGTGGTCTGGAACATGCTCTTCAGCCCCGATAACGGCCCCATCAACCAGTTCCTGCAGGCTGTGGGCATTGCCAACCCGCCGGGCTGGACCTCCAGCTCCGACTGGGCCCTGCCGGCCGTGATCATCACCAGCGTCTGGCGCGACATGGGCTACTACATGGTCCTCTACCTCGCCGGCCTCCAGGCCATCCCCGCCGAACTCTACGAAGCCGCCGAAGTCGATGGCGCCTCCGCCTGGCAGCGCTTCTGGAACGTCACCATCCCCTCGCTGCGGCCCACCACCTTCTTCGTCGTGGTCATGCTGACCGTTTCCAGCTTCAAAGTCTTCGACCTCATCGTCGTCATGACCAACGGCGGCCCCGGACGCTCCACCACCGTGCTGTCCCAGCTCATCTACCAAGAGGGCATCGGTGAAGGGAAGTTCGGCTACTCGTCCGCCATCTCGCTGGTGCTGTTCCTCATCGTGCTGACGGTCACCGTGCTCCAGTTCAAGATCCAACAGCGGAGGGAACGCTGATGACCAACATGGCCGAAGACCTCAAAGCCCTCGAAACCAGGAACGCAGCCCGCACCGCCGGTGACGGGCCGGCACCCGGCGCGGAAGACCGCCGTCGTACCGAGCGCAGGCGCTCCCCGCGCGAGCAGAAGAAACGCACCACGGACCTGGTTATCTACGCCGCCCTGGCGGTCCTGGTGGTGGCCCTGATGGTGCCGTTCATCTGGATGGTCTCCTCCTCGCTGAAGGAAAACAACCAGGTCCTCACCGTCCCCATCCAATGGATCCCGTCCGAATTCGTGTGGAGCAACTACACCGACATCTGGACCCGCATCCCCATGATGGGCTACCTGCAGAACTCCCTCTACCTGGCCGTGATCATCACCTGCCTGCAGGTCCTCACCGGCTCGCTGGCAGCCTACGGCTTCTCCAAAGTCCGCTTCCCCGGCCGCGACGTGCTGTTCCTGGCCTACATCGGCACCATCGCCGTGCCCTGGCAGGCCTACATGGTGCCGCAGTACATCATGATGCAGAACCTGGGCCTGACCAACAGTTTCAACGCCCTCATCCTGCTCCAGGCCTTCGGCGCGTTCGGCGTGTTCCTCATGCGCCAGTACTACATGACCATCCCCGACGAACTCTGCGAAGCCGCCCGCATCGACGGCCTCAGCGAGTACGGCATCTGGGCCCGCGTCATCCTCCCCCTGTCCAAACCCGCCCTCGCCAGCCTGGCACTGCTGACCTTCGTCAACACCTGGAACGACTACATGGGCCCGTTCATCTACCTCACCTCCAACCGGCTCTGGACCGTCCAGCTGGGCCTGCGCTCCTTCGTAGGCCAGTTCGACGCCGAATACGCCATGATCATGACCGGCTCCGTCATCTCGGTCATCCCCATCCTGGCCATCTTCCTGATCGGCCAGCGGTACTTCATCCAGGGCATCGCCACGAGCGGCATGAAAGGATGACCACCGTGGCACAGCACCCCACCCGGCACACGCCAAACCCGGGCCAACCAGCCCGGCGAGGCCTGGCCGGGCGCATCCCCTCCCCCGGCTTTGAAACGTTCGGCGGCATCTTCGGCTTCATCTACACCTTCCTGGCCGGAAACGTGCTGATGGCATTCGCCAACGCCCCGCTGGTGCTGTGCCTGGCCCTCGTGGCGGACCCCGCCGCGGCCTGGCCGTTCTTCCTGGCACTGTCCGCCACCATCCCGCCCTCACTTGCCGGCCTGTTCGCCGCCTTCCAGGCCCTGCACGACGACGGCGCCGCGGTCAGGCCCGTCGCCTCCTACCTGAACGGGTACCGGCGCGGGTTCCGGCGCTCGGCACCCCTGGGGCTGGCCGCCGTCGCCGCGCTGCTCTTCCTCGGCGTGGACCTCGTGATCGTCCAGTCCATGCCCGCAGCAGCGCTCCTGGTCCCCGTGATCGCCGCAGCAGCCGCCATCACGGTAAGCGTCACCGTGACGGCGATTGCCGGCGTCGTACTCCTGCCCCACGCCGGACTCAAAGACCTGCTCAAAGCAGCCCTCTACCTGACGGTCCAACGCTGGTACCTCAGCCTCGCTACCCTCGTACTCCTGGGCATCATCGCCACCGCCGCCCTCCTGCAGCCAGTCCTGGGCATCGCCCTGGCCCCCGCACCACTGCTCTTCGTCATCTGGAGCAACGCCTCCTACGCCTACTCCGCCGCCCTCCGCACCGCCAACTGATTTGGGATCCACCGTGCACACCTTTGCCATCGGCAGCCGCGACTTCCTGCTGGACGGCGAGCCGTTCCGCATCCTCTCCGGCGCCATCCACTACTTCCGCGTCCACCCGGACCTGTGGGCGGACCGGATCCGCAAAGCGCGCCTCATGGGCCTGAACACCATCGAAACGTACGTTCCGTGGAACGAGCACTCCTCCACTCCCGGTGCCTTCCGGACCGATGGCGGCCTGGACCTCGGGCGCTTCCTGGACCTGGTGGCGGCCGAGGGCATGCAGGGGATCGTCCGGCCCGGGCCCTATATCTGCGCGGAGTGGGACAACGGCGGACTCCCGGCGTGGCTGTTCACGGACCCCAGTATTGGCGTGCGCAGCAGCGAGCCCGGGTACCTGGCGGCCGTGGACGGGTTCATGGACCGGCTGCTGCCCATTGTGGTGGAGCGGCAGATTACCCGGGGCGGTCCGGTGATCCTCTTCCAGATCGAAAACGAATACGGCGCGTATGGCTCGGACAAGGCCTACCTGCAGCACCTTGTGGATACGGCAACGCGGGCCGGCGTCGAGGTTCCCCTGTTTACCTGCGACCAGCCTTTCGAGACCATGATCGAGGACGGCTCGCTGCCCGGGCTGCATAAGACCGGCACGTTCGGTTCGCGAGCGGATGAGCGGCTGGCGTTCCTGCGGGAGCGGCAGCCGGACGGGCCGCTGATGTGCGCGGAATTCTGGAACGGCTGGTTCGACAACTGGGGCACCCACCACCACACCACCGATGCCGCCGCCTCGGCCGCGGAACTGGACGCCCTGCTGGCCGCCGGGGCGTCGGTGAACATCTACATGTTCCACGGCGGCACCAACTTCGGGTTCACCAACGGCGCCAACGACAAAGGGATTTACGAACCCACCATCACTTCCTACGACTACGACGCTCCGCTCTCCGAGGACGGCCACCCCACAGCCAAATACTTCGCGTTCCGGGACGTCATCGCCAAGCACTTCCCGGTTCCGGCGGAGGTGCCGGAGCGCCGGGCCGCTGTTCCGGCGTCGGCTGTGTCGGTAACGTCGAGTGCCCCACTCCTGGATGTCGCCGCAGCCTTCCCCGCCGCGGCAGTCCCGGGTTCCGTGCCGCCGAGTGAAGCCACCGGCCAGTACCGCGGCTTGTACCTCTACGAACGGCAAGTGGACGACGGCGGCGTCCTCACCTTCAACGAAATCCGCGACCGCGCGCAGTTCTTCCTGGACGGATTCCCGCTGGGAAACCTGAGCCGGGAGCTCGGCGAGCGCTCCATCGTCCTCCCCCGCGGCGGCTTGCTGCAGGTCCTCGTTGAGGACCAGGGGCGGGTCAACTACGGGACGCGGATCGGCGAGGCAAAGGGCCTGACCGGTCCGGCCCTGCTGGACGGTGTGGAACTGCAGGACTGGAGCGTCCGGCCCGTGGACTTGTCTTCACTGGCGCCGTTCCGTGCCGCTGCGGGGGAACTTCCCGCAGGCAGTTCCAGCGCCGGGGGCGTTGCCGGGCCGTCCGTTTCGTTCGCCACGTTCGAAGCTGACGGCCCCGGTGACCGCCACCTCCGCCTGGACGGCTGGACCAAGGGCAACGCCTTCATCAACGGCTTCAACCTGGGCCGCTACTGGAGCCGCGGCCCGCAGCGCACCCTGTACGTCCCCGGCCCGCTGATCCGCGAGGGTGCCAACGAGCTCGCCGTCCTGGAACTGCAGGGCAGCACCACCCGGGAGGTCCGCTTCGTGGCCGGCCCGGACCTGGGGCCTGACGAGAAGTAGCTCCCGGGCCTGGCCGCGTCACGCACAGCATCCTTTTGGAGGGCGCCCGACGGCGGAGCCCCGGTTTTGCGCGGAACAGCAGGCTTGGGGACGCCAAAAGCGTGCCCTGCGTGACGGCGGGTTGCTCAGCCGGCCCGGCGCGCTGTGCGGAGTTGGGCGGTACGGAGCCGGGCCACAAGCGTGGCCGCCAGCAGCGCCGTTACCAGTTCCAGTCCGATGACCAGCAGCAGTTGCGCGGCGGCTTCCGTCCCCGGACTGGAAACAGCCGCCGCGGACGACGCCGGCGCCCCGCCGTGGGCGTGCCCCGCACCGCCGTTTCCCATGCCGGACAGCAGGAGGGCAGCGTGCACGGCCACCATCACCAGCGCGGAGGCCGTGACCTGGTGAAGCGCGCCGGAACCCCGGGCAGGTCCCGCGCTGTGCCGCCAGATATGGACAGTGCAGGGAACGCAGACGGCGGCAAGCGCCACCATCAGGATCCCCAGCCACAGGCCATGGTGGCCTGCGGCGGCCAGCCACAGGTGTGCCGCGCAGGAAACCGCGGTGACCACGGCCACCAGCCGGGCGTGCAGGACGGGCCGCTTGGCACGGACCCGGCCCGCCGCCGTCGTACGCTCCGCCGCAGGGGCAGCCGTGGTGGGTGCGGGGACGAGGCTAGTGGCAACCACCGCTGCCGCCCTCGCTGTGGCAGGAGGACGCCTGCTGGTTCGGGTTCGCGGGAACGTCCAGCACGGGGCTGCGGTCGAAGAAGCCTTCCGGCCGCAGCTTGAAGCCGACGGTGTCCACGGGCATGATGGGCCAGTCCTCCACCCGCGGAAAGTGGGTGAGGCCGAAGGTGTGCCACACCACGATGTCCTGGCCGTCGATGTCCCGGTCCTGCGCCACGTACCCGGGCAGGCCTGCTCCGCCGCCGTGCTGGTTCACGAAATCCCCGGTGGGATAGCGCTCTTCCTCGGCGAAGCGGGTGACCCACAGGTCCTTGGTGGCGAACGCTGCGCGGCGGGCAATGGAGGAGTCAGGATCGGCCAGCAGCGTGGGTTGGTTGTGCGAGTGGAGCTTGTAGCCGACGGGTTCACCCAGCCGGTTGCGGGATTCGGGGTTGGAGATGATCCAGGTGCGGCCGGCCCGCGCATCGGCTTCCCGGACGCCGTCGGATTCCCGCGCCAGCAGCGTGCGCCTGCGGGAGAAGGCGTTGCCGCGCTCGTTTCCGGGCCCCATGGCTTGGCGGACCACGTCTTCTTCCTCCACCCTGTTGGTGAAGCCGTCGATGGCCATGTCCAGGCGGGCGCTGAAGAGGTGCTGGTGGAACGGCGCGCCCAGGCCGGGGGCCAGCTGGGAGATGTTGTCCGAGCCGCCCTCCGGAAACGCTGACGTGAACACAACGCCTGTGGCTTTGGCCTCGAACTCGATGGTGCCGTCCAGGTAGAGGTACCAGTAGAAGCCGTAATCGTAGTTGCCGATGGTGGTGAAGAAGGAGATCACCAGGCGGCGGTTGCGGCGGGTGTAGGTGATGCCGCTCCAGAGATCGGAGTGCTTGGAGAGGATGCTCCAGTCCTCCTCGTGCATGCAGATGCCGTCGCGGATCTCCCGCGGGTTGCCGAACGCGTCGCTGATGACCGGGCTCAGGTAGGTGATCTCGCCCAGACAGTCACAGCCCAGTTCCAGCGAGTTGGCATACTGGCCCACCAGGTATTCGCCGGTGTCGAAGTAGTTCTGCCAGGACCTGATGGGTGACGGGTCGCCGTAGGGCACCACCATCTCGGCGATGGAGGCACGGTTGATGATGGGCCGCTTCCGGTCGCCGTCCTGGAAGGCGATGTTGTGCAGGACCACGCCTTCGCGGGAATCGAACCCCACGTCCAGGCTCCACTTTTCCCATTCCACGTGGTTGCCGCCGGTGACGGTGAAGCTGGGCCCCTCCGGCTGGGTGATGCTGATGGGCTTCTGGGTTTCGCGGATGGGGCCGGTCAGTTCAGGGTCGGTGTAGTTGCCGTGTTCGGCCGGGATGGGCATGGCACCGAGGTCGATCACCTGGGTGACCTCCCTGCTGACCACGTCCACGTAGGCCACCAGGCCGTCCACGGGGTGCGCCCAGGCGCTGTCCTCAGGAAACTCCTGGACGAACGCCAGACCGCGGAGGATCCTCCGGCCTTTCTCCTCCGGGTACTCGAAAACGCCGGCGGACAGCGGCGCCACCCGGACCTTTTCGACAGCGAGCCCCCGGTCCGCGAGTGCCTTCAGCCAGCGTTCGTCCTTGGCCAGGAGGGACTCCACCACCTCGAATTCCTCTTCGAGGACCGGCAGTTCGCCGGTCACTGCGGTATCGAGTTCGACGGCGGTCTCCACTCTTTGGTGCGTCACGGAGACCACCACGTCGTGCGGCGCAGCGCCGGAGACGTCGTGGATAAAGGCACGGAACCGGCGGTTCACCGCGTCAGTGGCTGCCCGCGGGTCTGTGCCGCGCGGGTCCGTACCGCGCGCCGGATCCAGCAGCCCCAGGTAGGCGATGCGGTGGTCCGGGCCAAAGAGCCCCTTGGCCCGGAGGATGGCCCGCACCTCACGGATCTCCTCTGCCGTGACCGGCCCATAGGCAGATGCAGGGGCCGACGCAGTGGCAGATGCAGACGTCGATGCCGCGGTGGATTCTGTGGGGGTAAGCGTCATGGGAAACCTTTGCTCGGGCCGTCGCCGGCTGCCGGGGTTTATTTTCTATAGTTGTAGAGAATAAACCTCCGTAACATGGCCCACAAGAGTCCGAGCCAAAAAGATTTCCGGGAGTGGGCCGCGGTGCCGAAGATTGTTGACCATGACGAGCGGCGCCTCGAGTTGGTGGATGCCACCTGGCGGATCATCGCCCGCGAAGGCATGGAGGGCGCCACCATGCGGGAAATCGCCCTGGAGGCCGGCTTCGCGAACGGAGCCCTGAAACCCTACTTCCCCACCAAGGACACCCTCCTGGAGTTCGCGTTCAGCCACGTGTTCAACCGGACCAACCGGCGCATTGCGGACGTCACCGGAGGCAGGTCCGGCCTCGACGCCCTTTCGGCCTTCTGCCTCGAGGTCCTCCCACTGGACGAGGAACGCATCAACGAGGCCCGCATCGTGATCCCTTTCTGGCAAAAGGCGGTCACCGATCCCGGAAAGGCGGAGATCCACCGGCAGTCCATGGAGGAATGGGTGGACACCATCCGGCACTACCTCGCGGAGGCGCGAAGCAGCGGCGACGTGCGCGCCGCCGTCGACGATTCCCTCCTGGCCCGCCAACTCCTGAACATGCTGCTGGGCGCCCAGATCGAGGCCGCACTCGCCCCGCCAGGCCGGACGGACTTCGGCCATGCCGCGCAGCTGGAAGGCTACCTGGCCCTGCTGCGCTGCTGAACAGCGCCACAGGCACCCCGCAGCGCCTGACAAGGCAACCGCGAGGACTCCACAGGCCCCGTGGACACCCCTCCCCCAATCCTGTGAGTTTGCCTTAAACCCGCCGTACAGGGGAGTCAGGAAACTAAAAGCATGCTTAGTATTAAGGGTCAGGTTCCGGGACTTCCCGGAGCGGGTACCAAGGCAAGGAGCAGCTCATGGGTTTGGGTGACAAGATCGGCAACGCCGCAGAAAAGCTCGGAGGCAAGGGCAAGGAAGCTGCGGGCAACGCCACGAACGATGAAGGCCTGAGGGCCGAGGGCCAGACCGACCAGGCCAAGGCTGACCTGAAGCAGGCCGGCGAGAAGGTCAAGGACGCCTTCAAAAAGGACTAGCCACAGGCTGGACCACCGGTGCAGCGATGGGTGCAGCTCCCTTGGGGGACTGCACCCATTCGCATGTCCGGGGGACGCACCCTGCATCGCCCTGCTCAGCGGACGAGGCCCGAGACCAGGTTGATGGTGGTTGCCAGCACAATAGTTCCCAGGAGGTAGGACAGCAGGGCCTGCCGAAGGACCGTGCCGCGGATTGCCCTCGTCCTGAGGCTTGTGTCCGAAACCTGGAACGTCATTCCCACCGTGAACGCGAGGTAGGCGAAGTCCCTGTAGCAAGGTGGCTCATCCCCGTTGAAATCAATGCCAGCCCGGTCCCGGTAGAAGATCGAGGCGTACCGCAGGGTGAAGAGGGTGTGGACCAGAAACCAGGACAGGGCGATACTGCCCAGGGCCATGGCCACGATGGCATCCTTGGCGAACCCCTCCGCCGTGGACGCATCGACCAGGATGAGGCCCACGCCCACAAAGCTTGCCACGGTGGCGGTCAGGACCAGCGCGTCGGAAAACACCCGCCCCGGGTCTTCACGCCGCGCATGGGCAGCGGTGGCCTCCGGCCCCAGGCGCCCAATGACACTCCAGACCCAGGCCAGGTAGGTGGCGGAAGCCGCTGCCCAGCCCAGCGCGGGCGCGTAGGCCCAGTTCCCCGAGGCACCCACCAGCAGCGCCGCCGCCAGCCCGACGGCGAGCATCACCAGCATGCGCAGCCGGGAATGATGCGAGCGCGCATTGAAATCCCGTTGCGTCCCGCCTGAACCTTCCAGGGCTCCCATGGCCCGATCATGCCACGCCGCGGCGCTTCCGGGGGCCGGACGACGGCGGCACGCGGGAAAGTGCCGCCGTCACCTTTTTTCGCCAAGTGTTGAAAAAAGATTCCGGGGACCCTAACCTGTTCTCACTGTGTTCCACAGCACAGTCCGGGGGAAACGTCCGAGTGACCCTTCGTCAGGAGCAGCCATGCCAGCACCCGCCCGGGCCACGGTCCCCGCAAGCCAGTCCCTCACCACCAGCACCGCCTCATCCTTCGACCACTGGAAGCACCTGGTTGCCGAATCCTTCGTGCCACTGGCGGCGGAGACGGCAGACGCTGGGAATTTCCACGGGCAGCTGCGCTCCAGGGTCCTGGACCGGATGTCCATTGTGGAGGTCACCGCAACATCCCATGAAGTCCACCGCACGCCGGCGCTCATTGCCCGGGCCCATGAGCGGTACTTCAAGCTGAACCTGCAGCTCGAAGGCACCGGCCTGCTGATCCAGGACAACCGGGAGGCGGTCCTCCGCCCCGGCGACCTCGCCATCTACGACACCAGCCGGCCCTACACCCTGGCCTTCGAGGACACCACCCGGATCATGGTGGTGATGTTCCCCTGCGACACGCTCACCCTGCCCACGGATTACGTGGGGCAGCTGGCAGCAGTGCGCATGGCCGGAGACAGCGGCCTCAGCGGCATCGTGGGCCAGTTCATCCGGCAGCTGTCCGGCAACCTGGACGTCCTCAACGGCCCCAGCGGATCGAGGCTCGCAGCCAACGCCCTGGACCTGGTGTCCACCATGCTGCACGCCGAAATGGATATCTCCCCGGACCGGATGAAGCCGCAGGCCCTGCTGGCAGTGGCGGTGCGGGAGTACATTGACGCGAATCTGTCAGATCCGCTGCTCTCACCCGCCAGCATCGCCGCGGCACACTTCATTTCCACCCGGCACTTGCACAACGTGTTCCATGAATCCGGAACCACGGTGGCCGGCTGGATCCGGACCCAGCGGTTGGAGGGTGCCGGCCGCGACCTTCGGGACCCGCTGCACGCCGGCCTGCCGGTCGGCGCCGTGGCCGCCCGCTGGGGTTTTCTGGACGCAGCACACTTCAGCCGCACGTTCCGGGATGCGTTCGGCGTGCCGCCCTCGGACTGGCGCCGGAACGTGTAACCGGGCAAAACCCGCGCGCTAGATGAGCCCCTGGGCCAGCATGGCATCGGCCACCTTGACGAACCCGCCGATGTTGGCGCCCAGCACGTAGTTGCCCGGCTGGCCGTATTCGTCGGCGGTGGACGCACAGCGGTGGTGGATGCCCACCATGATCTCGGTCAGCCGTTCCTCGGTGTGCTCGAAGGACCACGAGTCCCGGCTGGCGTTCTGCTGCATCTCCAAGGCCGAGGTGGCCACGCCGCCCGCATTCGCGGCCTTGCCGGGGCCGAACAGCAGCCCGGCGTCCTGGAACACTGCAACGGCGTCGCGGGTGGAGGGCATGTTGGCGCCTTCGCCCACCGCGAGCAGGCCTCCGCGCACCAGGCGGGCGGCAGCATCGCCGTCGAGCTCGTTCTGCGTGGCGCAGGGCAGCGCCACCGTGGCATCAACGTCCCACACGGAACCGCCGTCCACGTAGGAGACGCCGCCGCGGCGTTCCGCGTAGTCCTTCAGGCGGCCGCGCTCCACTTCCTTCACCTCGCGGAGAAGCGCGACGTCGATGCCTGCCTCGTCCACCACGTAGCCTGACGAGTCGGAGCAGGCCACCACGGTGGCGCCCAGCGATTGAGCCTTGGCGATCGCGTTGATGGCCACGTTGCCGGAACCGGACACCACCACGCGCTGGCCATCAAAGGACGTTCCACGGGTCTTCAGCATCTCATGCGTGAAGATGACAGTGCCGAACCCGGTGGCCTCGGGCCGGACCAGGGACCCGCCCCAGGAGATTCCCTTGCCGGTGAGGACCCCCGACTCGTACCGGTTGGTGATGCGCTTGTACTGGCCGAAGAGGTACCCGATTTCGCGGCCGCCCACGCCAATGTCTCCGGCCGGAACGTCGGTGTATTCGCCGATGTGCCGGTAGAGCTCGGTCATGAAGGACTGGCAGAAGCGCATGACTTCGGCGTCGCTGCGGCCGCGGGGATCGAAATCGGAGCCGCCCTTGCCGCCGCCGATGGGCATGCCGGTAAGGGCGTTCTTGAAGATCTGCTCGAAACCCAGGAACTTGACGATGCCCAGGTACACCGACGGGTGGAACCGCAGGCCGCCCTTGTACGGCCCCAGGGCGGAGTTGAATTCCACCCGGAAGCCGCGGTTGATCTGGACGCGGCCGGCGTCGTCGGTCCACGGGACGCGGAAGATGATCTGCCGCTCGGGCTCGCACAGCCGTTCCAGGATGGCGGCCTCAAGGAACTCGGGGTGCCTGTCATGGACGGGCCCCAGGCTTTCGAAGACTTCCACCACCGCCTGGTGGAATTCCGCTTCGCCGGGGTTCCTGGCCAGGACGGTGTCCCTGATTGCCTCGAGCCGAGCATCCATGATGTTTTCCTTACCGTGGCCGTACGCG
Organism: Pseudarthrobacter chlorophenolicus A6; assembly: GCF_000022025.1. Classification (GTDB taxonomy): domain Bacteria; phylum Actinomycetota; class Actinomycetes; order Actinomycetales; family Micrococcaceae; genus Arthrobacter; species Arthrobacter chlorophenolicus. The sequence goes on from NC_011886.1 coordinate 3,977,043, forward strand.
GGACGGCACACAGGAGGCGGCGCTGTCCCAAGAGGTTTACGTTTCAACCTAACCGATTGCGACTGCCAGCCGCCAAGTGAAGCACGCTTTCTGGACTAATCTCCGTATTGTGACAACGAAATTCCACTCAGTGATATCTAGCGCCCGCTGCCTCCACGGCTCACGGGCGGCCTGACATGGCGTACCTCTGCCTCCTGCTCTCCGGCGCCGTCCTGCTGGTCAACGGCCTGGCCACCCTGAACCGGCTGCCGTGGCGGGATGCCGCCATCCTGAACCTGGTGGTGGGATCCATCCAGCTGCTGCTCGGCCTCATGTCCCTGCCCGGCGGCGCGGCGCCGCTGCTGACGGTGGCCGGCATGTTCCTGTTCGGCCTCACCTATGTCTATGTGGGGCTGGACGCGCTGCTGCTCTTGGGATCGAAGGGGCTGGGCTGGTTTTGCGGGATGGTGGCCGGGCTGGGGCTGCTGCTGGCCGTGGCGTGGCTCGGCTCCGATCCCCTGCTCGCCGTCCTGTGGCTGGCCTGGGCTGTGCTGTGGGGCTCCCTGTTCGGTTCCCTGGCACTGGGCCGGAAGCGCATGGACCCGTTTATCGGGTGGGCCCTGGTGCTGGCCAGTCCCGCCACCGCCACCGTGCCGGCTTTCCTGGGACTGGCCGGGAACTGGCCTGCCGGCCCGGAGCCGGCATGGGCCGCAGCCATCGTGGTGGCGGGGCTGTTCTGCACCGCACACGGATTGGCCCGGCGCGGAGCGTCTGCTCCGCACCGGGCCAATCCGTTGCCGCCCGGTCCCGGCGCCGGCCGGGCAACGGTCAGCTGAGCCGCAGGTCCGGGTTAGCCGTTCCCTGGCCGGCACGGTCCAAGTGGCGCTGCACCCCGGCTTCCACCAGCACCCCGGCCGCGAAGACCACTGGCACGGCGGCCAGCAGGGCCGCCGCTGTTTCTGCGCTGCCGCCGATCAGGGCCGTGAAGTTGCTGACCACCAGGTAGAGGACCCACGCGAGCAGGACGGCTGCGAGCGCCGGCGCGATCAGCGTCTGCCAGAGCCCGGCCCCGGCGGATTCGCGGCGGAAGAAACCGACGACGGCCACCGAGCACAGCATGTACAGCACCAGCAGCGCCGCCACGGCGAGCCCGCTGAACCAGGAGAACAGGGTGAGGACGGGGTCCAGGGCCAGTGCCGCGAACGGCATCACCAGGACCACGGCGGCCGCGGTCTGGATCCAGGCCGCAACGGCGGGTGCGCGGTGCCGGTTGGTCCGGGCAACCCGGGCGGGCATGGAACCGCGGAGCGCCAGCGAATGCAGGTAGCGGTTGATGCCGTTGTGGAAGGCAATGATCCCGGCCAGCAGCGAGGTCACCAGCAGGATGCCCGTGACCGTCCCCGCCCACGGACCGAAGAGTTCCACCATCGGGCCGAGTACGAAGGAGGTGGCATCTCCGGATTCCAGGGCTGCCCCGGCGGCGTCCATCACCCTTGATGGCCCGTAGTAGCTGACCAGCATCCAGGAAATGAAGGAAAAGAACACCGAGATGACGCCGACGGAAAGGTAGGTGGCCCGTGCCACCGTGCGGTGCGGGTCCTTGGCTTCGGCCGAGTAGATGGCGGTGGATTCGAACCCGAACATGGACGCCACGGCAAACATGATGGCCACGCCCGGCGCGCCGGCCCCGATGGCCTGAGGCGAGAAGGATGCCGCAACGCTGATCCCCTCCGGGCCGCCGCCGCTGAACAGCACGGTGAAGCCAAACAGCAGCAGCACCGCCACTTCGAGGCCCACCAGCAGGGCCAGGATGCGGGCGCCGAGTTCAATGTTCAAGGACCCAAGCACCTGGACGCCGGCCATGGTGGCCAGCGCCAGCAGCCACCACGGAGCGTCCAGGCCCGCGGAGGCGAGCAGCCCCGAGAACGCTGCACCGTACAGCCCGTACATGGCCGCCTGGATGGTGTTGTAGGCCAGCAGGGCCAGCCAGGCAGCACCCGCACCGGTTTTCCGGCCGAACGCCGCCGTCACGTAGGCATAGAAGGCACCGTTGGCCTGGATCCTGCGGCTCATGGCGACGAAGCCCACCGCAAAGATGACAATCACGACGCCGACAATCAGGTAGGCGCCGGGGGCGCCGGCGCCGTTGCCCAGGGCTGCCGCGAGCGGTGAGGCCCCCACGATGCCGGTCAGCGGCGCCTGGGCGGACAGGACAAAGAAGAGAATGCCCATCACTCCGATGCTTCCGGCACGGAGGGCGGTGGAATGCTCTTTGGCCGGAGCGTCAGTGGTCCGGGGTTCGGAATTCGAAATACTCATAAGGGTCCTTCTCACGGTCATGAGCGGGGAAGTTGCTGAGGAATCCAGCTTCGCAGCGGAGCGCCTGCCGCCGTTTGTCCGCCAGCGACCGGTTCTTGTCCGTGAGCGCAGCGGTGCGTATGACAGTCCTTTACTGCCGCACCGCCGCGGTTCCGCGAATAGCCCTTGCCCGCCGGGGTACGGTGAATTCGTGCGCAAGGTGTCCCGGGGCTTCGCCTCCGGGCCATGGAAGTAACCTTCGGAAAGAGGAACCATGAGCGAACCGACCACCAGCGAGGGGATTTTTGAAGCAGATGCCCTCGATGTCGAAGAAGGCCAGGAGACGGCCGCTGCCCCCGAGCAGGCAGCCGACGCGGAGATCAGTTACGACGAACAGTTCTACCCTGCACGCCCCAAGGCCCTGAGGCCCATCGCCCGGCGCCGCCAGTACCTTGCCACCCGGCCGTCCTTTGAGTTCGACGGACGCAACGCCGCCTATGTCGAATGGCTGCGGAACCAGGCGATGCTCGGGGACGCCAACACGCTCGCCCGGCAACTTTCGGGCCAGGCCAGCATGTGGCAAAACTCCTATGCGCACCCCAACCCGCGTGCCGCCGTCGAACGCGCCCCCGTGTGGTTCACCGCCTATCCCCTGTCCTTCATCACCCAGCCGGGCCAGTCCTTCCTGTCCGCCCTGGGCGACGAGGGAATGTGGGAGGCGTTCCGGAACATCGGCATCCGCGCCATCCACACCGGCCCCGTCAAACTGGCCGGCGGCATCAGCGGATGGATGCAGACCCCCAGCGTGGACGGCCACTTTGACCGCATCAGCATGGGCATCGATCCGGTGTTCGGCGACGAGGATGAATTCCGCCGGATGTGCGAGGTGGCCGCGGAGCACGGCGGCACGATCATCGACGACATCGTCCCGGGCCACACCGGCAAGGGCGCCGATTTCCGCCTCGCCGAAATGAACTTCCGGGACTACCCCGGCATTTACCACATGGTGGACATCCCGGAGGAGGACTGGCACCTGCTCCCGGACGTCCCCGAGGGCAAGGACTCGGTGAACCTCAGCCCGGACGCAGAACAGGCGCTGCAAAAGGCCGGCTACATCATCGGCCGGCTGCAGCGCGTGATCTTCTACGAACCCGGCGTCAAGGAAACCAACTGGAGCGCCACCCGGGCCATCGTGGACACCACCGGCAAAACCCGACGCTGGGTCTACCTCCACTACTTCAAGGCCGGCCAGCCGTCCATCAACTGGCTGGACCCCACCTTCGCCGGCATGCGCCTGGTGGTGGGCGATGCGCTGCATTCGCTGGTGGACCTCGGCACCGGCGCACTCCGGCTCGATGCCAACGGGTTCCTGGGCGTTGAAAAAAGCGCCGAGGAGGAGCCGGGCTGGTCCGAGGGGCACCCGCTGTCCGAGGCCGCCAACCAGCTCATCGGCTCCATGATCCGCAAGGTGGGCGGGTTCTCCTTCCAGGAACTGAACCTGACCATCGACGACATCAAGGCCACCTCCGAATCCGGGCCTGACCTTTCCTACGACTTCATCACCCGTCCCGCGTACCACTTCGCCCTGGTCACCGGGGATACGGAATTCCTGCGGCTCACGCTCCGGCTCTCCCAGGAAATCGGGGTGGATCAGGCCTCACTGGTCCATGCCCTGCAGAACCACGACGAGCTCACCTACGAACTCATGCACTTCGCCGCGGGCCACCGGGATGACGTGTTCGAGCTCGGCGGCCAGGAAATGACCGGGTCCCAGATCGCCGAGCACGTCCAGCAGACCATGCGGGAGCGGCTCACCGGCGAAAACGCCCCCTACAACTCCGTGTTCACCATGAACGGGATCGCCTGCACCACCGTCAGCTTCATCATGGCCACCCTGGGGGTCCAGGATCCGGAGGCGCTCACGCCGGAGCAGGAGGCGCAGGTCCTGGACGCCCACATCCTGCTGTCCATGTACAACGCGCTGCAGCCGGGCGTCTTCGCACTGTCCGGCTGGGACCTGACCGGGATTTCGGTGCTGGACCGCGGCACCGTTGGCGAGCTGATCGCGCAGGGTGACACCCGCTGGATCAACCGCGGCGCGCACGACATCATGGGCACCAGCCCGGATGCCACGGCCTCATCCTCCGGGATGCCCCGTGCCCGCAGCCTCTATGGGCCGCTTCCGGAACAGCTCGAAAACGAAAACTCCTTTGCCCGCAGGCTCCAGCGGATCCTGGCAGTGCGGGAGGAACACGGCATTGCCACCGGAACGCTCCTGGACGTGCCGGACGTTTCGCACCGCGGGCTTCTGGTCCTGGTGAACGGGGTGGCCGGCGGCGCGGTCGAAATCACCGTGCTGAACTTCTCCGGCCAGGACATCTCCGGCAGCGTCCGGTCCACCCACCTTCCGCCGGGCGCCAGCGTGCGCGACCTCTTCAGCGGCGAAACCGTGGGCCAGGTGGATGACCTGCACAGCTTCTTCATCGACCTGCCGGCGTATCAGGGCACCGCGCTGCTGCTTGAGGTTGAAGAAGCGGACGACGACGGCTCACCGGCCACGGAGGCCTGATCCCCGGGGCGGGGCTGCTTCGGTAACGGGAGCACGCCCCGCCTCGGCGGCAGCACCTGGGCCAGGAAGAGGACGAGGACCCCGGCGAGCGGGACCACCAGGAGACCGGTCCGGACGCTGGTGGCGTCGGCGATGAGCCCCACCACGGGCGGTGAGCAGAGGAAGCCCAGGCGCATCAGCCAGCTGACCAGCGTCAGCCCGGTGCCATGCCGCAGCCCGGGCAGCTCATCTGCGGTGTGCATGGCTGCCGGGACCAGGGTAGCAACACCCAGCCCGGCGGCGGCGAACCCGGCGATGGTTCCGGGGACTGTGGGCCAGGCCAGGGCAACGCCCATACCGGCCATGACGATCACGCCGCCGCAGCGGGCAACGGCACGCTGGCCGAAGCGGTCCACCAGCCGGTCGCCGATCAGCCGGCCCACGAACTGGGCGCCGGTCAGCGAAACATAGCCCAGCGCCGCGAGCGAGGCGGCAGCCCCGAGGGAACCGGACAGGTACACAGCGGCCCACGTACTGCCCGCATCCTCCACCAGGCTGCCCGAAACGGCAATCAGCACCAATGCCGCCAGGATTGCCCAAATCTTCACCGGTGGCCGTCCCGTGGTCTTCGCCGTCCCTGCAGCCTGGCCTGCCTGCTCCGTGGCTGCGGGATCATGGCCGGGCAGGAGAAGCCGCGAGGCGGCGAATGCCATGGCCGCGAAAACCAGGCAGGACAGGCCGAGGTGGAGCCCGCGGGACAACCCGGCCAGGATGGCACCGGCCCCCATCAGTCCGCCCAGGACGGCGCCGATGCTCCACACCGCGTGGAACGAGTTCAGGATGGACCGGCCGTACAGGCGCTGCACCCTCAGCCCGTGCGAATTCTGGGCCACGTCCGTGATGGCATCGGCGGCCCCCGCGGCAAAGAGCGCACCGGCCAGCAGTGCCCACGACGGCGCCAGGCCGGCAGCCAGCACCCCGGTCCCGGTCAGCACGGTGCCGGCTACCGCCACGGCCGCGCTCCCGAAACGCCGGATCAGCGCGGCGGCGCCCAGGCCCGCCACCAGGGCGCCCAGCGGAAAGGCCGCCACCGCCAGGCCAAACTGCGCGTTGGAGAGGTGCAGTTCGTCCATGATGGCCGGGTATCGCGGCAGGAGGTTGGCGAAGAGTGCACCGTTGGTCAGGAACAGCAGGGCCACGCCCAGGCGTGCCCGGCGGAGCCGTGCTGCCGGGAGGGCCGGGGTTTCGGAGAAAGCCATGGGATGGCCTTTCTGGGGGTGTTAGGTCAGGGGTGCGCTGCGTTAGTGGTGTGCTGCGGCTGGCGTGGTGATGCGGGCCACCGCCTCGGCCGTGGCGGTCCGGTGGTGTTCTTCGGTGTCCAGGGCGGCATGAAGGGACAAGCCCTCAATCAGGGCGTCCAGCATCCGGCATGTGGAAGGGTCGAAGTGCCGGACCAGCGCGTCCCGGCTCTGCTTCATCCAGGCGTGCGTGATTCCGCGGTAGAGCGGTTCGCGCGCCGCGAGGGTGTACAGCTCCTGGGTGAGGACCAGTTCGCGGGCTGAGCCGGTGAGGTCCTCGTGGATCAGGTCAACCACGGCGGCACGGGCCTCATCGAAGGTGGTTGCCTGCGCCATCCGAGCTTCGAAGCGGACGGCGATGGTGGCGGCGAAGCGGGTGAAGGCTTCGCGCAGCACCTCATCCATGCCGGAGAAGTGGTAGGTCATGGAGCCCAGCGGCACATCCGCCCGGGCGGCGATCTTTCGGTGGGACGCCCCGGCCACCCCTGATTCGGCTATCACGTCCAGCGCTGCGGAGATGATGCGGTCACGCCGTTCCGGGTCGAAGCGGCGCTGGGTCACTGCCACCGGGAAACCTTCACGGCAGGTCTTTGACTACCCGGGCGGGGTTTCCCACCGCCACGACGTTGGCGGGGATGTCTTTGGTGACCACGGCGCCCGCGCCGATCACGGAGTTCTCCCCGATGGTGACGCCCGGGAGGACGATGGCACCGCCGCCCAGCCAGACGTTGTCTTCGATGGTGATGGGCTTGGCCGCTTCGAGCTTGTCCCGGCGCGGCTGGGCCTCGAGCGGGTGGGTGGGGGTCAGCAGCTGCACGTTGGGGCCGATCTGGCAGTCGCGTCCAATGGTGATCGCGGCGACGTCAAGGGCCGTCAGGTTGGAGTTGATGAAGGTGCCTTCGCCCACGGTGATGAAGCTGCCGTAGTCCACGGTGATCGGCGGCCGGACATCCACGTTGGCTCCCACCGATCCCAGCAGTTCCGCCAGGACGGGACGGGCCGATTCCGGGTCCTCGATGTAGGCCGCCGTGTACCGGGCCTGCAGCTTCAGGGCGCGGTGGAACGACTTGGCGTTGTCCGGGTCATCGGCGATGTAGAGGTCCCCGGCCAGCATCCGCTCGCGGTTGGTGCGCGGATCGCCCGCGAAGTAATCGATCATGCGTACGATCGTACACAACGATGGTTTTCATTGGCAATATCCAGCGCCGGCAACAAAAAACCCCGCCGCAGCACCGAGGGCGCTGGGCGGGGTCTCTCGGGCTGCGGCGGATTGCCTTAGCCGCGGTTGTACATGACGTGCTTGGTGCGGGAGAAATCATCCAGCGCGTAGCTGGACAGGTCGCGGCCGTAGCCGGAGCCCTTGAAGCCGCCCCACGGCATTTCGGTGGCGATGACCAGGTGCGAGTTGACCCAGACGGTGCCGAAGTCCAGCTTCCGCGGAACCGTCAGCGAACGCGCGGAGTCCTTGGTCCAGACCGAGGCGGCCAGGCCGTAGATGGTTTCGTTGGCCCGGGCCACGGCTTCCTCGTCGGTGCTGAAGGTCTCCACCGACACCACCGGCCCGAAGATTTCGTTGCTGGTGATCGGTGCGCCGGCCGGGACGTTGGTGACCACCGTCGGTTCGATGAAGTAGCCCTGGCCTTCGATGGCATTGCCGCCGACGGCGATGGTCAGGCCGTCCTTGCGGACGTCCTCAAGTGCAGCAAGAACGCGTTCGTAGTGGGCCTTGGAGATCATGGAACCGATCTCGGCGTCGTCGGCGCCGGGGGTGCCCACGGTGATCTCGCTGATTTCGCGGACCAGCAATTCGGTGAACTTTTCGGCCACGGATTCGTGGACCAGCACGCGGCAGGCAGCGCCGCATTCCTGGCCGCCGTTCCAGAACCCGGCACTGCGGACGCCCTTGGCAGCGGCCTCGAGGTCGGCGTCGTCAAACACGACGACAGGCGCCTTGCCGCCAAGTTCCAGGTGGACGCGCTTGACCGAGGCGGCTGCGCTGGCGGCCACCTTCTGGCCGCTTCCCACGCTGCCGGTGATGGCCACCAGGTCCACACCGGGGTGCTCGGAGAGGCGGTTGCCCACCACGCGGCCGGGGCCGGTGACGATGTTCACGACGCCGGCCGGAACCTCGTCCGCGATCAGTTCGGCCAGCTTGAGGGTGGTCAGCGGTGTCTGCTCGGACGGCTTGAGCACCAGCGTGTTGCCGGCGCCCAGGACCGGGGCGATCTTCCAGGCCGCCATCAGCAGGGGGTAGTTCCAGGGCGTAATGACGCCGACGACGCCCACCGGCTCGCGGTGGATCACCGAGGTGTGGTTCTCGGCGTAGTCGTCCGCGCCGAGCGTGCTGAAGGCGCGGGCGGCCCCGGCGGAGAACCGGAAGGTGTCGATGGCGCTGGAGATGTCGTCCTCGGCCACGGCCGCGGGCTTGCCGGTGTCGGCGGACTCCAGCGTTTCGAACGTTTCCCGGTTCTTCTCGATGATGTCCGCGATCTTCAGCAGCACCGCCGAACGGTCCCGCGGCGTGGTGGCGGCCCAGGATGCCTTGGCGGCAACGGCCGCTGCGACAGCGGCGTCCACGTCTTCCGCCGTGCCGGCCGGCACCTGGGTGAGGACTTCCTCGGTGGCCGGGTTGACGACGTCGGCCGTCTCACTCGAGGTGGAGGGGACGAACTTTCCGCGGATGAACTGGCCGAAGGGAGGCAGGGAAGGTGCCGGTGCGCTCTGGGCCCGGTGCACGGTGAAGGATGTCTTTTCTGCGGTGGTCATGGCGTGCCTGAAGTCCTTTCGGTGGAACGGCTGGTGTGGTGCAGATGATGGTGGTGGTGCTCGACGGGAACCTTCTCCTCCCAGAAGTCGGCGCCCTCAATACCCAGCGCCTTGGGGTCGAAGGTGGGGTCCTGGCCGAGTTTCCGCTGGCGTTCGTAGTCCTTGTGGATCCGGCGGACCAGCGGGAACAGGAAGACGAGGCAGATCAGGTTGACCCAGGCGATCAGGCCGAGCCCGATGTCACCGGCGGCCCACATGATCTGCGCGTTCACGATGGACCCGAAGAACACAATGGCCATGGTGCCGATCTTGAGGACGTTCTTCCACAGCTGCCCCGGCCTGCCGTCCAGCAGGTAGAGGAGGTTGGAGTTGGCGACGTAGAAGTAGGCGAGCAGGCAGGTGAAGCCGAAGAGCAGGACGGCGACGGCAACGAAGCCCGCGCCCCAGCCCGGGACCAGCGTGTCGATCGATTCCTGCACCCAGTTGGCACCGACCGGCACGCCGGGCAGGTTGTTGACCAGGTAGCCGCCGGATCCGTCGGCCACGTTGTACTTGCCGGAAACCACCATCATGAGCCCGGTGGCCATGCAGATGAGCAGCACGTCGATGTAGATGCTGAAGGTCTGGACCAGGCCCTGCTTTGCGGGGTGGGACGTGCGGGCCGCTGCGGCGGCAAAGGTTGCCTCGCCGAGCCCGTTCGAGGAGGCGAAGACCGCCCGGCGGACGCCCCAGGCCACGGCAGCGCCGGCGATGCCGCCCAGGAGTGGATGGATGCCGATGGCGGACTGGAAGATGAGTGCCACGGCGGCGGGAACGCTGCCGAAGTTGATGGCGATGACCGCCAGGGCAAGGACCAGATAGCCGATGGCCAGGACCGGCACGAGTGCCTGGGTGACCTTCACGAGGCGGCCGGTGCCACCGAAGATGACAAGCGCGATCAGCACGGTCACGAGGATCGCGGGGATCCAGCTGTCCAGGCCAAATGCGAGCTTGGCGGTTGCGGCGATGGTGTTGACCTGCAGGCCGGGGAAGACAAAGCCGTAGCCAATGACGCCGAGCACGGCCACGAGGGCCCCCACCTTGGGAAGCTTCAGGCCGTACTTGATGTAGTACGGCATGCCGCCGATGTCCTCGTTGGCGTTCCGCCGGTCCTCATCCTGGACCTGGCGCTTGAAGGTTTGGGACAGCGCGGCTTCGGCGTAGCCCACCGTGCAGCCCACCAGGCCGGTGATGGCCATCCAGACCAGGGCGCCGGGCCCGCCGGCACCCACCGCCGTCGCCACGCCGGCGATGCTGCCCACGCCCACGCGGCTGGCCAGCGCAAGCACGAGGGCCTGGAACGAGGACAGGCCGCCTTCTCCGCCTTCGCTGTCCTTGAGTTGCCGGAGCATGTCCGGGATGCGGCGGAACTGGATGCCCTTGGTGGCAATGGAGTAGGCAACGCCCAGGCCCAGAACCACGTAGGCCATGGGTGCCCAGATGGCGTCGGAGACGGTGGACAGGAAAGCGCCGAAATCGGAATCCATGGCCTAGCCGACGGTCTGGTACAGGGCGGACAATGCCTGCTTGACCCGGGCCAGGTCTTCGCTGGCAAGGTCCGCCGTGGGACGGCGGGGCGATCCTGCCGGCAGGCCCTGGAGGGTCAGGCCGGCCTTCACGGCAGGGATGAACGGAACGGACAGGAGGGCATCGATCACGGGGTAGACCTTCTTCCACTGCTCCAGCGCGCCCTGCAGGTCGCCGCCGGCGATGCGGCGGCTGACATCGACGATCTCCGCCGGGACAACGTTGGCGGTGCCGGCCATGACGCCCGCGGCACCTTCCACGAGGGCGCTGTAGAGGTAGACGTCCCAGCCGATGAAGGTGCCGATCACGTCGCTGTGGTGGTGGATCAGCTGCAGCGCCTGTTCCCAGTTGGCGCTGGAGTCCTTGATGTAGCGGATGTTTTCCACGTCTTCGGCCAGGGCGCGGACGGTGGCCGGGTCCAGGTTGACGCCGGTGACGGCCGGGATGTTGTAGAGCATCACCGGGATCTTGACCGAGTTGGCAACGTCCTTGATGTAGGTGACGGTCTCTTCGAGGGTCAGCGGCTCGTAGTACGGCGTGACCAGCATGAGCACGTCGGCGCCCAGCGTCTCGGCGGCCTGCGACAAGCGGATGGCCTCGGCCGTGGAGGTGGCGCCCGTGTTGGCGATCACCGGGACCCGGCCGTTGGCCTGATTGATGACGGTTTCGATGAGCAGCAGCCGCTCCTCGGAGGACAGCGCCCCCACCTCGCCGGTGGAACCGGCTGCCACAACGCCGTCAACGCCGGCGTCAATGGAGCGGTCGACGATCTGGCGCAGGGTCTCGACGTCGAGGGATTCGTCCTGCTTGAAGGGGGTGGTCAGTGCGGTGAGGACACCGCGGAGTTCGTTGGACATGAAGTGTTTCCTTACTGAGGTTTGTGGGTTTTGGTGATTGGTTCAGGGTGGAAGTTTCGGGGGATGCGGGTCAGGCGACGATGGACAGGCCGGAGAGCGGCGGTGCCTGCCGGTGCGTTGCCAGGACGCTGGCAGCCTCCTGGGCTGCGGAGAAGCCGGTGGTGATGGAGCTTTCGGTGTACAGGGTGCCCAGGTAGTCGCCGGCCAGGAAGACGCGGTCGGTTCCGCGCATCAGGGTGGACTGGATCTTTGCCCGGCCCGGGAAGCAATACGGTGAGGCGTTCTTCCACCGGTCCACCTTGGCCTCCACCACACTGCCCGCGAAGCCGTGGCCAAGGACCTGGTCCAAATCGGTCAGGTGGGTGTTGATGACCTCCTCCTCGGGCTTCTCCAGCAGGGCCTTGCCGAGGCTGGCGGGTGAGAAGGTCATGAAGCTGCCGCCGGGCTTGCGGACGGATTCGGTGCCGCGCACGATGCTCGCCTGGTTTAGGGCAATCGCGAAGGAGCGCTTGGGGGCGGCGATGGCGTAGATGTCATCCCACGGCTTTGCGGTGGTTTCGTTCGTGAGGAAGGCGGTGCTGACGTGCGGACCGTACTTGATCTGGTCCAGCGCCCCGCGAAGCTCCTCGGGCAGGTCCACGCCGATCTTGTGCGAGACGTCGGCAGTGGTGGCCAGGACCACGGTGCGGGCCTCCACTTCGCGGTCGACGCCGTCCTGGCGGTACCGGACCAGCACGGAATCCTTTTTGTGGACTACTTCCTGCACCACCGCGCCGAGCTCAATGCGGTCGCCCAGTGCCGCGGCAATGGATTCGGTCAGGGTGGACGGTCCGCCCACGATGCCCTGGCTGAGCCCCTGGCCGAAACCGAGGACCAGGCTGAAGTAGCCGATGCCGGCGCCGGCGGAGATCTGGTCCATGTCACCGGCGGACCGGGTCACTGTGGTCTTGAACAGGGCGGCGGCGTCCTCGGACAGGTTGCCCACGAAGTCCTGGAAGGAGGTGCTGTTCTCGAAGTCGTAGATCCGCTGCTGGCGCATGGCACCTGATTCGCCGATGCGCTTGCGCACCACGCCGGTGTACTTGGCCACTCCGCTGACCACCTTCAGGCCGGCACGCATGGTGTCGACGCGGGCGGCCAGGGACATGGGGATGCGGAAGGGGTAGGTGGCGATGTGTCCCTTCTTGATGAACTTGCCGTTCATGGACAGCCCCTGCAGGGAACCGGGGATCTGGACGGCCATCACGCCGACTTCGTTGAGCAGGGCATCCGTGGAGGAACCGGCGCCGGCGAAGACGTGCCCGCCCCAGTTCAGCCAGTAGTCACCGCGCCGTTCGGAACGGATGCGTCCGCCCACCCGGGTGCCCGATTCCAGGACCACTGTGTCCCAGTGCCTCAGCCGCCAGGCCGCCGAGAGGCCGGCGAGTCCGCCGCCAACGATTACTGCGTCTTTCATCTGACCATTTCCTTGCTGTTGTTCGTTGTGCCCGGTAGCCGCCGTCGGTGGCTGCGTCCCGAAGTTACGTGGGCCGGCACGGCCCAGGTTCCGGAACCTTCGCGCCGGAGGTGCCCCGCCGCCGTCGGGCTTCACCGCCGGGCGAAGCCGGAACCTGATCTTTGTGACTCAAACCACCATAGGATGTGATCACAGATCACACAATAGTTTCAGCAAAGATTTCTTTGGCCTTCGGAGGCTCGCTGTTGAGCCGTCCGGGCCGGCCTCCCCGGCCGTATATTGGACGGGTGGTCATTTCCAAGCGCATCGAGCCCACCCTGCTGACGGATCAGGTCTTTGCGATGATCCACGCCTCGATCCTCAGCGGCGACCTTCCGGCTGGCTCCCGGCTCAAGGTGCGGGACCTCGCCGAGCAGGTGGGCACCAGCGTGATGCCGGTACGTGAGGCCATCCGCCGGCTGGAGGAGATGGGCCTGGCGGAGCGGGAGCCCCACAAGGGTGCCGTGGTCAAGAGCCTGACCTACGAGGAACTCATCCACGTCTACGGCGTCCGCAGGCTCCTGGAAACGGAGGCGGCCCGGCTGGGCAGTGAAAACATCACACCCGAGGACTGCCAAAGGATGCAGGCCGAGTACGAACTGATGCGCAAGGCCATCGATGAGCAGCAGGTGATCGCCCTGCTGGACCACGATGAGGCGATGCTGGCCATCCTCTACCAGGCCAGCGGCAACCCTGTATTGCTCCAGATGATCCGGACGCTGTGGCAGCAGTGCCGGGCCTACAAGATTGTCGGCGCGCAAGGCTCCCTGGACTCCGGCACTGACGATTCGCTGTGGCGGTACCAGCAGGACCTGGTGACGGCGGCACGCAATGGTGATGCGGCGGCCGCGTCAGCGGTGAACGAAGCCTCCCTGGTGGATGCCACCGAGCGCATCAGGGCCCGGCTCGCCGAGCAGGCCACAACGTAATGCTCGACATCCCCCTGGTGGTCCGGGCACCATGATGGGCCCTTCCACCCGACGCCGCTGAATCTCCCCAGGTTTGGCCAGCGGCACCAAGCGGACGACGCCGCGTGGCCTGGACACGCCGTCGAGCCTTCCCAAAGATGGGGAGACTCAGCGCCGGCCGCGACTTTCGGGCGGGTTCGGCTCAGGGGGCACAGCAAAAAGCGCGGCCGGCCACCCGTCGGGGCAACCAGCCGCGCTTCAGCTGTAGAGATGTCCGGTCAGACGCTGACCGGGGCCGCCGCCTGCAGGAGGTGGTGGGCGTCGAGGAGTTCCGGCTCGATCCAGACCTCGTGGCCTTCGTGGACGCTGTACAGGGTGCGGCCCTGCGAAGCGTCCGCCATCAGCCACACCATGGACGAATCGGGCATGGCATCATCCACCACACCGTTGCGGACGGTGCGGCCGTATTGCCGGATCTCGACCGGGACGCCGATGAGGCGGTTCCAGTCCTGGTAGCGGCGCAGGCCCATGCTAGCGGAGCACCACGGTGCGGTTGCCCTGCAGGATGACCCGGCCTTCGCAGTGCCACTTCACCGCGTTGGAGAGGGCCTTGCATTCAGTGTCGCGGCCCGCGGCCACCAGGTCCTCGGGACCGTACGTGTGGTCCACGTCCACCACCTGCTGGGAGATGATGGGCCCCTCGTCCAGCTCTGCGTTGACGTAGTGCGCGGTGGCGCCCACGGTCTTGACGCCGCGTGCGTAGGCCTGGTGGTAGGGCTTGGCACCCTTGAAGCTGGGCAGGAACGAGTGGTGGATGTTGATGGCCCGGCCGTCCAGCTTCCGGGTCAGGTCGTCGCTGAGCACCTGCATGTAGCGGGCCAGCACCACCAGTTCGACGTCGAGGCCGTCTACCAGTTCCATCAGCTCCGCTTCCGCTGCGGGCTTGGTGTCCGCAGTGACAGGGATGTGGTGGAACGGGATGCCGTGCCACTCCACCAGCGCCTGGTGGTCGCGGTGGTTGGACACCACTGCCACCACGTCCACCGGCAGTTCGCCGATGCGGGCGCGGAACAGCAGGTCGTTGAGGCAGTGCCCGAACTTGGACACCATGATGAGTACTTTGCGCTTGGAGCCCTGGCGTTCCAGCTGCCAGCGCATGCCGAACTTCTCCGCCACGGGGGCGAAGGAGTCGCGCAGGACGTCCAGCGTGGAATCGTCACCCTCGGAGACGAAGTGCACGCGCATGAAGAAGTGGCCTTCGGAGCGTTCGCCGAACTGCTTGTTGTCGATGATGTCGCAGCCGTGCTCCAGCAGGAAGCCGGACACGGCGTGGACAATTCCGGGCCCTTCCGGGCAGTCCAGGGTGAGGACGTGTTCCACGGTGGTGGGCGCCTTGGGCGCGGGGAGATGGGTTTCAGTGGCAGTCATGGTTCAGCACTCGATCACATTCACGGCGAGTCCGCCTCGGGAGGTTTCCTTGTACTTGGTTTTCATGTCGGCTCCGGTATCGCGCATGGTCTTGATCGCCTTGTCCAGGGAGACCTTGTGGCTTCCGTCCCCGTGCAGGGCCAGCCGGGCCGCGTTGGTCGCCTTGACGCTGGCGATCGCGTTCCGCTCGATGCAGGGGATCTGCACCAGCCCGCCCACGGGGTCGCAGGTCAGGCCGAGGTTGTGTTCAATCCCTACCTCGGCGGCGTTCTCCACCTGCGCCGGCGTTCCGCCGAGCACTTCGCAGAGCCCGGCGGCGGCCATGGAGCAGGCGGAGCCCACCTCGCCCTGGCAGCCAACTTCGGCGCCGGAGATGGAAGCGTTGGTCTTGAACAGGATGCCGACGGCGGCCGCGGCCAGCAGGAAGCGGACCACACCGTCGTCGTCGGCTCCCGGAACAAACTTCACGTAGTAGTGCAGGACGGCGGGAACAATGCCCGCTGCCCCGTTGGTGGGGGCGGTGACAATCCGCCCGCCGGCGGCGTTCTCCTCATTCACGGCCAGCGCGAAGAGGTTCACCCATTCCATCGCGAGTAGAGGATCCGCCGGCGCCTGGACGGGCGACGGCGATGCTGCCGCTGCCTTGGCGGACGCTTCGGCCGAAGCGGCGGAGGCAGTCAGGGTGCGGAACAGGGCGGGCGCCCGCCGGGTGACCTTCAGGCCGCCGGGGAGGATGCCCTCGGCGTTGCAGCCGTTCTCCACGCACTCCTTCATGACGGCCCAAAGCCCCAGGAGTTCTTCCCGGAGTTCGGCCTCGCTGCGCCAAGTCAGTTCGTTGGCGAGCATGACCTCGGAGATGGACATGCCTTCGCGGCTGCAGATCTGCAGGAGTTCGTCAGCCGTGGAGAACGGGTAGGGCAGCACGGTGTCATCCGCCACCACCTTGTCCGCACCCTCGGCCTCGCCGTCCACCACGAAGCCGCCGCCGATGGAGTAGTAGCTCCGCTCGCTCAGCACGGAACCTGTGTGGTCCAGCGCCCGGAACGTCATGCCGTTGGGGTGCGCGGGGAGGGACTTGCGCCGGTGGAGGACCACGTCCTCTTCCCAGTTGAAGTCCACCCGGTGCGTCCCGGCGATCTGGAGTTCGGCGTTGAGTGCTGCAGCGGCCACCTGGTCATCGGCAGTGAAGGTGTTGACCGTCTCCGGTTCCAGGCCCTGCAAACCCAGCACCACTGCCTTGTCCGAGCCGTGGCCGCGGCCCGTGGCGCCCAGGGAGCCGAAGAGCTCCGACTGGACCCGGGCGGTGGAGGCCAGGTGGCCGTCGCCCTTCAGCCCGTCCGCGAAGAGCTTTGCCGCCCGCATCGGGCCCACCGTGTGTGACGACGAGGGCCCGATGCCGACAGAAAAGAGGTCAAGGACGCTGAGCGCCATCAGGGGACCTCTGGTGAGGCGTACTCCCGCATGCCGTCCAGGAGCCAGCGGCCCAGGAACTCGGCGAACGAGGCCCGCGGGAACACCCGGAAGGACTCCTCGCCGGTCTTCCACAGGAGGGCGGGAATGTTCCCGATTTCCGTGGAGTAGGCCGTTCCGGCCTTGAAGACGCGGGGGTGCAGGTCCAGCGAGCAGCCCTTTTCGAGGACGGAGCGGGCCTGCGGGCCGGTCAGTTCGAAGGTGGTGCGGTTGGCCGAGAGGTCAACCACCTGGCCGGCGTCGCCGCCCAGCGCGTCCCGGAGCGACTGGATCAGGCTGCCACCCAGGGACTCGTGGGCTTCGGTGGGCGCAACCACCAGGAACTCGGCCGGGCCCAGCCACAGGACGGAGGTGTCGCCGTTGCCGGCAACGTCTCCGGACCGGGCGGGCAGGCCGCCGGTCACGGCGGCGATGCGCTGCGCAGCGTCGGATCCTGCGGCCGCCCGGATCCCCACCATGGTCAGGAAGGGGACCTCGGAGATTTCAACGGTTCCGGCCAGCGAGCCTGCCGCGAACGCGTCCCTGAGCACTCCGGCCGGGCTGGTGCGGACCGCGAGGTCCTTGTCGGCCGGGGTCTTGGCGGGGGTGGGGGAAGCTGCTGTCTCAGCCATCTTTGCGGGTCCCTTCGGAGTCAAAAAGCACTGTCTCTGCAACAACAACGTCCACCAGCTGGTCGCCGGCGGCAGCAATCAGCGTTTCGCCGATGCGGTTGCGTCCGTTCTTGATCAGGGCCAGGCCGAAGGAACGGCCCAGCGCTGCGCTGTGGTAGCTGGAGGTGACGAACCCTTCCATCGGCACGGGGCCGTAGGCGGGGTTGGTGGAGCGTCCCTTTTCCACCAACTGGGTGCCTTCGGGCAGCCGCAGCGTGCGGTCCACGGGAAGGACGCTGACCAGGTGCTTGCGGTCTTCACGCTGGGCGTCCACGCGGGAGTAGGAGCGCTTGCCGATGAAGTCCTTGGCCTTGGAGACGATCCACTCCATGCCGGCATCCTGCGGGGTTACAGTGCCGTCGGTGTCCTGCCCGACGATCGGGTAGCCCTTTTCGGCGCGGAGGACGTGCATGGTTTCGGTGCCGTACGGGGTGATGTTGAACTCGGCACCTGCTGCGGCCACGGACTCCCAGGTGTTCAGGCCGTACCAGGCCGGAACATTGATCTCGTAGGCGAGTTCGCCGGAGAAGGAGATCCGGCAGACCCGTGCCCGGACGCCGGAGGCGAGGGTGGTCTCACGGAAGGTCATGAACGGGAAGTTTTCAGCATCCAGTCCGCCGTTGGCGGCCAGTTCCGGGGCCACCTTGGCGATCACTTCGCGGGACTTGGGCCCCACGACGGCAATGGTGTTCCACTGCTCGGTCACCGAGGTGCACTGCACGTCCAGCTCAGGCCATTCGGTCTGCAGCCATTCCTCCAGGTGGTCCAGCACCTTGGCGGCGCCGCCGGTGGTGGTGGTCATGAAGAAGGTGTCCTCGTCCAACCGGAGGGTCACGCCGTCGTCGAAGATCATGCCGTCGGCCAGGCACATGACGCCGTAGCGTGCCGAGCCCGGGGCCAGCTTCTTGAAGGCGTTGGTGTAGACGCGGTTCAGGAACTCGCCCGCATCCTTGCCGCGGATTTCGATCTTGCCCAGGGTGGTGGCGTCCATGAAGCCCACCGAGTCGCGGACGGCGGCGCATTCGCGCAGCACTGCGGCGTCCATGTCTTCCCCGCCCTGCGGGTAGTACCAGGGGCGCTTCCACTGCCCGACGTCCTCGAAGAGCGCACCCTTGGCAACGTGCCATGGCTGGATCGAGGTGATGCGGGCGGGGTCGAAGAGCTCACCGCGCTGGCGTCCGGCGAGGGCCGCGAAGGCCACCGGGGTGAACGGTGCGCGGTAGGTGGTGGTGCCGATGTCACCGATGCCGCGCGAAGCCTCGCCGGCCGTGCGCAGGGCCGCCGCGATCACGCCGATGGCGTTCACGCCGGAGGTCTTGCCCTGGTCGTTGGCGGTGCTGATGGAGGTGTACCGCTTGATGTGTTCCACCGAACGCATTCCCGCGCCGGTGGAGCGGAGGACGTCCGCCACTGACTGGTCGCGCTGGAAGTCCACGAAGTGGTGGTGCCAGTCGTCCGGGGTACCCTCTTCGCCCGGTACCAGCCACAGCTGGCGGGTGGGGGCGGAAGCCTTCAGCTCCGGGAGGACGGAAGGCTCGACGGCGGATTCGAAGCCCGCGGCGATGGCCGCCTTCGCGCCGGCGGAGATGCCCTCGGCGAGGCAGTCTTCGGTCGCGAACGAGCCGCGGCCGGAGCCGATGGTCTGCTGGTTGGGAACCTCGGTGCTGGGCACGAAGGCTGCCAGCTCGTCGTCCCAGCGCAGCTTGCCCTGTCGCTGGGAGTGCAGGTGCACCAGCGGGCTCCAGCCGCCGGAGACGGCCAGCAGGTCTGCTGCGATCTGCTCGACGCCGGAGGTGAGTTCGCCGTCGTCGTTGATGCTGCGGACGGTGACGCCGTCCAGCCGGCCGGCGGAATCAGCGCTGGTGTTGGCCACCGCGCTGCCGATCAGCACCCGGATCCCGGATTCGACGGCGGCGGTTGCCACGGCGGTGAGCTTGGGACGGGCGTCAACGACGGCTGCGACCTTGACGCCAGCTGCTGCGAGGTCGGCGGCGGTGGCGTAGGCGCTGTCGTTGGTGGTGCTGATAACCACGCGCTGGCCAGCGGCCACGGCGTACCGGTTCAGGTAGCTGCGGACGGCCGAGGCGAGCATGATGCCGGGGCGGTCGTTGTTCTCGAACACCAGGGGACGCTCATGCGCCCCGGGGGCGAGGACCACCTGACTGGCACGGATGTGCCAAATCCGCTGGCGGGAGACGCCGGGGGCAGCGGGGCTGGTGAGGTGGTCGGTGCGGTTCTGGACGGCGATGACGTAGTTGGCGTCGTAGGCGCCGAACGCGGTGGTGCGGTTCAGGACCGTGGATTCCGCGCCGGAAACCAGTTCGGCTTCGACGTCGGCCACCCATTCGAGGGCGGGCTTGCCTTCGATGGTTTCGGCCAGGCCCTCGGCCATGGAGCCGGAGAGCAGGGAGCCGCCGAGTTCGGGCTGGTCATCGAGCAGCATGACGCGGGCACCGGTGCGGACGGCTTCGCGGGCTGCGGCAAGGCCGGCAGGGCCGCCGCCGATGACCAGGACGTCGGTGTGGACGTACTTCTTGTCGTATTCGGCGCGGTCCTCAGCCGGATCCAGCTTGCCCAGGCCGTTGAGCTGGAGGGCCTGGAGTCCGTCAACGAGGGAAACGGTGGTAGCAGGGAGCATGGACTCGGCCACGTGACCGGGGAAGCGGGCTTCCACGCGGACCAGCGCGTTGGCTTCTTCGACGCCGGCGGACATGATGCCGCGGTGGCGGTCCTCGTAAAGCGAGTTACCGGCAGCGATGCGGCCGTTGGCGAGCAGTGCGGAGGCCAGGGTATCGCCGGGGTGTCCGGTGAACTCCTCGCCGTCCACGGTGAAGCGCCAGGAAATGGTGCGGTCGATGCGGCCGCCGGTGGCCAGGCGGGCGTTCTGGGAGGTCACTTGGTGGCTCCTTCCGGGGCTGCAGTGGTGGCGGAGGAAATGCTGGTGCCTGAAATATCGGGGGCGGCGGTCCCTGTGGTGGTGCTGTCGGCGGCAACGCTGGCGGTGCCGGACTCGGTACCGGGTGTGCCGGCTTGGTCAGGCCGCGGCGTTCCCATCGGGTAGATGGCCTGGATGTCGTAGCTCACGGTGTCCCGGAGCATGTTGAACCACTGGCGGCAGCCGGTGCTGTGGACCCAGCGTTCGGCGAAGGTGCCCTTGGTGTTGCTGCGGTAGAAGAGGTAGCGGGACCACTCCGTGTCGCTGAGCTCGTTGGGGTTTTCCGGGTAGGCGACGTGGGCCTGTCCCCCGTAGTGGAATTCGGTTTCGTCCCGCGGGCCGCAGTTGGGGCATGGGATCAGCAGCATGTGCGTTAGTCCTTTTCTGGTGGCGGCGGCTAGTGGGCCACGGCGGCGGCGCCGTGTTCGTCGATGAGGGCGCCGGTTTCGAAGCGCTCCAGGGAGAACGGCGCGTTCAGCTTGTGCGGGGCGCCGGTGGCGATGGTGTGCGCGAAGGTCATGCCTGCCGCGGGGGTGCCCTTGAAGCCGCCGGTTCCCCAGCCACAGTTCACGAACATGTTCTCCACCGGGGTGGTGCCGACAATCGGCGAGGCGTCCAGGGTGGTGTCCACGATGCCGCCCCACGTCCGGAGCACGTGGGCCCGGGCGAAGATGGGGAAGAGCTCCACGGCGGCCGCCATCTGCTGCTCGATCACGTGGAAGGAGCCGCGCTGGCCGTAGCCGTTGTAGGAGTCCACGCCGGCACCCATGACCAGTTCGCCCTTGTGCGCCTGCGAGACGTAGACGTGGACGTGGTTGGACATGACCACCGTGGGGTGGACCGGCTCGTGCAGTTCGGAAACCAGTGCCTGCAGCGGGTGGGACTGGATGGGGAGCTCAAAGCCCGCCATCTCGGCCAGGACCGAGCTGTGGCCGGCGGCGCAGAGGCCAACCTTTTCGGTGTTGATGGTGCCGCGGCTGGTCTTGACGCCCACCACACGGTCGCCGTCCTTGAGGAAGCCGGTCACTTCGCAGTTCTGGATGATGTCCACGCCCAGTTCGTCGCATTTGCGGGCGAAGGCCCAGGCAACATGGTCGTGCTTGGCGATGCCGGCGCGGGGCTGGTAGGTGGCGCCCATGACGGGGTAGCGGATGTTGTCGCTGATGTTCAGGATGGGGCAGAGTTCCTTGACCTGCTGCGGGTCCAGCCATTCAGCGTCAACGCCGTTGAGCTTGTTGGCGCCCACGCGGCGCATGCTTTCGCGGACATCGCCCAGGGTGTGGGCCAGGTTCATCACGCCGCGCTGGCTGAACAGGAAGTCGTACTCGAGTTCCTCGGGCAGGATTTCCCAGAGCTTGAGGGCGTGCTCGTAGATGGCGGCGCTCTCGTCCCAGAGGTAGTTGGAACGGATGATGGTGGTGTTGCGGGCCATGTTGCCGCCGGCCAGCCAGCCCTTTTCCAGGACCGCGATGTTGGTCATGCCGTGGTTCTTGGCCAGGAAGTAGGCCGTGGCCAGGCCGTGCCCGCCGCCGCCGACGATCACGGCGTCGTAGGAGGACTTGGGTTCCGGGTTGCGCCAGAGGAAATCCGGGTGTTCGGGGAGGTGGGGGGCGCTCACTGGGCTGCTCCAATCAGGTCTGCTTCGGCACCGGCCAGGCTGGTGCTGTTCTCGGAAAGATGCGGGTAAAGCGGGAATTGCTCGGCGAGCGCCGTGACGCGTGCGCGGAGTTCGACGGCGGTGTCCCCGGGCAGGGTGCCCGTGGACGCGGAGGCGATCAGCGCCGTCGCGATGATGTCCGCGACTTCAGCGAATTCCGTTGCACCGAAGCCGCGGGCGGCCAGGGCGGGGGTGCCGATGCGGAGGCCCGAGGAGACCATCGGGGGGCGGGGGTCGAACGGGACGGCGTTGCGGTTGACCGTGATGCCGATGTGGTGGAGGGCGTCCTCGCCCTGCTGGCCGTCGAGCTCGGAGTGCCGGAGGTCAACCAGGACCAGGTGCACATCGGTGCCGCCGTTGACCACGGAGATTCCGGCTTCCTGGACGTCCGGCTGCAGGAGGCGTTCGGCCAGCAGCTGGGCACCCTGCAGGACGCGCTCCTGGCGTTCCTTGAATTCGGGGGTTGCGGCGAGCTTGAAGGCCACGGCCTTGGCGGCAACCACGTGCTCCAGCGGGCCGCCCTGCTGGCCGGGGAACACGGCGGAGTTGATCTTCTTGGCGTATTCCTCCTTGGCGAGGATGACGCCGCCGCGGGGGCCGCCGAGGGTCTTGTGCGTGGTGGTGGTGACCACGTCCGCGTAGGGGACGGGGTTCGGGTGCAGGCCCGCGGCCACGAGGCCGGCGAAGTGGGCCATGTCCACCATGAGGTAGGCGCCCACCAGGTCGGCGATCCGGCGGAACTCGGCGAAGTCGAGCTGGCGGGAGTACGCGGACCAGCCGGCAACGATCAGCTTGGGCTTGTGCTCCAGGGCCAGGGCTTCCACCTCGGCCATGTCCACCCGCAGGTCCTCCTCACGGACGTGGTACGGGACCACGTTGTAGAGCTTGCCGGAGAAGTTGATCTTCATGCCGTGGGTAAGGTGGCCGCCGTGGGCGAGGGACAGGCCCAGGATGGTGTCTCCCGGGTTCAGCAGGGCAAACATGGCCGCGGCGTTGGCCTGGGCGCCGGAGTGCGGCTGCACGTTGGCGAATTCGGCGCCGAACAGTGCCTTGACGCGGTCGATGGCCAACTGTTCGATCACATCGACGTGCTCGCAGCCGCCGTAGTAGCGCTTGCCGGGGTAGCCCTCGGCGTACTTGTTGGTGAGGACCGAGCCCTGCGCCTCCATCACTGCCGACGGAGCGAAGTTCTCCGATGCGATCATCTCCAGGGTGGACTGCTGGCGGTGCAGTTCCAGTGCAACGGCGGCGGCGACGTCGGCGTCCACCGTGGCGAGCGAGGCGTTGAGTGCGTCCTGCATGTTTCTCCTTCTAAACCTGAAAGTCCTGATCCGTAACTGATCTGTAACTGATATATTAGAACTGACGTAATAGTATGTTCCAGATCACGTAGCAGTCAATAGCCACCCGGGAAGAGAGCGCAACATGGCCGTAATGCTGGAGAACTCCATCGCCGGCGAGGAGGACCTTTCGCTCTCCGAGCGGGCGTACCGGCACCTCCGGGACCGCCTGATCATGCTGGACATCCGCCCGGGAGACCCCATCAACGACGGCAAGCTCGCCGCCGAGCTTGGCATCGGGCGCACCCCCGTGCGGGAGGCACTCAAGCGCCTGGAAAGCGACCACCTGGTGGTTTCCTACCCCCGCAGGGGAACATTTGCCACCATCGTCGACATCACTGAACTCGCGGATGTCTCCGAGCTGCGTGAATCGCTGGAACCCTTGGCAGCCAAGCGGGCAGCCAAGCTGGCCACGCCTGCCCTGCGGGCCGAGATCCGGGAAACGGCCGCCGCAATCGCAGGCATGGGCGGCGACGATGACCCCTACGACCTGATGCGCTATGACATCAAGGTCCACCGGCTGATCTACCGGGCCGCCGCGAACGCGCACCTGGAAGACGTCCTGATCCGCTACGACAACCTTGCCACCCGCATCTGGTGCATGGTTTTGGAGAAGGTCCCGTCCGTGTCATCGCACATTGCCGAGCACGTTGAACTGCTCGAGGCAGTGGCCGACGGCGATTCCGAGCGCGCGGGCAAGCTCGCTTTGGAGCACGTCACCAGCTTCGAGCAGGCCATCCGCAACGTGCTGTAGGCGCGGACGCCGGGGCCCCTGCCTGGGGCCCCGGCGCTCAGGGTCGGGCCCCTACGGATCCAGGCGCTTGCGCAGGAGGCAGAACTCGTTGCCCTCGGGGTCCTGCAGGACGTGCCAGCTTTCGTCTCCGGCCTGCCCCACATCGGCGGGCCGGGCACCCAGGGCCAGCAGGCGTTCCAGCTCGGCGGCCTGGTCCCGGTCCACCGGGTTGACGTCGATGTGCAGCGGCAGCCGGCCGGTACGCGGATTGCTGCTGGGGCTCAGGATGATGGTGGGCTGCAGTCCGCCGAACCCGGCGGGAGGCCCGATCTCGATGTAGCCGTCTTCCCGGTCGAGCTCCACGTAACCGAGGACCTCGCACCAAAACCGCGCCAGCAGCTCGGGATCATTGCAGTTTAGGACCAGTTCACTGATGCGGCATGACATGGTGGCCAGTGTACGGGCAGGCGGACCCCATCCGGCCGATTTCGCACGGCAACTGCGCCACGGGGCAGGGCCGGCGTATCAGGGGCGGATGGCCCGCGGCAGGAATGCCATGGGCTCTCGCCTGAACCGTGTGAGGGCCGATTCAATGGCCCCGTGGACCACGGCTTCCGCGCCGAAGGTGCTGGCAACGAGGTCCGGAAGCGGCAGGCCGGAGTTCTCCGGCAGAAGCGTGCGGGCGCGCTCCAGGACCGGCTCAATGGCGCGCGAGATCCCGCCCGCTATGACCACCCGCTCGATATCCAGGAGGCTGGAGAGGACTACGGCGATCCGTGCCAGCCGGGCGCCGAGCCGGGCAATGATGTCCAGTGCCAGCGGGTCTCCTTCGCGGGCCGCCTGGAAGACATCCTCCGCGCTGATGTCCCCTTCAGGGATCCTGCGCAGCGACGTGTCCCCACCATAGGAACGGACCAGCGTGCGCGCCCACTTCCGGGCCAGGGCCCCGAAACCGTCCGAAGTCCCCTCCTCCGGTTCGAGCTTGCTGTCGGAAAGGATGTCCAGGAACCTCATCTCGCCGGCGCCTCCCCTGCGGCCGCGCAGCAGGCGCCCATCGACGATCAGGCCGGCACCGAACCGCTCCCCCGACAACAGGGTTGCCACATTGGCTGACGGCTCCTGCGCGTGCTCGGCGATGGCTGCGAGGTTGGCGTCGTTCTCGATGGTGACTGCCCCCTCAAGGTGCTGGTCGAACCCGGAATTCATGAGCTGCCAGAATTCTCCGGCCCCGGGAGACCTGCCGTCCGCATCCACCGGGGCGGGTACTCCCACCACGGTCAGCAGCACGTCGCCGGCATCGCAGCCCGCATCGGCCAGCGCCTGGCGGATCAGCTCCTGCGCGCCGGCAACGCGGCCGGCACGCCCCAGGGCGTGTGAGTCGATGCTTTGGCGCCGCTTGGCGAGCCCACGTCCACGGAGGTCCGCCACGATGGTGGTGAGGTGGCCTTCGCCGGCGTCGAGCCCCACCACAACCCCCGCAGCCTCGCGCAGCTGGTAGCGGCGCGCGGGCCGGCCTTTCAGTGCAGGACCGGACTCGCCGCCGTCGGTCACTTCCTCCAGCCAGCCGGCGTCAACCAGGCCGTCGCAGACGCCCAGCACCGTGGCACGGGTGAGCCCGGTGGCACCCATGGCTTCCCCGGCCGTGAACACCTGCTCCTGGAGCGCGAAGCGCAGCAGCGCCCCGGAGTTGATCTGCCGTAACAGTTGCGTCGAGCTCGCCGTAGTTCCGTCCACCCCTTGACGATAGCCCCTGCGTCCCCCATCCTCGTATAGGACCTAAATATAAGATCCAAATAAATTCTGTTCCACCCCCTCTTAGGAGCCGATGTTGCCACCTTTGCCGTCCGCCGGGACACGACTTTCCCGGCGAACCTTCCTAGCCGCCGCAGGAGGCTCGCTGGCCGCTTTCAGCCTTGCGGCGTGCAGCCCGGCCGGAGCCCAGCCCACCATCACGTTCCACCAGTCGAAGCCGGAAGCGGTTCCCTACTTCCGCGACCTCACAGCAAAATTCACGGCGTCGCAGGACCGCTTCAGCGTCCTGCATGACATGGCAACGAACCTTTCCGCCAGCTTCGTCCGCAGCAGCCCGCCGGACCTTGGCTGCCTCAACTACAACCTGGAGATGGCGCGGTTCATGGAGCGCGGCGCCCTCTCGGACCTGGCCGACCTTCCGGAAGCGGCAGCCATCCGCGGCGACGTCCTCGACCTCACCAACTGGTACCCCACCTACCCGGGCCGCACCAGCGTCATCCCCTACTCGGTCATGGCGGCGTCGGTCATCTACAACCGGCGTATCTTCGAGGCGAACGGCCTCTCGGTCCCCACCACCTGGGACGAGCTCATTGAGGTCTGCGAACGCCTCAAGGCTGTGGGGATCACTCCGGTCTACGGCACGTTCCGGGATCCCTGGACCATCGCGCAGGGCCTGTTCGACTACACCGTGGGCGGGATGGTGGATGTGCGCGGCTTCTACCAGTCCATGCACGAAGCGGGCGAGAAGGTGGGGCCGGATTCCGAGGCCTCCTTCCAGAAAACACTGCTGGAACCCGTCCGGCGCATGGTCCAGCTGAAGAAATACGTCAACCCCGATGCCGCCAGCCGCGGCTACGGGGACGGCAACACCGCCATGGCGCAGGGGCAGGCAGCCATGTACTTCCAGGGGCCGTGGGCCTTCGGCGAAATCGAAAAGGCCGGCACCGACGTCGACCTCGGCACCTTCCCCCTGCCGATGACCGACAATCCCGCCGACCTCAAGGTCCGCGTCAACATCGACCTTTCACTCTGGGTCCCCGAGGTCTCGAACGGACAGCAGGGGGCACGCGCCTTCATCCAGTACCTGATGCAGCCGGAGATCCAGGACACCTACAACGCCAAATTCCTGGGCTTCGGAACGGTCAAGGATGCCCCGCCGGTCACCGACCCCAGGATCGTGGAAATGCAGAAGTACTACGACGAGGGCCGCTTCTACATGGGCGCGTCACAGTTCATTCCCAACACGATTCCCGCTGCCAACTACATCCAGTCGATCATCGGCGGCGCCGATGCCGAGGGCACCCTGCGCCGGATGGACGCCGACTGGGCGCGCCTGGCGTTCCGCGCGTGACCACCCACCAGACCCAAGGCACGAAACGAGGACCATCCATGTCATCAATGACGAGACCTTCCACCGGGGCGGTGGTGGCAGCGCCCCCAGCACCGGCAGCTCCGCCACGGACGCGCAAACGCCGGGTTGATCCGCTCTACTACTTCTTCCTGTTCCCGTCCCTGGCGATCTTCACCCTCGCCGTGACGCTGCCCGCCGTGCTGGGCTTCGTCTACAGCTTCACCAACTCCGTGGGGTTCGGCGACTTTGAATTCATCGGTATCCGGAACTTCATCGCAGTGTTCCGGGATGACGGAATCCTCGGATCCTACGGATTCACGCTCGCGTTCTCGCTCGTGACGGTCATCCTGGTGAATATTGTGGCCTTCTTCCTGGCCCTGGGGCTCACGTCCCGCATCCGCTTCCGCGCCGCGCTGCGCACCGTGTTCGTCATCCCCATGGTGATCTCCGGCATTGTCATAGCTTTCGTGTTCCAGTACCTCTTCTCGAATTCGCTGCCGCTGGCGGGCCAGAGCCTGGGCATCGAGCCGCTCGCCACAAGTATCCTGGCCAACCCCGACCTTGCCTGGCTGGCGATCGTCCTGGTCACGGCATGGCAGTCGATTCCGAGCGCCATGCTGATCTACATCGCGGGGCTCCTCACCGTTTCCCCCGAGGTCTACGAAGCAAGCTCCATCGACGGCGCAACCCCCTGGCACAACCTGCGGCACATCACCCTGCCGCTTGTGGCCGGCTACGCCGTGATCAACACGGTCCTGGGCTTCAAGAACTACCTCAACACCTACGACATCATCGTGGGCCTGACCGACGGCGGCCCCGGAGTTTCCACGCGCAGCGTCGCCATGGCGATCTTCCGCGGCTTCGAAGGCGGCGACTATGCCTACCAGATGGCCAACGCCGTGATCTTCTTCCTCATCAGCGTCGCCATCGCACTCATCCAGCTCCGATTCACCCGTGGCAAAGGAGGGATCGCAGCATGAGCACAGCGACCCGCACCATCCCAGCAGAACCGTCGGCCACCCAAAAGCGGCGGCCCCTCGGCGGCCGGGAGCGCACCAACTGGCCGGCAACCGCCATCCTGATCGTCTGCACCCTCGGCGTGCTCGTCCCGCTGTACGTCACCGTCAGCATGGCGTTCAAGACCACCGGGCAGGCCGTCGACGGCAACGCATTTTCCCTGCCCAGCCCCCTGACCTTTGACAGCTTCGTCCAGGCCTGGACCCTGACCAACTTCTCGCGCGGCTTTGCGATCTCCGTCTTCGTGTCCGTCATCGCCGTGGTGGGTGAGATCGTGGTGTCGGCGCTGGCAGCCTACGCAATCGTCCGGAACTGGGACCGTAAACTCTTCCGCTGGTCCTTCTTCTACCTGCTCGCGGCCATGTTCATCCCGTTCCCCGTCGTGGCGCTGCCGCAGATCCAGCTCACGGGCCTGGTGGGACTCGACAACCCCCTCGGCGTCGCCATCCTGCACATCGTTTTTGCCCTGGCGTTCAACACCATGCTGTTCACGGCCTTCCTCCGTTCCATCCCGCTTGAGCTGGAGGAAAGCATGCGCATGGACGGTGCCGGGACCTGGCAGGTGTTCTGGCGGCTCATCTTCCCGTTGCTCGGGCCCATGAGCGCCACGGTGGGCATCTTCGCCTTCATCGCGTCCTGGAACGACTTCATGATGCCTTCGCTCATCATCTCCGACCCCGAAATGCAGACCATTCCGGTACTGCAGAAGATCTTCCAGACGCAGTTCAGCAACAGCTACAACGTGGCGTTCGCCTCATACCTGATGGCCATGGCGCCGGCCATTGTGGTCTACCTGTTTACCCAGCGCTGGGTCATGTCCGGCCTCACCCAGGGCGCCGTCAAGTAACTCCTCCGCCCGGCCCCACCCACACAACACCAGACTCAAAAGGAACCTTCGTGACCACCACCGCCATCACGGCACCCCGCACCGCCGCCACCTTCCAGGACGATCCCAACTGGTGGCGCCAGGCGTCCGTCTACCAGATCTATCCCCGCAGCTTCTCCGACTCCAACGGCGATGGCATTGGTGACCTGAACGGCATCACAGCGAAAGTCCCGTACCTGACGGAACTGGGCGTCGACGCCGTATGGCTGAGCCCTTTCTACCCCTCCGCCCTCGCCGACGGCGGCTACGACGTGGACGACTACCGCAACGTGGACCCCAAGCTGGGCACGCTCGAGGATTTCGACGCCATGGCCGGCGCCCTGCACGCGGCGGGGATCAAACTGATCGTGGACATCGTTCCCAACCACTCCTCGGACCGGCACGAATGGTTCCGCGAAGCCCTGGCCGCGCCCAAGGGGTCCGCGGCCCGCGATCGCTACATCTTCCGTGACGGGCTGGGCGAAAACGGTGAGCTGCCGCCGTCGGACTGGAACTCCGTCTTCGGCGGCCCCGTGTGGGAGCGCATCACCGAACCGGACGGGACCCCGGGCCAGTGGTACATGCACATCTTCGCCAAGGAACAGCCCGACCTGAACTGGGACAACCAGGAGGTCCGTGACGACTTCCTGACCACCCTCCGCTTCTGGTCCGACCGCGGCGTGGACGGCTTCCGCATCGACGTCGCCCACGCGCTCACCAAGAACCTGGAAGGAACACTGCCCTCCCAGGCAGACCTCGACGCCCGGGGCGAAGCACTGTTCCTTGCCGGCGAGCACCCGTACTGGGACCGCAATGAAGTCCACGGGATCTACGCCGAGTGGCGCAAGGTGTTCAACGAATACAACCCTCCCCGCACCGCAGTGGCCGAGGCCTGGGTACACGTGGACCGCCGCGCCAGGTACGCCAGCCCCGAGGGGCTGGGCCAGGCCTTCAACTTCGACCTCCTGCAGGCCGACTTCGACGCCGCGCAGTTCCGCCGGACCGTCACCAAGAACCTTGCCGAGGCCGAGGCGTCCGGCGCCTCGTCCACCTGGGTCTTTTCCAACCACGACGTGGTCCGGCACGCCACCCGCTACGGGCTCCCCGCCACCGGGTCCTCGGCGGAGGGGGAGATCATGGCCGGCCAGGCCGGGAAGCGCTGGCTGCTTGAGGGCGGCCGGCAGGAAGACGTGAACATCGAGCTGGGACTGCGCCGCGCCCGCGCCGCGTCACTGCTGATGTTCGCCCTCCCCGGATCCGCCTACCTCTACCAGGGCGAGGAGCTCGGCCTCCAGGAAGTCGGCGTCGAGATCCCGGATTCCGAACGCCAGGACCCATCCTTCTTCCGCAACAGGGGCGTCGAAATCGGCCGCGACGGCTGCCGCGTCCCGCTGCCCTGGAACACGGGCGGCAGTTCCTTCGGGTTCGGTCCGGGCGGTTCCCACCTGCCGCAGCCCGAGTGGTTTGCCGGCGCCTCGGTGGAAGCCCAGGAGCAGCGGGCGGACTCCACCCTGTCCCTCTACCGCCGGGCCCTGTCCCTGCGGTGGGAACTGCAGTCAGCCGAGACACTGGAATGGCTGGAAACCGGGCGGGAGGACGTGCTGGCCTTCCGGCGGCCCAACGGCTGGACCTCGGTAACGAACTTCGGCACCGAGCCCTTCGCGTTGCCCGCCGGCCGCCTGCTGGTGGCCAGCTCTGCGGTGGACGGCGGCGAGCTGCCCGGCGCGGCCACCGCCTGGCTGCAGGCCTAGCCGTGGAGTTCGGGCTGGGCATCGACGTGGGCGGGACCTGGATCAAAGGGGCTGTCGTCAACCTGGACAGCGGCGTCCCCGCCGGCGCCGTGCGCCGCCTCCGCACACCCGCGGGCGGCACTGTGGAAGCCGTCGCTGACACCCTGGACCGGCTGCTCAGCGAGCTCGAGACCCAGGCGCCCCTAACTCCGGCCCGGCCCATCGGCGTCGCCATCCCCTCGATTGTCCGGAACGGGGTGGCGGCGTCCGCGGCAAACATGGACCGCAGCTGGATCGGGCTGGATGTCCGGTCCTTCCTCGAGGCCCGGCTGGGACGCGCCGTGTGCGTAGTTAACGACGCGGACGCTGCGGGCCTGGCGGAAGTCCGTTACGGCGCGGGGCACGATGTCTCCGGCACGGTGCTGGTCCTGACCTTGGGAACCGGCATCGGATCGGCACTCATCGTCGACGGCCGGCTGGTGCCCAACCTCGAGCTGGGCCACCTTGAACTGGGCGGTTGCAAGGCGGAATCCCGGGCATCCGCCGTTGCCCGCGAGAATGAGGGTCTTGGCTGGCCGGAGTACGCCGGCAGGCTGCAGCAATACCTGCAGCACGTGGAGTTTCTCTTGTCACCGGACCTCATCATCCTGGGCGGCGGCATTTCGGCGTGCAGCAGCGAGTTCCTCCCCCGCCTTTCACTGCGCACCCCGGTCCTTCCCGCCGGCCTGGAAAACTCTGCGGGGGTGGTGGGCGCGGCCCTGTATGCCGCGGCGGGCAGGGAAGCGCCGGTACCGGCATGAAGCCCCACCGCAGCAGTCCGCGCCGCCGGAGTGTGACGTGGCATACTTCGGTACAAACACCGACCGCCGCTGACTCGGCGGGACCGGTGGCAGCCGGAAGGGGCCGTGGCATGCAGGAATCCGTCGGTGTGGAGCAACCCGTTGCCGGGCAGGACGGCCCGAGGGACGTTGTGCTGGCCGCACTGTCCCGGGAGCGTGCGGCGGGCCTGGCAGCTGACCCCGCGTTTGAGCGGCGGCTGGACCGGTACCTCCCGCTGCTGACCGGCCTGTTCCGCCCGCTGTACGGCGCCCGGGCGGACTGGCAGGACCAGCTGGCAGCCCTGGTGGTCCAGGCCGCCCGGTCCTGGCAGGAACGCACCCCGGAACTCAAAGCTTTGGACGCGGAGCGGGAGGCGGACCCGCACTGGTTCCAGTCCAACGGCATGCTGGGCGGGGTCTGCTACGTGGACCGCTACGCGGAGAGCCTGGAAGGGGTGCGCAGGAGCATCCCCTATTTCAAGGAACTTGGCCTCACCTACCTGCACCTGATGCCGCTGTTTTTGGCCCCCGAGCCGCACTCGGACGGCGGCTATGCGGTGTCCAGCTACCGGCAGGTCAACCCCAGGCTGGGCACCATGGAACAGCTGCGGTCTCTCGCTGCCGAGCTGCGCAGCCACGGGATCAGCCTGGTGGTGGACTTTATTTTCAACCACACCTCGGACGAACATGAGTGGGCCCGGAAAGCCGCCTCGGGAGACCCGGAGTTCAGCGACTACTACTGGATCTTTCCGGACCGCACCATGCCTGACGCCTTCGAGCAGAACGCCAGGGAGATCTTCCCCGAGAACCACCCGGGTTCGTTCATCCGCATGGAGGACGGCCGCTGGGTGTGGGCCACGTTCCACACGTACCAGTGGGATCTGAACTATGCGAACCCCGACGTGTTCCGCGCCATGGCGGGCGAGATGCTGTTCCTGGCCAACCAGGGCGTGGATATTTTGCGCATGGATGCGGTGGCCTTCATCTGGAAGCAGCTGGGCACCACGTGCGAGAACCTCCCCGAGGCCCACTCGCTGCTCCGGGCCTTCAATGCGGTGTGCCGGCTCGCTGCGCCGTCGCTGCTGTTCAAATCGGAGGCGATCGTGCACCCGGACGAGGTGGCACTGTACATCGACCCCGCCGAGTGCCAGCTTTCCTACAACCCGCTGCAGATGGCGCTCATCTGGGAATCCCTGGCCACCCGGGACGTGTCCCTGCTCGCCCAGGCGCTTGAACGTCGGCACAACATCCCGGCCGGCACCGCCTGGGTGAACTATGTCCGCAGCCACGACGACATCGGTTGGACCTTCGCCGACGAGGACGCCGCGGAGCTGGGCATCAACGGCTTCGACCACCGCCGCTTCCTGAATTCGTTCTACGTCAACCGGTTCCCCGGCAGCTTCGCCCGCGGCGTCCCCTTCCAGGACAACCCCCGCACCGGGGATTGCAGGATTTCAGGGACGACGGCGTCGCTGTGCGGCCTGGAGGACAGCCCGGCGGAGGCGGTGGAAAGGATCCTCCTGGCCCACTCGGTGCCGTTCAGCACCGGCGGCATCCCGTTGCTGTACCTGGGTGACGAGGTGGGGCAGGTCAACGACTATGCCTACGCCGGCGAACCCGGCCACGGGGAGGACAGCCGCTGGGTGCACCGCCCGCATTATCCGGCGGAGCAGTATGCCCGCAGAACAGACCCCTCCACGCCCGCGGGTGCGGTGTACGCGGGGCTGCGCCGGATGGCCGAGGTCCGGGCCGGCACCCCCGAGCTGGCGGGAACGCAGCTGATCGACTTCGCCACGCACAACCGATCGGTGCTTGCGTACCAGCGGCCCGGCTCGCCTCCGGAAAGCACCCGGGTGCTGGCCCTGGCCAACTTCAGCGACTCCGCCCAGAACCTGCCCGCGGAGACGTTCAGCGGGTTCTCCCCCGCCGCCGTCGACCTTCTTTCCGAGGCCGCCGTGCAACTGGACAGCGGCCTCACCCTCCTCCCCCGGCAGTACCTCTGGCTGCGCGTCACGCCCCTGTAGCATCCGCGGCCCGTTTTCCTAACGGGCCGCGGCGCGTGAAACCATACGGACCATGGCCCAAAAGATTGCGTACCAGGGTGAGCCCGGCGCCAACTCCAATATCGCGTGCAAGCAGATGTTCCCCGAGATGGACAGCGTCCCGTGCGCCAGCTTCGAGGACGCCTTTGAACTGGTCTCCAGCGGCGAGGCGGACCTGGCCATGATCCCCATCGAGAACTCCATCGCCGGCCGGGTGGCGGACATCCACATCCTGCTGCCGCAGTCCAACCTGCAGATCGTGGGCGAATTCTTCCTGCCGATCCACTTCGACCTGCTGGGCATCCCGGGCAGCACCATCGACGATGCCACCGAGGTCCACAGCCACATCCACGCCCTGGGCCAGTGCCGGAAGCTCATCCGCGAGCACGGCCTCAAACCCGTCATCGCCGGCGACACCGCAGGGTCCGCCCGCGAGGTGGCGGAGTGGAACGATCCCCGCAAGCTTTCCCTCGCTCCCCCGCTGGCCGCCCAGATCTACGGCCTGGATGTGCTCGCCTCCAGGGTGGAGGACGATCCCTCCAACACCACCCGCTTCGTGGTGCTGGCCCGTGAAACGGCGCTGCCGGCCCGGGACGAACTTCCCGGCCCGGCAGTGACCAGCTTTGTTTTCCGCGTCCGCAACGTTCCGTCGGCCCTGTACAAGGCGCTGGGCGGCTTCGCCACGAACGGCGTGAACATGACCCGGCTGGAGAGTTACATGGTGGGCGACGAGTTCGCGGCCACCATGTTCATGGCCGACGTCGAGGCGCACCCGGAGGACACTCCCCTTCGGCTGGCGCTTGAGGAACTGGACTTCTTCACCACCGAGGTGCGGATCCTCGGGGTGTACGCCGCGGCGGACCACCGGGCGGCCCGCACCCCGGCGGCCTGATCCGCAGGGGCTGGCCGCCGGCTGCCTGCGTCAGACCTCGGCGCGCTGGCCCGCCGCCAGAAGGGGAGCGAAGAACTCCGCGAGCTCATCCACCGCACCGAGCGGCAGCACGTTCGCGACGTACTGGTCCGGGCGGACCACCACCACGGCGCCGCTGCGGTCGATGCCGCGCAGCCCGAAGATATCCGCCTTGGGATCCGTGGCGTACACCTTCTCGTAGTCGGTGAGCTTGAACGGCCCCACCTGCGGTTTGAAGACCGCGGGCACGGCACCGATGTCGACGGCGGTGTGCGGCTGCTGGTAGATGACCTTCAGGTCGAACCACGCATCCGGGTCGGCGCCGGCGGGGGTGGCGGCCAGCGGGGAATCCGGCGAGTCCGCGAACCAGCCGGCGAGCCTGTCGGTGGCCGAATCTGTCCCGGGAAGCGCGGGGTCGGCGAAGACGTAAATCCGCCAGCGGCCGTCAGCGGTGGCGTGGTGGCCCAGGTGGAGCGGGTTGGTGTCCCCCACCCTGACCACGGGGGCGGACTTGAAGCGCTTGCCCACGGGGAATCCCGCGGCCAGGTCCTGGTGCCCGGTGCCGCCAACGATCAGGGACGGCGTGTACTGCGTCATGAACCCGGCGGGGAATTCCGCGGTCTGCACGTAGAAGTCCTCGAGGTCGGAGGGGTGCTCGAAATCCTCCGGCTTCTTGGCCATCATGGTGGACCATTCCTTGTCGAAGTCGATCAGGTTCTTGGCCACCACCTGGCGTTCCTCGGAGTATGTGCTGAGCAGACTCTCGGGGCTGCGGCCCTCGAGCACGTGGCCCAGCTTCCAGGCAATGTTGAAGCCGTCCTGCATGGACACATTCATGCCCTGGCCGGCCTTGGCGCTGTGGGTGTGGCAGGCATCGCCGGTGATGAACACCCGCGGGGTGCGGGTGCCGCGCTCGCCCGGCAGGACGTCGTCGAACCGGTCCGTCAGCCGGTGGCCCACCTCGTACACGCTGTGCCAGGCGACGTTCCGGACGTCCAGAGTGTAGGGGTGGAGGATCGCGTTGGCCTTGGCGATGATCTGCTCGATGGTGGTGGCACGGACCGAGTGCGGGCTGGTGGGGTCCACTTCGCCCAGGTCCACGTACATGCGGAACAGGTGGCCGCCTTCGCGCGGGATGAGCAGGATGCTGCCTTCGGCACCCTGGATGGCGCACTTGGTACGGATGTCCGGGAAGTCGGTGACCGCCAGTGTGTCCATGACGCCCCAGGCGTGGTTGGCCTGGTCGCCGGCAAGGGTGCAGCCGATGGCCTGCCGCACCTTGCTGCGGGCACCGTCCGCGCCCACCACATACTTGGCGCGGACGGTCCGCTCCTGCCCTTCGTTGGGTCCGGCGGTGTGGCGGAGCGTCACGGTGACAGGGTGGTCGCCGCTGTCCGCAACCTCGAGGCCCTCGAATTCGTAGCCGAAATCGGGCGTGAGGCGCGTGGGTGAGTTGGCGGCGAACTCCGCGAAGTAGTCCAGCACGCGGGCCTGGTTCACAATCAGGTGCGGGAATTCGCTGATGCCCATTTCGTCGTCGACGGCGCGGGCGGAGCGGACAATGTTCGCATGGTTTGCGGGGTCCGGCTTCCAGAACGCCATCTCGGTGATCCGGTAGGCCTCGGCGATGATCCGCTCCGCGAACCCGAAGGCCTGGAAGGTTTCCACGCTGCGCGCCTGGATGCCGTCCGCCTGGCCAATGGCGAGCCGGCCGGGGCGGCGCTCCACGATGCGGGTGGTGACATTGGGGAACATGGACAGCTGCGCGGCGGCCAGCATTCCGGCGGGGCCGGTGCCAACGATCAGCACGTCCACCTCATCCGGGAGGTCCCCCGGCCGGTTGAGGCCAACGCCGGCTGCGGGCTGGACACGCGGATCGCCGGATACATATCCGTGGTGGTGGAACTGCACGGGGTTACCTCACTTCGTTGTGGGCGGATGGCCTGCTCGCCACCTCGTGGGCAATGCCTACATGAGTGTTCTATATGAGAACTAAGCATTCGATATTAGAAACATCGGAACTGAATTCCACTGTACGCCGCATGTGATGCGGGCTACAAGTACCGCTCACACCACCCTCGAAATCCCTGCAGCGGCAGGGGTTGACGGCAGTGGCCGGATGGATAATAGTGATCGTATACGATTTCGTACTTGATGAGGAGACGGTCTTGGAGCAGGTCAACGGCGACACCCTGGCGGCAGCCCGCAAGGTGATCGCAGTGCACATCAACTACCCCAGCCGGGCCGCCCAGCGGGGCCGCACCCCGGAGCAGCCGTCCTACTTCCTCAAGCCCTCCAGTTCGCTTTCCCTCAGCGGCGGCACCGTGGAGCGCCCGGCCGGTTGTGAACTTCTCGGCTTCGAGGGCGAGATCGCCCTGGTCATCGGGAAGGCCGCCCGCCGCGTCAGCATCGAGGACGCCTGGAGCCACGTCGCCGCCGTCACCGCCAGCAACGACCTAGGCGTCTACGACCTCCGGTACGCGGACAAGGGTTCCAATCTGCGCTCCAAGGGCGGGGACGGCTTTACTCCCGTGGGCCCGGCACTGATCCCGGCAGACGCCGTCGACCCCTCCCAACTGCGGATCCGCACCTGGCACAACGGGGACCTGGTCCAGGACGACACGACCGAAGACCTGCTCTTCCCGTTCGCGCGGCTGGTGGCGGACCTGTCCCAGCTCCTCACCCTCGAGGAGGGCGACATGATCCTCACCGGCACCCCGGCGGGTGCCTCGGTCGCCAGGCCCGGCGATGTCCTTGAGGTGGAGGTGACCACGGCCGACGGCGGCCTCAGCACCGGGCGCCTGGCCACCACGGTTGAGGAAGGCACGACGCCGTTCGCGGACTTTGGTGCGCAGCCCAAGGCTGACGACGTGCAGCGGGAGGAAGCCTACGGTTCGCGTGCAGCGGCGGGCCTGCCCGCTGAGCCCGGTGCCGCCGTCGGGCCTGCCCTCTCCCCCAAACTGAAAGCCAAGCTGGAATCCGTGGCAACGGCCACCCTGTCCTCGCAGCTGCGTAAGCGCGGGCTGAACAACGTCAGCATCGACGGGCTGCAGGCCACCCGCCCGGACCGCAAAGTGGTGGGCCTGGCCCGGACCCTGCGCTATGTGCCCAACCGGGAGGACCTGTTCAAGACCCACGGCGGCGGGTTCAACGCCCAGAAGAAGGCCATCGACTCCGTCAACGACGGCGAAATCCTGGTCATGGAGGCCCGCGGCGAGAAGGGAACCGGCACCGTGGGCGACATCCTCGCCCTCCGCGCCCAGGTGCGCGGGGCTGCAGCCATCATCACCGACGGCGGCGTCCGCGACTTCACCGCCGTGGCCGGCCTGGACATGCCCACCTACTTCGCCAACCCGCACCCCGCCGTGCTGGGACGCCTCCACATCCCGTGGGACACGGACATCACCATCGCCTGCGGCGGTGCCACCGTCCAGCCCGGCGACATCATCGTGGCCGACGCCGACGGCATCCTGGTGATCCCTCCGGCCATCGCCGAAGATCTCGCGGACGACTGCATCCAGCAGGAGAAGGAGGAATCCTTCATCTTCGAGATGGTCAAGCAGGGCAACAGCGTGGACGGCCTCTACCCCATGAACGCCGAATGGCAGGCCCGGTACAACGAATGGGCGGGGAAGACCAATGACTGAGTCCACCATGGTCGCCGGCAGCAAGTCCGAGCAGGCCTACCAGGCGGTCAAGGCCCGCATTGTTGAAGGCACGTACACCCCCGGCTACCGGCTGGTCCTGAGCATCATCGCCAAGGACCTCGGCGTCAGCGTGGTCCCGGTCCGCGAGGCGATCCGCCGACTCGAGGCCGAAGGCCTGGTGACATTCGAACGCAACGTCGGTGCCACGGTGGCGGGCATCGACCCCACCGAGTACCTGTACACCATGCAAACCCTCAGCATCGTGGAAGGGGCAGCCACCGCGCTGTCCGCACCGCTGATCGACGGACCGGCCATCGCCCGGGCCCGTGCCATCAACGAGGACATGCGCCACTGCCTGGACCACTTCGATCCCGTCCGTTTTACGAAACTCAACCAGGACTTCCACTCCGTCCTGTTTGAGCACTGCCCCAATCCGCACATCCTGGACCTGGTGCACCGCGGCTGGAACCGGCTCGCGGCGCTGCGGTCCTCCACCTTCCGCTTCGTTCCCGGCCGCGCCCTTGGCTCCGTCGAGGAGCACGAAAACCTGCTGACGCTGCTCGAAACCGGGGCGGACGCCGACACCATCGAAAAAGCAGCCCGCCAGCACCGCACCGCAACCCTGGATGCATACCTCGCCCAAACCCGTTAGCACGCCCAGCACCAGCAAAGGACTTCAACGATGACGACCTCAACGGAAACCGCCAAGCACTACGTTCCCGAAGACCTGCCCACCCACATCCGGCACTACATCAACGGCGAATTCGTTGACTCCGTGGGCGGAAAGACCTTCGACGTCCTGGACCCGGTGTCCAACCGGAACTACGCCACCGCGGCGGCCGGCCAGAAGGAGGACATCGACCTCGCCGTCGCCGCCGCCCGCGAAGCGTTCACCAACGGCCCCTGGCCAAAGATGAAACCCCGCGAACGTGCCCGCATCCTCAACAGGATCGCCGACGCCGTCGAGGCCCAGGAAGCCCGCCTCGCCGAACTGGAAACCTTCGACACCGGACTGCCCATCACCCAGGCCAAGGGCCAGGCCCTCCGCGCGGCCGAGAACTTCCGGTTCTTCGCGGACCTGATCGTGGCCCAGTTCGACGACGCCATGAAGGTCCCCGGCTCGCAGATCAACTACGTGAACCGGAAGCCGATCGGCGTCGCGGGCCTGATCACCCCCTGGAACACCCCGTTCATGCTCGAGTCCTGGAAGCTGGCCCCCGCGCTGGCCACCGGCAACACCGTGGTCCTCAAGCCGGCCGAGTTCACGCCGCTCTCCGCGTCTCTGTGGGCTCAGATTTTCAAGGACGCCGGGCTGCCCGACGGCGTCTTCAACCTGGTCAACGGCCTGGGCGAGGAAGCCGGCGACGCCCTGGTCAAGCACCCGGACGTCCCGCTGATCTCCTTCACCGGCGAGACCACCACCGGCCAGACGATCTTCCGGAACGCGGCCGCCAACCTCAAGGGCCTGTCCATGGAGCTCGGCGGCAAGTCCCCCTGCGTCGTGTTCGCCGATGCCGACCTGGACGCCGCCGTCGACTCCGCGCTGTTCGGCGTCTTCTCCCTCAACGGCGAACGCTGCACCGCGGGCTCCCGCATCCTGGTGGAACGCGCCATCTACGACGAATTCTGCGAAAAGTACGCCGCCCGCGCCAAGAACATCGTGGTGGGAGACCCCCACGACCCCAAGACCCAGGTGGGCGCCCTGGTCCACCCGGAGCACTACGAGAAGGTGGCCTCCTACGTGGAGATCGGCAAGTCCGAAGGCCGGCTCCTCGCGGGCGGCGGACGGCCGGAGGGCCTCCCGGAAGGCAACTACATCGCACCCACGGTGTTCGCCGACGTCGCGCCTGACGCCCGGATCTTCCAGGAAGAGATCTTCGGACCCGTCGTGGCCATCACCCCGTTCGAGAACGACGACGAAGCCCTCGCCCTGGCCAACAACACCAAGTACGGACTCGCGGCCTACATCTGGACCCAGAACCTGACCCGCGCCCACAACTTCTCCCAAAACGTGGAAGCCGGCATGGTGTGGCTCAACAGCCACAACGTCCGCGACCTCCGCACCCCGTTCGGCGGCGTCAAAGCCTCCGGCCTGGGCCACGAGGGCGGCTACCGCTCCATCGACTTCTACACCGACCAGCAGGCCGTCCACATCACCCTCGGCACCGTCCACACCCCCAAATTCGGCGCCTGACCATCACCAACTGCCCAACTAGGTCGCAATTGATGTCGTTATGGACCCTCAAAACGACATCTACTGCTACCTAGTTGGGAAACCACGCGAACACTTTCAAAGAAGAGAGACTCCCATGACCAACTTCGTTCCCACCCCCACCGTTCCGGCTCCGGACATCGTCCGCTGCGCCTACATGGAAATCGTGGTCACAGACCTTGCCAGGTCCCGTGCGTTCTACGTGGACGTCCTGGGCCTGCACGTCACCGAGGAAGACGAGAACAACATTTACCTGCGCTCCCTGGAGGAGTTCATCCACCACAACCTGGTGCTGCGCAAGGGCCCCGTGGCGGCCGTCGCCGCCTTCGCCTACCGGGTGAAATCCCCCGCCGAGGTGGACGCCGCCGAAGCCTACTACCGCGAGCTCGGCTGCCGGGTGGAGCGCCGCAAGGACGGCTTCACCAAGGGCATCGGCGACTCCGTCCGCGTGGAGGACCCGCTGGGCTTTCCCTACGAGTTCTTCTACGAGGCCGAACACGTGGAACGCCTCACCCAGCGCTACGACCTCTACTCCGCCGGCGAACTGGTGCGGCTGGACCACTTCAACCAGGTCACCCCGGACGTCCCCAAGGGCCGGGCCTACCTGGAGGACCTGGGCTTCCGCGTCTCCGAGGACATCAAGGATTCCGACGGCGTCACGTACGCCGCGTGGATGCACCGCAAGCAGACCGTGCACGACACCGCGCTGACCGGCGGCAACGGCCCGCGTATGCACCACGTCGCGTTCGCCACGCACGAGAAGCACAACATCATCCAGATCTGCGACAAATTGGGCGCCCTGCGCATCAGCGACAGGATCGAACGCGGCCCCGGCAGGCACGGCGTGTCCAACGCCTTCTACCTCTACATCCTGGACCCGGACGGGCACCGCATCGAGATCTACACCCAGGACTACTACACCGGCGACCCGGACAACCCCACCATCACCTGGGACGTCCACGACAACCAGCGCCGCGACTGGTGGGGCAACCCCGTGGTCCCCTCCTGGTACACCGAAGCGTCACTGGTCCTGGACCTCGACGGCAACCCGCAGCCGGTCATCGAACGCGAAGAAAAGTCCGAGATGGCCGTAACCGTGGGTGCCGACGGTTTCTCCTACACCCGCAAGCCCGATGACGCGGCTGCCGGCAAGGACCCAGTGGGTTTCAAGCTGGGAGCGCAGGTCTAAACCATGCTGGAGCCGAAGACGATTGAGGCCATCGCGGACGAGCTGGTGGAGGCCGCCCGGACCCGCACTCCCGTGCCCCGACTGACAGCCCGCTACCCGGAGATGACGGTGGAGGACTCCTACGCCGTCCAGCAGTTGTGGCGGCGCCGCAACGAGGAAGCCGGCCGGACCCTGGTGGGGCGCAAGATCGGCCTCACGTCCAAGGCCATGCAGGCCGCCACCGGCATCACCGAACCGGACTACGGCGCCATCTTCGACGACATGGTGCTGGAAACCGGCTGCACGGTGCAGTGGGACCAGTACACGCACCCGCGTGTGGAGGTGGAGTTGGCGTTTGTCCTGAAGGACGGGCTCAAGGGCCCCGGCTGCACCATCTTCGACGTCCTGAAGGCCACCGACTACGTGGTTCCGGCCCTCGAGATCCTCGATTCGAGGATCGAAATGGAGGGCCGGACCATCGTGGACACCATCTCGGACAACGCCGCCATGGGAGCGATGGTGATCGGCGGCCGCCCCGTGAAGCCGGACGCGGTGGACCTCCGCTGGGTCTCGGCCATCCTCTACAAGAACCAGACCGTGGAGGAAACGGGTGTGGCCGCCGGTGTCCTGGACCACCCCGCCAACGGCGTCCACTGGCTCGTCAACAAGATCGCAGCCCACGGCGACTCCCTGAAGGCCGGGGACATCATCCTGGCCGGCTCCTTCACCCGGCCCCTCTGGGCTTACAAGGGCGACACCGTCCATGCCGACTACGGCCCCCTGGGGAGCGTGACGTGCCGCTTCGAATAGACCACACTTTCCGGGACGCCCTCGCTGCGCAACAAGGCGAAGCAGGCAGACCGCTGGCGGGGATGTGGGTGTGTTCGGGCAGCCCGCTGATCGCCGAGCTCTGCGCCGGGTCCGGCCTGGACTGGCTCCTGGTGGACGCCGAGCACAGCCCCAACGGGCTCGAGTCCATCCTCGCCCAGCTCCAGGCCATCCACGGTTACCCGGTCCAGACGCTGGTCCGGCCACCGGTCAACGACACCGTTGTCATCAAGCAGTACCTGGACCTTGGCGTGCAGAACCTGCTGATCCCCATGGTCAACTCGGTGGCCGAGGCCGAAGCTGCCGTGGCGGCAACCCGCTACCCGCCCCACGGCGTCCGCGGGGTAGGCTCCGCCCTGGCCCGCGCAGCCCGCTGGAACCGGGTCCCGGATTACCTCGCCAACGCCAACAGCACCATCAGCGTCACCGTCCAGATCGAATCCACTGCCGCCGTTGAGGCGGTGGCGGACATCCTCAAGGTGGACGGCGTGGACGCCGTCTTCGTGGGCCCGTCCGACCTTGCCGCCTCGATGGGCCTGCTGGGACAGCAGGAACACCCCGAGGTGCGCGCCGCCGTCGAGCACTGCCTCGCTGCTGCACGGGCTGCCGGGAAGCCTGCAGGCGTCAACGCCTTCAACCCGGACACCGCACGGCACTACCTCGACAACGGAGCGGACTTCATCCTGGTGGGCGCCGACGTCGCCCTCCTCGCCCGCGGCTCCGAAGCCCTCGCCGCCAAAT
The DNA here is from genome assembly GCF_000022025.1 of Pseudarthrobacter chlorophenolicus A6. GTDB lineage: Bacteria > Actinomycetota > Actinomycetes > Actinomycetales > Micrococcaceae > Arthrobacter > Arthrobacter chlorophenolicus. The sequence continues at coordinate 4,020,052 of NC_011886.1, forward strand.
ACATCAGGCCCGGCGGCGGGACCCAGGCCAGTTACTGACCAGCGGGCCAGGACAATATTGCCCGGAGCGGGTCAGCCAACCCGGGTGTAGCTGATTTCCGTCTCCCCCGCCGCGCCGCCGGGGAGTGTCACATACGTGCCCTGCGGCCTGCTGGCAGTTTCCAGGAAGTCTTCCGGGTGCGAGACGTAGCTGCCCTCGGGACGCGGCGAAACCTCCGCCCCGGCGGGCAGGGAGACGTAGCTCCCGCCGCGGGGGACGGCGGTGGCGTCGATTGCGCCGGCTTCAATGAGGTAGGACTGCAAAGCCATGGTGTTCTCCTGCGTTTCTGGGTGGGGGCGCCCATTACCCACTTCGCCTGCGGTTTGGGGGCAGGAGGAAGCGTGGATTTCGCTGGTGGGTATGCGGTGCGTTTGCCTTGATCCGGGGAGGAATCACCCGGCAGTCCCTTCAGGACTTCACCGGCCTGCCGTTGATTCTAGGGCTTAATATGAGCAGTTCACAATAACTTTTTTGTGGATGACGCAGAATTTTCGATTGTTGCCTGGTCTGCCGGCAGGACGGTGACCGTGCCGGCGTCCCCGTCCACCAGGACCTGCTGCCCGGTGGTGAGCCGCTGCGTGGCCACGCCGGTGCCCAGGACAGCGGGGATGCCGTACTCACGGGCCACGATGGAGCTGTGGCTCAGCGGGCCGCCCACATCGGTCACCACCGCCGAGGCCATGGCGAACAGTGAGGTCCAGGCAGGAGTGGTAATCCGCGCCACCAGGACGTCGCCCGGCTGCATCTGGCCGAAGTCCTGGGGTCCGGACAGCACCCGCGCCGGGGCATTGACCCGGCCCGAGCTCGCCCCGACGCCCTTGATGACATCACCGCTCTGGTGCTGTGAACCGGCCGGCATCCACGAGCCGAAGGACCGCTCCATCCACCGGCTCTCCGGAAGCATCTGCGGAGCAGCGGCCTTCGCCTGGCCCCGCCACAGCATCCGCCGCTCCTCGACGGCGTCGGCACGGACCGGGCGGGCCGTGCCGGTGATGGCCACAGCAGCAGCACCGGCCGCCTGCGTGCCGGGCGCGGCGAGGCCGAACTCCACGGCGCTGCGCAGCTCCTGGAACCGCAGCCAGAACACATCATCAGGGGCGGCGATCACCGAAGATGCCACCAGCCGGTGCCCGAGTTCACGAAGCATCCGGCGGAGCACGGGCCATGCAAGGCCGACGTCGGCGAGCGCGTCTTCCCGGATCGGCGCGGTCTCCTGGGCCCACCGGAGCAGCCGGCGGAAAACGGCACGACGGCGGGGTCCCAGGCGCGCCGCGGCGTCACGGGTCAGTTCCTCCCGGCGCTCGGTCAGCAGCCGTTGGCGATCATGCGGGTCCGTGCCCTGGCCGCGGAGGTAGAACTTCACGGTATCCAGCAGGGCGGACGGATCATCCGCCGGCACCGGGATGGCGAAGTCCAGGTTATAGACGGCATGGCCGTAGAGATCCAGATGCTCCTGGAACGTGAACCTCCACTCCTGCCAGAGGACTCCGTCCACCCCCGCCGGCGGCGAACCGGTGCGCTGGCACTCGGCGAGTTCCGCCGTCGGCCGTTCCAGCAAAACCGCCGTGAGCCCTGGATCGCTGCGCGCCCAGCCGGCAAGGTCCCAGAGCGACTTCTCGGCGCGGATGGGCTCACTGTCGAAGCCGAGGAGCAGTGCCTGCGCCGGGGGATCCCCGTTCCGCCGGACCAGCTTGTCGTAGAACGCCCGGAAGGACAGCTCGCTGGTGGCCGCGAGCGGAATGATGGACTGCACGGCGGTGTAGTAGACCGTCCCGGCATCCAGCAGCGACTGCACGCCGGCCACCAGCTCCCCGCCGGGCAGCTCCTGCAGTGGCTTCGCAGCCCAGTCCTTGACCACCCGCCGGTACTTGGGGTGCGAGTACTCACGCCAGCCGGCCACGCCCATGTGCGCTTCGCCGCGGAACAGTGCCCGGAAGGCTGCCGGCGATTTGGCCATCATCCGCCACATGCCGGCGTTCCGGTAGTAGTAATAGGCGTAGCCATTAACGGTGGGCAGCCGGACGTCGCCCTCGCGGACGGCGTTCTTGCCCACCGCTCCGGCCAGCAGCGCCTGCAGTGACCTCGCTACGGAGCCGTCGATGAGGTCCGCGAACAGTGGGGTCAGCGGGTCCGGCAGCTGCTCCACGATGCTGGCCCGGAAGTACATGCCCTTCGGGTAGGGCAGGGGCCAGGTGTCCGGGATGTCGGCCGCCGGCTCCGGCAAGGCGGTGATGGGGCGGGACTGCAGGATGAAGAAAGTGCCGCCGGCACGCGCCCACTCGACGTCCTGCGGCACCTCGAAGTGCCCCGCAATCTGCCTGCCCAAAGCGGCCAGTTCCCCAACTGCGGAATCGTCGAGGACGGGCGCACGACGGCGGGCTGCCGCCACCGGCTGCTCCCGCGTCCCGTCCTGCGCGTACACGGTCATGACGGATTTATCGGCCGTCTGCCGCGAGAGCACCTTCCCCGTGGACACCTCCACCACCATGTCATCGGTGCTGACGGTCCCGCTGACCACCGATTCCCCCAGGCCCCAGGCGGCACTGACCACTGCCTGGTCGCGCCGGCCGTTTGCGGGGTTGGCGGTGAACATCACCCCGGCCGCCTCGGCTTCCACCATCTGCTGGACCACCACCGCGAGCCGTACCCGGTTCGGAAGCACGCCTTCGCGGGCCCGGTACGCCATGGCGCGCGCCGTCCAGAGCGAGGCCCAGCAGCCGATGACCGCTGCCATGAGCGCCTCGAAGCCCCGGACATTCAGGTAGGTGTCCTGCTGCCCGGCAAAGCTGGCCGAGGCCAGGTCCTCCGCGGTGGCTGACGAGCGGACCGCCACCGGGACGTCCGCCCCGCCAAGGAGCCCGTAGGCGCCGGCGAGCTCGTCCCGCATGGTGCCCGGAATGGCGCCGCCCGTGAATAAGGCACGGATTTGGTCGGACGCAGCCGCATAGTCCCCGGGCGCAGCGTCCGGGGACAGCGCGGCCAGGCGCTGGATTTCGTCCCCAAGGCCGTTGGCGCTGACGAATTCTGCGTAGGCAGCGGTGCCCAGCACGAATCCCGGCGGAACCGGCAGCCCGGCCCGGATGAGGCCGGCCAGGCCCACAGCCTTGCCGCCGGCAGCGGCCAGATCGCCGATTCCCGTATCGCTGAGACCGTTGATATATGGCATGACCGCACGTCCTTGCTGCCCGGCGGGGCGGTGCCGTGAACCTGATCCTCAACATCATGGCACCGCATGGCAGGGCCTGCCACTGTTCCCTCCGGGTCAACAGTCCTGCGCCACAACACAAGGACCGCGCCCCGCGCTCAACCACACTGGGAGTAGCCCGCCCAGCCGCCCGGCTGGCGTCCTTGCCTACTCGAAGTGGAGTACCCGTGGAAACCTATGACGCGCTGCTGGCAGCCATCTCGTCTGCCCCCGGAACCGGCCGGACCATCCTGGACCCCGCAACCGGCGCGGCCGTGGGCGAAGCTCCGGTGCACGGAGTGGCGGACCTGGAAGCGGCCATCACCGCAGCCGCCGCTGCGCAGCCGGCATGGGCTGCCCTGGGCCACGACGCCCGGTCCGCCGTCCTCCTCAAGGCCGCCGACGCCGTCGAACGTTCCGCCGAGGAACTCGCCCAGTTGCTCTCCCGCGAGCAGGGAAAGCCCCTCAACGGGCCCAACGCCCGCTTCGAAGTGGGCGCCTGCGCAGCGTGGCTCCGCGCCGCGGCCGGCACTCCCCTGGCACCCGAAACCCTGGTGGACGACGGTGAAACCCGCGCCGACCTGCACTACCGGCCCATCGGCGTCGTGGGTGCTATCGGGCCGTGGAACTGGCCCATGATGATCACCACCTGGCAGGTCGCCCCCGCCCTCCGCATGGGCAATACCGTGGTGGTCAAGCCTTCCGAGTACACGCCCCTGTCAGTCCTGGCGCTGGCCAAGGTGCTCAACGAAGAACTTCCCGAAGGGCTGCTGACAGTAGTGTCCGGCGGCCGGGATGTGGGCGAAGCGCTGGCATCGCACCAATCAATCGGCAAGGTCATGTTCACCGGGTCCACCGCCACGGGCAAGGCGATCATCCGGTCGTCTGCGGATACCGTCAAACGCCTCACCCTCGAGCTCGGCGGCAACGACGCCGGCATCGTCCTGCCCGGCACCGATCCCCGGGCCATCGCCCAGGACCTCTTCTGGGGCGCCTTCATCAACACCGGCCAAACCTGCGCCGCACTCAAGCGCCTCTACGTCCACGACTCCATCTACGATGCCGTCTGCGAGGCCCTCACCGACGTCGCAAAAGCCATGCCGATGGGGAATGGCCTGGACGAAAACAACGTCCTGGGCCCGCTGCAGAACAAGGCGCAGTACGACGTCGTCGCGAACCTCGTGGAGGCGGCCAGGGCTTCCGGAGCACGCGTCCTCCTCGGCGGGAACCCGGACTCCAGCCGGCCCGGCTACTTCTACCCCGCCACGCTGGTGGCGGACATCGACAACGGCAACCCGCTCGTGGCCGAGGAACAGTTCGGCCCCGCACTGCCGATCATCCGCTACGGCAGCATCGACGAAGCTGTGGAGATGGCCAACGACCTCGACGTCGGCCTGGGCGCCTCAGTATGGTCCTCCGACCCCGCGGCGGCCCGCGCTGTTGCTGCCCGGCTGGAAGCAGGCACCGTCTGGATCAACCGGCACGGCGCGGTCGATCCGCGAATTCCGTTTGGCGGGGCCAAGCAGTCCGGCTACGGACTGGAATTCGGTGCCGAAGGCCTCAAGGCCCTGGGCGTACCGCAGGTCATCAACGGCTAGGCCATTGACGGCTGGGTCATCAACGGCTGAAGGCCCGGCTCACCCCATGGCGGGAGCCACCGAGGTGCGGCGGGACAGGTGGCGGCGGGCCCACCGGGCGAGCTTCCTGCCTTTGCCCTGCCACCAGTTGTCCTCGTCCTTGCCGTAGTGGAACCGGAAGATGATGGCGGTGAGCACGAACATGCCCATCACCACATCGATCCACGACGACACCACGATGGCCACAAGGACCGTCAGGGCATCGGCGACGACCGCCGGGATGGCCAGGGTCCGGAAGACGGTGCTAGCCACGTAGCGCCGGTGCGACCGCGGAACGGACGTTGCCCGGACCATGTCGAAGCAGACGCACACCACCACGATCGTCTGCCCGATGGCCAGCATGGTCTGTCCTGGCACCGAAGCGCTGAAGGACGCAACTGCTTCCATTCCCGGGCTCATGGCCGGGCCAAGAGAAGAGAACCAAACATGGAATAACCCCCAGAAACGAATGGAACCACTGCTGGTTCAGCAGTGATTCCATTCAAGGTTTCCGCGGGAGGAGCCGCACGAGTAGTGGGTACTCTAATTTCGCCCGTCGGCCAGGGGCCGGGTACTCACCGGGCGGCAGCTGGCGCTACTGCCCGATGGCACGGGGCCGCCACACCACCATGGCCTGCGACCGCGGACGGGGGCGCTGGCCGCGGGCCAGGCTCACGACGTCGCCGGCCGCTCCGGCGGCAAAGATGCGGGAGTCGAACGCCTGCGGGCGCCGCCCCAGTTCTTCGGTCAGTTCCAGCACGCGCCGCTGCAGGGCAGACACCTGATTTTCCAGTTCCAGGATGCGTTTGATCCCCTCGAGGGAGACGCCTTCCTGGGACAGCCGCTGCACTTCGCGGAGCATATTGACGTCCCGCTGCGAGTACCGCCGGGACTTCCCGGGAGCGCGGCTGGGTTTGACGATGCCAAGGCGGTCGTACTGGCGGAGCGTCTGGGGGTGCATGTCAGCCAGTTCAGCCGCCACGGAAATCACGAAGATGGGCTGGTCAGCGTTGATGTCCACGGCACACCTCCTCCGCTACAGCCGGGCCTTGGCGGCCAGGCCCTCTCGAACGTCGGCACCGGACGTGGCCTCGGCGAAGGCCTTCACGGCGGCCTCGGCCTCCTTGTTCAGGTTCTTGGGCACCGCGACGTCGATGGTCACCAGAAGGTCGCCCGTGGCCTTGGAGGTCTTCACGCCTTTGCCCTTCACCCGCAGGGTACGGCCCGACGGCGTGCCGGCCGGAACACGGACCCGCACCTTCTCGCCGTCAATGGTGGGTACCTCGATGTCTCCGCCCAGGGCAGCCTCGGGGAAGGTGACCGGGACGTGGATGCGGAGGTTGTCGCCGTCGCGCGTGTAGAACTCGTGCGGCTTGACCGAGACGGCAACCACCAGGTCGCCGTTGCCGGCCTGGCCGGGCTGGCCCTTGCCGCGCACCCGGACCTTCTGGCCGTCCTTGATGCCGGCGGGGACGCGGACATCAATGACTTCGCCGTTGGGCTCGCGCAGGCCGATGGTGGTGCCGCGGATGGCCCCGGAGAACGAGATGCTGGTGGATGCGGTGCGGTCCGCGCCCTTCTGGGGTGTCCGCTGGAACCCGGGCGAGCCGCCGAAGCCGCCGCCGAACAGGTCAGCGAACTCGGGCGGGATGTTGCCGGAGGACGGGTTGAATCCGCCCGCGTGCCGTCCCGTGTTGCCGGTGAAGAGGCCGCCGAACAGGTCCTCGAACCCGCCGTTGCCGCCCGCGGCACCGCCGCCGCCGGGAGCGAACCGGGCGCCGCCGCCCATGGCGCGGATGGCATCGTACTGCTGGCGCTCATCGGCATCGGAGAGCACCGAGTAAGCCTCGGAGACGTCCTTGAATTTCTTCTCGGCAGTCGCGTCGCCGGAGTTGGTGTCCGGATGGTACTGCCGTGCCAGCTTCCGGTAAGCCTTCTTGATATCGGCGTCGGAAGCGTCCTTGGCAACACCAAGGATCTTGTAAAAGTCCTTGTCCACCCAATCCTGGCTAGCCAATGGCGTTTCCTTTCAAAAAAGTTAGGGGCCGGTGGTTGAGCTTGTCGAAACCTGGGTTTCGACAAGCTCAACCACCGGGGTAATGCTACGCAGGTACTGCGACGATGACCTGTGCTGCGCGGAGCACGCGGTCTCCTGACTTGTAGCCGGAGCGGAGCACCTGGCTGACGGTGTCAACCTCGATGTCTTCGCCGGGCTGCTGGATCAGGGCCTCGTGGACGGTGGGGTCGAACTCCACGCCGGTTTCGTCGATGCGGACCAGGCCGTAGGTCTTCAGCGCGTTCTCCAGCTTGGCGGCGATCGCGGCGAAGGGTCCGTCGGTGAGGTCGCCGTGCTGCCGTGCAGCGTCAACGTCGTCCAGGACCGGGAGCAGGGAGTTCAGGACGCCGATGACGGCCATTTCCCCTGCCACGGCGCGGTCGCGTTCCACGCGCTTTCGGTAGTTGACGTACTCGGCCTGCAGGCGGAGGAGGTCGTTCTTCAGCTCCGCTGCCTCAGCGTTGGCGGACCCTGCGGGAACGCCCTGGGCCACGGATTCCTCCGCCGGCACCTCGACGCCGTTGAGGATCTCCTCGGCCTGGGCGAGCGCGTCGCCGTCGGAATCCTGCGCGGAACCGGCCTGCCCGCCCTCTGGGTGCCGGGCCTCGCCGGTCACCGGGTCAACCTTGCGGTTGTCCCGGATGACCGGTTCCTGGGGGTTGCCCTGCTGGCGCTCGGATGAGTTGTGCTCTTCCTCGTTACCGTGATGGGGCATGGCTTACTTCTTCGCTTCGTCTTCGTCGATGATCTCGGCGTCAACGATGTCTTCGTCGGCCTTGGAGCCATCGCCCGCTGCTGCGCCTTCGGCACCCGCGGCACCGGTGGCGCCATCGGGCGAACCGGCCTGCGAGTAGATGGCCTCGCCCAGCTTCGTCTGGGAAGCCTGCAGCTTCTCGAACGCGGTCTTGACCTCGGCATCGTCGGTGCCTTCGAGGGCCTTCTTGAGGGCGTCGACGTCGGCCTGGACCTCGGTCTTGACCTCTTCGGGCAGCTTGTCGGCGTTGTCGGCGATCAGCTTGTCCACGGAGTAGGCGAGCTGCTCGGCGGAGTTGCGGGTGTCGGTTGCCTCGCGGCGGGCCTTGTCCTCGGCAGCGTGCTCCTCGGCGTCCTTGACCATGCGGTCAATGTCTTCCTTGGAGAGCGCGGTGCCGCCGGTGATGGTCATCGACTGTTCCTTGCCGGTGCCCTTATCCTTGGCGGAGACGTGCACGATGCCGTTGGCGTCGATGTCGAAGGTGACCTCAACCTGCGGGACGCCGCGCGGTGCCGGAGCGATGCCGGTCAGCTCGAACGTGCCCAGCGGCTTGTTGTCGCGGGTGAATTCGCGTTCGCCCTGGAACACCTGGATGGCCACGGACGGCTGGTTGTCGTCAGCGGTGGTGAAGGTTTCGGACCGCTTGGTGGGGATGGCGGTGTTGCGCTCGATCAGGTGCGTCATGACGCCGCCCTTGGTTTCGATGCCGAGGGACAGCGGGGTGACGTCGATCAGGAGGACGTCCTTGCGCTCACCCTTCAGCACACCGGCCTGGAGTGCAGCACCAACGGCCACAACCTCGTCCGGGTTCACGCCCTTGTTCGGTTCCTTGCCACCGGCGAGTTCCTTGACCAGCTCGGAGACGGCGGGCATACGGGTGGAGCCACCCACCAGCACGATGTGGTTGATGTCGGAGAGCTTGATGCCGGCTTCCTTGATCACGTCGTGGAACGGCTTCTTGGTGCGCTCGAGCAGGTCCTTGGTGAGGTCCTGGAACTTGGCGCGGGTCAGCTGCTCGTCCAGGTGGACCGGGCCGTCGGGGGTGACGGACAGGTACTGGAGGGAGACGTTGGTGCTGGAGGAAGAGGAGAGTTCCTTCTTGGCCTGCTCAGCGGCTTCGCGGAGGCGCTGCAGGGCGATCTTGTCCTTGGACAGGTCGATGCCCTTGACCTTGAGCTGGTTCAGCAGGTAGTCGACAACGCGCTGGTCCCAGTCGTCGCCGCCCAGGCGGTTGTCACCGGCGGTGGCGCGGACCTGGATGGTGGAGAAGTTGTCTTCGTCCTTGCCCACTTCCAGCAGGGAGACGTCGAAGGTACCGCCACCGAGGTCGAAGACCAGGATGAGTTCGTCTTCCTTGCCCTTGTCCAGGCCGTAGGCGAGAGCTGCGGCGGTGGGCTCGTTGACGATGCGAAGGACGTTCAGGCCTGCGATTTCGCCGGCTTCCTTGGTGGCCTGGCGCTCGGCGTCGTTGAAGTAGGCCGGGACGGTGATGACGGCGTCGGTGACCTTTTCGCCCAGGTAGGACTCGGCGTCGTTCTTCAGCTTCATCAGCGTACGCGCGGAGATTTCCTGCGCGGTGTACTTCTTGCCGTCGATGTCCACCTTCCAGTCAGTGCCCATGTGGCGCTTGACGGAGGCGATGGTGCGGTCGATGTTGTTGACGGCCTGGCGCTTGGCGATTTCGCCAACCAGGACTTCGCCGGACTTGGAGAATGCAACCACCGACGGCGTGGTGCGGCCACCCTCGGCGTTGGCAATAACGGTGGGCTCGCCACCTTCGAGAACGGAGACGACGGAGTTGGTGGTTCCGAGGTCGATACCTACTGCACGTGACATGTGTTGCTTCCTTCTTTCCTTGGAAACTGGTTGGCGCCCGCATGATTGAGCGTTCTGCACTCAACTTTACTCAGGCTCCAAATGATGTCAACTGAAGTTGAGCGTACTTCACTCAACTTTTGCTCCGCGAGGGGCATGATGACGCCGGCGGCATGCGCCCATTGCCCGAAAAGGCGAGGAATTCCGGGCTACTCAGGCCGGGTTCCGCTCTGGGAGAACGCGTGGCTTCCGGCCTCGGTAGAGTGGTTGCCGGGGGAAGTGTTGCCTGTGCGGCTGCCCTAAAGGACACCATCAACAGCAACGGAACGGCACCCAGTGAAAAACCCGATTCCCGATTACCTCGACGAAGTCATTACGGCGCTCCGGGACGAGCATTCCGGGGACGTGGCCGGATACATCCCGCAGCTGGCGCAGGCCGAGCCCAACGTCTTCGGAGCCGCCATTACCACCGTCAAGGGACACACCTACGCGGCGGGCGACAGCGACCGGCTGTTTTCCATACAGTCCATCTCCAAGCCGTTTGCCTACGCGGCCGCTCTGATTGACCGGGGAATGGACCGCGTCTGCCAGACGGTCGGCGTGGAGCCATCCGGCGAGGCTTTCAATGAACTCTCCCTTGAAGGCGAAACGCACCGCCCCAAAAACCCCATGATCAACGCCGGCGCCATCGCCACGCACTCGCTGGTAGGCACATCCGGCGGAACCCGGACGGAGCGGCTGCTGGAGTTCTTTTCAGCCCTTGCGGGGCGTGAACTAAACATTGACCAGGACGTATGCGGCTCCGAGTTCGAACACGCCCACCGCAACCTGGCAATCGGCCACATGCTGAAGAACTACACCGTCCTGGACGGCGATGTCCATGACATCGTGCTTGGCTACACCCAGCAGTGCTCCATCCTGGTCTCCGCCAAGGACCTTTCCATGATGACGGCCACCCTCGCCGCGGGCGGGGTCCAGCCGCTCACCGGGGAGCGGCTGATGGAACCGGGAACTGCCCGGCAGGTCATGGCGGTCATGGCCGGCGCCGGCATGTACGACTTCGCCGGCGAATGGCTGACCAAAGTGGGCATACCGGCCAAGAGCGGCGTATCCGGCGGCATGATCGGCGTCCTGCCGAACCAGGTGGGCATCAGCGCGTTCTCGCCGCGCCTGGACTCCCATGGCAACAGCCACCGTGGCCGGCTGGTCTTTGAACGGCTCTCAGCCGACATGGGCATGCACCTTTTCGGTGTCGACCAGGGCAACGACCAGTCCGTAGCCGTGGAAGCCGATGGGCAGGACGTTACCTACCACCTCTATGGCACCGTCCAGTTCCTGACCGCAGCGGACCTGTTGCACCGGATGTCAGCCGCTGAAGCGCCGGGACATGCCGTGATTGATGCTTCCCGGGTGGACGCCTTTACCGACGTGGGCCGCCGGATGACCCTCGAGGGAATGCGGCGGCTGAACCTGGACGGCTGGGAGATCAGCCTTCGGGATCCCTTCGGCAGGCTGCCGGACCCGGACTTCGGGGATGGAAACTACCCCTCGGTCATCGAGCATCGGCCCGGGCAGCCAGACGCCCGGGGCTGAACCTCCGGCGGACGGCGCTTACTGGACCGGCGCGTCCAGGATTGCCGGGAGCAGGCCCGGGAACCGGGCCTCAAGGTCTTCGGACCGGAGGGTCAGGCGGCGGCCGCGGCCGTTGGCCTCGTTGCGGATAACGCCGGCCTCGCGCAGGACCTTCATGAGGTGCGATTTGGTGGACTTCGGCATGTCCGGGACCCTGAGCGAGCAGTCAGCCATGTCGAGGGGGCCGGAGCGGAGCTGGCGCACGATGTCCAGCCGCTCAGGATCGCTCAATGCGAAGAGCACGCTGGGCAGATCGAGATCTGCGCGGGTGGGGTGGGGGAGGTTCGCCGGCGTAGCCACGGTTCGATTTTAGTTGAACCATCGGGGTTGGTGCCAGTAAGCTGTTGATTCGATATTTTTCGAACCAACCCCAAAACCCAGAAGGTGGCACGTTGTGACGCACTCCCCCGCAGCCCGGCCCCGTGAAGCACGCCGGCGGCTGGGCTTTGTCCTCGTCGCTGCTGCCACGGCAGCAATGATGGCCGGCGCCAGCGCCCCATCCCCCTTCTACCCCACCCTGCAGGAACAGTTGCATCTGCTGCCGGTGGCCACCACGGGAATCTTCGCCGTTTACGCCGTTGCACTGCTGGCGGCACTGCTGGTGTTCGGGTCCCTGTCGGACCACCTGGGACGCAGGCCGGTCATCAGCGCCGCCTTCATCCTGCTCGCCGGCAGTGTCACAGCTTTCCTCCTCGCGGACTCGCTGGCAATGCTCCTGGTGGCGCGCGTCCTGCAGGGCATCGCCAGCGGACTGCTGCTGACCACGCTTTCTGCCGCCATCGCGGACCTCGAATCCGAGGACGACCCCGGCTCGAGCGCGGCCTGGAACACTGTGGCGCCGCTGGGCGGCCTGGCACTGGGCGCCCTGGCGTCCGGGCTGCTGCTGGACCTGATGGCGGAACCGCGCACTTTGGTGTTCGTCTCGCTGTCAGTCCTCTACATCGCTTTTTCCGCGCTGGTGTGGGCCGCGCCTGAAACCTCTCCCCGCGCGCCCGGGCTGGCAGCATCTCTGAAGCCGCACCTGACCCTGCCGCCGGCAGCCCGGAGCGGATTCGTCAGCGGGGCACCCGCCGTGTTTGCCGGCTGGGCAACGGGCGGGCTGTACCTCTCGCTCGGCGCGGCGATAGTCCACACAACGTTCGGTATCCAGGAGCACCTGTGGCAAGGCATGGTCATCACCATCCTGGCCGGCGTCGGAGCCGCGGCGGCCGCAGTCCTGCACCGGTTCGGCGCCCGCACCATCACCATTTTCGGGACCACCGCCCTGGCGCTGGGGACAGCCCTGTCGCTCCTGGCCATCGGGCTGGGCTCATTCGGCCTGTTCCTGGCCGCCGTCGTGGTGGCCGGTGCCGGCTTTGGCACGGCCTTCATGGGCGTCATCCGGTCCATCAGCCCCCTGGTCGAGGACCACGAGCGCGCAGGAACCTTCGCCTCGCTCTTCGTGGTGGCCTACACGGCGTTCGGTATTCCGGCGGTGCTGGCCGGCCTGCTGGCGCCTGTACTGTCACTGCCGGTGACCACCTACGCCTACGGTGCCCTGGTTACGGTCCTGGCCACAGTGGCAGCGATCAGCCGGGCCCGCAGCAAGGATGCCGTGCCTTCCGGCGAAGCGACGGACGGCACCGCCGGAGCGGCCCGGAACGAGGCAGAACGGATCGGCGCCGGAGCGGCTTCGGGCACCGGGCGCTAGGCCCGCCCGGCCACAACGACGGCGGCCAGCCGGTTCGGCTGGCCGCTCCCTTGGCCGGATTAGCCGGCAAGGACACTTACCGATCGGATTCCGGACGGCCGTGCAACGGCCCGCGCTCGTCTTCCGCGGCCTGGACCTGCCCGTCGTTCAGCCCCTCGCGGACGGTCTCTTCGCCGCGCTCGTTCCCACTGGTGCCGGCGTCGCCGTAGTCGCCGTCGGGATACTGGCCGTCTTCAAGGTTTTCGGAGGGAACTTCGACGGCGCCGGCCTCACCGTAGTCGCCATCCATGTACTGCCCGCCCTCGCCTTCCATGCCGGGTCCATCGCCCTTGCGGGGGTCCTCGTCTGCGCGGTGTTCACTCATGCGTCATCTCTCCTTCGAGTTCCGCGTCCACGTGGGCGCACTGGCAGTTTATCGAGCCAGGGACCCGGCCAACAGAGCCTGCTTCCTGAGTGTCAGTGACCGGGAGCGGGCAAGCCGGCCACCCCGCACAAGACGGCCAGGTGATGATCGAACAGCTCGGCGGGGGCGGAAAAGGTGTCCGGTCCGTACTGGTTGAAGACCTCGAAGCTGACAGCGCCGAACACAGCACTCCACACCAGGACACCCCTGGCAACCAGCTCATCGGACATCTGCAGGCCAAACTGATTCCGGATAGCGGCGAGATCCGCCCCCAGCACCGTGGGGACAGCCACGGCTTTCGGCCCGGGAGCGGTGAGGTGGCCGGCACGGGACGCCGCATCAAGGATGCCGACCAGCCTGACGATCACCCGCGTTCCGGGACCGGTGGTCCGCTCAGCAGGCGCGTCATACCCCGGAACCGGACTGCCGAACAGCAGTGCGTAACTGGCCGGTTCGCGCAGTGCCCAGCGCCGGACGGCACGGCCCAGCGCCAGGAACTGCCCGCCGTGATCCTCCTCAGAAACGCCACCGACGGCGGCATCCACCTCATCTCCGAGCTCACCGAAGGCATCGATCAGTAAAAGGGTGAGCAGTTCGTCACGGTTTTCGACGTAGCGGTACACAGCCGAGGACACGACGCCAAGGTCCCGGGCAACAGCCCGGAGGGACAACCCGGCTGCTCCGTCGACGGCGAGGTGCTCACGGCCCAAGCGGACGATGTCGGTGATGGTTTGGGCGCGCGCCCGCTCGCGTGGCGTCTGCCGCCGCTTCTGAGGGCGCTCCAGCCCCGCCAGTCCGCTTCCTGCCGCGCCGCTCGCTCCCTGCACTTCTGCACCCATCACGCCAGCATGCCACAAAAGAGAGCAGCAAAGGCATTCGAGAGCACCGCTCTTGACATGTCGCTGCGAGTGCCACACTCTTAGAGCGAGAGCAGTGCTCTCACGGTCGGTTTGTCTGAGGAGGAAACGTGGCATTGCTTTACGTGGTTACCGGCGCTGGACCGGTGGGCTGGACAGTGGCGGAACAACTGGCCGGGCAAGGGCACCGGGTCCGGATTCTGACCCGATCAGGCAGCGGTCCCGCCCACCCCCTGATTGAACGGCTCAGCGGCGACGCAAGGGACGCGGCGCTGCTCCGGGAAGCGTTCGCCGGCGCCGACGCCGTGTTCCATTGCATTCACGGTTCGTCCTACGCTGCCGCCGCGTGGGAGGCCGAACTGCCGGCAGCGGAACAGGCCGTGCTGGAGGCAGCCGCGGCGGCGGGCGCCGTCGTCGTCTTTCCCGAAAGCCTGTACTCCTACAGCGAGCCGGACCGAGTGATGACCGAGTCCGGCCCCAGGCAGGCCGCCGGCGGAAAGCGCGGGGTGCGGACCATGCTGCTGGAGGCGCGCGAAGCCTCGGCAGCACCGACGGTAAGCGTGGTGGCCGGCGACTTCTTCGGTCCGCGGGTCCGGATGGCGCACGGCGGCGAGCGCGTGGTGGCGCCCATCCTTGCCGGCAAGAACGTGAGCGTCATTGGCAGCGCCAGCCAACCGCATTCGTTTACGTTTGTTCCGGACCTGGCCGCAGCCATGATCGCTGCCGCACGGACGCCGTCCACCTGGAACACCGTTTGGCACGCGCCCACGGGGCCCGCGGTGACGCAGCGACAGCTCACCGAAGCGTTCGCCCGTGCGGCAGGAAGGCCTGCCCCCAAGGTGCGCGTCCTGCCAGGATGGCTGCTCCGGGGAGCCGGCCTGGTATCCGGTGACGCACGTGAACTCGCGGAGATGCTCTACCAGTTCGAGCGTCCGTTCGTCATGGATTCGACGCTGTCCGAGGCAGCCCTTGGCATCGAGCCCACTCCACTGGATACAGCAGCTGCCGCCACCGTGGAGTGGTGGCGGCAGCAGGGCTGATCGGCAGGAAGGGGTTCCCCGGTCAGCGGCTGGAGACCTCCTCAAGGGGCTCGACGCCGGGCTCCTGCGGCTTCTCCGCAGGTTCCGTGCCGCCGCGGGCGAGCTTGCCGGGCCACCAGATCTTCGGGCCGAGATCGTACGCCAGGGCGGGCACCAGCAGCGAGCGCACCAGCACGGTATCCAGCAGCACGCCGAAGGCCACGATGAAGGCCAGCTGGACCAGGAACATGATGGGGATGACGCCCAGTGCAGCGAAGGTTGCCGCCAGGACCACGCCGGCGGAGGTGATGACGCCGCCGGTAACGCCGAGGCCGCGGAGGATGCCGGGACGTGTTCCGTGTTTGATGGATTCTTCCCGGACCCGGCTCATCAGGAAGATGTTGTAGTCCACGCCCAGGGCCACCAGGAAAACGAACCCGAACAGCGGAACCGTGGCGTCGGCGCCCGGGAAGCCCAGGAGGTTGTTGAATACCAGCGCGGAGACACCCATGGCTGCGGCGTAGGACAGCACCACGGAGAGCACCAGCAGGACCGGCGCCACGATGGAGCGCAGCAGCAGCATCAGGATGAAGAGGATGACCACCAGGACCACGGGGATGATGATCACCAGGTCCCGCTGGGCTGTGGTGTTGGTGTCCAGCGCGGTGGCGGTGACGCCGCCAACGAGGGCACCGGAATCCACGGCCTTCACGTCAGTGCGCAGCGCCTTGACCGCTTCTTCGGCCTCGAGGGAATCCGCGGCCGAGTTCAGCGTGGCGTTGATGAGCACCTTGCCCTCCCGGACGTCCGGATCGCTGGGAGCCCCGGGGGCTCCGGTGATGGGCACGCTTCCCTGGGCCAACAGGTAGGCGTCGCCCACGCCGTCGGCCTTCTTCACGACGTCCAGGACTTCCTGCGCCTTGGCCTGGTCCGCAACCACGACGGCGGGGCTGCCGCTGCCGGCGTCGAAGTGCCGCGCCAGGGCGTCCTGGCCGTCCACGGCGTTGGAGGCGGTGAGGATGACGTCGGTTTGGGGTACACCGTTAGCCTTCAGCTGCAGGACGCCCGCGGAGGCAACCACCAGGAGCAGCACGGAGCCGATCCAGATGGTCCGGGGGCGGCGGGACACCAGCGAACCGGTGGCGCGCCACAGCCCCTTCTGGCCCTCAAGACCGGTGACCAGCTCGGGTTCGCGCTCATCGGCGGGCACCAGCTTGGGCCGGAAAGGCCAGAACGCGGCCCGGCCCAGCAAGGCCATGAGGGCCGGCAGGAGGGTCAGCGCGGCGAACAGCGAGCAGACGATGCCGGCCGCGGCCACCGGGCCCAGGGCCTTGTTGGAGTTGAGGTCGGAGAACAGCAGGCACAGCAGCGCGATGATCACTGTGGCGCCGGAGGCCAGGATGGGCTCGAAGGAGGCCTTCCAGGCAGTGATTACCGCCGACGTCCGGTTGGTGGTGTGGGTGAGCGCCTCCCGGAATCGCGCCACGAACAGCAGGGCATAGTCCGTTGCGGCACCGATCACCAGGATGGACAGGATGCCCTGGCTTTGGCCGTTCAGCTGGATCCAGCCGGCCTTGGCCATGCCGAACACCAGCAGGATGGCTGCGCAGAGGGCGAAGACGGAGGTCAGCAGGACCATGATAGGCAGCAGCAGGGACCGGTAAACGATCAGCAGGATCACGAACACGGCAGACAGCGCCACCAGCAGCAGGATGCCGTCGATTCCGCCGAACGCGGCCGTCAGGTCCGCAGCCAGGCCCGCGGGGCCGGTGACGTAGGTCTGCATCCCTTCGGGGGCGCCCTCAGAGACTGTGTCGCGGAGTTCCTTGACGGCTTCCTTGACCTCCACGCTGCCGCCGATGGGGGCGACGAACTGAACCGCCTTGCCGTCCTCGGATGGAATCGGCCCGATTACCGCGCTCCCGAGCTTCAGTTCCTCGATCTTGGTCCGCAGGCCGGCCACTTCGCCCAGCTGCGCCGGGGTGAACGCCGCGGAGTTTTCAATGACGATGATTCCCGGAACCTCGTCCGAGTCGCGGAACTTCGCCTGCCAGTCCTGGGCTTCGGTGGCTTCGGCACTGGCGGGCAGGAATGACGCCTGGTCATTGGAGGAGACCTCCTCCAGGCGGCCAAAGGTGGGGCCGCCAATGCCGGCAAGGCCAAGCCAGGTCAGCACCAGGATGACGGGGATGAGCCAGCGGAGCCAGAACGGGACGCGTTCCTTGGCTGCAGTCTGATGTTTCATGATGCCTTCCATGCGGATGGTCCACGCGGGACAAAGCGGAGTAGGATTGGTTCCACATTAGACTATCTCCATGATAGAGATAAGTGCCAGTCAAGCTTTTTCAACGGGGGCCTCCGCCGGGGGCTTCCACGGCTGAGCCAGGTAATGCCAAGGCAGCTGAAGTAATATCCCTCAGGGCCTGTGCGCAAAGACGGACGGCCCCACGAACTCCAGGAGGTGACCATGAACGGCAACAATCCGGGCAAGACCGGCCCGTCCGCGCCGGAAGCACCTCCCGCCGGCGGACCGCACCCCCTGGTCCGGCTGCTCCAGGACTTCACGCTGGAGGCCAACCGCTACGTGGACGCTGCCGGCGGACGCAAGGACATGCACCGGACGGACCTGAACGCCCTGGCCGTCATCATGCGCCACACCGCGAAGGGCAACGTGGTCACACCCGGGCTCCTCCGCAAGGAACTGAACCTGAGCTCGCCGGCCACCACGGCCCTGATCGACAGGCTGGACAGTTCCGGCCACGTAGTCCGCGAGCGCCACAGCTCGGACCGCCGCCAGGTCCAGCTGAAGATGACCCCCAAAGCCTTCACCGAGGGCGGCGCCATCTTTGCCCCCCTTTCCCGGCACATGGGAAAGGCCATGGCGGAGTTCACGGAGGCGGAGCTGGACACCGTTTCACGCTTCATGGCGGCCATGGTGGATGCCACCATCGCCGCCCGCGAGGATTCCCCCGAACCCTCCGGGCGTCCAGCCGGGTAGCAGACACCGCTTATTTGACGGCCCCAACGCCGGTCCCTGCCGCCCGGTTGGGAGTAGCGTTTGTCCATGAGCGACCCCCAGCCCGAAGACGACGTCTACACCCACGGCCACCACGAGTCAGTGGTCCGGGCCCATGCCGCCAGGACCGCCGAGAACTCCGCGGCATTCGTCCTGCCGCACCTCACCCCGGGAACGGACGTACTCGACGTCGGGTGCGGGCCGGGCAGCATCACCTGCGATTTTGCCGCTGTGGTCAGCCCGGGACGGGTTACCGGCCTGGACCGCTCACCGGAAATCATCGCCCAGGCCCAGGCACTCGCCGTCGAACGCGAAGTACCCAACGTGGAATTCGTGGCAGGCAACATCTACGACCTCGACTTCGCGGACGGGACGTTCGACGTGGTCCACGCCCACCAGGTGCTGCAGCACCTGACCGACCCCGTCGAGGCGCTGCGGGAAATGCGCCGGGTAGCCAAGCCCGGCGGCATCGTTGCGGTGCGGGACGCCGACTTCCACGGCATGAGCTGGTACCCCGCCATCCCGGAGCTGGACGAATGGATGGACCTCTACCAGCTCATCGCGCGGCGCAACGGGGCAGAACCCGACGCCGGGCGTCGCCTGGTCAGCTGGGCCCAGTCCGCGGGCTTCCACGACGTCGCTCCCACCAGCAGCAACTGGCTCTACGCCACGGGCCAGCAGCGCCGCTGGCAGGCCCGGGTCTGGGGTGAACGGGTACTGCATTCGGCGTTTGCGGAGCAGGCCCTGGAGTACGGTTTCGCCAACCCGGCGGACCTGGCGCGGATCTCGGCCGGATGGCACCGCTGGGGGTCCACGGACGACGGCTGGTTCCTGATCCCGAACGGGGAGGTCATCGCCCGCGCTTAGGTTGTACCGGTTTCCACATGGCTCCAAGGTTCCCTGCCGCGCATTCGCCCCCAGGCGTAGCGTCGGGGTCATGACCTCTTACGGAGACCACGAGTATTGGGCTGAGCCTTATGCCGTGGAGGTTGACCAACTAGACTTGGTCAACATGGGACAGTACAACGTCCAGGAAGCCAAAACCCGGCTTTCCGAACTGCTGAACCTCGTGGAACGCGGCGAGGACGTGGTCATCGCGAAAGCCGGACGCCCCGTGGCGCGGTTGGTGAGGATCGAGCCTCCAACCAGGCGGGAACTTGGTTTCCTGGGCCCGCTCCACATCCCGGACGGGTTTTATGAGCCGTGGACAGAGAAGGAAATGGGAGTTGCCGAAGAATGAGGCTGCTCCTGGATACGCACGTCTTCCTGTGGGCAATCGCCGAGCCGCGCCGGCTCTCCACCAAAGCCCGTAACGCCATCTCCAAACTGGATAACCAGGTCTTCGTTTCGCCGGTAACCGCCTATGAGCTCTCCTACAAACACAGGCTCGGAAAGCTTCCCGCCGGGTCTGCGATCGTCTCAAGCTTTGGGCGCCAACTCGCCCACCTCTACGCGTCCGAGCTTCCGGTCAGCGCATCCCACGGGCTTGCTGCCGGACAACTCGACTGGGACCACAAGGATCCTTTTGACCGCCTGCTGGCAGCGCAGGCCATGGTGGAGGGGTTTACCCTGGTCACAGCGGACGGGAGTCTGCAGGCCTTCGAACCGGTGGCCACATTGTGGTGACGGGCCGGCCGGCTGGCCCGCGTAAGATTGGTTAGTGCAATTTTCCCTGTGGCTGGCCCTTGCAGGCGCCGGCGCCCTCATCAGTTTCACGCCCGGTGCCGGGGCCATCAACACCATGAGCAATTCCCTGAACGCCGGCTTCCGCCGCTCCATCTGGGGAATCCTCGGCCAGCAGGCAGCCCTCATTGTCCACGTGCTCATCGTGGCGCTGGGCGTGGGCGTCCTGGTTTCCGGGTCTCCGCTGGCCTTCAACATCATCCGGTACGCCGGGGCCGCCTACCTGGTCTACCTGGGCATCCGGCAGTTCCTCAGCAAGCCCGCCGTCCAGGAGGAGCAGGCGGCCGGGCCCGCCTTCGAGCCTGCGGGGTCAATCTTCCGGCGCGGTTTCTGGGTCAACCTCCTGAACCCGAAGGCGATTGTCTTCTTCCTGGCCTTCACGCCCCAGTTCATCCGGCCCGAAGAATCGCTGGTTACCCAGTACGCCATCCTCACGGCCACCATCGTGGCCATCGACATCCTGGTCATGTGGTTCTTCTTCGCCGCGGCCGCGCGGTCCTTCCAGCGCTTTACGCAGACCGAACGCGGCCAGCTGGTCCTCAGCAAGGTGTTCGGCGTGCTGTTCGTCGGCGTCGGAATCCTGCTGGCGTTCATCCACTGATCCCGCTCCAGGGCCGGACGGGCTGGCCGCCGGCCGGTGGCCCGCGGGAGGCACCCGGGCCACCAACCCTGCTTCCTACCCATTTCAGTTAACCGTCATGCGTCTTTACAAGTCCGTCAATTATTGTGAATCGCCGCTGGCCATCGGTGCCGAGAAAGCGCATGCTTAGACGCATGAACTCAACGTCGAGCCCATACCGCGTCATTGCCGTTTGCACGGGCAATATCTGCCGCTCCCCCATGGCTGAACACATGCTCCGGGCGGCACTGGAACGCGAGGGGCTGGACGGAGTGGTGACGGTGGACTCCGCCGGCACCACGGGGTACGAAGCCGGCCGGCCCATTGATCCGCGCGCGGCCCGCCGGCTGGCCATCACGCAACTCGCCACAGATTTCCATGTGGCACGGGAGTGGGAGCACGGCTGGTTCCGCGACCGGGACCTGATCCTCGCCCTGGACATCGACCACTACGCGTGGCTGAGCCAGGCCGCTCCGGACAGGGAGTCGCTGGAGAAGATCCGGATGCTCCGCAGCTTCGATCCCGCCATGGCCGGCCGGGACCTCCTGGACCAGGGCATCGAGGATCCCTGGTACGGCGGCCACGCCGATTTCGACGCCGTCTGGCATCAGATCCACACCGCAATGCCCGGTCTCGTTGACTATATCAGGGCAGCAGTTGCAAGCAGTGCACACCTGGCGCGGCAGGCGCTCTGAAAACGGTACGCTCTACTCCATGAGCCCAGCCCCCGTCATCATCGCCCTTGACGGACGCTCGGGCGCAGGCAAGACCACCCTCGCCGTGGAACTGGCCGCGCGCCTGCGGGCGCGCCATAAAGTGTCGCTGTTCCACCTCGAGGACATCTATCCGGGCTGGAACGGCCTGGCCGCCGGCATCGAACGCTACGTCAGCACCGTCCTGGGCCCGCTGAGCCGCGGCGAGGCCGCCACCTGGACCAGCTGGGACTGGGAAAAGCATTACGACGGCGGCTCCCGGGTAACACTGCCCGCCGAGATTGTCATCGTGGAGGGAGTGGGTGCCGCGGCCGCCGCCGCCCGGCCGTTCCTGGGCGCGGCCATCTGGGCGGACTCCCCGGAGGACGTCCGGCGCACGCGCGCGCTGCAGCGGGACGGCGAAACCTACGAGCCCTACTGGGACCAGTGGGCGGCCCAGGAGTCCGAATGGCTGGCCGGGGACGATGTTCCCGGCGCGGCGGACCTGCACATCAGGAACGTGGCAGACGGCAGCGCACCGGAGGACGTGCTGCAACTCCTGCCGTACCTCCCGGCGCTGGCACAGGTCCTCGCCCCGGAGCTGTCCGCCCGGCGGGGCCTGAGCCTCCGTGCCGAACGGCTCGACGCACGCCCGCAGGCCGCCGAACTTTTCCATGCCCTGTACGGCACGTCCGCCAACGCCGTCTGGCTCGACTCGTCCAACGCGGGAGCCGCGGATCCCGGCAGTGCGGATCCGAGCACCCGGACGGCCGCCGAACGCAGCCGGTTCAGCATTCTGGCGGACGACGGCGGCACGTTCGGCCAGTCGGTCATGCACCGGTCCGGAGCCAGCCACATCAGCGCCGGCTCCGTCACCGCCACCGTGGACGGACCGTTCTTCCGTTGGCTGGATACCGTGTGGGGCCGCCGGGCGGTCCGCGCCCCGGAGGGCTACCCCGGAGAGTTCACCCTGGGGTGGCTGGGCTACCTGGGCTACGAGCTGAAACGCGAAACCGGCGGCACCGACGTCTCAGCGGCCACGCCGGACGCCGCACTGATCTTCGCCGGACGGGCGGTGGTCCTGGACCACGCGGAAGGCACCGCCTGGCTCCTGGCACTGGACGCCCCGGACGCCGCCGAATGGCTGGACGCCGCACGGGCAGCCGTGCAGCGTGCAGCGGGTGCGCCCGCGGCGTTGGACAGCGGGGACGGCAACGAACCGGCCGGCTCCGGCATTGATGGCGGCAGCACCGCCGTCGGCAGCGCGTCCGTGCCCGTGTTCGCAAGCCGGGACAGCGGAGTGACCTACCGCGAAAAGATCACCAAGTCCCAGCGTGAAATCGCCGAGGGAAACACCTACGAAGTTTGCCTGACCACCACCCTCGCGGCCCGCGTCCCGGGAGGCACCGTCGACCCGTGGCATACGTACCTGGCACTGCGCCGCCGGAATCCGGCACCGTTCGCCAGCTACCTGGCCTTCGACGGGTTGGCGGTTGCCAGCACGTCGCCGGAACGTTTCCTGCGGATAGCGTCCGACGGCGGCATGCGCGCCGAGCCGATCAAGGGCACCCGCCGCCGGGCTTCCGGCGCCGCTGAGGATGCCGCCCTCCGGACGGAGCTTGCCACCTCGCTGAAGGACCGTGCCGAGAACATCATGATCGTTGACCTGCTGCGGAATGACCTGAGCCATTTCGCTGTCCCCGGCTCCGTGACGGTGAGCCGGCTGTGCGCCATCGAAAGCTACGCCACCGTGCATCAGATGGTCAGCACTATCGATGCCTCCCTGCCGCCGGGTTCCCCGCGGGCCGAAGCCGTGGCTGCCTGCTTCCCTGCCGGTTCGATGACAGGGGCACCGAAGATCAGCACCATGGCCATCCTCGACCAGCTGGAAGCCGGCCCCCGAGGAATCTATTCGGGGGCCATCGGATACTTCTCGCTGAACGGTGCCACGGACCTGGCCGTCGCCATCCGGACCCTGGTGATCCGCCGGGATGGTGACGGTACTGCGGAACTGAGTCTCGGCGTCGGCGGCGCCATCACGTCCGATTCCGTGCCGGACGAGGAATACGACGAAATCCGCACCAAGGCCTACGGAGTCCTCTCGACGCTCGGCGCAACTTTTCCGGACGCCTGACTCCGCGTGCCTGCCTACTGGACGGTTGCCGTCAGCCTTGCCACGTTGTCCACGTAGCGTGCTGCCAGCGGCCGGTTCAGCCAGTCAGACAGCCGCAACTCATGGGAGATGTCCCGGTACGTGTCCTCCACCCCGCGCATCTTGGCCACGATGTCCGCCCCGAGCAGCATGACGGACACTTCAAGGTTCAAGGAGAACGAGCGCATGTCCATGTTGCTGGAGCCCAGGACGGCCACCTCGTCGTCGATGGTGAAGTGTTTGGCGTGCAGCACGAACGGGGCCTTGTACAGGTAGATCCGCACACCCGCTTCGAGCAGCGCCTCGTAGTAGGACTGCTGGGCGTGGTGGACCAGGAACTGGTCACCCTTTTCGGAGACGAACAGTTCAACGTCCACGCCGCGCTGGGCCGCCGTGGTGATGGCATACAGCAGGGAATCATCCGGGACGAAGTACGGGCTGCAAATGGAAATCCGGTGCTGCGCCGAATAGATCAGGGTGTTGAACAGCCGGAGGTTGTTCTCCGTGCTGAACCCGGGGCCGCTGGGCACCACCTGGGCGGTGACGTGCCCCGGTGCCCGGTCCACGGGAAGCTGCAGCTGGTCCTCCAGCGACTCGTCGGTTTCGCTGAGCCAGTCGGTGGCGAAGACCACGTTCAGGGTGGTGACGATCGGTCCGCGGAGGCAGGCCATCAGCTCAACCCATTCCCGGCCTGCCTTCCGGTGGCGGGGATTGTTATAGGAGGGCTCAATGAGGTTCTGTGAGCCGGTGAAGGCCACCTCACCGTCCACCACCATGATCTTGCGGTGGTTCCGGAGGTCCGGCCGGCGCCACTGTCCGTGGATGGGCAGCAGCGGCAGCATGCGCTTCCACTGGATCTTGCCGGCCTTGAGCCGCTTGAGGAGGTTCTTGTATCCCTTGACCCGCAGCGTGCCGATATGGTCGAAAAGAACCCGCACTTCCACGCCGCGTTCAGCAGCTTCCTCCAGGGCGGTCAGCAGCTCGTCCGTGATGTGGTCCGTGCTCATGATGTAGAACTCGGCGTTGACGAATTTCTTCGCTTTGCGCACTGCCTGGGTCATGGCCAGGATCGAGTCCGGGTAACCGGGCAGGAGGTCCACCGTGTTTCCGTCCACCATGGGCAGCGAACCCAGCCGGCGGTTCAGTTCCCCGGCCGACTTCACCCATTCAGGGCCCTGGTAGTCGCTCTCGGCATCCGAGAGTGCCGTGATACCCGCCTGCACCCGCTCATTGACCTGCTGCTGCTGCTCGCGGCGCCGGCTGGACAGCCTGAAGTTGCCGAAAAGCAGGAAGAGGATGATGCCCACGAAGGGCACGAAGAAGATGCCCAGCAGCCAGGCCATGGCCGTGGTGGGGCGCCGGTTGCCCGGGATGATTCCCAGGGCCAGGATCCTGATGGCGAGGTCTGCCACGCCGAGGATCACCACTACCCACATCGGCGCGGTGCCGGCAAGCGAAAATGGCCACAACACGAGATAACCCCCGGAAGATGAGCTCCCGGCGGACCGTTTCCGTCCGGGGCGTTCCGCCCAGCTTATCCGCGCGGCGCCGCACTAAGCTGGAGCCATGACCTCTCCCGCTTCCGTGGTACTCGTTTTCCTTGATCCCGCCTTCCCCGACGGCCGGCTGGCCGACGCCGCCCAGCCGCAGCTGATGGTCACGGACCAGGGCGCCACCAGGGGCGATGGCATCTTCGAAACGATGCTCGCCGTGCGCGGGTCAGTCCGAAAAATCCAGGCCCACCTGGACCGCCTGGACGGCTCCGCGGCGGCGCTGGACCTCAGCATCCCGGGCCAGGATGACTGGCGGCGGGCCATTGCCACTGCCATTGCCGAACACCAGGCGCAGTACCCGGCCCCCGATGCGGGCGACGATGAACTGGTGGTCAAGCTGGTGGTCACCCGCGGCGTTGAAGGTGCGGGCTCCCCCACCGCCTGGGTGCAGGTCTCCCCTGCTCCGGCCGCCGGCCGCCGCCAACGGGAAACAGGCATCGACGTCATCCTCCTTGACCGCGGGTACGACAGTGACGTTGCCGAGCGTGCGCCGTGGCTGCTCATGGGCGCCAAGACGCTCTCCTACGCCGTCAACATGGCCGCCCTGCGCCATGCCCGCAGGCAGGGCGCAGACGACGTCATCTTCCTGTCCTCGGATGGCCGCGTGCTTGAGGGCCCCACGTCCACGGTGCTGCTGGCGCACGTGGAGGAGTCCGCTGACGGGACGGCCATCAAGCGCCTCATCACGCCGCAGCTGGACAGCGGCATCCTGCCCGGAACATCGCAGGGGGCCCTCTTCACCGCGGCAAAGGCGGCGGGCTGGGAACTGGGCTACGGACCCCTGGAACCGCAGGACCTGCTGGATGCCGACGCGGTCTGGCTGATCTCCAGTGTCCGCCTCCTCGCCCCGGTCAACACGATCGACGGCAAGCAGATCGGTACCCCGGCGCTGCAGAAGGAGCTGACGGCTGAGCTCACGGGGCTTTACGCCGGAATCCAATAGCACTGAAACAAGTGGTGAAGTCCCTTTTCCGCGTGCTGCTTCGCCCGTAAGGTGTGGACCATGGACTCGCCAAAGCTGCCAATCGAAAACCTTTCCTTTGACGACTGCTGGGAACTCCTGGCTGACGACACCCTGGGCAGGCTCGCCATCGTCGTCGACGGCCACCCCGAGGTATTCCCGGTCAACTACGTTGTAAACCGCCGGAGTATCGCTTTCCGCACGGCGGCCGGCTCGAAGCTGTGGGGTGCCCTGATGGAACGCCCCGCGGCGCTCGAGATCGATGGCTACGATCCCGCCAGCGAGCTTGCGTGGAGTGTGGTGGTGCGCGGCGATACCCAGGTCATCGAGGACCAAGCGGAAATGGACGCCGTGGACGGCCTGGGGCTCGAACCGTGGCAGCCGGGGGAAAAGTCAAACTACATCCGGCTGAACGCTAAGGCACTTACCGGCCGGCGGTTCCAGGTGAACCGTCCGGACGTCTGGAACACCCGGCTGCAGGACCGGCGGCGGGCTTCGTTCGAGTAGCCTTGCCGGCCGCCAGTCAGGCCGTAGGCTGTACCGACAGTTCTGCTTCCAGGCCGGTCAAAAGGATGGTGAGTCCCCTGTCCAGTTCCTCGGAACCGTCGTAGTCCGCCAATGCAGGGGCCAGGGCGCGGAGCCGGGGAAAATCCTTGGCCGGAAGGCGGTGCAATCCGAGGCGGAGCAGCACCTCGTTCTCCTCCGGATCCACCACGAATTCCTGTAGCTCATTGAGGATGTGTCCGTACAGGAAGCCATAGTAGGCCCTGTAAACGTGCAAGGCCCCGGCCGGCGCGAATCCCGCGCGGATAAGCAGCGAAAGGATTTGCTCCAGCGGCCGGAGCGTGCCCAAGGGCCGAAGGCCCAGCGGCGTGGACAGCGGCCTGGTAACGAGGAGCGGCACCACGTTGGGATGCTCGAGGGCCAGGCGGCGCAGGCTGTGCGCGATGTGTCGGAGCTGCGCCTTCCAATCGGGATCATCCGGCTGGACAGGGAGCTCGTCAAGCACCCGTTCCGCCACTCCGTCCAGCAGCGCCGCACGGTTTTCCGCATACCGGTACAGGCTCATGGGGTCCCGGTCCAGTGCTTGGCCCAGGCGCCGCATGGTCAGGGCGTCGACACCCTCGGCATCCACCAATTCCAGGGCTTTTGCGAGCACCCGCTCCTTGCTGAGCGGGGCCTTCCGCTTTACAGAGGCGCCGGGGCCCGCGGAATCTCTGGGAGTCATGGTGTCCGTCCTGGAGCAGGCGCCGGCTTCCGGGACGGAATAGTCAAGACGCTTGCTGTATTTGTAGTCTACGCGTAAAGTCTACAACGTAGACATGCGGCTGCGCGGCCCTTGGGCCAGATTGCAAGTGCCCACCGTCACGCTCCATCGCCCCGTGCAGGGCGCCGGAGGTTCGCCGCTATAGCCGAATGGCGACACCATTGCACTTAGCGAAGGGAAGCCGTCATGGCCAATTCGCAGTTTGACCTGTTCCTACAGGAAGCCACCTACCTCGACGACACCACTGAACATGGCCTGAACCGTGACCGCCTGTTCGGGCTCTACACCAGCTGGTGCTTCATCAACCAGCACTCCCCGGGCGCGGAGCCGCAGTTCTGGGCAGAAATGAAACACCGCATCAACCCGCGGCACAACCGCCTGCGGATGAAGGGACCGGCTGCTGCGGACTACATCGTCGCCAGCTACCCCGGCCTCGTCTGAACCGCAACGGGATACACCGGAACCAATGCTGTGGCACCACGTGTGCCACAGCATTTTTCGTTTAATGCGGGCAGCACCCGGCGTTGCGGGAACCCCGCAGCCGCCGCGGACTGCAGCTCCCACCTGGCGGCACGGCACAATCGGAGGATGGACAATCCAGGTTTCCCGCCAGCCGACAAGCCGGAGGAACTGCTCCACGGCGTGGGTATCCGGCTGCTTCATGCCACTGACGCGGACGCCCTCGCAGAGGCGTACGTCCGGAACAGGCAGCACCTGGCGCCGTGGGAACCCTGCCGGCCCGAGGCCTTCTTCACCGCATCCCTTCAGCGGGAGCTGATCCGGGCCAAACGTGAGCAGCTGGAGTTGGGCACGGAGGTCCCCTGGGTCCTCATCAAGGATTCCGGCGGCTTACCGGCGGGCCAGCGCATTATCGGCACCGTCACCCTCACCGGGATCGTCCGCGGTCCGTTCCTCAGCGCCAACCTTGGTTACTGGGTGGACCACGGCCTCCTGGGGCGGGGCGTCGGCACGGCTGCTGTCCGGTTCGCAGCCGCGTACGCGCAGACGGAACTTGGCCTTCACCGCCTCCAGGCTGCCACCCTGCTGCACAACGCGGCGTCGCGGCGGATCCTGGGCGGGGCAGGGTTCCTTGAGATCGGAGTGGCACCGGAGTACCTGCAGATCGCCGGAGCATGGCAGGACCACCTGCTGCACCAGCTCATCCTGCCGTACGGGCCATGAACGTCGACGTTCCACGCCAGGGTCCCGCACGCGGTGCCTAGGTGGGAATGATCTTGAAGAGGAACTTCGTCCGGACCATCGCCCACAGGAGGCCGAGGACCACGGCGTAGGCCGCGGTGTTGAGCAGCACGTTCTCCTGCTGGAGCGCGGGGATGTTGGCCACCACGGCGATCAGCACCACGTGCATGATGAACACGTAGAGGGTGGCCCGCCCCAGGGGGATCAGGAACCAGCCCAGCACCCGCTCGATGGGTTTCCAGTACGCCGTCAGGAGCGCGTAGGCCGCCACCACCAGGATCAGCACGTTGAGCAGGCGGCCCGGAGCCAGGTAGGTGCGGGCGAAGAGTGCGTCGTACATGGCCCGGTACGCCGTGTCCGGGATGAGGGCCAGGCGGACGTCGAAGCCGTTGGCAAGGTAGGGGTTGCCCCAGGACAGGAAAGCGAAGAGCAGTGCGACGGCGGTGCATGCCGCTACCAGCCACGTCCGCGCAGACAGCCACGCCACGATGGCCCGCCGGTGGTAGCCGGCCACCAGCCCGATGACGAACAGGACCTGCCAAACGAGCAGCGGGAACGAATCCTCGAACTGCGAGGGCAGCAGCCGGAAGCGTGTGATGGAGCCGACGGCGTAGAGCCCCAGCGTTCCGGCCAGTACCCAGACGGCCTTGCCGCGGCTCAGCGCGGCAAGCACCAGCGGGCTGACCAGCAGCAGCACCACATAGAGGCCCATGACGTTAAACTGCCACGGGCCAAACTGCAGCAGGAGGACGGCTGGAAGGATTTGCGGCGGCACCGGGAACTGGAAGAGGGATTCCATCCCGGCGTAAAGATCGTAGGTGCGGCCGGCTCCCTGGTGGCCGGCGCCGCCGGTCCCCTGGTCCACAAACGTGGTGAGGGCCTCGGTCCGGAAAATGGGCAGCATCGACACCAGGAAGACTCCGACCAGGACCACCAGCGCCGTCAGGTACAGCTTGCCGGCGCGGCGGGACGTCAGGTCCAGCACGGTGCCAAAGTCTTCACGGACCCGGGGGCCGTAGACCATGCCCACCACCAGCCCGGAGAACAGCACAAACAGTTCGGCGCCGCTGACGAAGCCCACAGCCTCCTGGGTCAGCAACTGGAACAGCGATGTCATTCCCAGGTGGTTGACCACCACGAAGACGATGGCCATTCCGCGGAGCAGGTCCACCCGGGAATCCCGCTTGGAGGGGTCGCCGTAGCCCCAGGCGGTGGCGGCGTTGACCCTGCGGGGAATTTGCCAGAGGGCCACCAGCAGGAGGATCAGCGCCGCCCCCACGGTCCAGGCCGCCGCACCCGTCAGGGTATTGGCGCGGACATAAGTGCCGCCGGCGCCCACCTCCGTGACGGGGCCTGTGACCATGGGCGAGGACCCCAGCCTGGCGCGGGCAGCTTCCGCCACCGCGGAATTGCCGGTCAGCAGCCAACTGATGCTCGCCACACCGGTGTCCCGGGTGCTGGTCCTTTCGTCCCACACCACCAACGCTGTCTTCGCGAACTCGGGAGACGTGGCTGCCCCCACCACCTGGTCGAACCAGCCGGCCTTGATGTCCACCTCGGAGGCGCCCCCGGAGGCAGGGCTGTAGAAGGCAGCCGTCTGCAGCACGAAGGGTTTGCCGCGTCCGGCGGAGTAGTCGCGGTAGAAATTTTCCCCGCCGGAGGCTGTGAGCATCTCCTGGAGCTCGCCCGCACGGGGCACCGTGTTCACGGCGGCGCCGCCGGCCGTATCGTCGTGGAAGGCGGTCAGGCCCACCCAGTCAACGGCGTCATCACCTGGATAGTAGGGGCCGTAGGCGCTGTCCGCGCCGTCCCAGGTTCCGTCACCGTTGGTGTCGAGCAGCGCGAAGCCCTCGCTGCCCGGGGCTGGTGCGTTCCTGCTCCGGGCAAACGGATAGTCCTTGCCAAGGTACGGCTCCCACACCATCAGCGGGCCGCCGTCGGACTTCTTGATTGCCGCCGACACCGCACGGAAGGCGTCCCGGTAGGCGCCGGGCTGCTGGCCCCATTCCACCCAGCTGGTATTCATATCCGGGGCAAACCGAATGAGCACCTGGCCGGCAAAGCCCGACGTCAAGCGCCGCACTTCCCCGGCAAAGGAGGCCGCCGCAGCGTCATCGATCTGGTCGAGGGGCACACTGGGCTTCACGGTGAACATCGCATGCGAACCCTGCAGTGACGCCTGCTCGAGGAAGCCCCGGAGGTTGTTCTGCTCCGACGGGCGGTACGGCAGGGCGAGATCGTGCCCGTAGACGGCGGGAGATGCCCCGAGCCGTTCGGCGAAGCCCGCAGCGGAATCCTCGCCCCATTCCAGCATTGCCCCGAGCAGGGGTTTTCCTTCGTCCGGGTTGAGGTCCGCAGCGCGCGCCGGGGCGGCAGGCAGCACCACGGCGCAGGCTGCCAGCAGGAGGGCCGCGAGGATTGGCCAGACTTTCGGCGGAGCCGGGCGGGACGGACGGCCCGAAGGTTCGGTGCGTCGTCGCGCGGATGTACGCGTGCTCATGGAACCCCCCGGTGCCGAAGACCTGTTGGGGCAGCGGCCCCACCAGTACATTATCGGTCGGCGCCCGCCGGGAAAGCATGCGGAAGGCAGTGTAAAGCGCGCCCACCTGCGGCGATACCGGCGTCGGGCGCTGTCCGGAAAGTGCCCGGCACTCCTGTGACCCCTTGTTTCCGGTTCAGTTACGGAAGATGACGGCGGCGGCGGTGCGGCTCCCGGCGGCAGGTGTTACGTTTTTGGGGAGTAATGAGTACCGGCGCCAAGCCCTGACTGGCCGGTCGGCAACCCTCCTTCCACGGCGGGGTGCCTCAGGTGAATACTCGGCATATCGACCGATTCGAGCTGCAAGCGTGAGAGAAGGAGATCCGTCATGTCTGACGCACCTGCCCCTGAAGAGAAACTGTCCTACCGCCTGCTGAGCGGCCCGGACGACCGCGCCTTTTGCGAGCGGATCTCGGCCGCCCTGGCGGAAGGGTACGTGCTGCACGGCAGCCCGGCAGTGACCTTCAACGGCAGCAGCGTCATCGTGGCCCAGGCCGTGGTGCTCCCCGCAGCCATCGCCTCCGCTGATGCCGCCGTCGCCACCGCTGTGGACAGCCTCGAATCTGCCGGCGACGAAGCCGAATTCGACGGCGAGGGCCACGCATGAGCTACGCAGGAGACCTGACGCCCCAGGAGGCGTGGGCCAAGCTGGAGCAGGGCGCCATCCTGGTGGATGTCCGCACTGAGGGCGAATGGGCCCACATTGGCATCCCGGACACCAAGGCCACGGACAACGATCCCCTGTTCATCCAGTGGACATTCCCGGGCGGCATCCCCAACCCGGAATTCATCACGGACCTTGAGCAGCAGGGACCGGAGAACCGCAGTACTGAACTGCTCTTCCTGTGCCGCTCAGGCCAGCGCTCCATCGCGGCGGCCACGGCGGCCACCCAGGCGGGCTTCACCTCCTACAACGTCCTGGAAGGCTTCGAAGGCGAACCGGACCGTTACGGCGAACGCACCGTCAACGGCTGGAAGAACCGCGGCCTGCCCACCAACCTCGGAAAGAATTAAGTGACCTTCAACGAAGACGCCGCCGGCTGGAACCCTGACACCCAGGCCGTCCGCGGCGGGCTGGACCGCACCAACTTCCAGGAAACATCCGAGGCGATTTTCCTCAACTCCGGCTTCGTGTACGAATCCGCCGCCGCTGCCGAACGCGCCTTCACCGGCGAGGACGAACGCTTCGTCTACTCCCGTTACGGCAACCCCTCGGTGGCCACGTTCCAGGAACGCCTCCGCCTGCTGGAGGGAACCGAAGCGTGCTTTGCGACGGCGTCCGGCATGTCCGCCGTCTTCACGGCCCTCGGCGCGCTGCTGGCTGCCGGGGACCGCGTGGTGGCCGCCCGCTCGCTGTTCGGCTCCTGCTTTGTGATCCTCAACGAAATCCTGCCGCGGTGGGGCGTGGAGACCGTATTCGTCGACGGCCCGGACCTGGACCAGTGGCGCTCCGCCCTGTCCGAGCCCACCACCGCTGTCTTCTTCGAGTCCCCGTCGAACCCCATGCAGGAGATCGTGGACATCGCCGCGGTCAGCGAGCTGGCGCACGCAGCGGGCGCCACAGTGGTGGTGGACAACGTCTTCGCCACTCCCCTGCTGCAGCGCTGCGCCCAGCTCGGCGCCGACGTGGTGGTGTACTCCGGCACCAAGCACATCGATGGCCAGGGCCGCGTGCTGGGCGGCGCCATCCTGGGCACGAAGGAATTCATTGACGGCCCCGTCAAGCAGCTGATGCGCCACACCGGGCCGGCCCTGTCCGCCTTCAACGCCTGGGTGCTCACCAAGGGCCTGGAGACCATGGGACTGCGGGTCAGCCACTCCTCGGCCACCGCATTGCGGCTCGCCGAATGGCTGGAACAGCAGCCCGCCGTCAGCTGGGTGAAGTACCCGCTGCTGAAGTCCCACCCGCAGTATGAGCTCGCGGCCAGGCAAATGAAGGCCGGCGGTACGGTGCTCACCCTTGAACTGGCGCCATCGGGCGGCCGCACCGGCAAGGAGGCGGCGTTCGCGCTGCTGGACGCGCTGCGGGTCATCGACATCTCCAACAACCTGGGCGACTCCAAGTCCCTCATCACCCACCCTGCCACCACCACGCACCGGGCCATGGGTCCGGAGGGCCGGGCCGCTATTGGCCTGACGGACGGCGTGGTGCGCCTGTCCGTGGGGCTGGAGGACGCCGAGGACCTTATCCGCGACCTGGAACAGGCCCTGAAGCAGATCTAGGGTTCTTCAGGACTGCCGCACCCGCAGCAGTTCGGGAACGGTGTCCACTTCCGAAGGGTCGAGGGCGTCGCGCATGGTCACCCGCACGGCATGCTTCACCACGGCGCCGAAGCCGAAGTCTTCGGGCTGGCCTGCCAGCGCCTTTTCCCGCACCTGGCGCTGCTCCGCCGATCCCGTGCCGCGGGCGAGGATGTCCTCCACGCCTTGCCGGGCCAGTGCCAGCTCACCCTGCTCGTCCAGCACTGGAGCGAGGTAATCCACCAGTGACCGGACCACGTCAGCAGCGGGGGCCGGACGGAAGTTGCCAAAGTCCAGCAGCTCGCCCGTGAGCCCGGAGTTGCTGGCCTGCCACGAGGCCATCCGCAGCAGGACCGTGGGGACCGGCGCCGGGTCCACGCCGTCGCGCCATTCCCTGCTGGCAGACTCCACTAGGGCCCGCACAAGGCAGGCGATCAGTGCGGCGTCGTCGGCACGCAGGCAGACATCCGCCACCCGGACCTCCACCGTGGGGTGGTTCCGCGAAAGCCGCGCGTCAAAGTACAGCATGCCTTCGTCCAGCATCACGCCGCTGTCCAGGAGCCTGGTCACCACCCTGCGGTAGGCGGCGTAGGTGCCGTAGACGGCCGCGGGCCCGGATGTTGGCCACCGGTTCCAGGCCTGGGTCCGGAAACTTTCAAAGCCCGTCGGCTGCCCGTTCCAGAAGGGCGAGTTGGCGCTCAGGGCCGTCAGGACGGCCAGCTTGTCCCTGATCCGGTCCAGCACGGCCACGCCCTCGTCCGGCGACGCGATGTAGGTGTGGACGTGGAAGCCGCAGGTCAGCTGCTCCTGCGCCGTGAGGCCAAAGCGTTCCAGCATCCTGGCGTACCGCGGATCGGGGGTGGTGTGGCTGTTCAGGCCCAGCGGCGAGGTGGCCAGCGCCGCCACCCGGGCATGGTTCTTCT
Organism: Pseudarthrobacter chlorophenolicus A6; assembly: GCF_000022025.1. Taxonomy (GTDB): domain Bacteria; phylum Actinomycetota; class Actinomycetes; order Actinomycetales; family Micrococcaceae; genus Arthrobacter; species Arthrobacter chlorophenolicus. Next base: position 4,053,963 of record NC_011886.1, read on the forward strand.
GTGCGGCCTGATCGGCCAGGGACCGCCCGGCACGGATCTGGTCCAGCAACGTGCCGTAATCCAGGCACGGCCGCGTCTGCGTCTCGATCTGCTCAAGCTTCAACTCGGCACTCAGGCCCATTTCGCCGTCGTCCGCCTTGTCCTTGGCGGCCTGCGCCTGCGGAAGCTGCGGCAGATCATCTGCTGCCACGTGCCGACCGGACAGGAGCGCGTCAGCAAGGGCGAGCGGTTCGCCGGACTCCGGATCAACAATCAGGAGCTCTTCCTCAACGCCGAAGGTACGCATAGTCACATTCTGCGGCAGGGACGGGACATTTGAAGTGCCCCGCCCCTTCATGACGAAGAGTGAATCTCAGCCCTGGAAGTACTCAATCCTGGCGCCGATGGTGTTCAGCCGCTCGGCCAGGTCCTCATAGCCGCGCTCGATCACGTAGATGTTGCGCAGCTCGGAGACGCCGCGTGCCGCGAGCATGGCCAGCAGCAGGCACGCGGCCGGACGCAGGGCCGGCGGGCAACCCACCTCGGCGGCGCGCCACTTGGTGGGGCCGTTGATGTAGATCCGGTGGGGATCGAGGAGCTGGACCTGCGCGCCGAGCCGGTTCAGCTCCGTCAGGTAGATGGCGCGGTTCTCGTACACCCAGTCGTGGATCATCGTCTGGCCGGTGGCGTTTGCGGCGATCACGGCGAAGAATGGCAGGTTGTCGATGTTGAGGCCGGGGAACGGCATGGGGTGGATCTTGTCCTCCGGGGCCTTCAGCTCCGAGGGCTTGGTGGTCACGTCCACCAGCCGGGTCCGGCCGTTCCGTGCCATGTATTCGCCGGAAATTTCCAGCTGCTGGCCCATCTGCCCCAGCGTGGCCAGCTCGATCTCCATGAACTCGATGGGCACCCGGCGGACCGTGACCTCGGAGTTCGTCACGATGCCCGCGGTGATCAGGCTCATGGCCTCGATGGGGTCTTCGGACGGGAAGTACTCGATGTCGGCGTTGATGACGGGCTTGCCGGTGATCCTCAGCGTGGTGGTGCCCACGCCCTCGATGGTGACGCCCAGCATCTGCAGGTAGAAGCAGAGATCCTGCACCATGTAATTGGGGCTGGCGTTCCGGATGACCGTGGTGCCCTCACGGTGGGCGGCCGCCATGATGGCGTTTTCCGTGACGGTATCGCCGCGCTCGGTGAGGACGAAGGAGCGGTCATGTGAGTCCGCCGCCGGGGCCTGGACGGCGTAGAAACCGGCCGTGGCTTCCACGGACAGGCCGAACTGGCGCAGGGCCTGCATGTGCGGCTCAACAGTGCGGGTGCCGAGGTCGCAGCCACCCGCGTAGGGAAGCCTGTACTCGGCTGACTCGTCCAGCAGGGGGCCCAACAGCATGATGACGCTGCGGGTGCGGCGGGCAGCTTCCACGTCCATAGAGTCGAGGTCCAGGACAGCGGGCCGGCGCAGGCGGAGGTCCGTGGCGTTGAGCCAGGTGCATTCCACTCCGATGCTGGTCAGCACCTCTACGATGCGGTTGACCTCTTCGATCCGGGCCAAGCGGCGCAGGACGGTGGTGCCGCGGTTAATGAGGCTGGCGCACAGCAGGGCAACGCCGGCGTTCTTGCTGCTGTTGACATCAACCGCGCCGGACAGGGTGCGGCCGCCCTCCACGCGAAGGTGCGTCATCTGCGGCTTGCCCACGTTGACGATGCTCCGGTCGAAGATGGCCTCAAGGCGCTGGATCATCTTCAGGCTCAGGTTCTGTTTACCCTGTTCCATCCGGGCCACGGCACTTTGGCTGGTACCCAGCTCGGCGGCCAGCTGGCCCTGGGTCCAGCCTTTCTCGCTCCGGGCGTTCCTGAGCATGACGGCAACGTGTTCAGCGGTTTCCTGAGTCATGCAGCGAATATATCATTTATGAGTTTTTGATGGCCAATTCGGCGGATCACAGGTCCGTCAAGGCGGTCCGTTATCTTTTCTATGCGATAGGGGGAGTGTGCGGCGTTGCGCCTTGTCCTCGCCGTGATACCGCGGGAGACTGGAATATAGGTTTTTTCAAGCAATAAACGGAGCCCCACACATGCCCCGGACTCGAGCCCACCTGCCAGTGTTCAGGCTGGCATGGCTGCTGGTGGCAGCAGTACTCTTCACCTGCGCCGGGCCGGCGTTGGCGGATCCGGCTGATCCCCCGGCAGGGCCGCAGGGCGGCAGCAGCAGCCAGTCCCTCCTCGGCAACGATGTCTCCTGGCCGCAGTGCGGCACGGAACTGCCAAAAGACCAGGCGTTCGCCATCGTGGGCGTCAATAACGGTTTGGCCAACAACACCAACCCGTGCCTGCAGGAACAGCTCGAATGGGCCGAATCGTCATCCGGAGCGGTGGCCTCGCAGCCCAAGGCACAGCTCTACATCAACACAGCCAATCCCGGGCGCGCCGGTTCCTGGTGGCCGGTCAGCGACGAATACCCCACCGGCTCAAAGGTGCACAACCCGTACGGCTCCTGCAAGGCCGGGGACTATGGCACGGCCTGCGCGTACATGTACGGGTACGCCAAGGCCTTTGACGCGGCCTACGTCCGCGGCGTGACCGATCCCGCGGATTACGTCTGGTGGCTGGATGTGGAGACCGAAAACACCTGGTCCGGCAGCAAGGATGCCAACCGCACCGTGCTGGAAGGCATGACGGATTTCTTCCACAGCATCGACGCAGCGGGGGTGGGGATCTACTCCACCGGCCAGCAGTGGCACAGGATCGTGGGAAATGTCAGCCCCTCCAGCAACCTCTACCCCTTGCCCAGCTGGCTGGCGGGTTCCCGCAATGCGGACTCAGCGGCCACCGCGTGTGCGAAATCCCCGCTGACGGGCGGCGGGAAAGTGGTGCTGACGCAGTTCATCCACGCCGGGCTGGATTACAACCACGCCTGCACCTAGAGGGTCAGTTCCCGGCCCACACCATGTTCCAGGTGCCGGCTGACACTGCCGCCGTAACGGCCACGCCGGCCATCACCAGACCGCCCGCCAGGACCCAAGCATCCAGCAGCGAGTAGGCGGATTCACGGGCCCACGTGCGTGGCCCGCCGCCGAAACCGCGCGCTTCCATGGTGACCGCCAGCCGTGACGCCCGCCTGATCGCCTGGACCAGCAGCCCGAAGCTCTGCCCCAGCGTGGCCTTCACCCGTTGCAGTACGCTGCCGCGGGAGCCAACCCCACGGGCCCGCCGGGCCATCCCGATGGTCTGCCATTCCTCGGCCATCAGCCCCACAAGGCGCATCGCAGCCAGGGTGCCGAGGACGAACCGGTGCGGCAGCCGGGCTTTCTGCGCCAGCGCATCAGCGAGGTCGGTGGGGTCCGTGCAGCTCACCAGGAGTATTGCCGGCAGCGCGATGGCCAGGCCGCGCAGCAGGAAGCCCACGCCGGTCTCCAGCGAGCCCTCGCTCATGGTCCAGATGCCGGCGTCGATCAGCGTCCGGCCACTGTCCGGCGCCAGGATGGAGGTGCTCCAGCCGCCCACCGCGGCAGCGAGGATCAGCGGCCAGCCGCGTTGCCACAGCAGCGCCAGCGTGAGCCCGGCCAGCGGAAACAGCAGCAGCTCGAAGAACAGCGCCACCGATGCGGACACCCAGTCGATGGACAGGGCCAGGACCACGGTGATGAGCACGACGGCGGCCAGCTTGCTCAGCGGGTTGGCGCGGGCCAGGAGCGCAGCGTTTCCGCGAAGGTTCAGTTCCTGCCTCATGGCGCCACCGCTTCCGCCGCTGCAAGTTTGAGCTCCGTGCCGCCAAGGGCAGCGGTGAACTCGGCGTCATGGGTCACGGACACCACTGCCGTTCCGGCGTCCAGGAGTTCGGAGAGGAACGATGCCAGCTCGGCCCAGGTGTTGGCATCCTGGCCGAACGTGGGCTCATCCAGAACCAGGACCTGCGGGCTTGCCGCCAGGACCGTGGCCACGGAAAGCCGCCGCTTTTCGCCGCCGGACAGGGTGTAGGGGTTGGCGTCCACCAGGTGGGTCAGCCGCAGCCGTTCCAGCAGCTCATCAACTCTGTCTTCACCGTGCCCCAGGTGCCGGGGCCCGAACAGCAGTTCGTCCAGGACTTTTCCGGTGACGAACTGGTGCTCCGGTTCCTGGAAGACCGTGCCGATCCGCTCGATCAGCTGTTCGGCTTTCCACTGGTACGGAGTGATTCCGGCACCGCGGCTGAGGTCCGTCGTCGCGGACACTGCCCCGCTGACCGGTTCGAGCAGTCCGGCGAGGGTCAGCGCGAAGGTTGATTTCCCTGCCCCGTTGGGTCCGGTGACGGCGAGGGCCTGCCCCGCGCGTACCTGGGCAGTGATGCCCTCCTGCACCGGCACCGGCGGAACTTTCCGGAAGCCTTTGCGGCGCGGGCGCTGCCGGGAGACGGCCAGGTTTTCGGCGGCCAGCAGGAGGCTTCCGGCGCCGGGGGTCTGTTCCGCAGCCCGCCCGCGGGTGGACGGCACGTACCCGGGAACCCAGACGCCGGCGGCCGTCAGCATGGTCCGCGCTTCGGCCAGCACCCGGTCCGGCGGGCCTTCGAGGAGTACCGCGGGGCTGGCGCCGCTGCCGGGCTGCAGCACCACGATCCTGTCCACGAGGTCCTTCCACACGGACACCCGGTGCTCCACCACCACCAGCGTGGCGCCGGTCTTGTCCAGGCAGCGGGCCACGGCGTCCCGGACGTCGAGCACGCCGGCCGGATCCAGGTTGGCTGTGGGTTCATCGAGCAGGATGAGCCCGGGCCGCATCGCAAGGATGCCTGCCAGCGCCAGCCGCTGCTTCTGCCCGCCGGACAGGGCCGACGTCGGGTGGTCCAGCGGCAGGTGGGACAGGCCGACGTCGGCCAGCGCCTCGTGCACGCGCGGCCAGATGGCGTCGCGGGGCACCGCAAGGTTTTCGGCGCCGAAGGCGACGTCGTCGGCGACCCGGGAGAGGACCACCTGGGTCTCGGGATCCTGCTGCATGAGGCCCGCGCGGCCTCGCTGCCCGCGGGGCGAACCGCCGTCGACCAGCAGCGAACCGGTCTCGTCGGACTCGCCGGCCCCGCCGTCGTCGTCCGTGTCACCCAATACCCCGGCGAGCGCGTGAAGGAGCGTGGACTTGCCTGCCCCCGAGGGGCCAAGCAGGAGTACGCGCTCACCCGGGCTGATGTCGAGGTCGAGGGCGTGGACGGCGGGCTTGGCGCGGCCCGCGTGCCGCCAGCCCCAGCCGCGGGCGGTGACTGCCGCCGGCCGCACCGTGTGGGGTGCGGCGGCGTGGGAAGGTGCCGGCATCAGGAGAAGACGGGCTCCGTAGCGGCCTTCCGGGATGCAAAGGAGCTCAGCACGCCGGTCTTGGCCAGGCCGCGGGTGGCGATCCAAGCGAGCGCGCCGGCGATGATGGCCCCGGAAATGACGGTGCAAACGATGTACACCAATTTGTATTCGCCGGAGTCGGCGACATTCCAGCCCCACGGTGCGAAGGCGTCGTTCAGGCCGCAGAAGAGGCCCGCCGCGGCGCCGGCCAGCAGCGAGGCCGGAAGGTTGAATTTCCGGTAGACGAAGATGGCGAAGATGATCTCGGCGCCCAGGCCCTGGACGAATCCGGAGAACAGCACGGAGGTACCGTAAGGGGATCCCATAAAGAGTTCCCCGGTCGCGGCGACGGTTTCGCAGAACACGGCAGCGCCCGGTTTGCGGATAATGAGCATGCCCAGGACGGCCGGAATCATCCAGCCGCCGGCCAGCAGGCCGGTGAGGGGCGGGTAAACGATTTTGATCGGACCGGACAGGGCTGTCGCTCCCTGGGACCAGGCCCAGAAGATGACGCCGCCGGCGATGGCGATCAGGGCCGCCACCACGATGTCAACGACGCGCCAGGACCTGCTGGCGGGCTTTTTGATTGCTGAAGTAGTCATGTGATCCTCCTGGAAACAGGAGGGGAAAGTGGAGGCGGGTGCCGGCTGCTGCCGCCATTGTCCGCGCACTTCGAGAACTCGACTCCCTTGCGCCGGTACTAACCGGATCAGGTTCGAGGGTCTGCGGCTGTCCGCACTCTCAGCGCCCACCTGCGTTTCCCGGCTGGTGCCGGGGCCGACGGCGGCGCTCCCCTGTCGTTAATGTGTTGATGATGATGCTGTGCATGTCTTGCGGTTGAATGTTTTGAGCCCTCCCGGGCGTGCTCAAGTTTACACCTGGAGGGCGGTAGATTGTGGGCCATGACCGCCAACCAGCCAGATGTGACTGACCCCGACCCCCGCTCCGCCAAGGCAAGCCGGCGGACCCTCGGCTTGGTTGGTTGACACTGCCCGGCGTTCTCACAAGGATTGACTGGGAAAGCGTTTTCTGAGCCGCCTGCTTCCGGACCGGGCCCAGGCCTGAGCCAAGGAGTGCCTGCACCGTGCACAGCCAGCAGACCGTGATCAACCGCGAAGCGCTGGTACGGCGCCACAACGTGGAACAGGACAGCCTCGATCCACGGAGTCCCGTCTCAGTGGGCAACGGTGAATTCTGCTTCACGCTGGACCTGACCGGCATGCAGTCCCTTCCCGGGGAATACCCTGTGGCCGCACGCGACGACCTGCCGCCCGGCACTTTGCTGGGCACGCAGGCACAGTGGGGCTGGCACGCCGTCCCGCCGGAACAGGGATACACCCTTGCCGGTTCCACGGTCCTCTACGATTCACCGCGAGGCCCGGTCCCCTACGTGGACATGGTGGGTGCCATCGTGGATGGCCGCGAAACACAGTCATCACGGGCGGAAACCTGGCTCCGCGCCAACCCCCACCGGCTGGACCTGGGCCGGATCGGTTTTGCGCTCCCGGGCAGGGACGCGCCCGCGCTCACCCGGGACGACATCACCGGCGCGCACCAGGTCCTGGACCTCTGGACGGGCACAGCCACCAGCATCTTCACCCTGCACGGCACCCCGGTTAATGTCACCACAGCGTGCCGGCCGGACAGGGACGAGCTGGGCTTCCGCGTCCTCTCCCCTGCCCTCGCGGACGGCCTCGCCGTATCCCTGGCTTTCCCCTACGGTTCCGAGGCCTGGCACAACGCGGCCGACTGGGACAGTCCTGCAGCACACACCACCACCATTGAAGAACAGCACGGCGGCGGCCCCCACAGGCACTGGCTGATTTCGCGCCGCCTGGACAGTTCCGGATACCAGGTGGCCGTCAGCGGTGCCGGGCTGGAACTTGAGCAGGCCGGCCCGCACGACGTGCTCATCCGGGCCGCCGCAGGGCAGGACAGCCTCGACTTCAGCGTGCACTTCATCAGCACCGGGCAGGGCGACTGCCTTCCACGCGGAAACGGGGGCATCGGCGGGTATGCAGTGCCGGCACCGGAGCCGTTCGTTGACCCTGCCCAGGAGAAGCCGTCGGCACCGGGCAGTGCCGCCATTGCCGCGTCCCGCACGGCGTGGCCGGAATTCTGGAAGTCAGGCGGCGCCGTCGACCTCTCCGGAACAGCCGATCCGCGCGCCGGTGAGATCGAACGCCGGGCAGTACTCTCCCAGTACCTCACCGCCATCAACTGCTCCGGGTCCCTGCCGCCGCAGGAAACAGGGCTGGCCTGCAGCTCGTGGCGCGGCCGCTTCCACCTCGAGATGCACTGGTGGCATGCCGCCCACTTCGCCGCCTGGAACAGGACGGAGCTCCTGCTGCCCGCCCTCCGCTGGTACGCGTCCGTCCTGGAACCCGCCCGGCAGACGGCCAAGGCCCAGGGGTTCGACGGCGTCCGCTGGCCCAAGCAGGTGGGTCCGGACGGGCGGGAAAGCCCCAGCCCCATCGGCACCTTCCTTATCTGGCAGCAGCCGCACCCCATCCATCTGGCGGAACTGGCTTACCGTGCCGAACCATCCCGGGAACTCCTGGAGGAATTCGCCACGGTGGTCCTCGAAACCGCTGAATTCATGGCCTCCTTCGCCCACCCCACGGACCGGGGTTTCGAACTGGGCCCGCCCCTGGTGCCGGCGCAGGAGAGCTACGAATCGGTGCGCGGGACTGTCACCAACCCCACGTTCGAGCTTGCCTACTGGCAGTGGGCACTCCGCGTGGCCAATGTATGGCGGGAGCGGCTGGGGCTCGCTGCTGAGGGCACCTGGGCGGCGGTGGCGGACGGCATGGTCCCGCCAAGGGTGCTGGACGGCGTGTACGCGGCGATCGACGTCGAGCCCTTCACCATCCGCACGGACCACCCCTCCATGCTGTGCGCCCTGGGCGTGCTGCCGCGCACGGACCTGGTGGACCCGGAGATAATGCGGGCCACATTGAATGACGTACTGGCCGGCTGGGACTGGGACAGCACCTGGGGCTGGGACTACCCCGTGATGGCCATGACGGCCGCCCGACTGGAAGACCCGGAAGCCGCCGTGGACGCGCTGTTGATGGACGCGGCGAAGAACCTGGTCCTGCCCAACGGGCACAACCGGCAGACGGCTTCGCTCCCGCTCTACCTGCCCGGCAACGGCGGGCTGCTGGCCGCTGTGGCGCTCATGGCTGCGGGATGGGAAGGCGGCCCGGCGCGGCATGCCCCGGGTTTCCCGCAGGACTGGACAGTGGCATGGGAAGGACTCATCCCCGCGCCGTAGGAACTTAGCCAGTAGGGTGGGGTGCAGACCGTTTTACCGCCCGCAAGGAGTACCAGGAATGAACCTTCTCATCAAGCTGCTCGGCACCGGCGTAAGCCTGGGTGCAGGATTCGCCGGCACCAAGCTGGTCAACACCATCTGGGAAAAGACCACGGGCAACAAGCCGCCCACCGGCAAGGGCGAGGACGTCCCCACCAGCCTTCGCTCGGCCCTGACGTTCGCGCTGATCTCCGCGTTTGTCAGCACCATCATCCAGGTCCTGGCCAACCGCGGCACGCAGCGGGCCATCACCCGTTTCGCCAAGACGCAGGACATCGTCTAAACACCTAAACTGTCCCCGCCGGCTGGCTTCAGCGGGTTGAGCCGTCGTCCTCGCTGCCCTCACGGGCGGCCTGGGCGGCGGCTTTCTGCACTACCGCATCTAGCTCGTCCGAGGTCAGCAGTTCCCGGTGCAGGTGTTTGGTCCGGTACCCGGCGCGGCCCACCATGTGGGCGGACACGGGAACCGTCAGCAGCTGGAAGATCCAAGCCACCACCAGGACCGGCCATACCCACAACGTGCGCATCTGCAGCCCGATGGAGGCCAGCAGCAGGAACAGTCCCAGCACCTGCGGCTTGGTGGCGGCGTGCATGCGGCTCAGCAGGTCCGGGAACCGCAGCAGGCCGATTGCGGCACCCAGGGACATGACGGCTCCCACCACCATGAACACGGCGGACACCACGTCAATCCAGCCGTCCACGCTGGTCAGGTCCGGACTCATCAGCTCAGGGCTCACTGGGGTGTTCCCTCCGGTCGGAGACGAATCGCGCCACGGTCACTGACCCGATGAAGCCGATCACGGAGATGGCAACCACCAGCATCAGGTTGTTCAGGTGCCGGTTCACGGCCATGTCAATGCACAGCGCCGCACCCAGGATGGCCAGCAGGACGTCCGAGGCCAGCACCCGGTCCAGCAGCGACGGGCCGCGAGCGATCCGGATAATTGCCCCGCCGGCGGCGAGGGAGAGGATGACGGCCGTCACGGCCAGGACAGCCTGCATCATGATGCTGCCTCCGCCCGTACGATGGCGAGTTCTTCATTGGTGCCCATGATCCGGATCAGTCCGGCCTCGATGGCACGCACTTCATTGCGCAGGTTTTCCACGTCCTCGGCGGAGCTGATGTTGATGGCGTGCAAATACAGGGTGGAGGTTGAGCGGTCCACTTCCACCACCAGCGAGCCCGGGATCAGCGAGATCACATGGCCGGTGGCGGTGACGATGAGGTCCTGGTGGCTCCGCAGCGTCACGGCAACCACCGCGTTGTGCACCTTGGGCCCGCGGACGGCGGCGAGGTAGAGAATCTGGAAACTGGCTACCACCACCCGGCCCAGGAACATCAGCGCGAAGGGGATGGCATGCCGGACATTGAAGCGTCCGCTGAGCTCCACGGGCGGCAGGTAGAACAGCCGGGCGACGGCGATGGCCAGCAGCGCCCCGAACAGCAGGTTGCCGGGGCTGAAATCCTGCCAGAGGGCGCCCCACACGATGACCAGCCAGACGAGGAGCGGAAGCTCCTGGCGAAGGGAAATCCGCTGGCGGCTCATTTTCCTCCTCCCGCGGCTGCTCCAACGCCCGGGACGGTAACGTCCTCACCCAGGACGGCGTGGATGTACGGGCCGCGGTCCAGCATGTCTGCCGCTGCCCGGTCGGACAGCCCGAACAGGGGTCCTGCGAAGACGGTCAGCGCCATGCCCAGGACCACCAGGCCGGCAGTGGGGCCCACCATGGTGCGGGGCATCAGAGTGGACCGCACCAGCGTGCTGCTTCCACCGTTTCCAGCCCGGCTGAGGACCGGCGCTGCCAGGCCGATCCGGCCCGCTGTACCCACGGGTTCGTCGTCCAGGACTTCCTCTTCCACCGGCTGCCCGGGCGCGGCCAGCAGCACAGGATCCGGGTGCTCGGCGTCGGCAGGACGCCGCCAGAAGGCACGGTTCCAGACCCTGGCCACCGCCAGCAGCGTCAGGAGGCTGGTGACCACTCCGCCGATCACCAGGGCGTAGGCCAACGGCGTTCCCAGTTCCACGCCGGCCTGCAGCAGGCCTACCTTGCCGAGGAACCCGGAGAAGGGCGGGATGCCTGCGAGGTTCATGCCGGGGATGAAGAACAGGAGCGCCAGCAGCGGCGAGATCTTGGCCAGCCCGCCCAGCCTGTCCACGGAGGAGCTGCCTCCGCGGCGTTCGATCAGGCCGGTGACCAGGAACAGGCTGGTTTGGATGGTGATGTGGTGGGCCACGTAGAAGATGGCGGCCGCCAGGCCCACAACCGATGACATGGCCAGCCCGAACACCATGTAGCCGATGTGGCTGACCAGGGTGAACGAGAGCAGACGTTTGATGTCGCTCTGCGCTAGGGCGCCCAGGATTCCCACCACCATGGTGAGCAGCGCCGCTATCATCAGCGGGGTGTTCAGGGTGTCTCCGGGGAACAGCAGGGTCTCAGTGCGGACCATGGCGTAAACGCCCACCTTGGTGAGCAGGCCGGCGAACACTGCGGTGACCGGGGCGGGCGCCGTGGGGTAGGAGTCAGGCAGCCAGAAGGACAGCGGGAACACTGCGGCCTTGATGCCGAACGCCACCAGCAGCATGACGTGCAGGAGGGTCTTGGTGCCCTGGTCCAGTTCGCCGAGCTTGATGGCCAGGTCCGCCATGTTCACGGTTCCGGTGGCCCCATAGACCATGGCAATGGAGATCAGGAACAGCACCGAGGACACCACGGACACCACCACGTAGGTGACGCCGGCGCGGATTCGGGGCCCGGTGCCGCCCAGTGTCATCAGGACGTAGCTTGCCGTCAGCAGGATCTCGAAGCCCACATACAGGTTGAAAAGATCGCCGGAGAGGAAGGCGTTGGACACCCCGGCCACCAGGATCAGGTAGGTGGGGTGGAAGATGGACACCGGTGCGTCCTTGTCGCCGTCGGCCATGCCCTGGCCCGTGGCGTACACGAGGACCGCGAGGCTCACCGCGGAGGAAACCACCAGCATCAGTGACGAGAACTGGTCCACCACCAGCACGATGCCCCACGGCGGAATCCATCCGCCGAGGCTGACGGCCACAGTGCCGCCGTCCCACACCGCCGCCATCAGGAAGCATTCGAGCAGCAGGGTCAGGGACAGCAGCCCGATGCTGACGGCCCGCTGGGCACGGGAGTGCCGGATCAGCAGGAAGGTCAGGGCGGCGCCCAGGATGGGAAGTACGACGGCGAGCGGGGCCAGACTGGCGATGTTCACTGTCCGCCTCCTTCCGGGCTGGGCTTGACGTTGGGTGAGCCGGGTTTCTCTTCCTGGGCCGCGTGCTCGGTGGGCATCTCGCGGTCGCCCGCCACCACGGTGTCGGTGCCGCCGTGCGCCCTGGCGGACGCTTCAAGGCCGCCGGAAGTCTCATCGCAGGTGCCCGGCCGGTGGTCCGAGATATCCTGCCCGTCTCCGCCCAGCATGGTGAGCGGGAACTCGGACGTTTCGGCGGGAATCTCGGCGTCGTCCTCGGCGTCGAAGCTGGGGGTTTCGGCGACGCGGAGGTCCTCCACGTCATCCTGGATTTCGTCCTCGCGGGCCAGCACCCAGGTCCGGTAGATGATGCCGAGCATGAAGGCGGTCACCGCGAACGAGATCACAATGGACGTCAGGATCAGCGCCTGAGGCAGCGGATCGTTGTAGTCCCCCGCGGCGGTGTCCTTGGAGAACAGCGGGGCCAGGCCGGAGTAGCCGCCGGTGGCAAGGATCAGCAGGTTGGTGGCATTGGCCAGGAGCATGAGGCCCAGCAGGACCCGGGTAAGGCTGCGCTCCAGGATCAGGTAGATGCCGCAGGCATACAGGGCACCCATGACCAGGAGCAGGGCGAGGTTGATGCTCATGCCTTGCCTCCTGAGATGGTTTCGGCTGGCATGTCTTCGGGTTCCTCGTACTCTGCGGGTTCGGAGCCCCGCTCCTCGATGTGTACGTCCACTTCAGCGCCGAGGCTGCGCAGCACGTCCAGCACCAGGCCCACCACCACGATGTAGACGCCGATGTCGAAAATGGTGGACGTGACGAACTTGATGTCCCCGAACACAGGCAGCCAGAACTGGATGATGGCGCTCTGGAACACCTGCCCGCCCAGGAACAGCGGGGCAACACCGGAGCCTGCGGCCGTGGCCAGGCCGATGCCCAGCAGGCCACCGGCGCTGACGGGAGTTGCCTCGCTGAGTTCGAACCGCCCGCCGGCCAGGTAGCGGATGGTCAGGGCCAGGCCGGCTGTCAGGCCGCCGGCGAAGCCGCCGCCCGGCAGGTTGTGGCCGGCGAACAGAAGGTACAGCGAGAAGATCACCAGCGAGTGGAAGACCAGCCGGGTGACCACTTCGAAGATGATGGAGCGGCGTTCCGGTGCCAGCGTCCGGCCGGCCACCAGCCAGGCGTCCCGGGTGGCTGTGGCGAACTTCCTGCTGATGGCCAGTGCGGCGCCGTCCCGCGAACCCGGGTCCACGCCGTGGAACCGGCCCACGGTTCCTTCCGCCACCGAGGCGGAGGCCCGCAGGCGGTCGCCGCGGCCGCGGACGAAGATCAGGCTTGCAACACCCGTGGCGGCCAGTGCCAGCACGGTGATCTCACCGAACGTGTCCCAGGCCCTGATGTCCACCAGCGTGACGTTGACGATGTTCAGCCCGCCGCCGCCCTCGTAGGCCAGCTGCGGGAACTGCAGGGAGATGGGCTGGGCCACACGGGCGCCCATGGCATAGATGGCCGCGAAGACCATGGTGGCTCCGAAGGCCGCGCCGATGATCACCCGTACCACCCGGTATTTGCCGCCGGTACGGTCCCGCAGTTCGGGCGGGAGGCGGCGCATGCCAAGGACGAAGGCCACCAGGATGATGGTTTCCACCAGCATCTGAGTCAGTGCCAGGTCCGGGGCGCCCTGGAGGGCGAACATCAGGGCGATGCCATAGCCGGTGACCGAGACCATCAGGACGGCAAGGAAGCGCTTGTTCGCCTTGACGGCCGCGAGGGCGCCGATCACGATGCCGATGCCCGCGACGATCTGCAGCGGAGAGCCCGGATCCACCAGGTAGATGTTGTCCGGAAGCGGCTTGCCGGCGAAGAGGATCGCGGTCAGCGGCAGGACGAACGCCACGGTGAGGATGACGGCGAGGTAGAAGTAGAGCGAACCGCGCTGGGTCCGGCCGGTGATCCACACGGCGATGTCATCCAGCGCACCGATAGTCAGCTGGTAGGCGCGGTCGGCGTCCACCCAGTCCGGCACCAGCGCCTGCGCACGGGCCACGGCGTTGCGGCCGAAGTACATGGCGGCGCCGAGGACAAAGGTGAGCGCGGTCAACCCAAGTGCGGGGGTCAGGCCGTGCCACAGCGCCAGGTGACCGGCCTGCTCGCCCGGCGTCCCGGCGTCGGGCGCGGCGGACGCGAACAGCGCGGCGTACGGCTGGATCCACGCGTCAACAGGTACCGGCCACAGGCCGTAGGCGATGGTCAGGATGCTCAGGATGGCCGGGGCCGCGATGAAGGAAGGCCGGACGGCTTTGAACTTGGTGGGCTCCACGCCGGGTTTGACGGCGAAGGCGCCCCACATGAACCGCGCGCTGTAGGCGAAGGTAAGGACCGAACCCAGGACCAGCCCCACCAGGACCACCATGCCCCACGGCCCGGCGTCCGGGTCGCCGGCGTGGTGGACGAACGCTTCCAGCACCGATTCCTTGGCCACGAATCCGGCAAGGAAGGGGACGCCTGCCATGGAGGCGGCGCCGATGCCGGCCACGATTCCGAGGGCGCGGGAGGACCGGAAGACGCCCGAGAGCTTCCGGACGTCGCGTGTTCCGGACTGGTGGTCAATGATGCCGACCACCAGGAAGAGCGTCGCCTTGAAGAGGCCGTGGGCCAGCAGCATCGCCAGGCCCGCCAGCGCCGCGTCCGGCGTGCCGAGGCCCACCACCATGGTGAGGAAGCCCAGCTGGCTGACGGTGCCGTAGGCGAGGATGAGTTTGATGTCGGTCTGGCGCAGGGCGCGGTAGCCGCCCACCAGCATGGTGGCCAGGCCCAGGCCCAACACCACGGGCTGCCAGTAGGCCGTTTCAGCGAATCCGGGCGCAAGCCGTGCCACCAGGTAGATGCCGGCCTTCACCATGGCGGCGGCGTGCAGGTACGCGCTGACCGGGGTGGGGGCGGCCATGGCGCCGGGAAGCCAGAAGTGGAAGGGAACCAGCGCGGACTTGGTGATGGCGCCCACCAGGATGAGCACGACGGCGGCGCTCACCATGGCGCCGGACGGGCCTTCCGCGAGTGCCTGGGCCAGTTCGAGGATGGCCGAGATGCGGTAGGTTCCGGCCGTCTGGCCCAGCATGATGAGCCCCACCAGCATGGCCAGGCCGCCGGCGGTGGTGACCATCAGGGCCTGCAGCGCCGAGCGCCGGGCCGCCAGCCTGGTCCGGGCGAAGCCGATCAGCAGGTAGGACAGGATGGTGGTGAGTTCCCAGAAAATGAAGAGCAGCAGCAGGTCATCGGCCACCACCAGCCCGAACATGGCTCCGGCGAAGGCCAGGAGCTGCGCGCCGAATGCGCCGAGGTCCTGGTCCTTCCGCTTGAAGTACCGGGCGCAGTACAGCAGCACCAGGGCGCCGACGCCCAGCACCAGCAGCGACATCACCCAGGCCAGCGGGTCCATGCGGAACGCGAACTCGAGGTGGAGGCCGGGAATCCAGGGAATGACCTCGGCCACCGCGCCCTGCTCCGAATAGACGGGGCCGTGCTGGAACAGAAGCCAGACGAACGAGGCAGCGGGAACGGTGGCCAGAGCGTAGAATGCGTTGCGGCCCCATTTCCTGAAGAACAACGGCGCCAGCACAGCCACCGAAAAGTGCACGGCAAGGACTGTGATCACTGGTTATCTCCGCAACGTCAGGAATTCGATTGTCAAAAGTTGGAGCAGGCGGCAAAGCGTTGGGTTCGGGAGCCCCCAGTTTATCAAGACTGCGCATGCTTCCAGCCCCATATTTCCTTGCTGGCGCTTGCCGGCCCCGCCAGTCCGGGGCATAGTCCGCCATCTGTTCGCGCTCGGCGGATACGATGCAGCTATGAACAGCGCCAGCGCTCCCCGGGCCATGCAGCCGTCCTCGGAACTCGCATCCGGCAACCAGGTCTCCACCAAGGGCAGGATCCTGGCCTGGGCGTCCTGGGACTGGGGTTCGGCAGCCTTCAACGCCGTGATGACCACGTTCGTGTTCACCGTCTACCTGACGTCCAACGCCTTCGGCGGCAAGGACGAAGCCTCAGCGGTCCTCGGCGGCGCCCTCGCCGTGGCGGGCCTCGCCATCGCACTGCTGGCCCCGGTGACCGGGCAGCGCTCCGACGCCGGCGGCAGGCGGAAGCTGTGGCTGGGAGTCAACACGGCCGCCGTCGCCGTCCTCACCGGACTGTGCTTCTTCGTCTTCCCGCAGCCGGAATTCCTGCTGCTGGGCGTCACCCTGATCGCCCTGGGCAACGTGTTCTTCGAATTCGCCGGGGTCAACTACAACGCCATGCTGGCCCAGATCTCCACCCCCAGGAACATCGGCAAAGTCAGCGGCATCGGCTGGGGCGCCGGGTACCTGGGCGGCATCGTGGCCCTTCTGATCGTCCTGCAGCTGTTCGTCCAGCCCAGCTTTGAGTGGTTCGGCGCATCCACCCAGGACAGCCTGAACATCCGGCTGGTGGCCGTGTTCTCCGCCCTCTGGTTCTTCATCTTTGCCCTGCCGGTCCTGTTCGCGGTCCCGGAACTGCCCCGGACCGGCAGGGCGGCCCGCCTCGGCATCGTGGCCAGCTACCGGCTGCTCTTCCGCCGGATCCGCGCCATCTACGCCACCAGCCCGCACACCATCTACTTCCTGCTGGCCAGCGCCGTGTTCCGTGACGGGCTGGCCGCGGTGTTCACCTTCGGCGGCATCATCGCCGCAGGCACCTTCGGGTTCGAGCTGTCCCAGGTCATCTTCTTCGCCATCTTCGGCAACGTGGTGGCGGCAGTGGGCGCGATCATCGGCGGGTTCCTGGACGACAGGGTGGGTCCGAAGGCCGTCATCATCGGCTCACTCGCGGGCCTTCTTGTGGCAGGGACCGTGATCCTCGTCCTGGGCAACGGCGACTATTCCTTCTTCGGCATGGATTGGGCAGGCAGCACCACGTTCTGGGTGTTCGGCCTGTTCCTCTGCCTGTTCGTAGGCCCGGCGCAGTCGTCATCGCGCGCCTACCTCGCCCGGCTCGCACCGCACGGGGAATCCGGCGAACTGTTCGGCCTCTACGCCACCACCGGCCGGGCCGTCAGCTTCCTGGCACCGGCCCTCTTCACGCTGTGCATCACGGTGGCAACCCCGCTGGTGGCGGCCGGCGAGGCGCAGCGCTGGGGCATCCTGGGCATCATGGTGGTCCTTCTCGCCGGGTTGTTGGTCCTGCTGCCGGTGAAGTCGCCGGACAAGGCTCCCATCGCCGTCGTCCCCTCCGCCTGACCCCCACCACGCAACGCTCCGGAAGACTAGGCTTTTAACCATGAACGTGGACGAAACGAACCTTCCCGGCCTCGGCCGCAGGAAGGACTTCATGACAGCTTCCGGACGCCGGATCGGCGTGGTGGAACTGAGGGAAGGCCAGACCGAACTGATCGTCTCCACGTGGGACGATCCCGATACCTGCCAGGCTTCCATTCCGCTGACCAGCGACGAAGCCGCCACCCTGGGCAACCTGCTGGGTGGCCAGCACCTTGCCATGAAGCTGACCGAGGAGCACAAGGACGTCCCGGGCATCGTCACCCGGCAATTCTCGATCGCCCCGGAGTCCCCGTTCCAGAACCAGCCCATGGGCAAGGCGTGCATCCGTACACGGTGCGGCGTCTCCATCGTTGCCATCATGCGTGAAGGGGAGGTCCTGCCCTCGCCCGGACCCGACGTGATCCTGCATACCGGTGACCTGCTGGTTGCCGTTGGAACCCTGGAAGGCCTCGATTCGGCGGCCGACATCCTGCGCCACGGCTGACCCCTCATGGACCCGCTGGCCCTGACCCTCATTGAACTGGGGGCCGTTGTGTTCTGCCTTGGCCTGCTGGCCAGGCTGGCCGGACGGATTGGAATGTCACCCATCCCGCTCTACCTGCTGGGCGGGCTCGCTTTTGGTGCCGGTGGCGTGGTGAAGCTCGAAGGCATGCACGAGTTCGCACACCTTTCCGGCGAGATCGGCGTCATCCTGCTCCTGCTTATGCTCGGACTGGAATATACGGCGGCGGAGCTGTTCACAGGCCTGCGGCGCTCGTGGCAGGCCGGCGTGCTGGACCTCGTGCTCAACTTCATTCCGGGAGCGGCGCTGGCCCTGCTCCTGGGCTGGGGCGGCGTGGGGGCCATGGTGATGGGCGGCGTCACCTACATTTCCTCGTCCGGAATCGCGGCAAAAGTCATCACGGACCTGGGCCGGCTGGGCAACCGCGAAACACCGGTGGTGCTGTCCATCCTGGTCTTCGAAGACCTGGCCATGGCCGTCTACCTGCCCATCCTCACTGCCACTCTTGCGGGCGTGAGTTTCCTGGGCGGACTGACCACGGTGGCCATTGCCTTGGCTGTGGTCACAGCGGTGCTCATGGTGGCGCTGCGGCACGGCCACCATGTGTCCAAGGCCGTGCATAGCGAAAACTCGGAGGTGTTCCTGCTCAACGTGCTGGGCGCCGCGCTCCTGGTGGCCGGACTGGCCTCTGCCATGCAGGTTTCCGCAGCGGTGGGCGCCTTCATGCTCGGCATCGCCATCTCAGGCGCCACCGCCCACAACGCCACGCGCATCCTCGAACCGCTGCGCGACCTGTTCGCCGCCATCTTCTTCGTGGCCTTCGGGTTGAATACCGATCCCACGACCATTCCGCCGGTTCTGGGTTGGGCCCTGGTACTGGCAGTGTTGACTGCCGGAACCAAGATGGCCACCGGAATCTGGGCAGCCAAACGCGAAGGAATTGCCAGGCCCGGACGTTTCCGCGCCGGTGCCACGCTCATAGCCCGCGGCGAATTCTCGATCGTGATCGCCGGACTGGCCGTCGCCTCAGGTGCCGTGCCGTCCAACCTTGCAGCCCTGGCAACCGCCTACGTCCTGCTGATGGCCGTCATCGGCCCCCTGGCCGCGCGGTTCGTGGAACCCCTGGTCAAGGCATCTTCGCGACGGCGGCAGGTCCCGGCGCAGGCGTAGGCACCGTTGGTACGGAGTGCCGGTTGAGCTAGATGCGGGTGCGGTGGAAGTTGAGGTGGCTCCGGCTGGCGGTAGGCCCGCGCTGGCCCTGGTAGCGGTTGCCGTACTCGCCCTGGCCGTAGGGGAATTCCGCCGAGGAGCTGAGGCGGAAGAAGCAGAGCTGGCCGATCTTCATGCCGGGCCACAGCTTGATGGGCAAGGTGGCCATGTTGGACAGTTCCAGCGTGACGTGGCCGGAAAAGCCGGGGTCAATGAAACCTGCGGTGGAGTGCGTCAGCAGCCCCAGCCGGCCCAGCGAGGACTTGCCTTCCAGCCTGGCGGCGATGTCATCCGGGAGCGTGACTGTCTCGTAAGTGGAGCCCAGGACGAACTCGCCGGGGTGCAGGATAAAGGCCTCGTCCTGCTCAACCTCCACCAGCCGCGTCAGTTCGGGCTGCTCCTGCGCAGGATCGATGTGGGCGTATTTGTGGTTGTCGAAAAGCCTGAAGAACTTATCGATCCGGACGTCCACCGACGACGGCTGCACCATCGCGGGCTCGAACGGTTCCAGCACGATCCGCTGGGAGTCTATTTCGGCACGAATATCGCGGTCTGAGATCAGCACCGTCCCAAATTACCGTATGGGATATCCACAGCCACATTCTTTCGTTGTTGCTGTAGTCCAGTGGGGCTAATGTTGCCTCAGATACACAGGCGCCGGATGGTCTCCCGGATGGCCCAACAGAGCTGGGGATGTTGTGAATAAATTAGTCGCGCCCTCTTTTATTGGCGTGCTCTGCGCGCTGGTGCTCGCCTCCTCGACGGCGGGGCCTGCCCCGCTGCCGCTGGATACCGGGCAGCACGCGGCGTCGGCAGGACCGTCACGGGTCTCGCTGGGGACGGCCACCGCGGACGGTGCCGGCACCTCCGGCGCGGCGGACAACCCAGCCGGCACAGCCCTCACCCCGGCTGTCGATCCGGATATCCGCGTGGCCTCGCCCACCCAGCCGCTGGATGTGGCACCGCCGGCAGCTCCGGCCGCCCCCGCCGTCGGGCCGGCGCTGGACATCAGGCCGGTCCAGGAACCTTCCCCCGCACCATCGGACGGTTCCACCGGCCCCTCGGGTTCCGCTCCGGCGCAGCCCGCGCCCGAGGTCCCTTCCATCCCTCCGCTGTGGGCACCGGACGCTGAACTGGCCTCCCCGGCACCATCCGTGCCCGCCCAAACCTCGCCGGCAACCTCCGAATCATTGGCTGCGCCACCGGCCACGGAGGCGCTGGTCAAGGACAACAACTCGGCAGCAATCCTCACCGTTTTCACCAAGATCAACGAGTACCGGGCCTCCAAGGGCCTGAAACCGGTGAAATACAACCCCACTGTCGCCGGCCTCGCCCAGGAGTGGTCGGACAGCATTGCCTCCCGCGAAGTCATCGAGCACCGCGCCAACTTCTGGACAGATCCGCGCGCCATGAACCCCAACAACGGCGCAGGCGAGGTCATCGCCATCCGGACGGACCGGGATGCCGCCCTGCTGGTCGAATGGTGGAAAGGCTCCCCCGGGCACAACGCCATGCTTATTGATCCCCGCTTCAACGTCATGGGCGCAGGGATCTCGTACACCAACTCCACCTACCAGATCTGGGGTGTGGTGAACTTCTTCGGCTACACCACCCTCCCGGCCGGCACCGTGGACTCGCCCGGCGGGTCCGGGGGCAGCTCCGGCGGGGGCTCCGCCTTCCCCCCGCCGGCACCCACCCTGTGTGATGCCGCGGGGCGGCACATGCCTCCCACCCTGGACCTGAGTGCCGCGGCCATCACTGGCCCCGGCGACCTCGTGACCGTAAATTCCTCGGGCCAGCTGCTCAAC
Source organism: Pseudarthrobacter chlorophenolicus A6 (assembly GCF_000022025.1). GTDB lineage: Bacteria > Actinomycetota > Actinomycetes > Actinomycetales > Micrococcaceae > Arthrobacter > Arthrobacter chlorophenolicus. The sequence continues at coordinate 4,074,582 of NC_011886.1, forward strand.
AGGGCCTCAACAGGTGTCCGCACGTACGGTGCCGCCAAAGTCATCGGCTCCGGCTTCAGCGGCGCGAAGGAAGTCTTCGTCACCGACTGGGACCGGGACGGCGCCTACGACCTCGTGACCCAGTGGACCAACGGGAACCTCACCCTGCACCGCGGCATCGCCACCGGAGGGTTCCAGGCAGCAATCACCCTTGGGTCCGGCGGCTGGCAGTCCCTCACCCTCGCGGTGGGCGGCTGGTGCGCCAACAACAGGATGCCGCAGATCCTGGCCCTGGACGGAAGCGGGAACCTCTTCCTTTACCCCAACAAGGGCACCAGCGACCTCTCGGCCAGGGCCTTGATCACGGGCGGCATCACCGCCTCCCGCCTGGCGATGGTGGACTACGACGCCGACGGCTTCCAGGATGTCCTCGCCCTCCGCGCTGACGGCGCTGTGCAGCTCTACCGCGGCTGGGGAACCACCACCCTCCGCGCCGAGGCGCGGCCCACGGTAGCCACCGGCTGGCAGGACGTCACCGGGATCAGGGCGCTGAAGAACGTCACCGGACTGAACTCCACCGGCGTTGCGCTCCGCAGGGCTTCCGATGTTGTGCAGTACTGGGACCTCTCGGGCGGAAGACTGGCATCGCCGTCGAACATTGCAGGACCCTGGACGGGCCAGCGGCTGGCGCAGTAAGCGCCACACAGTAAGTACCAAGACAAGATGCGGAGAACCCGCGCCGCGAAGGCGGCGGGTGGACGCCGGTGGTACGGGCGTCCACCGGCTAACTGACGGTCTGCAGCTCCAGTACGTCCTTGAGCCGGTCAAGCTGGGACACTTCGGCGCGGACCCGCCGCTGGGCGATCCTGTTCAGGACGCCGAACCGGTCCAGGAAGGAGAACGAGCCCTCCGGCCGGGCTTCGAGCGCGTAGCGGAGCCGGGTGCCGTCGTTCTCGGTGCTGAGGTAGTAGCCGCCCGAACGGTTCGACGGGCCGGAGGTCACCCGGAACTGGATTTCGGCGCCGGGCCTGGCCTGGGTGATTTCCAGCTCGGCCGGGATGCTGAGTCCGGACCGCCCGGCCACCATCTTGCGGTACATGGCCCCCTTGGTTCCGGCAGAGCCCTGCACCAGCTTCACGCTGCGGACAGCTTCGCGCCAGTGAGGCAGGTTGGTGGCGTCCATCAGGTACAGGTACACGGCCATGGCGTCACGCCGGATGAAGACCTCGTGTTCTGCGGATGCCATGGGGGATCTTTCTGTGGGTGCGCGGGTATGCTGCCTGGACCGCCTCCCCCTGGCGCCGCAGCTTTCCGGTTCAGGTTAGCCAGCCTGCCGGGCGCCCACCTAGCCAGATGCGGCGACGTTATTGAAGAGTTACTGGATGACGTGCCGGATCACGGACACAGCTGGAACTGCTTGCACCGTGGCCGGACCGCCGTTCCATCTGCGCTAAGCTAAGTTCTGCCCCGCAGATGCGGCGGCAACGCGGCTGTAGCTCAATGGTAGAGCGCTAGCTTCCCAAGCTTGATACGCGGGTTCGATTCCCGTCAGCCGCTCCAGTGTTCCAGGCCCCGGCACCGCGGACGCCGCCGGCACCCGGCCTTCCCGCCCGGCCATTAGGTCCGCCCGTGTAAGGTCGGAAGCCAGGAACCTCTTCGGTTCCGCTACAGGAGCAATCATGGCTGACAAGTCCCCGCGTCAAACAGCATCCAAGAAATCCGGCAAGTCCATCAAGGAAAAGCGCGCTGACAAAAGGGCCGCCGCCGCGCCGGCCAGCTCTATCGATACCACCCCCGGCAAGGCAACCAAAAAGAAGTGAGCGGCCAACAAACCCGGCTGAGCCTGGGCATCCTGGCCTCCACCCGGAAACCCGACGAACGCCGCCTGCCCATCCACCCACTGCATTTCGGCCGGATTCCCCCGGAATTGCGGGAGCGCATCATCCTGGAACATGGCTACGGCGAGCGTTTCGGCGTAGGGGATGCCCACCTGGCCACCCTGGTGGGGAGAATCGTGCCCCGGGCGACGCTGCTTGCAGAGGCCGACGTGGTGCTCCTGCCCAAGCCGCAGCCCGAAGACCTGGCGGAACTCCGCGACGGCCAGGTCCTGTGGGGGTGGCCGCACTGTGTCCAGGACCGGGCCATCACCCAGCTGTCCATCGACAAGAAGCTGACCCTCATCGCGTTCGAGGCAATGAACCACTGGGCCAGCGACGGCGGCTTTGGCCTGCATGTCTTCCACAAGAACAATGAGCTGGCCGGCTACTGCTCGGTGCTCCACGCGCTTTCGCTTACCGGTTCCACCGGTGACTACGGCCGCCGACTCAGCGCCGTGGTTATCGGTTTCGGTGCCACCGCCCGCGGTGCCGTAACCGCCCTGAACGCCCACGGCGTGCACGACGTCCAAGTGCTGACCAACCGTGGAATCGCGGCGGTGGGCGCCCCGATCCATTCAGTGAACATCGTGCAGTTCGACCATGACGACGAAGCTCCTTTCCTGAGCCAGGTCATCACCGAGCGGGGGCGGCTGCCGCTGGCGCCGTTCCTGGCCGAGAGCGACATCGTGGTCAACTGCACGCTGCAGGATCCCAACAATCCGCTGACCTACCTCCAGACGGAAGACCTCGCGGCCTTCAGCCCGGGGAGCCTGATCGTAGACGTCTCCTGTGATGAAGGCATGGGGTTCAGCTGGGCCCGCTCCACTACCTTTGCCGAGCCGATGTTTACGGTGGGCAACCACATCAACTACTACGCGGTGGACCACAGCCCGTCCTACCTCTGGAACTCCTCCAGTTGGGAGATCAGCCAGGCCCTGCTGCCGTTCCTTGAGCCGGTGCTCGGCGGCCCGGCCGAGTGGGACCGCAACGAGACCCTGGCGCGGGCCATCGAAATCCGCGCCGGCGTGGTCCTCAACAAAAGCGTGCTCGAGTTCCAGCAGCGGGAGGCAGACTACCCACACTCCGCCAGGAACCCGGATCTGGCCGGGCAGACCTGACCTCTGGCCCTAAGCAGGCCGCCGGCCGGTCCGTGCTCCTGCCGGGCCGCCGCCGGCATGGCCACACTTTTGCCCCATCCGGCGACGGTTTTGCGGTCGGTGAACGCCCGGCCTTCGGCCCCCACTTTCTCCTGCCTCCGGGCGTAGGGTCGCAAAGCAAGCGAACCCGTACGTAAGGACTGTCATGACAAAGGTTTTGGACGACGTTGCCGCGGTGGCACAGGACCTCGCCGGAGTTTACGAGGATCTGCACCAACATCCCGAGCTGTCCGGAGCCGAAGTCCGGACCGCCGGGATCGTGGCCGAACGGCTCACCGGGCTGGGCTGGGAGGTCAGCGCCGGGGTGGGCGGGACCGGCGTCGTAGGCGTCCTGCGGAACGGGGACGGACCCACAGTGATGCTCCGAGCGGACATGGACGGCCTTCCTGTCCTGGAGAAGTCAGGGCTTGGCTACGCCAGCACGGCTCGCGGCACCAGTCCCGACGGCGCCGACGTTCCCGTGATGCATGCGTGCGGCCACGACGTCCATGTGACCTGTCTCCTCGGTGCGGCTGCGCTGTTCAGCGCCCATCTCCCGGCTTGGTCCGGAACCATCGTGGCGGTGTTCCAGCCTGCCGAGGAAACCGGCGCCGGCGCCCGCGACATGGTGGCGGACGGCCTCTTTGAGCATTTCCCCGTGCCGGACGTTGTCATGGGACAGCATGTGGCCCCGTTCCCGGCCGGTGCGCTGGGCGTACATGCCGGACCTGCCTTCGCCGGGTCCGACAGCTTCTCGGTGACGCTGTTCGGCCGGAGTGGCCACGGCTCCCGTCCGGAAACCACCGTGGATCCTGTGGTGATGGCCGCGGCCACCATCATGCGGCTGCAGGGGCTGGTATCCCGCGAGATCGGCGGCAACGAAACGGCTGTCCTCACCGTCGGCCAGCTCAACGCCGGCACCAAGGACAACATCATTCCCGACGAGGCCCGGCTGGGCATCAGCATACGGACCGCGGATCCGGCGGTCCGGGAGCGGATGATCAGCGGCATGACCCGAATCATCAACGGCGAGGCCGCGGCTTCCGGGGCGCCCCAGCCGCCCTCGATCACCGCCGGGCAGCACTTTCCCGTGGTGGTCAACAACCACGACGCCACCGCCCGCGTACGCGAGGCGTTTGCCGCGAAGCTGGGCGGCGCCGTCGATCCTGGCCCCGTCACCGGCAGCGAGGACGTGGGCACCCTCGCCACAGCCGCAGGGGCACCTTTGGTGTACTGGCTGCTGGGTGGCACTGATCCCGAGGCGTACGGCAGGGCGGTCCAGGACGGGACGGTGGCATCCACCATCCCGTCCAACCACTCACCGAGTTTTGCCCCCGTCATCCGCCCCACGCTCGACGCCGGGATCTCGGCGCTGGTGGTGGCCGCGTTCGCGTGGGTAGGAAGCCCCGAAGATTAGGACGAGGCAGGCGCCGTCCGGTCCACGATCCGGATCGGCCGGCGCCGGTCCCGCACGTCCACTTTCAGGGTCAGCGCGCCCTTCCGCGCCAGGACAATGCCCACCACAACGGCCGCGGCCGCAGGGACCCCGCCGGAGACCAGGAGCGCCATGTGCGGGTCGGCGTGTTCGGCGATCCATCCGAGCATCGGCCCGCCCAGTGCCTGGCCGCCAATGAGCACCATGATGTACAGGCTCATGACGCGGCCGCGGATCCCCATGTTTGAGCTGATCTGCACCAGCTGGTTGGAGCCGGTGAGGAACATCAGGCACCAGAACCCGGACAGCACCATCACGGCACCGAACGTTGCCAGCGAGGGCGCCAGCGCGGCCAGGCACAGCATGGCCCCGTACATTCCGGCGCAGAACACCACCGAGCGCAGCCGCAGTTGCCGCCGCCTGGTCGAGGCTATGGCGCCGGCCAGGGCGCCGAGGGCCACCAGCGCGTTGAGGAGGCCATATCCGCCGGCGCCCACACGGAAGACATGGTCGGCAAAGGCTGCGAGGATCACCGGCAGGCTCATGGCGAACACGGAAATGAATCCGGCCATCAGCCACGGCCAGTAGATGGTGGGCTTGCCCAGCGCGTACCGCAGCCCTTCGCGCAGCATGCCCTTGCTCTTGGGGGTGGGGGCGCTGACGTGCAACTGGTCCTTGCGGAGGATCAGGAGCATCGCCACCGTGGAGCAGCAGGCCACCGCGTTGGCTGCGAACGCCCAGCCTGCACCCACCGCGGTGAGGAGCAGTCCGGCCAGTGCAGGCCCGATCAGCCCGCCCAGCTGGAACGTGGTGGAGTTGACGCTGATGGCGTTGCGCAGGTGGGTGGGACCCACCAGTTCGTTGACGAAAACCTGGCGCGCGGGCTGGTCGAGCACTGTAACAAGGCCCAGTACCAGGGCGATCACGTAGACGTGCCACACCGCGATGGCGCCGGTCAGGGCGAGCGTGGCCAGCAGGGCAGCCAGGACCGCGGCGACGCCCTGGCACAGAATCAGGATCTTCCGTTTGGCGAACCGGTCGGCAATCATGCCGCCCCACGGCCCCAGCACCAGCGACGGCAGGAACTGCAGCGCCACCGTGAATCCCACGGCGGTGACGGATCCGGACAGCTGGAGGACCAGCCAGTCCTGGGCGATGCGCTGCATCCAGATGGCGATGACGGCGATGAAGTGGCCCACCGCGAAGATGCGGAAGTTGGGAACGCTGAGGGAAATGAACGTGTGTTTCCACGGCAGGCGTTCCGCGACGACGGGCAGCGGCTGGGTGAGCGCGTCCCGCTTCCGGACGTCGGGGGCTTGCGGGGTGGACGGCAGGGCTGGTGCTGAACTCGCGGAATCGATGACGGGCTGGCTGACGGTTGCCGACGACGGCGGTGGGGGTGCCACAGGTTTGTCCTCAAAGTGGGTGCGGTCCGGGATGCCCTTAACGCTATGGTGGCGCTAACAGATTATGGAGACGTATTGTCCCTATAACTCGTATTGCGAACCGCAATGCAACGCGCAGCCGATGGAGTCCACCGTGTTCGAACCAGCCCAACTCCGGTCATTCCTGGCCGTCGCCGAAACCCTGAGCTTCACCAAGGCCGCGGACCGGCTGGGGCTGGCACAGCCCACCATCAGCCAGCACATCCGTAAGTTGGAATCCGCCGCCAAGCGCGTCCTCATCACCAGGGACACCCGGGACGTGCGGTTGACGGACAACGGGGACGCCATGGCGGGGTTCGCCAGGAACATCCTCTCGGCCCACGACGCCGCGGCCCGCTACTTTTCCGGCTCGGCCATGCGGGGCCGGCTGCGTTTCGGCACCGCTGACGATCTGGCCATCACCGGGCTGCCCCGGATCCTGCGCGAGTTCCGGCAGATCTACCCGCAGATCAACCTCGAACTGACGGTGGGCCAAAGCGACCAGCTCTACCGCAAGCTCAATGCGGGGCAGCTGGACCTGGTGTTCGTCAAGTGGGTGGCGGGGGCCAAGGACGGCACCGTGGTCCAGCACGATTCCTTCTCCTGGGTGGGCCTCGAACAGACGTCCCTCGAACCGGGCGCGCCGGTGCCGCTGATCGCCTACCCCTCCCCCAGCCTCAGCCGAAAACTCGCCATCGACGCGCTTGAAGCGCACGGCCGGACCTGGCGGATCACCTGCACCACCCGCCAGATCAGCGGGGTCCTGGCCGCCGTCCGGGCCGGAATCGGGGTGGCCGTCATGCCGTCGTCCCTGGTACCGGAGGACCTGAAAATCATCACCCGCCGGTTCGACCTGCCGGCGGTGGGCGACGTGGATTTCACCCTCATCCGGAACCCGCTGGCCAACGCGGAAGTCATCGACGCGCTCACGCAGTCCATTGTTGGGCGCATCATCAACCGCCAGGGGTGAACCTGCAAGCCGGAGCCGGGAGAAATCTTTCATTGATGTCAGATCGTTGCATAATCTATGCTGGTTTCTCCAAGGTCCAGCAGCAGGCCGGTTCTACAATTCGGGCGCGCCTGCACACCATGGCACGCCGCCCGGGACAGGCAGCCAATGACGACAGCCAGGAACACCCACTTCAACGCCGCACACGCCCGCCCGCACACCAGCGTCCGGCCGGCAACGCGTCAGTCCAATCTCGGTACCGGCCTTGCCACCACCGATTCGGGCTACATCGGCAAGCCGACCTGTGAAAAGTGCCGGACGGACGAATTTATCTACCTTGAGTCCTACATCCCGCCCACCTACCGGCACGACGGATCGGTGGCCGCACTGGGCGAGGTGGCCTACACGTGCACCCGCTGCGAGGATTTCTCGGCCCACAGCGTGCCCGTGACGTGGACTCCGCCGGGCTGGTACCTGGGGTAGCTGACACACAAAACCGGTGGTTGTTCTCGTCGAAACCCGGGTTTCGACAAGAACAACCACCGGTCTTTTTATGCCCTGCCGGAACTTAGATGAGAGCGTCCGAAAGGTGGTTCGGCGTGCCGAAGCGGTGTGCGGTGATGCTGACAGCCTGCTCGTGCAGGAACGGCAGCAGCTCAACCCGGCCGGCTTCGGTCACCGCGTGGGAGTAGACAGCGATGTCGGGCCGGCCGCCGGTTGCTTCCGCCAGGGCCGTAGCGTCGCCCCCCAGCAGGCGGATGCGGGCGCCGGAGAGCTTGCCCGCCGAGGCAAGCTGCCCAGCCGAAGCCAGCCAGCCGGCGTCGGACTCCACCGTCAGGTCCACGTCGAGGCCGAGGAGTACGGCCCGCAGCTGGGCGGGGAGTTCGACAGCGGTGGACACCGTCAGCGGCGAGCCCGCCAGTACGCCGGCGGCCGCCGTCCGCACCAGGTCCGCCAGCGGCGCACCTTCGGAGAGGCGGATGGTGACCGGAAGGTTCCTGTAGCGGAAGATGTTGCGCTCCGCGCTCAGGCCCGAGACGTCCCTGGCCGTGCCGAACTCGTTGGCCCAGGCCTCGGCGTCGGACGCCAGGGCCCGCTGCACGGACTCAAGGCGGGCCGGATCAAGGGCGGCGCCTGCGGCGTTGATGATCCGCCGGACGCCGGGGTGCGTAACCTCAGCCTTTGCGGTTGCCTCGGCGGGGGTCCAGTCGCCGAGCCCGGCCAGGTAGTTCGGCCCACCGGCCTTGGTTCCGGCGCCAACAGCGGACTTCTTCCAGCCGCCGAACGGCTGCCGCTGCACAATGGCGCCGGTGATGCCGCGGTTGACGTACAGGTTGCCGGCCTGGATGCCGTCCAGCCAGATGCCGAGTTCCTCGGAGTTGAGCGAGTGCAGCCCTGCGGTGAGGCCGTACTCGATCTGGTTCTGGATGGCGATGGCCTCCTCGAGGTTGTCGGCGGTCATGACACCCAGGACCGGGCCGAAGAACTCGGTGAGGTGGAAGTAGGAACCGCGCTTGACGCCGTAGCGCACGCCGGGGCTCCAGAGCTTGCCGGTGCCGTCCAGCTTCTTCGGCTCAACTGCCCAGTTTTCGCCTTCGCCCAGGGTGGTGAGCGCGTTGAGGAGCTTGCCGTTGGCGGGCTCGATGATGGGGCCCATTTGGCTGGTGGGGTCCTGCGGGTACCCAACCTTCAGCGAGGTGACGCCGTCGATCAGCTGGTTGTGGAACCGCTTGGATTTGGCTACGGAGCCAACCAGGATCACCAGTGAAGCGGCGGAGCACTTCTGGCCGGCGTGGCCGAACGCTGAGTACGCCACGTCCTTTGCCGCCAGGTCCAGGTCGGCGCTGGGGGTGACGATGATGGCGTTCTTGCCGCTCGTCTCGGCCAGCAGCGGCAGGTCCTTGCGGAAGGAGCGGAACAGTTCCGCGGTCTCGTAGCCGCCGGTGAGGATGACGCGGTCCACGGCCGGGTGGCTGATCAGCTGGGTGCCGAGCTCCCGCTCACCCAGCTGCACCATGGTGAGGACGTCCTTGGGGACGCCGGCTTCCCACAGGGCTTCGACCATCACGGCGCCGCTGCGGGCGGCCTGCTTGGCAGGCTTGATGACGACGGCGGAGCCGGCGGCGAGTGCCGCGAGAGTGGACCCTGCCGGGATGGCGACCGGGAAGTTCCACGGCGGCGTCACGACGGTGAGCTTCGCCGGGACGAACGTGGCGCCGTCGACCGCGTCCAGCTTGCGCGCGGACTCGGCGTAGTAGTGGGCAAAGTCCACTGCCTCGCTGACCTCGGGATCGCCCTGGTCGATGGTCTTGCCGGTCTCGCTGGCCATGACCTCGAGGAGGTCGGCACGGCGGGCCTCGAGGGCGTCACCGGCGCGGTGCAGGATGGCGGCACGTTCGTCGCCGGACAGTGCGCCCCAGGCCTTGCCCTTGTCGACGGCGGTTTCGATGGCCTTGTTGAGGGTGGCTTCGTCGTTGATGAAGGCCGCCTTCACCGACGCGTTACCCAGAGTGGAGCCCGGAACGCGGTCCAGGATGGCCCGGCCCCAGGTGCGGTTGGCCGGCAGGGAGGGATCAGTATCCGGGGTGTCTTTGAACCTATCGTGCGGCATCGCGACCGGCGTCAGGCTGCGGTTCTGCTGGCGGTTGGCCGGCGGCACGGTGTTGTCCAGGGACTCCAGCGAGGAGAGGAAACGCTGCTTTTCCCGCTCGAACAGGGCTTCGTTCTTATCGAGCTCGAAGACGGCGGACATGAAGTTGTCCTGGCTGGCGCCTTCTTCGAGGCGGCGGATCAGGTAGGCGATGGCGACGTCGAACTCAGCCGGATGCACCACCGGCGTGTACAGCAGGAGCGAGCCGACGTCCTTCTTGACGGCTTCGGCCTGCCCCTGCGCCATGCCCAGCAGCATCTCGAACTCGATGCCGAACTCTACCCCGCGCTGCTTGGCCAGCAGCCAGGCGAAGGCAATATCGAACAGATTGTGGCCGGCAACGCCGATCCGGATGTTCTTGATCCGCTCCGGGTGCAGCGAGTAGTTGATGACGCTCTTGTAGCTGGTGTCGGAGTCCTGCTTCGAACCCCAGGTGGCCAGCGGCCAATCGTGCAGCGAGGCTTCCACCTGCTCCATGGGCAGGTTGGCGCCCTTGACCACGCGGACCTTGATGCCGGCGCCGCCGTTGGCCCGGCGCTCTGCGGCCCAGTCCTGCAGGCGGATCATGGCGGACAGTGCGTCCGGGAGGTAGGCCTGCAGCACGATGCCGGCTTCGAGGTCCTTGAACTCGGGCTTGTCCAGGATCCTGGTGAAGACCGCGATGGTCATGTCCAGGTCCTTGTATTCCTCCATGTCCAGGTTGATGAACTTGGCCTTGCCGCCGGTGCTGCTGCCGGGGGCGGCGAAGGAGGCAGCGCGCTGGAACAGCGGGGTGAGCTTCTCGACGACGTGTTCCACGGCTTCGTCGAAGGCCCAGGCGGAGTGCGGGGCCACGGTGGAGGAGACCTTGATGGAGACGTAGTCGACGTCGGGGCGCGCCAGCAGCGTGTGCGTGCCTTCGAGCCGGCGGGATGCCTCGTGCTCGCCGAGGACTGCCTCGCCCAGGAGGTTGACGTTGAGCTTGATGCCGTCCTTCTTGATCTTGGCGATGGCGGGGCCCAGCTTGGCATCGGTGGCGTCCACAATCAAGTGGCCCACCATTTCGCGCAGGACCTTGCGGGCCGCGGGGATAACCACCTGCGGCAAGGCGGGGGCCATGGTGCCGCCAAGGGCCACGGCGCTCTTCATGTACCAGGGGAGGAAGGCCGGAACCTTCGGGGCCAGTGCGGCGAGGTTGCGGGCGGCGACGTTCAGGTCCTCGGGGCGGACTACGCCGTCCACGAAGCCCACAGTGAAGTCCAGGCCGTTGGGGTCCTTCAGCACTCCGGCGAGCTGTTCGGCGGAGGCATCCACCGGAACCTTCGCGGCCTCGGTAAGCCAGCGACGGACCAAGGCGACCGCCTCAGTGGCGAGGGCTTTGGCCTGGGGGACGTCGACGTCGACCGTCTGCGGGGTGGCCGCGTGGGTGACTGCCGGTTCCATTGCAACGTGGGTCATGGTTTTCCCGATCTTTCCTTGAGTGGGAGGAGGTCTTTTCATCAGTATGCGCTCCTGCTCACATAAGATAAAGCGATCTTTTCCAACTAATACAGGTTAGGAAAACCAACCAATTAACCAGCCGATCAACGGGTCCTTAAATGCCGGCGGCAGGCGCCCCACCCTCCCGGTTGCTCTATCACTTTTGGTCCTCAAAAGGGCTGTTTAGGGACCAAAAGTGATCGGGCAACGCGGGGTTTGCATGGTGGGACGCCTGCCGGCGGCTGGAGAACGGGTGGGAGTGACGCTCCCGCGGGTCAGGCGAGGGGGCGGTGCATTTCCTCGATCTCCTGGTGGCGGGGGCTGTTGGGGTTCATCAGCGAGTTCTTGCGGCCATAGAAGAAGTAGATGACCAGGCCGATGACCAGCCACGCGCCGAACCGCAGCCAGGTTTCCCAGTGCAGCTGGAACATCAGGAAGGCCGAGGCGAGGACGCCGAAGGCAGGGACCAGGGGCATCAGCGGCAGCCGGAAGGTGCGCGGCGCGTCCGGGCGCTTGTAGCGGAAGATGATCACGGACAGGCAGACGACGACGAACGCGGCCAGGATGCCGATGTTGGTCAGGTCCGCGACCTCCTTGATGGGGAACACGCCGGCCAGGAACGCCGAGGCAATGCCGGCGATCCACGTAACGCGCTGCGGTGTGCCGTGGCGGTCGGTCTTGGCGAACCATCCCGGGAGCAGCCCGTCCCGGCTCATGGAGAACCAGACGCGGGTAACGCCCAGGAGGAAGGTCAGCATCACGGTGAGGATGGACAGCACCGCGAAGACGGAAATGATGGTGGCAATGACCGGCAGGCCAACGGAAGTGAACGCCGACGCGAAGCCGGCCTTGGGGTCGATGTCCTTGTAGTTCTGCATGCCGGTGAGCACCAGGGTGGCCGCCACGTAGAGCAGCATGGCGATGATGAGCGAGAGGATGATGGCCTTGGGCATGTGCTTCTTGCCGTCCTTGGCTTCCTCGGCCGCGGTGCTCATGGCGTCGTAGCCGAAGACAGCGAAGAACACGGTGGCACTGCCGGCCAGCACAGGCCCGAAGCCGGACGGCATGAACGGGTTGTAGTTGTTGGTGTCGATGTAGAAGATGCCCAGGCCGACGATGAAGAGGATCAGGACGATCTTGATGGCCACCGCCACCAGCTCGAACCGGCCAAACGCCTTCGTGCCGCGGGACAGGATCCACGTCACCAGGAGGCAGACGAGGATGGCCGGGATGTTGACGATGCCGCCCTTGCCCTCATCTACCGTGGACGTCATCCAGATGGGCATGTGGATGCCGATGCCGGACAGGAACGCGTCCAGGTAGCCGGAGATGCCGATGGCCACCACAGCCACGATGGCAATGTACTCGAGCAGCAGGTCCCAGCCGATGAACCAGCCGATCACCTCGCCCAGGGCCACGTAGCCGTAGGTGTAGGCCGAGCCGGCGCGCGGGATCATGCCGGCAAACTCAGCGTAGGACAGGGCCGCGGCCGCCGAGGCCAGGCCCGCAATAAGGAAGGAGATCAGCACCGCGGGCCCCACTCCCGGGTTGCCTTCGCTTCCTGCGGCCACCAGCCCCGCGAGGGAAAAGATGCCGACGCCGATGATGCCGCCAACGCCGATGGCGGTGAGCTGCCACAGGCCCAGCGATTTGAAGAGTCCGCTGTGCTTGTTCTCTTCTTCGATATCATCGATGGGCTTTCGCCGCATGATGGACTGGCTCATATCTCTAGTGCTCATCAGGAACTCCTGCTGTGGGGTGCTGCCCCGCCGCGGCACGCCGGTAAAGGCTGTGACGGGGGTAACTCAGTCCCAACAGTATGCAAGCCTGTTTGCATTAGATAAAGTGACTACTTCTAACCTATATTCATTAGTTTCAGTTAGGAATTCCCCATGCTCGACGTTCGCCGGCTGCGCCTGTTGCGGGAACTGAGCATCCGGGGAACACTCGCCGAGGTGGCTGAGGCCCTGCAGTACAGCCCGTCGTCGGTATCCCAACAGCTTGCCCTCCTGGAGAAGGAGGTGGGCGTGGAGTTGCTGCGGAAGACCGGCCGCCGCGTGCAGCTCACCCCGCAGGCCGAAGTGCTGGTGGCACACACGGCGCAGCTGCTGGAAACCATGGAACAGGCGGAGGCGGACCTGGCGGCGTCACTGACCACCGTTACGGGCACGGTGCGGATTGCCGTGTTCCAGTCGGCAGCGCTGGCACTGATGCCGGACACCCTCACCCGGATGGCCAAGACCTACCCGGAAGTCCGGATCGAGATGATCCAGCGCGAACCCGAGACTGCACTCCACGAGACCTGGGCCCGGGACTTCGACCTGGTCATCGCCGAACAGTACCCCGGCCACGCAGCTCCCCGCTATCCGGAACTGGACCGCGTGAAGCTGACCACGGACGCCATCCGGCTCGCGGTTCCGGCGTCCGACGGCGGCACGGCCATCCGCGCGCTGGCGGACACCGCGGAAGTCCCCTGGGTCATGGAGCCGCGGGGTGCCGCATCGCGCCATTGGGCGGAACAGGCGTGCAGGAGCGCAGGGTTCGAACCGGATGTGCGCTTCGAGACGGCCGACCTGCAGGCCCAGGCCCGGCTGATTGAATCCGGCAACGCTGTGGCACTGATGCCGGACCTGGTGTGGACGGGCCGGGGCACCACCGCCCGGCTGCTGGAGCTCCCGGGCAGGCCGCACCGCACCATCTTTACGTCCGTCCGCCGGTCCAGCGTGCAGCGGCCCGCCATCCTGGCAGCAAGGGAAACCCTTGCTGCCGCTGCAGCCGCGGTGGCGGGGAATGACGCAACGTAACCACCCGCCGTCGTACGCCTGCCGCGTGTTCCCTGCGTCACTGCGGCGGCGCGGCCCCGGCGCTAGACTGGAGCCGTTATGAATCGAACAATGTTCAAGTCCAAAATCCACCGGGCCACCGTCACCCACGCCGACCTGCACTACGTAGGTTCCGTCACCGTTGACCTGGACCTGCTGGAGGCAGCGGACATCCTGCCCGGCGAGCTTGTTTCGATTGTCGACATCACCAACGGCGCCCGGCTGGAGACCTACACCATTGCCGGTGAACGCGGCTCCGGTGTCATCGGCATCAACGGCGCCGCCGCGCACCTGATGCACGAGAACGACCTCGTCATCCTCATCACTTATGCGCAGATGACCACCGAGGAAGCCAAGGCCTACGAGCCCAAGGTGGTCCATGTGGACCAGGACAACCGCATCATCCAGCTGGGGAACGACCCCGCCGAAGGCATCGCTCCCGGCATGACGCGTCCGCCGTTCGCGCTCAACAACGCCGCCCTGTAGCCGGGGCGTGAGACCCGGCACCCTTTTCCGCCGCCCGCCACGGGTTCCTCCGTGCTAGGGGTACTCGCCGGTTTCTTCGTTGTCTGGTGCATCATCCTGGTGGGCTGGTTCGTTGGCCGGCAGAAGATCCTGGGTGAGAACGCCCGCCAGGTCCTCAGCTCACTCACCTTCTTCGTGGCCAGCCCGGCCCTGCTGTTCGAGACCCTCAGCAAGGCCCGGCTGCAGGAAGTGTTCGCTGCTCCGCTGCTGGTGACCGCGGTGGCGGCCATCGCCACGGCTGCCATCTTCTTCACCATCGTCAAGTTCTGGCTGAAGCGTTCACTGCCCGAATCGCTGATGTCCTCGATGTCGGCATCCCTGGCCAACTCGGCGAATCTTGGTATTCCCATTGCGGTATATGTCCTTGGCGACGCCAGTTACGTGGCCCCACTGCTGATCTTCCAGCTGGCGTTCTTCACGCCGATGTTCCTGATGATCCTGGACTCCAGCACCAGCTCGCACCGGACCACTCCGCTTAGCTTCGTAGTGATGATCCTGCGGAACCCCATGATCGTGGGCTCGGCGCTGGGCCTGATTGTTGCCGGCACGGGTTTCAAGGTGCCCGAGCTGGTCCTGGAACCCATCCACCTCATTGGCGGTGCCGCCATACCGGCCATGCTGATCGCCTTCGGCATGAGCCTGAACGGAACCCGGCCGCTGCAGGCAGCCGCCGGACGCCGGGTGGACACCCTGCTGGCGAGCGCCTTCAAGCTGGCGGTCCAGCCGGCCCTTGCTTATGTCTTTGCCCGTTTTGCCCTGGGGATGGACGGCCATGCCCTGTTCGCCGTGGTGGTGACGTCCGCCCTGCCCACGGCGCAGAATGTGTTCGTAGCCGCCAGCCGCTACAAGACCGGCCTCACCGTGGCCAAGGACACCGTGCTGATCACTACCGTTGTGGCTGTTCCGGCCATGATCGGCGTCGCCTTACTGCTGGCGTGACCCCATGGAAATGGAGAACCTGTGACAACAACCCTTGACACCGTGGTGATCGGCGGCGGCGCCATGGGCTCCGCCGCGGCGTGGGCGCTGTCCCGGCGGGGACGCCAGGTGACCCTGGTGGAGCAGTTCGGGCCGGGACACACGATCGGGGCGTCGCACGGCACCACACGGAACTTCAACCCCGGCTACCACCGGCCCGAGTACGTCGCCATGGTGGCCGAATCGCTGGACCTCTGGAACGAGCTGGAACAGGAGAGCGGCCAGACGCTCCTGGCACGGACCGGCATCGTCACGCACGGGCCCGAGCCC
Organism: Pseudarthrobacter chlorophenolicus A6; assembly: GCF_000022025.1. GTDB lineage: Bacteria > Actinomycetota > Actinomycetes > Actinomycetales > Micrococcaceae > Arthrobacter > Arthrobacter chlorophenolicus. The sequence continues at coordinate 4,090,085 of NC_011886.1, forward strand.
ATGCTGCCGGACGCCGCGGCCGCACTTGCCCAGGCCGGCCTGCGCGCCGAATTCCTGCACCCGGACGAAGCCGGCGAGCGCTGGCGCGGCATTCGGTTCGACCAGCAGGTCCTGTACATGCCCGACGGCGGCCAACTCAACCCGGAAGCAGCCCTGCCGGCATTCCAGCGCCTCGCCGCAGCCCGGGGCGCCGACATCCGGCACCACACCAAAGTGGTGTCCTTCGAGGTGGCGGACGACGGCGTCCGGCTGGGGCTGGAATCGGTTGCCGGCACCGAGATGGTCACCGCTGCGCAGGTTGTGGTGACGGCCGGCGGCTGGACGGAGAAGCTTCTGGGCGCTGCCGTGGGCGGACGCCTGCGGACGCCGAAGCTCAGGGTGACGCAGGAACAGCCCGCGCATTTCCGGATTACCGATTCCGATGCGGTGTGGCCGGGCTTCAACCACTACCCGGGCGGCGGGTCACAGTACGCGGGGTGGTACTCCCCGGTCTACGGCATGCACACCCCCGGCGAGGGCATCAAGGCAGGCTGGCATGGTGTTGGCCCGGTGGTGGATCCAGACCGGCGCAGCTTCGAGCCGGAGCCGCAGCAGCTCGCTGCCCTGCAAACCTACGCGAGGACCTGGCTGCCCGGCGTGGACGCGGACGCCTTCGAGGCCATCAGCTGCACCTACACCACCACGCCGGACGAGGACTTCATCCTGGACCGGATGGGGCCCGTGGTGATCGGCGCGGGGTTCTCCGGGCACGGGTTCAAGTTCACTCCCGTGGTGGGCCGGATCCTTGCCGACCTCGCCACGGGCACCCGCCCTGCCCCCGCTATCTTCAGCGCCTCCCGCTAGCTGAAGCTGCCGGGCTCGCTGGCCCGGATCAGCTGCCGCGGCGGCCGGAATCCTCCACTTCGGCGCGGCCCGGCCCGGCGCCGGACGCGCCGTCGTCGTTGCCCTCGTGCATGCCGTCGGTTGCATCCTGTTTCGACTCTGCGCCGTGTTCGGAGGCCTGATCCTGCCCCAAGGCAGCATCCTGCCCGGTTCCGGCGGCCTTCGTCTTGGGCATGGCCAATACCGCCAGGACGGTCAGGAGCCCGGCCACCAGGGCTGCCAGGAAAACGGCGCTGGAGGCGGCCACCACAGCCTGGCCGTTCCCCTCTCCGCCCGGGTTGCCCGAGTAGATGGCGTTGGCCACGGCCCCGAACACTGCCACACCCAGGGCGCTGCCAATGGAACGGGCAAACATGTTGGTGCTGGTCACCACGCCACGCTCGTTCCACCGCGCACTGGACTGCGCGGCGATCAGCGTGGGCGTTGCGAGCAGGCCGAGGCCGAGCCCCACGACGAAGCAGCAGGACGCGATCAGCGCCACGTTGGGCGTGCTGGCCGTCAGCGCCAGGATGAGCAGGCCGGCCACGGTGATGGAGATGCCGATCAGTCCGGTGGCCTTGAACCCGATCCGCAGATACAGGCGGCCTGCCTGTGATGCGCTGAGGGGCCAGCCGAGGGTCAGTGCAGCCAGGGCAAGGCCCGCGACCAGCGGTGAAACGGACAGTGCACCCTCGAGGAAAGTGGGCACGTAGGAGGTCAGGCCAATCATCACCGCACCAACACCGAACGATGCGAGCGCAGTGGTCACCAGCAGGCGCCGCTGCACCACCCAGGACGGCAGGATGGGTTCCGCTGCCCGCCGTTCCACCAGGATGAAGACCACCAGGAGCACCGCGCCGACGCCGAAGACGGTAAAGCTCACCGGCGAATCCCACGCCCAGGCCTCGCCGCCCTGCAAAGCACCGAGGATCAGCAGGCCCAAAGAGCCTGCCATCAGAGCCGCTCCGGCGTAATCCACTGTGTGTTTGGCGCGTTCCACCTTCTCGTCCAGCGTCCGCACCAGCATCCAGCCGGCCAGGATGCACAGCGGGATGTTGACCAGGAAGATTCCGCGCCAGATGCCCAGCGCCGAGAAGACGCCGCCCAGGCTGGGCCCCACCACGGAGGACACGGCCCACACACTGGCGAGGTACCCCTGGACTTTGGCGCGCTCCTCCAGCGAGTAGATGTCGCCGGCAATGGTGATGCTGACCGGCAGCACGGCACCGGCACCCAACCCCTGCAGCGCGCGGAAGGCGATCAGGGAGGGCATGCTCCAGGCCACGCCGCAGAGGACGGAGCCCAACAGGAACAGTCCGATGCCGGTCAGGATGATCGGCTTACGGCCCACCATGTCGGACAGCTTGCCGTAGATGGGCACGGAGACAGCCTGGGCCAGCAGGTACGCCGAGAACAGCCACGGGAACGACGAGAACCCGCCAACATCGCGGACGATCGACGGGACGGCGGTAGCCACGATGGTGGAGTCGATAGCCACCAGTCCGGTGGAAAGCATCAAGGCGATGAGGATGGGGCCGCGCTCCGAGCGGAACCCCACCCCTTGGGCGCGGGCGGTCTTCATGAGTCTCGATTCGGTTTCTGTATCCCTTGTCCTTCCACTCTAGGTACCCCGGACGAACGCTGCCTACCGTCCGGCCTGGTGCGCATCCAGGAGGCGGGCACAGCGGATGAAGCCCAGATGGGAATACGCCTGCGGGTGGTTGCCCAGATGGGTTTCGGTGCCGGGGTCGTATTCCTCCGGCAGCAGCCCGGTGGGCCCGAAGAGGTTCACCAACTGGTCGAACAGATCCCACGCTTCATCGATGCGGCCCACGGCGACGTAAGCCTCGATCAGCCAGGTGGTGCAGATGTGGAAGCCGCCCTCCAGGCCCGGCAGGCCGTCGTCATACCGGTACCGGAAGACCGTGGGCCCCACCCTCAGTTCCCGTTCCACAGCGGTAACCGTGTCCAGGAAGCGCTGGTCGGTGACATCCAGCAGGCCGGAAAGACCGATATGCAGGACGGCGGCGTCGAGGTCCGGGCTGTCGTAGGCCACCGTGTAGGACCTGGCCGATTCGTCCCAGCCCTCCCGCAGGACCTCGTCCCGGATGGTGGCGGCCATCGGGGCCCAGGCAGGGTCAGGTTCCCTGCCGTGGCGGTCAGCTGTCCGCAGTGCCCTGTCCAGGGTCACCCAGCACATCACCTTGGAGTAGACGTGGTGGCGTGCCGGGCGCCGGGCTTCCCAGATGCCGTGGTCCGGTTCATGCCAGCGGGCCAGGACCGCCGAGGCCATCTGGACCAGCAGCTCCCAGTGCCCGTCGGCGAGTGTGCCCTCCTTCAGGCTCAGGGTGTGGATCAGCTCGGCAACAGGGCCAAAGACGTCCAGCTGGACCTGGTGGTCCGCCGCGTTGCCGATTCTCACCGGGCGGGAACCGGCATAGCCCGGGAGGCTGTCCACCACGGCTTCCGTGGACAGCGGCGCACCGGTGACGGAGTACAGCGGATGCAGCCACTCGGGGCCCGGCGCATGCTCAAGGATCCGCCCCAGCCAGGCGAGGAAACCGCTGGCTTCTGCGGTGGATCCCAGGTCCGCCAGGGCGTTGACGGTCATGGACCCGTCCCGCAGCCAGCAGTACCGGTAGTCCCAGTTCCGTGTTCCTCCGATGCCCTCCGGCAAGGAGGTGGTGGGGGCGGCGAGGACCGCGCCGGTGGGTTCGTGGACCAGGGCGCGGAGCACCAGGGCCGAGCGCCGAACCAGCGAGGGTTTCACTGATGGAAGGGAGAGTTTTTGCACCCACTGGCGGGCGTGAAGGGCCACTTCCGCCCGGCGTTCCGTCTCGCCCTGCGGGTCCGCGGGCCGGGGTTCAGTGTCGCCGCAGCGCAGGTTGAGCACCACTGGCCCGGACTGGAGATTCACCGAGGCCGTGGCCGTGCCGTGCCTGCCGTCAGAGGTAATGCTGAACGTCACGCCCGGTGCGAACAGGATGATCGGTTCAGACGTGCCCACCACGTGCAGTTCGTCGCCGCGGGCCTCCATGACGAACGGGGCGTTGGCGTAATCCGGCCGGGGTGCGAACGTAATCCGGGCAGCGCCGGTTCCGGTCAGTACCCGGACCAAACTGGTGATGCCGTCCGGGGCAGGCTCAAGGTAATCGGTGACTGTGACGTCCGCCCACCGGGTTTCGACGATCATGGTGCTGTCCACGTAGCGCTGGCCCAGCACCTGTGACGCCTTTGCCGGTTCCACCGAGAAGTGGCCGGCCGCGTCACCGCCCAGGATGTGGGCGAACACCGATCCTGAATCCGGCAGCGGGTGGCTCATCCAGCAGACCTTGGCGTCCGGTGTCAACAGTGCGGTGGAGGTGCCGTTGCCGATCATGGTGTGCCGTTCGAGGCCCACGGCGTCCTCGCCGAACAGCCAGGCCCGCCGCAGTTCGAAGAGCAGGGCAAGGACGCGGGCGAAGGATTCGGGGTCACGGACCCGGTGTGCCGCGGCGGTTTTGCCCCCGCCCACCCGCAGGCCCAGGTCCGGGCCGCGGAGGGTGGCGATGGCCAGTTCGTCGCTGTCGGCGTCGCCCGCGAACATGGCCGCGCTGGCGCCAAGCCGGGACCGGAGGGTTTCCAGCGCCTCGCCCTTGGACGGTTCCACCACTGACAGGTCCAGCACCGAGCCGTCCACAATGAAGAAGAGTCCGTGGGCGCGAGCTATCTCCCGGGCAGTTTCGGTCACAGACGCCACGACGTCTGGCGGGGCCGGGCGGGTGTGGACCGAGACCGCTACCGGTTTGCGTTCAATCCACACGCCGCTCTGGAACCCTACGGCCTCGTTGAGTGCAGCGTTGACCTTCTGCAGGACCGATTCGGTGGCAAGCGTCTGGGTGTGCGCGAAGCCCATGTCCGACTCCGCGCCGTGCGAACCGATGAGGTGGACCTCCACGGGGAGCCGTGACACTGCCGCCAGGTCCCTCAGGGAGCGGCCCGAGATGATTGCGGCGTGCGTGCTGGGCAGGGCGGCCAGTGCCCGCAAGGCGATGGCGGCGCTGCCCAGCGGGAGGATCTCGGTGGAGATGCCTTCGGCGTCGCAAAGGGTGCCGCCGTAATTGCAGGCGACCAGCAGCGCCGGAACACGGGCCAGTACTTTCAGTTCGTCCAGCAGGGCCGGGGTCAGCCCGCTGTCCGCCGCATCGGCCTGGACGAAGGACCGGAGCACGTCCAGCGGAAGGGACCGGGTGAGCAGGGCGGAATCCGCAACGCTCTGGTTCAAGGGCGTGGGCATCAGGGAACCCCTTCGAGGCAGAACCAGGCCGGGACTGCAGCCGCTGGGTCACCTGCGGACTACCGGTTGGCGCCCCTCCCGAAGATCCTGGCGGATTCCCGGGGGAGCATTACCCATGGTCATCCCCGGCGGTTTCTCCTGAATATCCCCTTCATTGCGTATGTGTAAAAGTCCGCACCGGGAAGCTCAGACGCGCGCCAGTCCGGCCACCTCGGCCAGCAGTTGCACGGAACGCAGCCGGGCGTCAGTGCCGGTGCTCTGGTGGGCCACGATGAGTTCGTCGGCGTCAGCGTGCCTGCCGAACCCGTCAAGGTAATCCAGGACGACGTCGGGCGTGCCCACCGCCGAATAGGTCATCATCTGCGAGACGTGCTGGCCCTGCGGGGAGTCGAGGATCATGTCCGCCTCGTCATCGGTGAATTCCCGGGTCCCGCCGCCGAAGAACAGGGACACGCGGGCGCGTTTGGTGGCCTGCATCATCTCCTGCGCCTCGGACGCGGAATCGGCGGCGATGACGTTGACGCCGGCGATCACGTGCGGGGCGTCCAGCTGCGCTGAGGGTTTGAATTCGCGGCGGTAGACGGCCACCGCGTCCTTGAGCGCATTGGGTGCAAAGTGCGAGGCGAAGGCGTATGGCAGGCCCAGTTGGGCGGCGAGCCGGGCGCCGAACAGGGAGGATCCCAGGATGTAGAGCGGGACGTTGGTGCCCTTGCCGGGGGTCGCCTCCACACCCTGGATCCGGGTAGGTCCGGTGAGGTAGCCCTGCAGTTCCAGGACGTCCTGCGGGAAACTGTCGGCGGACATGGGGTCGCGGCGAAGGGCCCTCATGGTGTTCTGGTCGCTGCCCGGGGCACGGCCGAGGCCCAGGTCGATCCGGCCCGGGTGCAGTGTTTCCAGGGTGCCGAACTGCTCGGCGATGGTCAGCGGCGAGTGGTTGGGAAGCATCACGCCGCCGGCGCCGAGCCGGATGCTCTCGGTGTGCGCGGCCACGTGGGCGATCAGCACGCTGGTGGCGGACGAGGCGATGGAGGACATGTTGTGGTGCTCGGCGTACCAGACCCGCCGGTAGCCCAGTTTCTCGGCGCTCTGCGCCATGGCCACGCTGCCCGCGAAGCTTTCCGCCGGCGTCTGGCCTTTGCCGATGGTTGCCAGGTCAAGGATGGAAAGCGGGAGGGTCACGTCGGGTGCCGGCCTTTCGGAGCGTTGCGTTCGGAATATCGTTGCGTCATCGCGCCCGCCGGAATCGCGGCAGGCACAGAGGGCATAACCATGGCGGCGCCCGGCTTATTTCTGTGATCTGCGGAATACCCAGCAGGCTGATGATGTTGCCGCCCCTATGAGCTCAGAGACAACGAACCAGCTGGAACTGTCCGCCACCATCGACCTCAAGGACCTGGGAACCGTGCAGCGGCTCGGCTTCGGCGCCATGCGCATCGTGGGCGACGGCGTCTGGGGCGAGCCCGCGGACAGGGCCGCCGCCGTGGCCGTGGTGCGCCGCGCCGTCGAACTCGGCGTCGACTTCATTGACACCGCAGATTCCTATGGCCCGAACATCAGCGAGGAGATCATCGCCGAAGCCCTGCACCCTTACAAGGACGGACTGAGGATCGCCACGAAGGTGGGATTTACCCGCACCGGGCCCAACAAATGGGTTCCCGTGGGCCGGCCCGAATACCTGCGCCAGCAGACGGAACTGAGCCTTCGCAAGCTGAAGGTGGACACCATCGACCTGCTGCAGCTGCACCGGATCGATCCCAAGGTTGACGCCGAGGAGCAGTTCGGCGTGCTGCGTGAACTCCAGGACGAGGGCAAGGTCCGGGCTCTGGGCCTGTCGCAGGTCAGTGTGGCCGAGCTGGAAGCCGCCGGCAAGCACTTCACGGTTTCCACGGTCCAGAACCGCTACAACCTGACCGACCGCAGCTCCGAGGACGTGCTGCGCTACTCCGAGGAAAACGGCATCGGTTTCATTCCGTGGGCCCCGATTTCCGCGGGCGAACTGGCGCAGCCCGGGGGTTCGCTGGACGAAGCGGCCAAGCGGTTTGGTGCCACGACGTCGCAGGTGGCGCTGGCGTGGCTGCTCCGCCGTTCCCCCGTCATGATGCCCATCCCCGGCACCGGATCCGTCAGCCACCTCGAGGAGAACATGGCAGCGGCGGGGATCACGCTCGACGACGACACGTACGCTGGGCTGGAGGCTGCCGGCAAGTAGCGGCGGCTTTCCACGCAGCGCCCAGCAACACAACAGGCAGGAGAACAGCATGGCTAACGTTTTGATGGTTGTTTCAGCGGCCGATTCCCTCACCATGAAGGACGGCAGCGAACACCCCACCGGCTTCTGGGCTGAGGAACTGGTGGTTTCGCACCAGACCCTGGTGGACGCCGGACACACAGTCCACATCGCCACACCCGGCGGCGCCAAGCCCACCGTGGACCAGGTCAGCCTGGCACCGGAGTCCGCCGGCGGCGAGGAACGCGCTGACGGTTTCCGCGACTACCTGGCCAAGATCGGCGAAGAGCTGTCTCAGCCGCTGGTGCTCTCCGACGTCAGCATCGCTTCCTACGACGCCGTGGTGATGCCCGGCGGGCACGGCCCGATGGCCGATCTTTTCAAGGACGCGGACCTGGGCCGCCTGCTGGTGGCCGCGGACAGGGACGGCAAGGTTATCGCCCCGTTCTGCCACGGCCCGGCGGGCCTGCTCAGCGCAACGGACGACGCCGGGACGTTCACTTTCGCGGGCCGGCGCCTGACGGTCTTCAGCAACGAAGAGGAACTGAACGGCGGCACCGGCGAAAACACGCCCTGGCTGGTTGAGGATGCGTTGAAGGAGAAGGGCGCGATCGTCAATAACGCCGCTGCCTGGTCCTCGCACGTGGTCCGAGACGGCAACCTCATCACCGGCCAGAACCCGCAATCCAGCGAGGACGTGGCAAAGGAAGTCATCAAGGCTCTGGGCTGACAGGCTTCCCGGGGCCGCGGCGGGCGGCCTGACGCCGATTGACTGAAGGAGGGGACCAGCTCACAAGAGCTGGTCCCCTCCTTCGGTGCACCCGGATTGTGACCGCAGCGGTCCCCCGGTTAACTGCGGTTACTCCCCGTATCGCCCGGTTTCGGGGCCTTTGATTCTGCCGGCGGCACTCCCGGATAGTTGCTGCAACGCGCATCATCCGCCGCATCTACTTCGTACCTCCAAGGAGGAAACCATGGCCATCCCCACGCCGAAACCGGCCCTTATCGCGGCCCTGGCAGTGTCCCTGCTGGGCCTGGCCGCATGCGCCGATCCCGGCGCGACGGCGGCGACAGCGCCGACGTCGGAAGCTACCGCCACCGCAGCCGGCAAGACTTTCAACCTGACCCCTGAACAGAACCGCTTCAAGGTGGACGTGGACCAGGCAGCGGCCGCGCAGGTTCCTGACGCCATCAAGGCAGATGGCAAGCTGACCGTGGTAACCACCGGCGGCACGGCACCGCTGAGCACGTTCGCCTCCGACAACAAGACCCTGATCGGCAGCGAGGTGGACATTGCCTACGCCGTGGGCGAGACCCTCGGCCTTCAGGTCGAGGTCCTCCCGGTCGCGTGGGCGGACTGGCCGCTGGGGATCGAGTCGGCAAAATACGAGGCAGTCCTCTCCAACGTGACAGTGACTGAGGCCCGCAAGGAGAAGTTCGACTTCGCCACCTACCGCAACGACCTGCTCGGCTTCTATGCCAAGAGCGACTCGGACATCACCGAGGTGAAGGAAGCCAAGGACGTGGCAGGCAAGCGCATCATCGTGGGCTCCGGCACCAACCAGGAAGCCATCCTGGTGCGCTGGGACGAGGAGAACAAGAAGAACGGCCTCAAGCCGGTGGAGTTCCAGTATTACGACGACGACTCCGCCTCCGGACTGGCCCTCCAGTCGGGCCGCGCGGACCTGACCTTCGGCCCCAACGCCGGCGCTGCCTACAAGGCGGCGAAGGATGGGAAGACCAAGCAGGTGGGCACCCTGGAGGGCGGTTGGCCGCTGAAGGCCGAGATCGCCTTCACCACCAAGAAGGGCAACGGCCTGGCCGTCGCCGCACAGAGCGCCCTGAACCACCTGATCGACGACGGCACCTACGCCAAGATCCTGGACCGCTGGGGCCTGTCCTCCGAGGCAATCCCGAAGTCCGAACTGAACCCGGCGGGCCTGCCCAAGAAATAAGCGGACCGCCGACGAATGAATCCCCGCCCGGGCAGTGGTAACACAGCCCGGGCGGGGATTCTGGTTTATCCGGCGATACCAAGGCGCCGTTCGCGTCACCCGTCTGGTCCCGCCAGGCCGGGAAGGTGCACTGCCGGCAAGTTTGGCAATAGTCTGGCCAGATGGGGACTAATACCGTGAACTCCGGCGAGCAGCTCGACAGGCAGTCCCGCATCCTCGAAGCGGCCCTGGACTTGCTGTCCCGGCATGGGATCTCCGGCGTGAGCATGCGCTCCGTGGCCCGTGAAGCCGGCGTTGCCCTGGGCCTGGTGAACTATTACTACGACGACAAGACCAGCCTGATCCGGGCAGCCCTCCACCGCGTCGACGAGCACGACCTCCTGCTGGTCACACCTGATCCGGACTCAACTCCCGACGAACAGCTGCGCACGGCCCTGCGCCGGGTGGCGGGTGCGGACCTCCTGACCACCAAATACCTGTCCCTGCGCCTCCACCTCTGGGCCCTCGCCCAGGCCGACGAAGGCTACGCCGAGATCAATGCCGCCGCCTTCGACCGTTACATCGACGGCCTCGCCACCCTCGTGTCCAACGCCCGGCCCGGGCTTAGCTGGGAGGAGTGCCGGGAACGGGGCTCCGACATCGTGGTTATCCAGAACGGCATGTGGCTGACCTCCCTCCTGGGCGTGGACAAGGCCTCCATCAAGCGCAGCATCCAGCGCACCGAGGACATCGCCTTCGCGCCCGTTCCGGACGCCGGCTAGGCAGCAGCGCCACAAACCCTCACCCCCGAGTCATATTTGAACGAGTGTTCAACTTGCTATTGAACACTCGTTCAACATGCATTACTGTCCTTCTATGACGTACGCCACACCAGCCCGGATTTTCGATGACAGGGCCCGGCACTTCACCCTCCGCTCCGCTCCGCGCTAGCCCCGCCGGCCTGAAACCCAGGCCCGAAACCCCGGCGCGCTGTCCGCACCACGGACACCGCGCACCGCACAAGTCACCTCCGCAGCACAGCCGCCGCACCACCCGGCGCTGCTCCGCCGTGCCCGCAGCACGGCCGCCGCACCCTCCGGCGAGCGCCGGCGCGGCCCGCGACCTACCACTTAGGGAGACACATGACAGATACAACAAGCACCCTGTTCATCAACGGCTCGTGGGAGGCCGCCGCGTCCGGCGCCGTCCGTGAAATCCGCAATCCGGCCGACGGCGAACTGGTCGCCACGGTGTCCGAGGCCGGCCGGGCGGACGCGGAGCGTGCCATCTCAGCCGCCCGTGCCGCCTTCGACTCCGGCGTCTGGTCCGGCGTCCCGGCCCCTGAACGGGGCGCTTTCCTGCTCAAGGTTGCCGCCGGTCTCCGCGAGCGCCGCGAGAAGTTCGCCCGCGCGGAATCGCTGGACACCGGCAAGCGGATGGTGGAAAGCCGCATCGACATGGATGACATCGCCGCGTGCTTCGAGTACTTCGGCAGGCTCGCCGGGCAGCAGGCCGGCCGTTTGGTGGACGCCGGGGATCCCGCCGTCGTCAGCCGGATCGCCTACGAACCCGTGGGCGTCTGCGGCCTGATCACGCCCTGGAACTATCCGCTCCTGCAGGCAGCCTGGAAGATCGCCCCGGCCCTGGCCGCCGGCTGCACCTTCGTCCTGAAACCCTCCGAACTGACCCCTTCCACCAGCATCCTGGCCATGCAGCTGCTGCACGACCTCGGCCTGCCGGGCGGCGTGGCCAACCTCGTCACCGGGACCGGCCCCGAGGCGGGCGCACCCCTTTCGGAACACCCCGCCGTCGACCTGGTCTCCTTCACCGGCGGCCTGGAAACCGGCAAGCGCATCGCCGCCGCCGCTGCAGGCACCGTCAAGAAAGTGGCGCTGGAGCTCGGCGGCAAAAACCCCAACGTGGTGTTCGCGGACGCCGACTTCGATGCCGCCGTCGACAACGCGCTAAACGGCGCCTTCGTCCACTCGGGCCAGGTCTGCTCCGCCGGGGCCAGGCTGGTGGTGGAGGAATCCATCGCCGAACGTTTCGTGGACGAACTGGTCCGTCGCGCGCAGGGCATCCGGCTGGGCGGGCCCTTCGACGAGAACGCCGAATCCGGGCCGCTGATCTCCGCCGCCCACCGGGACAAGGTCAACGCCTACGTCCAGCGCGGCGTCGAGGAGGGCGCGCGGCTCCGCACCGGCGGCGCGGAACCCACAGGCGAGAAGTACGACGCCGGCTTCTACTACCAGCCCACCGTCCTGGACCGCGTCACCCGGGGAATGTCCGTGGTCACCGACGAGGCGTTCGGCCCGGTGGTCACCGTGGAAACGTTCCGCACCGAGGACGAAGCCGTGGCCACCGCCAACGACACCGTCTACGGCCTGGCCGGCGCCGTCTGGACCCAGGACGCCGGCAAGGCCCAGCGGGTGGCCGGCAGGCTCCGGCACGGCACCATCTGGATCAACGACTACCACCCCTACCTCCCCCAGGCCGAGTGGGGCGGCTTCGGCCAGTCCGGCGTCGGCCGCGAGCTCGGCCCCACCGGCCTGGCCGAATACCAGGAAGCCAAGCACATCTACCAGAACACCAGCCCCCAGATCACCGGCTGGTTCGCTGACCACAGCAAGGAGAACTAGATGCACATCGACAACATCGAGAACCTCAGCGATCGCGGATTCGACTACGTCGTCATCGGCGGAGGGTCAGCCGGCGCCGCCGTGGCCGCACGGCTGAGCGAGGATCCGGACGTGTCCGTTGCGCTGGTGGAGGCCGGCCCGGACGACCGGAACATCCCCGAGATCCTGCAGCTGGACCGCTGGATGGAGCTGCTGGAATCCGGGTACGACTGGGACTACCCCATCGAGCCGCAGGAGAACGGCAACTCCTTCATGCGGCACGCGCGGGCCAAGGTGATGGGCGGGTGCTCCAGCCACAACTCCTGCATCGCCTTCTGGGCCCCGCGCGAGGACCTGGACGAATGGGAGTCCAAGTACGGCGCCACCGGCTGGAACGCCGCCAACGCCTGGCCGCTGTACAAGCGGCTGGAAACCAACCAGGACGCCGGTCCGGACGCACCCCACCACGGGGACTCCGGCCCCGTGCACCTGATGAACGTGCCCCCGGCGGATCCTTCCGGCGTCGCCCTCCTGGACGCCTGCGAAGAGGCCGGCATTCCCCGCGCCAGGTTCAACACCGGCACCACCGTGGTCAACGGCGCCAACTTCTTCCAGATCAACCGGCGCGGGGACGGCACCCGCTCCTCCAGCTCGGTGTCCTACATCCACCCCATCATCGAGCGGGACAACTTCACCCTGCTGACCGGCCTCCGCGCCCGCCAACTGGTGTTCGATGCGGACAAGCGGTGCACCGGCGTGGAGGTGGTGGACGGCGCATTCGGCCGCACCCACCGGCTCACCGCACGGCACGAAGTCATCCTGTCCACCGGCGCCATTGATTCGCCCAAGCTGCTCATGCTCTCCGGCATCGGCCCGGCCGAACACCTGGCCCAGCACGGCATCGAGGTGCTGGTGGACTCCCCCGGCGTGGGCGAAAACCTGCAGGACCATCCGGAGGGCGTGGTGCAGTTCGAGGCGAAGCAGCCCATGGTGCAGACATCCACCCAGTGGTGGGAGATCGGGATCTTCACGCCCACGGAGGACGGCCTGGACCGGCCCGACCTGATGATGCACTACGGCTCGGTTCCGTTCGACATGAACACGCTGCGCCACGGCTACCCCACCACGGAGAACGGCTTCAGCCTCACCCCGAACGTCACCCACGCCCGCTCCCGCGGCACCGTACGGCTGCGCAGCCGCGACTTCCGCGACAAGCCCATGGTGGATCCGCGGTACTTCACCGACCCCGAGGGCCACGACATGCGCGTCATGGTGGCCGGGATCCGCAAGGCGCGCGAGATCGCCGCCCAGCCCGCCATGTCCGCCTGGACCGGCCGGGAGCTCTCGCCGGGCGTCGGGGCGCAGACGGATGAGGAACTGCAGGACTACATCCGCAAGACCCACAACACCGTGTACCACCCGGTGGGCACAGTCCGGATGGGAGCGGACGACGACGGCATGTCACCTTTGGATGCGCGCTTGCGGGTCAAGGGGGTCACCGGACTCCGGGTCGCCGATGCGTCCGTCATGCCCGAGCACGTCACGGTCAACCCGAACATCACGGTGATGATGATCGGCGAGCGCTGTGCCGATCTCATCAAGGCGGACTATGCCGGAGCTGACGCCCTGGAAGAGAAGGAGCTCACCACGTCCTTCGCCTAAGCGGCAGGAAGGGGGGCGGCGTTCCCAACAGCGCCGGCCCCCTCAGAACGTTTATCCCGCCGCACCCCAGGGCGGCCGATCCCATCGTGCTTTTCTGATTTAGGAGTCCACAGTGGAACCCAGCAAGAGTATTGATTCAAGCGGCATGGACGAATTCGGCTATACCCAGACCCTGGACCGGAGCATCGGCAAGTTTGCCAGCTTCGCTGCAGGCGTCAGCTACATCTCCATCCTCACCGGCGTCTTCCAGCTGTTCTATTTCGGTTTTTCCATGGCCGGCCCCGCCTACGCGTGGTCCTGGCCCATCGTGTTCGTGGGCCAGCTGATGGTGGCCCTGTGCTTCGCCGAGCTTGCCGGCCGGTATCCGGTGGCCGGCTCGGTCTACAACTGGGCCAAGCGGCTGGCGTCCGGGACGTCGTCCTGGCTGGCCGGCTGGCTGCTGCTGCTCTCGTCCATCATGGCCCTGGGGTCGGTGGCGCTGGCACTGCAGATCACGCTGCCGCAGCTCTGGTCCGGCTTCCAGTTCGTCGGTGACGGTACCGGCCCGTACGACTTCGCCATGAACGGCGTGGTGCTGGCCACCATCATGATCACTATCTCCACCCTGATCAACGCCTTCGGTGTGAAGCTCATGACGCGGATCAACAGCATCGGCGTCTTCGTGGAGCTGGTGGCGGCGGTGCTGCTGATCCTCGCCCTCGGCTGGCACGTGGTGCGCGGCCCGGAAGTCTTCTTCGACACGGCCGGCTTCGGCGAAGGGCACGACCTCGGCTTCTTCGGTGTCTTCCTGATCGGGGCCATGGCCTCCGGCTACGTCATGTACGGCTTCGACACCGCCAGCTCGTTGGGCGAGGAGACCAAAGACCCCAAGAAGACGGCACCCAAGGCCATCCTCCGGGCGGTCACGGCGTCCTTCCTCCTTGGCGGCCTGATCCTGCTGTTCGGCATCCTTGCAGCCCCGGACCTCACCGATCCCAAGGTGGGAGCGGCCGACGGCGGGTTGCAGCACATCGTGCTCAGCGTCCTGGGTGGTCCGTTCGGCAAGGCGTTCCTGGCCTGCATCGTGGTGGCGGTGGTGGTGTGCACCCTTGCCGTCCACGCGGCTGCGATCCGGATGATGTTCGCCATGGCCCGGGACAACAACCTGCCGTTCAGCCGGCAGCTCAGCAAGGTGGACCCGGTCCGCCGCACCCCCACCGTGGCCGCCATTGTCATCGGCATCCTGGCGGTCCTCCCGCTGCTGATCAACGTGATGCAGCCGGCCATCTTCACCATCCTGTCCAGCATCAGCATCGTCCTGATCTATTTGTCCTACCTGCTGGTGACGGTTCCCCTGCTGCGCAAGCGGCTCCTGAAGAAGTGGCCGCTGGCCGATGCCGACGGCGCCGAGCCGGGGTTCTGCATGGGCAAGTGGGGGCTTCCGGTGAACATCCTCGCGGTTCTGTGGGGTGGTGCCATGACCGTGAACCTGATCTGGCCCCGGCCGGAGATCTACAACTCGGTGCCGCCCTTCGAGTGGTACCTCCAATGGGGCGGGGTCCTCTTTGTCGCCGCAGTGACCGGCGGCGGGGCCCTGCTGTACCGGCTGAAGATCCGGCACCAGACGGGCGTGCTGGCCGAGCACGCCGCCGCGGTGGCGGCCCACCCGTCCGCAGGCCCGGCTGTGGACGCTGCCCCGGCTGGCCCTGCTCCGGCTGAGGAAGGAGCCGTAGCGGTCAAGGTGCCCTAGACGGCGCCACTGCTTGTTGCACAACGCACAGAGAAGGGCCGACGACGGCACCCGCCATGCCGTCGTCGGCCCTTCCGTGCTGCCCATGTACTGAACGGATTCCGGCGACTTTTTTACGTCGCCGCCAGAGCGCCCGGCAGCCCAATCAGCCGCCATGCCGCGGCCGCCTCACGCGCCACGGTGTCAAGACATTTCCGAGGCTCCGGCCGGGCATCCGTAACTACTTGACAGTCGGCGTGGCATACGTCACGCTGTTGCACATCATGATTGTTGTTGCGTAAGACGCATGCGGAAGGACCCAAACATGGAGATGCTTGCCACAAGCTCAATCCGTACGCCGGGCCTTCTTCCGCATCGATCCTCCCCCACCGCGTAACGGCGACATTCCCGACACCGCGAGTTGCCTCCACCAACTCCGTAGTCTCCCCACCAACCGCATACTTACCCAGCCTCCCGGGAGGAAAAAATGACTGCTCCAGTGAACGTGCCCCTCAACACACGCGGAAAACTCGCCTCATCACTGCCTGCAGAGCAGCAGGCAGAGATCGCTGCTCTGTTCGAGTTCCGGCGCACGGGCTACTCCCTCGACGCCCCCTTCTACACTGACCCGACGATCTTCAAGATCGACATGGAGGCCATCTTCGGCCAGCACTGGATCTTTGCCGGCAGCGTTGCCGAGCTGCCCGAGCCAGGCGACTACATCACCGTCGACTACGGCCCCTACTCCCTGATCGTGCTGCGCAACGATGACGGCGGCGTCAACGTCCTGCACAACGTGTGCCGCCACCGCGGTGCCCGCGTCCTGACCGAAGCCACCGGTTCCACCGGAAACCTGGTCTGCGGCTACCACTCCTGGACTTACTCCCCCGAGGGCAACCTGATCCACGCCTCCGCTCCCGGCGAGGCCAAGTTCGACAAGAACTGCTTCGCCCTGAAGAAGGCCCACAGCCGCGAGGTTGCCGGCCTCATCTTCGTCTGCATCGCTGACGAACCGCCAACAGACTTCGATGAGACCTCGAAGATCTTCGAGCCCTACCTGGCGCCGCACGACCTGTCCAAGACGAAGATTGCCTACCAGCAGAACATCATCGAAGAGGGCAACTGGAAGCTCGTCATGGAGAACAACCGTGAGTGCTACCACTGCGACGGGCACCCGGAACTCGCCTGCTCCCTCTTCCCCACCTGGGGCCTGACGGAAGGCCTGATCCCCACCCACCTCGAGGAGGTCTGGGAACGCAACAAAGAAGCACAGTCCTCGCTCGAGGAGCGGTGCCGCCGCTACGGCCTCCCCTACGAGGTGGTCGAGGAACTGGACACCCGCATCGCGGGCATCCGGATCTCCCGCGAATCCCTTGACGGAGAAGGCGAATCCTTCTCGGCCGACGGGCGCCGGCTCTCCAAGAAGCTGCTCGGTGACTTGCGGGACTTCCGCCTGGGCCGCTGCTCCATGCACCTGCAGCCCAACAGCTGGTTCCACTTTCAGAGCGACCACGTCATCACCTTCGGCGTCTTCCCCATCAATGAACACCAGACCCTGGTCCGCACCACCTGGCTGGTAGCTGACGACGCCGTGGAAGGCGTCGACTACGACCGTGAGAAGCTGACCTACACCTGGGAGCAGACCAACATCCAGGACAAGGCGTTCGTGGAACTCTGCCAGCAGGGTGCAGCCAGCCCCGCCTACGAGCCCGGCCCGTACATGAAGAGCGAATACCAGGTTGAGGCCTTCATCAACTGGTACACGCAGCGGGTGCAGGAGCACTTGGCATGATTGACGTTGCCCTGACTGAGACGCCAGTCCAGGAACCGCAGCGTATCCGCGGCCTTGAAATGCCGTGGAACCGGGTCATGGGCAGCCTCGAAGGACCCGCCAGCGCAGCCAAGGCCCTGGGTCCGTGGCATCCGCAGGAGTTCATGGCCGAATGCGTCGAGACCGTTCCCGAAGCGGGCGGCATGATGACGTTCGTGTTCCGCCGCTGCGACGGGGCGCCCCTGGCGTTCCGCGCGGGCCAGTACGTGAACATTGCCTTCCCCGTGAACGGCGAAGACCAGGAACCGGTGGACCGCAGCTACTCGCTGTCCAGTTCACCCACGGAGCCGTGGACCTTCAGCGTCACCGTCAAGAAGGACGCCGGCGGACTGGTTTCACCGTGGGTGCATGAGAACGTCAGGCCCGGTACGGTCCTGGACATGCTGGGCCCCGTGGGCGCGTTCCACCTGCCTGATGCGGACCGGCGCGCACGGTACCTTTTCCTGGCGGCCGGCGCGGGCATCACGCCGATCATGTCGATGCTGCGGACCATTCACGACCTGCCCGGGACCGCTGACGTGGTGGTCCTCTACCACGGTGCGGAAGCCGGAGGCTTTGCCTTCCACAAGGAGCTGGCCTACATCGCGTCCGTGGACTCGCGCGTCAAGGTCTTCTACGCCCTGGGTGACCGCGGCCTGCCCGAGGAGTGGGAAGGGTTCAAGGGCCGGTTGTCCGCGGCGATGATCGACGAGGTGGCTCCCGACGCCAACGGCCGGCAGGTCTACGCCTGCGGCCCGGAGGGTTACCTGAACACCGCTACCGAGCTGCTCAAGAAGGTAGGCGTCGACGATACCTCCATCTACATGGAGTTCTTCTCGGGTGACCGGCAGACCCTCCTGGAGTACCAGGCGGAGCTGGCGCTGGCAGCGGACATTGCCGAAGAAATCGCCGAGGAGATCGCCGATTCCGCCGAGGACTACTACGAAAGCCAGCCTGCGGCGTTCGGCATGTACGAGCCGGGCTACGACGAGGACGGTACGCTGCAGGCCACCGGCATGCCGCTTGAAGCGGTGGACCCGGACGCTCCGGCCGCAGAGACCACCGGCACCACGCCCGAAACCAGCGCACCCGACGCGTCCAACTTCGACACCGTGGGAACCGGCAGCCTAACGCTGTCCTTCATGCGCACCGGCATCAATGTGCGGATCGACCCGGAGCTCCCCATCCTCGAGGTGGCACAGCGTGCGGGTGTCCGGATCGGCGCCAACTGCAAGGAGGGCATGTGCGGTTCCTGCAAGGTGGTCAAGCTGTCCGGTGAGGTGGACATGAACCACCAGGGCGGCATCCGCAAGCGGGAAATCGACGCCGGCAAGTTCCTGCCTTGCTGCTCCACCGCGCGCACGGACATGGTCATCGACGCGTAGCCCCCGCTGCGCCCATCCATGACTGAACCCGAACCGCTGCACCAAAACTGCCAATAGCTGTCCCACGGAAGGTCTGATGCAACCAAGCGTCAGGCCTTCCGTGGCAATCGGAACACCAACCAAAGGAGAACGCCCATGTCAGGTAACAAAGCCGTTGCGTACAAGGAGCCCGGGGTCGTCGAAATCATCGACACCCCCTACCCCACCTTTGAACTGCAGGCCGGCCCCGGCGTCAACCCCATCAACGTTGGCCGGAAGGTCCCGCACGGGGTCATCCTGCGCACCGTGAGCACCAACATCTGCGGCTCGGACCAGCACATGGTCCGCGGCCGCACCACCGCCCCGGCCGGCCTCGTGCTGGGGCACGAAATCACCGGTGAAGTCATTGAGGCCGGGCCGGATGTCGAGTTCATCAAGGTGGGGGACATTGTCTCAGTCCCCTTCAACATCTCCTGCGGCCGCTGCCGGAACTGCAAGGAACGCAAGACCGGAATCTGCCTGAACGTGAACCCGGACCGTCCCGGTTCCGCCTATGGCTACGTGGACATGGGCGGCTGGGTGGGCGGCCAGGCCGAGTACGTGCTGGTCCCCTACGCCGACTGGAACCTGCTGCGGTTCCCTGACCGGGACCAGGCCCTTGAGAAGATCATGGACCTGACCATGCTCTCGGACATCCTGCCCACCGGCTTCCACGGCGCCGTCACCGCAGGCGTGGGCGTCGGTTCCACCGTGTACGTTGCCGGAGCGGGACCTGTGGGCCTCGCCGCCGCCGCCAGCGCCCAGCTGCTGGGTGCCGCGGTGGTCATCGTCGGTGACCTCAACGAGGACCGTCTGGCCCAGGCCCGGTCCTTCGGCTGCGAAACTGTCAACGTGGCCAACGGCGATCCCGCAGACCAGATCGAACAGATCCTCGGCGTCCGTGAAGTGGACTCCGGAATCGACGCGGTCGGTTTCGAAGCCCGCGGACACGGACACGGGGCGCAGGAAGCACCGGCCACGGTACTCAATTCGCTGATGGACCTCACCACCGCCGGCGGGTCCGTGGGCATCCCGGGCCTGTACGTCACCGGGGACCCGGGCGCCACGGACGAGGCCGCCAAGAAGGGCAGCCTGTCCCTCTCGCTGGGCACCGGCTGGGCAAAATCCCTCTCCTTCGCCACCGGCCAGTGCCCGGTGATGAAGTACAACCGGCAGCTGATGATGGCCATCCTGCATGACCGGATCCACATCGCCAAGGCCGTCAACGCCACGGCCATCCCGCTGGAGGACGCACCCCGGGGTTACGCGGAGTTCGACGCCGGCGCAGCCACGAAGTACGTCCTGAACCCGAACGGCTACCTCAACTAAGCCCACCCGGCTTAGGCCCCACGCAGCAAAGGAAGGGCCGACGTCGGCGCATACAGCGCCGTCGTCGGCCCTTCCTTGTGGGTTATTCGCGGTGAGAGCCCTGCTGTGTTCCCTACGCATTAATCAAACCGGGGCTGCGAGCCTCGATCGAGGCTACCTCCCCGCGGCAGGAATGCTGCCGTTCCGGGGCCTGAGTGGCATGGGCTTCTTAGGGTTTGGAACTGGGCCGGCCGGGAATGTGGCTAAGAATGGATTTGGAGAAACCACCGTCGACGCAGATGTCTTGACCGGTGACGTAGCCGGACAGCGGCCCAACAAGGAATTCGATCACATTCGCGATGTCCGCGGGGTCCCCGATTCGTGCCAAGGGAATAATACCTTCCCTTGCTTTCTTGATCTGCGGATCGGCATACATTTTCTCGGTCATTCGTGTGTGGGTCATGCCCGGGGACACCACGTTGACGCGAATTCCTTCGGGCGCCCATTCCAAGGCAAGAGTCTGGGCCAGCATGGTAAGTGCAGCCTTGCTGGGGCTGTAGGCCCCGGACCCGGCATGTGGCAGCTGGCCGGACATTGACGAAGTGAAGCAGGCCGAACCGCGGCTCTCTTTCAGGTGCGGGTAGCTTGCTTTGGCAAGGAGCCAGGCGCCGCGGAGGTTGACGGAGAACATGCTGTCCCAGTCTTCTATGGATAGATCGCATATTTGACCTGGGTTTGCTATTCCGGCGTTTGCGATGAGCGCGTCCAGTCCGCCGAATTCTGCCACGGCAGCTGCTACCAGCCGGCCCGGAACGTCAGGGTCGCCGAGGTCACCGGACAGTGCGATGGCGGTGCCTCCCATCGACTGAATCGAGCGGACGACCTGCTCTTGGCCGTTGTTAAGCTCGTTTCCGCATACGGCAATCATCGGCTTCTCGCCGCGGGCGAGTGCCGCTTCTGTGATTCGCAGGCAGGTCGCTGCCCCTATGCCGCTGCTTCCACCGCTGACCAAAGCCCTCATGGCACCTACTCCTTCTGACAGGGATCCGTTGGGATCACCTGGACTTAGTTTGTTTTTGACAGTTCGCGATGACGCTGGTTTTGCGTCACGTTGCCAGGTCCCAGCCGTGGTTAGCGAGGTCGTTCATCGCCTTCTTGAATTCCTGCACCGGGTTTTCTTCACGGATGATCTCGAGAACAACGTTGCCGATGCCGCAGGTTTCGCGGACGGCTTTGCCTAGTCCGTTCCAGTCGATGATTCCGGTGCCGATCGGATCGTGGCCCCAGGTTTCCGTTCCCGTGTCGGAGATGTGGATAAGTCCGATCGATTCGTGGTGGGCGAGTAAACCGTCGACGGGGTCCTCGCCGATGTATGCGGCGTTGGCGACGTCGTAGACGATCTTGACGGCGTCGTCGTTGATTGTGCTGATTACGCCGGCCAGGTCCTGGATAGTGGGAGTGAAGCAGTATGGGGTGTTCTCGAACAGAAGGCGGGTGCCTGCCTGCTTGGCCATCGGGATGAGCGTCTCCAGGCTTTCGTACATCCAGGCATAAACGTTGTCGAGTGCGGGGGAGATCATCGGGCGTCTTGTGCCGGGGGAGATCACAACTTCGCGGACGTCCCAGGCTTCGGCAAGGTCGATCACCTGCTTTATGTGCTCGACACTCTTGCGGCGCATATTGGCACCAGGGCTCGCGAGGTTGATGTCGTATCCCCCGGCATTCAGCGACCTGATCTTGGCGCCGTAGTCCTTGAGCCGCGCACGCATAGCTGAGCGCTCCTGGGCTGTGATCTCATCCGGCCAACAATGCGGCGAACTGACCGGCACTTCAAAGGCCTGATATCCGTTGGCGGCCAGCTCAGCGATCGCATCAATTGCCGTAGTTGACCAGAGATAGGAAAAAGTATTGATAATCATCTGGGGCGTCTCTCAGTTCTGTGCCAATAGAGGTGTTGTGCTGATTTCATAAGGCGAAGTGGATCTCGATCCTCGTGGTGGATCGGGCAGAGATCTGGCTGGCCCGGCGGCTCGAAAGGGCGGGCTGCGTGCAATGTCGCCCGTTCGAGCCGCCAAGCCCTCCTGTGGACCACTATGGCTGCCGCGAGCGATTCGCTTCGTCAGTCGCTGGCGAAACGCCATGGAGCAGGTGTTCGCCTTCGAGGACTTCAGCGTCGGCAATGCCGACCGTGGCACGGCCGGCCCGGCTGCCGGTCTCCGGAAGAGTGAAGTAGACGACGAGGCAGACGGCGACGATGGCGATCATGTAGACCGCGACGAGCATGGGCTGTCCAGCGCCGACGAAGGCGGCGGCGATCAGTGGCGCCGTGCCGCCGAAGACGGCAATCACGATCTGGTGTGCGAAACCGATGCCGGAGACACGAACAGAGGCGGGGAAGAGTTCGGCCTGGATTGTCGGGTAGACGGCCTGCCAGATTCCGAGGACGACCCAACCGGAGGCTGATACCAGAACGTAGACGCCGAAGCCCGGCTGGTTCAGGAGCAGGAGCAAGGGGTAGAAGAGAACGATCATGCCGATGGCGCCGATGATGGGGAAGATCTTGCGGCGGCCCAGCCGGTCGGAAAGGTATCCGCAGACAGGCACGATGACGACCAGCAGGGCCAGTCCGATGACGCTCCCGGCCAGGGTGGAAGAGAGATCGCGGCCCGTGGTCAGCTTGGCATAGGTGGGAAGGAAGGTGGCCCAGGTGTAGTAGGCCACGGCCGGGGCAGAGAGGGCTGCGGCCTGCAGCAGCGCCTTGGGGTGTTCGCGAAGCAGGTCCAGCAGGCGTGCAGCGGCGGACTTTTGGTCCACGACGGCAGTTGCTTCAAACTCCGGCGTCTCTTCAGCCCGGGCCCTCAGAATGAGCCCGACGACGCCGAGGATGCCTCCGGCGACGAACGGGATGCGCCAACCCCAGGCGGCCAGGTCCTCCGGGGTAAAGGCGGACGTCACCATTGCCGCGGCGCCGGTTGCTGCGAGGGTCGCCAGGCCGCTCGCCATGTTGGAGAACGAACCGAACAGGCCCCGGCGGTTTGCGGGGGCGTGCTCAACCATGAAGGCAATGGCGCTCTGCGCCTCACTGCCGGCCGAGATCCCCTGGAGAATGCGCGCCACCAGGAACAGGACGGGCGCCGCATAGCCAATGGTGGCAAATGACGGCGTGAGGCCGATGATCAGGGCACCGAGCGCCATCCCGGAGATGGCCAGCGTAAGGATGAGCCTTCGGCCGAAACGGTCGGCCAGAGGCGAAACGATGATGCCGCTGAGCGGGCGGACAACAAACCCGACCGCGTAGGTGAGCAGTGCTGCGATGAGGGAGGCGAACGGTGAATCACTGGGAAATATTTGTGATGAGAACACCGCGGCCAGCAACCCATAGATGTACCAGTCGTACCACTCCACGAAGTGGCCGATCGTGCCCGCCACCATATTGAGGTTGCGGCGTGGGCGCTCTGGCACTTCGGTCAGCTCCGAAGAGTCTGGACTGCCAACAGCTTCTTTTGAGGTCTTCATTGAACTCTCCATATTTTCACGTTTTCTGCGGAGGGTATTGGACTGTTTCCGCACTGCCCCGGCTTTAGTAGGACGAAGCATTCTTCGGTTGTTTCACCGATGAGATCGGTTGCATTTTACGCGACGCTGAGATCGGTTGCTGAGATCGGTTGCAAGCAAGACTACGTAGGGCTGCCAACCCTGTCAATGGGCAATTTTCTCTGGTTTCAGCTGCCGCAGATGTCCCGCATACCCAGCGGCTTTTCGTTGTCAACGTCAAGGAAATGGACCCCGGACCAAGTGCAGTCCAGGCTGCCGTATGAGGCCCAGTACTCGTCCCAGTGTGCAAGCTTCCACCGGTCCCGCTCCAGGCCGCGCTGGCTTATCCGTTCCCGAAGGATCTCCGGCGGGACACGCACTCGCACCACCACAGTCTCCACGGGGGGCCAGTGAAACTCTTCGGCAGCGCCCGTCAGGTAATCAGGCATGGCGAAGTATGCACCGAAGGGTGCATCGATGACGACGGATCGCCCCAGCCGAAGATTCGCTCCCGCGACATCCATAAGCGTCCCGTACTCCAGGGGCAAAACGTTCTCCCGGTAATACGCGTTGGACTCCCGGTCAGTGGGATCGTGCCCTGCTGCCGTCAAGGCAAACTCGACCAAGCGGCCGCAGAGCCGGTCCTTGTCCAGATAGGCTGCGGCATGCTCCTCTGCCGTCTGCTGGGCGATGGTGGTCTTTCCGGAGCCGGCGGGACCTATGACAATGAAGACTTTGGGAGTCGTCATTGACGGGCCTTTTCCACTGCCGCGAGGAACTCACGGGCAGCCTCGGTAACGCGTGAGAAGTCCCCGTCCGGCTGCCATGCTTTTGTCACAGCACTGCCGACGCCAACGCCCGCCACGCCGGCGGCGAACCATTCGGCGACATTTTCAGGGGTAACGCCGCCTGCCGGCATGATCGGCAGGTGCGCCAGTGGCGCAAGAACCGACTTCGCGTAGGGGATACCGCCGGCTTCGGTGGGGAACAGCTTGAGGATGTCAGCGCCGGCCTCTGCAGTCTCAACAAGTTCCGTGGGCGTATACGCGCCACTGATGGTGGGCACCTGGTACCGGTTGGCCAGCCGGATCATTGATCGGTTCAACTGGGGACTGACCAGGAACTCTGCGCCGGCACGGATGCACTCGTAGGCCGAATGCTCGTCCAGGACCGTTCCAGCCCCCACCGCGACTCCCTTGGGCCCGTGCTTGGCAGAGAGCCGACGGATCACGTCCACTGCACCGGGGATCGAGAGCGTGATTTCAAGGGCTTTGAATCCGCCGGCGATGGCTGCCTCTGCCACTCGCTCTGCGAGGTCTTCATTCTCGAGGCGCACGATGAGGACGGCGCCTGAATGGTGAATTGTTTCGAGGGTACGGAGTTTTTTGTACATTGCTGGCCTTTCTTCTGGCCCGGGCAACTTCCGTGTTCCGGAGGATCCCTGAACCACTGTTGAAGTGTCGTTGACAAACTCTCCCACCATCCATACTGTTATTGCAACCGATCTCAGCAATCGATCTCATACTTAGCAAAGGGGCTGGCAGATGAGTAGACCACGCACCATCATCCTTGGCGCTTCCCACTGGCACGTCCCGCTTTGTACACGGGCGATCGGGGAGGAACACAACGTTGTCGGGATCAGCGACGAGGACGTATCGCTCGTACGGGGACTTGCGGACGCCTGGAATGCCCCGGTAGAAGCGGACTGGCGCAACCTGGTCGACCTGCCGAACCTCGGGCTTGCCTATGTCTTTGGCCCACACAATGGCATGGCGGAAAAATGCTTTGCGCTGATTGAACGTGGCATTCCGCTTGTGGTGGAGAAGCCCCTTGGCACTTCCCTGTCCGAGCTTGCCAGGGTACGGGAAGCTGCGGAAGCGGCCGGCGTGCCGGTGACGGTCCCCCTGGTTCAGCGGGACGGCCCCGTTGACCGCTGGCTTGCCAAGGCGGGCCGTCCGACGTACCAGAGGGCATCCTTCGTCGCCGGGCCGCCCTCGCGCTACCTGCATAACGGCAATCCCTGGATGCTCGATCCTGTTGCGGCGGGGGGTGGCTGCCTTGCGAATCTGGCACCGCATTTTGTCGATCTGTTCCTGCAGGGCAGCAACGAGTCCGCAGACACAGTGGATTCCAGGCTCTCCTCCGTTCTGCACGGTGCGGATATTGAGGACCATGCCAGTCTTATCGTCACCACCACGGGCGGGCGTGAGGCCATCATTGAGGTGGGGTACGCATTCCCGAATTCGCCGTTGAAGCGCTACTGCAGCTTCACGTCGGCGGGCGAGGCCGGCTTCGCCTCCATCAATTCAGACGGTTCTGCAACGTTCACTTCAGAGGCCGGGATAACGGAATCCGCCATGATCAACGTCGACAGCGACCCCCTCTACGACGCGTTCGTACGCCGGGTCGCGGAAACGCTGGAAGATGGATTCCAGGGACTGCCAACGCTGGCCCAGCTCGAAGACGCGATGCGCCCGATTTGGCAGGCGTATGACCACCACGGAGGAACAGAAGATGGCCGACCTTAGTATTGACGTTGTCGCGAAGGCGGCCGGAGTCCACCGCTCAACGGTTTCCCGGGCGTTCTCCCGGCCAGAGGCGGTAAAGAGCGAAACCAGGGAGCACATTCTCCGCGTCGCCGAAGGGCTCGGTTACACGATGAGCCCGCTCGCCCAGGCGTTGCGGCGGAAGACCAGCACTTTCGTCCCTCTGATTGTTCCGGACATCACCAACCCGTTCTTTGCAGAGCTGGCCAAGACCATGACGCAGGCCGCTGATGAGCGTGGCTACCAGCTGTTGCTCTGTGTCACGAACGGAGACCCTGCCAAGACCGACGGGTACTTCACGGCGATGCAGGCCATGTACGCCCCCTTTGGAATCGTCGCCCCTTCGACGAAAGTCGATACCGATGCCCTCAAGCGCTTCGATTTCGGTCACCGGGTCGTAGTGATCGACCGCGTGGAAGGCGACACCTCGGTTCCCACGGTGACAGTCGACAGCCGCCGCGGCATCATCCTCGCACTGGAGCACCTGCGTTCCCTGGGCCACACCTCGATCGGCTATGTCTCCGGCATCTCCGGGACCCACACGGCCCAGGACCGGATGGACGCGTACCTGGAACTGTCAGCGGAAGGCGGCAACTCGCCGGTGGTTCTCGACAGCGGCTCCGACCCGGACACCGGGGCACGCGCAGCACAGCACTTTCTGGAGATGGACAATCCCCCGACGGCGATCATCGCCGCCAATGACATGGTCGCCTTCGCGGTGATCTCGGCCCTTGGCAAGAGCGGTATTCGCGTGCCGGAGGACGTCTCTGTCATGGGGTTCGACGGTCTGGCGCTGGGCGCCCGGTTCAACCCCGCCCTGACAACAGTACGGCAGCCGATTGCTGACATGGGAAACATTGCCATCGAGCTGGCAGAAAAACAGAACCTGAACGGATCAGTAGACCACGTCGTCCTGGAACCTGAACTCCTGGTACGCGCCTCCACCTCAGGGCCGCGCAAATGACCGGAACCAGCACAAAGACCCTGCGCAGGCTGCCTGGGCTCCGGCACACCGACCATGTCGGCCTGACGGTTCCCAATCTTGACGAGGCCATCACGTTCTTCGTCGAGGTACTCGGTGCCGAGGAGCTGTACCGCTCTGACCGCGGACCCGACGCCGAGTTCATGCCCACGAACTTTGATGTCCCTGCGGACGCCCGGCTCACCTTGGCGATGCTGCGGCTGCCACCGAACCTTAATATCGAGCTTTTCGAATGGAGCAGCGCTGAGCGGCGGGAAACCCCGCCGCGGCATTGCGACGCAGGCGGGCACCACCTGTGCTTCGTCGTCGACGATGTGGACGAAGCGGTCGCCGTCCTGCAGGAAACCCCTGGAGTACGCGTGCTCGGCGAGCGCAAGGAAGTCGCAGGCGACAGTCCCCGCGTCGCCGGCAACCGCTGGACATACTTCGTCACCCCTTGGGGGCTGCTGATGGAAATCGTCGATCGATCCCGCGTCGCAGCCCCACCCCGCCTGGTCGGTCCCACGGACTGGGCGGCACCAACACACACTTCCACGAAGGACGATCAATAATGCGACTGGCAGGCCACACCCTCGGCACTCCGGACCACACGGTCCCCCAGGCACTCAGGCTGTTTCGAGCCGCTGGCCTCGACGCCGCGGAAGTCATTTACCAGGACGACTACAAATCAGGACTCCCCCAACGGGACCGCCGCGCCGCCCTTGACGCGCTTAAGGCCGCGGACGATGAGGGCCTGCCCATCATCGGCTTGACGCCGTACACCACGTCCATCAACTCCCTGGACGAGCGTGAATGGCGCAGCGGAGTCGACGAATTCAGGGGCGCGATCGAAACCGCGCATCTGCTCGGCGCCGACAGGGTCCGCGTTTACGCGGGATCCTGGCACCCAGGGGACGCCGACCACGCCGCGCGTTGGGCGAAACTGCGGGACGCCCTCCAGACCCTGGCACCTGAGGCTGCACAGGCCGGCGTACGCCTCTGCGTGGAGAACCATTTCGGCACCATGACCCAGACGGCCGCTGAAACCGCGGCGCTCGTCCGCGAAGTCGCCCACCCCGCCGTCCGTGTCCTCTACGACCAGACGAACCTGACCTTCACCCACGACGAAACGTTCGAACAGGCCTTTGAAGTTCAAGGCGGACTGATCGGTCACGTGCACGTCAAGGACCTGGTGTTCACCGACTCCTCAGCGACCTTCCGCGCAACGGAAACGGCCCGCGTTAACGCCTCCGAGCGTTCCGTCCGGTCGCGGGTCATCGGAACCGGCATTCTTCCTTGGCGGGAGATCCTCGCTGCGCTCCTGCGCCACGGCTACGACGATCTGCTGAGCATTGAGTACGAGTACCGGTGGCACCCGCAAGACCTCCCGAGCCCGGAGGAAGGGTTCCGGGAATCCGCGGCCGCCCTGCGAACGATGCTCGCCGATCTCGCTGAGGTGAAGGCACGATGACCGCTCAGCGACTACGCGTCGGCGTCATCGGCGCGGGAAAAATTGCCTCCATCGCCCAACTGCCCACCCTGGTACAACGGAACGATGTTGAACTGGTTGCACTGGTCTCCCGTCAAGAGGACCCCGGGCACCTGGTCCGCCGCTGGGGTTTCGGCGCCGCCTATCGATCGGTTGAAGACATGCTTGCCGCTCAGGACCTGGACGCCGTCTTTGTCCTCACCCCGCGCTCGGAGCACGCGCACGCCGTCAAGCTTTGCCTTGAAAACGACATCGACGTGTTCTGCGAAAAACCCCTGGCCCCGGAAACCGACGAAGCAGAACGGTTGGCTGACCTCGCCGAGGAACGTGGCCTGATCCTGATGGTGGACTTCAACCGCCGCTACGCACCCGTCTACACGGCCGGGCGTGATGCGTTTGGGGAGAAGGGCGCTACGTTCTGCGTCGCCCAGAAGAACCGGCCCGGATCCGAGTACCGCGCGACGTTCGAGAACGCCATTCACATGGTCGACCTGCTGCGCTGGTACTGCGGCGGCGAACCCGTGGACGTCTCTGCGCATGCGGCCGGGGAGGACCCCTGGGAGGAAGACGGCGTCGCTGCCATCATCCGCTTCAGCACCGGTAACACCGGAGTGCTGATGGCAGCCCGGACCGCAGGTGCCTGGAACGAAAAACTGGACGCCTACGGCCACGGAAAAACCGTGGAAGTGCGTGCCCCCGAGGCAGTGTCGACCACTATCAGCGGAGTCACCACATCACGCGAACTCAGCGCCGAAGCCTACGGGTGGGCCACGGCAACCGACACGCTGGGCTTCTCCGCCGCAGTCCACCATTTCCTCGATCGCGTCGCCGACAGAGCCGAACCCCTCACGTCGGGCCGCGAGGCCGTTCAGACCCAGCGGCTGCTCGATCGGATCCTCGCCGCCTCTGGGTTGCCCGCTGAAGAACAGGAAGGCCGGTTATGGCAGAGTCACGCCACGCAGCCAGTGAGCGGAGGCACCAAATGAGCCTCAAGGATCAAGTGGTCCTGGTGACCGGATCAAGTGGAGGCATCGGTGATGCCGTTATCGATGCGCTCAAAGTCGAGGGAGCCCTCGTGATCGGCGCCGACCGCGCCGCCAAAGAGGGCCAGGACCTGGCCGCCTTCTTCCCGCTCGACGTCACCTCCGAAGAGCAGTGCGCCTCCGTCGTCCGCGACATCACAAGCAAGTACGGGCGCATCGACGCACTCATTCACGCCGCCGGTATCCTCGGCGCCACCCCGGACATCATGGAAACCACCACGGAAGAATACGAAACCGTGATGCGGATCAACGCCTCCGGCACGTTCTCCATGGTCCGGGAAACGGCACAGTCAATGATGGCGTCCGGGACCGCCGGTGCCATCATCATCCTTTCCTCGGTCGCGGCGAAGGAAGCCCGCAGCAATTACCTGCCGTACAACTCGAGCAAGCTTGCCGTGCTTCACATCATGTGGTCCTTCGCCGAAATACTCGGACCCCATGGAATCTCCGTTAACGCGATCGCACCGGGCCCGGTCAACACCCCCATGTGGGCCCAATTCGCCAAAGACTCCGGCCCCGATGCCGTCGCCAACCGAGCCAAACGCGCCGCGCAACTTCCCATGCGCCGCTTCGCCGAACCCGACGAGGTCGCCCGCGCCATCCTCTTCCTAGCCGACCCTGACAACCGCTACATCACCGGCGTGAGCTTGGACGTGGCAGGCGGCGCGCACCTCGGCATAGGGTCCTGACGGCGTTCTTGAACTCAGCGCTGGCCGTCACCAGATCCGGACTAGGCCCACTGCTCCCACAGGGTCAGCTGCAGCCTGACGGTGTCCGCCGGAACAGGATCCGCGGAGCGCGCCCCGGCCGAAGCAGCCCCCAGGGAAGGGCCCGCGGCGGCACCCTGCTCGCCGCCGTCGTCGCCCCTTCCCCACCAGGCTGCGATCCGCATCAGGCCCGGACCGCCCCGGACGGCTGGTCCGCGGTGCGCACCGGTGTCTCCAACCCGAGGTTTTCGCGCAGGGTGCTGCCGCGGTACTCCGTGGGGTACACGCCGCGTTCCTGCAGCTCCGGCACCAGGTGGTTGACGATGTCATCCAGTCCGGTGGGAACCAGCCACGGCGAGATGTTGAACCCGTCCACCGCACCCGTCCGGGCATACTCGGCCAGGTGGTCCGCCACGGCCGTGTAGGAGCCGGTGAACGTGGCGTCGATCCGCGCCGTCTTGGAGGTGACGAACTGGCGGATGGACAGGCCCTTGTCCTTGGCCTCGGCACGCCACTGGTCCGCGAGCTGACGGGCCTTGGCACCGTGGAAGCCGCTGCCGCGGGTCTCGGACGTCTCCTCCACCACGGGGTCGATCTCCGGCAGCGGACCGTCGGGATCGTACTCGGACAGCTCGCGGCCCCAGAACTGCTCCAGGTAGGCCACAGCCTGCTGCGGCCCGATCTGCAGGCTCCGCACCCACTCCTTCTTTTCCGCAGCCTCTTCGGCTGTGGCAGCGAGGATGAATTCGCTGGCCGGCATGATCTGCACGGCATTCGCGCCGCGGCCCGCCGCCACCGAACGCTCCACGAGGTCCTTGCGGAACTCCACGGCGTCGTCGAACTTGGGGTGGGCGGAGAAGATCACGTCCGCCTGGCGGGCGGCGAAGTTCCGTCCCTCGGGCGAATCCCCGGCCTGGAACAGCACCGGCCGGTACTGCGCACTGCGCGGCAGGCGCGGAGTCACGTCCACCGTGTAGTGCTGCCCTTCGTGGAGCACGCGGCGGGCCGGGCCGGCGGGGCTCTCCCAGGAGTCCCAGATCCGCTTGGCCGTCTCCACGAACGCTTCGGCGTGCCTGTACCGGTCGGCATGGTCAAGGTAGCCGCCGCGGCGGAAGTTCGCACCGGTCCACGCGTTGTCCGTGGTGACGATGTTCCAGGCGGCACGGCCGCCGGAGATCAGGTCCAGCGAGGCAAGCCGGTGGGCCAGGTCCGCCGGATCGTTGTAGGTGGTGTTCTGGGTGGCTACCAGTCCGATGTTCCTGGTCACCGAAGCCAGCGCGGCCAGCATGGTCTGCGCATCCGGCCGGCCCACCACGTCCAGGGCGTGCGGGCGGCCCAGGTGCTCACGCAGGCGAAGTCCCTCCCCCAGGAAGAACGCCGCGAACAGCCCGCGCTCGGCGGTCTGGGCGATGCGGCGGAAGGATTCAAAGTCGGTCTGCGAACCGGATTCTGCCGCCTTCCAGATGGTGCCGGAATTGACGCCCTGGAAGAAGATGCCGAACTGGATCTGGCCGGTGGGCTGGAAGACGTCGGATTTAGCACGGTTGTGCTGTGTCATGGTTTTTCCTTACTTTCCGGTGCCGGCGGCGGCAGATGCGTAGCGGCTGGCAGGGCGTTCCAGGCCCAGCAGGTCGCGGAAGGTTCCGTCCAGCAGCACCGGGCGGAGCGCTCCGCGGCGGCGCAGCTCGGGCAGGACCAGGCGGCCCAGTTCGTCAAGGTCCAGAGCGAGCGACGCCGGGTGGAGGCGCACGCCGTCGGCGTCCGCCAGCAATGACTCAAGGAGGTCCGTCAGGGCTGCGGCGGTGCCCGCGAAGACCGCGCGTCCGCCGTCGAACGCTGTTTTCCGCGAGGCCGCAGCCTGCCCGCGCGAGTCGAGGACGACGTCGAGCTCGGCGATCACCGCCACGGACGCACCCACGCGGGAGCGCACGTCGAGGACCTCCGCCGCCAGCAGTTCGGGGGTCGGCGCGGACACCAGCACAGCGTCCACGGCGTCGGCCGGCACCTCGCCCAGCAGCGAAGCAGGAACCAGTACAGGGAGCTGCCCCTGCAGCGGACGCGGAATGATGGACGGGCCCTTCACCGAATAGCCCGCGCCGGCGAAGCCGTCAGGCGTCTCAAAATCGGCATAGTGGAGCTTGTCCACATCGATGTACCGCCCGGTGGCGACATCACGGATCACGGCATCGTCCTCCCACGAATCCCACAGCCGGCGGGATACCTCGATGGACGCCGCGGCCTCCTGGCCCAGCGCGGCGCCGGTGACGGAAGAACGCCCGACGGCGGCGGCAGCCCCGGGTGCCTCGTCCGCCGAGGCGATCCATCCGGCCCGGCCGCCGGAGACGTAGTCGAGGCTGGCCAGCTGGGTGGAAACGTGGAACGGCTCGGTGTAGACGGTGTCCACTTCGGGGATCAGCGCAATGGACCTGGTGACGGGGCCGGCGAACGCGGCGCGCTGCAGTGCGTTGGCACGGCCGGGAACCGGCGCGTCCGTGAAGGTGGCTGCGTGGAAACCGGCGGACTCGGCGGCCAGCACCGCACGGGAGATGTCCGCTCCGTCCCAGCCGGCGCCGTCGAGCTCGATGGCCAGGAAACCGGCCTGGCTTCCTTCGGCCGGAAGGTTCTCGGTGTTGCTCATTTCAGGTCCTGACGTTCGTAGGGAATCTTTTCGCCGGCCTCGATGGCCACGGGCAGCCGGTTTTCGGCCGGTGGAAGCGGGCAGGTGGCCAGGTCCGTGTAGGCGCACGGCAGGTTGACCGCCCGGTTGAAGTCCAGCACCACGGAGCCGTCCGCTTCGGGCACCACGGAGAGCGTGCGGTTGGCCGCGTAGGTGGTGGTGCCGGAGGTCTGGTCCGTGAACAGCACCGACAGGGAACCCGGTGCGTGGCCGTTGAACGCAGTCAGCGCCAGGTCCTGCCCGGCGAGCTTGAAGCGGATCTCGCCCGGGGCCTCGTAAACGTGCTGAATGCCCTCGACGGCGGCACCCACCGTGGTGGGCCGCGGCGCCTCGAACGGAACGAACGTTCCACGGACGGCGTAGGCGGCATCCGGCGAGTAGGCGGGGGTGCCCTGGTATTCGCGGAGCAGCCGGTTCTCCGGGTGCCGCGGCCGCACGATGTATTCACCGCCGCGCTTGGCCAGTTCAATGACGGTGTCACCGGAAACCAGGTTGATTCCGCCGCGTTCGGCAATGGGTCCGAACTCCAGCTCGGCACCGTCGCCGGTGTTCAGCTCCTTGCCGTCCTGCTGCAGGCTTTCGCCCGGCTGCAGCACAACGCGGACGACGTCGGCCGCCGCGCTCCAGGTTCCAGGGGCACCTTCCAGCGGAGTGGCGTCGCCGCTGAGCCAATGGAGGTGGGTCACGGCCAGGAAGCCGTGCGGGTGGGCGCGGTTGCGCTCGTGCGCCGCGTGCCATTCCTGCCAGTCGGCGTCGAACGTTTCGAGGGCTGTTTCAGTGGACAAGGGCGTTCTCACTCCTGATGACGTTGGCGGACTGGTTGGATCGCGTGGATTCGGGGCGGTTGCCGTAGGGGTCCCCGTCCTCCCACAGCGTGGTGGGTGCTGCGGCCCGGACGGCCGGGATCACTTCGAGGGCGAAGCGCTCCAGGATTTCCAGCTGCTGCTCGAAGGGCAGGGTGGTGGGCAGGGAGATGGATTGCAGATCATGGCCGTACAGCGCGTGGTAGCTCAGGATTTTGTCGATCACCTGCTCCGGGCTTCCCACCAGCGCCGGCCCCTCGGCCACGGCATGCTGGATGTCCCGGAAGGGCGAGTTGTTCCCCGGCACGTTGCGGTTGGCCGTCAGGGCCTCATAGACGGGGCCGAACTGGCGCACCGCCTCCTGGGTGGTGTCAGCGATGAACACGCCGCCGGCGCCGCAGCCCGAGCCGACGTACTGCTGCCGGGGATCGTGCCCGTGGCGCCCGTACTCTTCACGGTAGTGATCGATCAGCACGGCATAGTTCTCCCGCGGCTGGATGGCGTTGGCGGTGAACAGCGGGTCCCCCCACTTGCCGGCCAGGGCAGCCGAGGTCAGCGTTGTAGCAGAGCCGTGCCAAATACGCGGCGGGCCGTCGAACGGGCGTGGGGTGGTGGTGGTCGGCTCGGCCAGGGGCGCCCGGAACCGGCCGGACCAGGTGACGCCGTCCTCCCGCCACAGCCGGCGCAGCAGTTCGTACTTTTCGGCGAGCAGGTCCCACTGGTCAGCCAGGTCCAGGCCGAAGAGCGGGTACTGCAGCACTTCGTTGCCCTTGCCGATGGTGATTTCCAGGCGGCCGCGGCTGAGCTGGTCGATGGTGGCGTAATCCTCCGCCACCCGCACCGGGTCCAGCACGGACAGCACCGTCACGCCGGTGTGCAGCCGGATCCTGTCCGTTACCGCCGCGATGGCTGCCAGCACGGTGGTGGGAGAGGAGGAGATGAACTCACCGGCGTGCCGCTCCCCCACCGAAAAGCCGTCAAAGCCAAGGGCCTCAGCCCGGCGTGCCGTTTCCACCACCTGGTTCAGCCGGTCAGCGGTAGAGACGATTTCCCCGGTGAGCGGGTTCTTCAAGTGCGGAATGATATCCAGGACCTGGAATTTCATCAGGACTTCTTCGAGGCTTCGGCGGATGCGGTGGCGGTGGCCGTGGCCTGGGTGGCCGCGTAGTTCTCCTCGGTGATGGTCTTGGCTTCCGGCAGCGCCTCCTCGGACAGGCCCCAGCGTTCCAGTACCTTGCCGTAGGAGCCGTCCTTGATGGCGGAGTTCAAGGCCTCGGTGATCACCGGCGCCAGCCCGTTGCCCTTGAGCGAGGTGGCAGCCACCAGCGTCTCGGACGGCCAGCCGGCGTTCACCTTCCCCACGACTTTCAGGTCATCGCGGGTGTTTTCCCGGTACACGGTGGACGGGTAGGGGGCGATGTTGAGGTCTGTCCTGCCGGAGGACAGGGCCAGGATGGTGTCCGCCTCGGACTGGTAGTACTGCAGGGCGGCCGGCGCCTTGCCCTTTTCCTCGAGCTCCTTGTTCCAGGCCAGCAGGATCTTTTCCTGGTTGGTGCCGGAGCCAACGGAGACGCGCAGTCCGGAGATGTCGTCCGCGCCCTTGATGTCGTAGGTGGCTGAATTCTTGGCTTCGAAGCCCATGAACGCTGCGCGGTAGCTGGCGAAGTCGAACAGCTTGACACGGTCCTTGTTGACGCCCACGTTGGAGAAGACCACTTCGAAGTCGCCGGACTGGGTCTTCAGCGGCCAGTTCTCCCAGGATGTGACCTGCACATCGAGTTCCAGGCCCAGCTTGTCCGCCACCAGCTGGGCGATGTCCAGCTCGGAGCCGATCGGGGTCTTGTCATCCGTGGCATGGAAGGACAGGGGGATGGACCCGGCCGTGGTGGCCACCGTCAGCTTGCCGTCCTTGCCGATCAGCTCGGGGACCTTGGCGGCGAGGGCCGCGTCCTTCTCGCCGCGGATCCGCTGCTGGTCCGGCGAAGTGTTGTAGACCACGCCGTTGCGTGCCGCCGTCGTCTGCGCCGCTCCGGACGCATCGCCGGACGCGGAGGCGCCGGGATCGGCGCAGCCTGCGAGCGCTGCGGTTCCGAGGAGGACGACGGCGGGCAGGGCCGCCAAAGTGCGCGCACGCCGGGCGCCGGGCATGTGGGATGCGAAGAATGCCATGGGAGGAAGGTCCTTTAGATGTTGAAAGCCGGTTCGAGCACCTTGGAGAAGAAGCTCCGGGTGCGCGGTTCCTGGGGGTTGGTAAAGAGCTGCTGCGGGGTGCCCTGTTCCACGATCTGGCCCTGGTCCATGAACACCACGGTGTCCGCCACATCGCGGGCGAAGCCCATTTCGTGGGTGACGATGATCAGGGTGGTGCCGGACTTGGCCAGTTCCCGGATGACGTCCAGCACTTCGTTGACCAGTTCCGGGTCCAGCGCGGAGGTGGGCTCGTCGAACAGCAGGATCTTGGGGTCCAGCGCCAGGGCCCGGGCGATGGCGACGCGCTGCTGCTGTCCGCCGGAAAGCTGCCGTGGGTAGGCGCCGGCACGGTCCTTGAGCCCTACGCGGTCCAGCAGTTCCAGGCCGCGGCGGCGGGCTTCCTCCTTGGATCGGCCCTGCGCCACGACGGGTGCTTCCGCCACGTTTTCCAGTGCGGTGAGGTGCGGGAACAGGTTGAAGTTCTGGAACACCATGCCGATTTCGGTGCGCTGCTTGAGGATGTCCTTCTCCCGCAGCTCATGCAGTTTCTGGCCCCGGACCTCGTAGCCCACCAGCTTGCCGTCGATGGAGATGTGGCCGCCGTCCACCTTTTCCAGGTGGTTGATGGTGCGCAGCAGGGTGGACTTGCCGGAACCGGACGGGCCCACGATCACGGCCACGCCGCCGGGCTCAACGGTGAGGCTGACGCCTTTGAGCACCTCGGTGGCACCGAAGGATTTGCGGACGCCGGTGATTTCGACGAGCCCGCGGGTGGCTGGGGCGGAAAGGGTGGCAGTCATCAGAGGCTCTTCCGGTTTGTGACGGCGTGGGTGGCGAAGAACTTGCGGGCCTTCTGCAGCGGCGTCAGCGGCAGGTTACGGACGGCGCCCTTCGAGTAGTGGCGTTCGATGTAGTACTGGAAGACGCTGAGCACGGAGGTGATCACCACGTACCAGAGTGTGGCTACCAGCAGCAGCGGCAGGACCTGCTGGGTGCGGTTGTAGATCACCTGCACGGTGTAGAACAGCTCCGAATACGCCAGGACGTAGACAATCGAGGTGCCCTTGACCAACCCGATGATCTCGTTGAAGGCGGTGGGCAGGATGGCGCGCATGGCCTGCGGCAGGACGATCCGGGTGGAGCGGCGCCAGGCCGGGATGCCGAGGGCGGCGGCAGCTTCGAGCTGGCCCTGGTCCACAGAGAGGATGCCGCCGCGGATGATTTCAGCGGAGTAGGCGGCCTGGTTCAGGGTCAGGCCCAGGACAGCGGCGGCGAACTGGCTGATCAGCGTGGTGGTCTGCACCTCGAAGAACCGCACGTCCGTGAAGGGGATGCCCAGGCTGATCTTTTCGTACAGGTAGCCCAGGTTGTACCAGAGGAGCAGCTGGACCAGCAGCGGCGTGGAACGGAAGATCCAGGAGAACGTCCAGGAGACGGACACCAGCAGCGGCGAGGCGGACAGCCGCATGAGCGCCAGGATGAAGCCCAGCACGAAGCCCAGGATGCCGGAGATGGCGGTGAGCTTCAGGGTCTCCAGCAGGCCGTTGACCACTGACTGCGCGGTGAACCACTGCGCCACCACGCCCCACTCCCAGCGCGGGTTGGTGGCCAGGGACCAGGCCACGGCCAGGACGCCGAGCGCCACGGCGGCAGTCCCCACCCAGCGCCACGGATGTTTCGCCGCCACGACGCGGTATGACGAATAGTCAGCGGCAACGCGTGGTGTTCCTTCAGGCGGCAATCCCCCTCCCGAAGGCAGGGTGCTGCCGGCTGCAGAAGCGGTTTCGGTGGCCGCCTGTCCGGGAGCGGCTGCCGCCACGCCGGCCTCCGCCGTTGTTGCCGGCTCTCCCGTGGGTGCCGGCCGTGCCTGCGCCACCCTCGATGTTGCTGAACTCATGTGCCACCTCGCTTCTTGTCCTGGGTCTTGGTGTTCGGGCCGGAGCGGGCGCTCCGGCCTGGGCTTTTGCCCCGGTTGCTGGCTGCAAATCTAGGACCGGCCCAAACAGGGCGGCAACACCGGAAGTTGCATTAGTTCACCGGGCTTCGCACTGCGTCATGAGTCGGTTTTTTGCGTCTTTTGACCTGTTGTGACGCGGAGTTAACGGGCGTGACCGGCTGCTCGACCGCCGCGGTCACCGCTGCCTAGCATGGGCACTCCGGCGGCTGCCAACGCGCCGCTGCACTGCCCACCAGTCCCGCGCACCAGCCCATCCGCCCGTCAGGAGCCCCCATGCCAGCGAAGATTCCGGCCGTCGTGTTCATCGGCGGCGGACCGCGCACGGCCGGCGTCCTTGAGCGGATCGCCGCCAACCGGCCGGATGTTTTTGCCGGGCCGCTGGAGATCCATGTGGTGGAGCCGCACGTTCCTGGCTCGGGCCGCATCTGGCGGTACGACCAGGACCCGGGCCTGCTGCTGAATTCCATGGCCGCGGACATCACCATGTTCACGGACGAGTCCGTGGCCTGCGACGGCCCGGCCGTTGCCGGCCCCGGACTGGTGGAGTGGACCGCCGGTGTCCTGAACGGTTCCATCGCCGATGTGCCGGACTTCCCGCAGCACCTGCAGGACCAGCTCCGGGCACTTCGCGGCACCACGTTCCCCACCCGCCAGCTGCAGAGCCAGTACCTCGAATGGTTCTTCCGCCGGGCCGCCAGGGCACTGAACCGCAGCGTGACCACCCACCGGAGCACCGCCGTCGGGATCTCCACCCTTGGGGACGGCCGGCACGAGGTCTCCCTGGCCAACGGCCGGACGCTGCACGCGGACATCCTGGTGACCGCCCTGGGCCACACCGATTCGCTTCCGGACGCCGCCTCCACCGGTTACGCCAAGTTCGCGGCCCGGCACGGCGGCTACCATGCGGCACCCAGCTACACCACCGACGTCGACTACTCAGGCATCGCCCCGGGACAGGACGTCATCGTCGCCGGCATGGGCCTGGCTTTCGTGGACCTGCTGGTCATCCTGATGGAGGGCCGCGGCGGCCGGTTCGAGGAAACGCACGACGGCGGGCTGCGCTACCTTCCGTCCGGACGGGAACCGCGGCTGTGGGCCGGGTCGCGCCGCGGCGTGCCCTACCACTCCAAGATCTCCGCAACCCTTCGCGGCGAGGCTCCCGGACCATTGCGGTTCTTCACCACTGCCGCTGTGGAAGCCCTGCTCCAGAGCCACGGGGAGCTGGACTTCCACCAACACCTCTGGCCGCTGGTGGCCAAGGAAGCCGGGTACTACTATTACCGCGAGCTCCTCACGGGAAGCCCGGAGCGGGCCGCCATGGACTGGGATTCGTTCGCTGCACACTACGCCGGACTGGACTGGTACAGCAGCGAGCGCGCGGACCTCGTGGCTGCCGCCGTCCCGGACGATGCCCTGCACCTGGACCTGGAACGGCTGGACCGGCCCTTCGACGGGCGCCGCTTCGCGGACCACCGTGCCGTGCAGGATGCCGTTGCCGGATACATCGAACACGACCTCGCCCTCCGCGACAGCCCGGACCATCCAGAGACCCTCGCCCTGTTCCTGGCCCTGCTGCACGTGTACATGGAGGTGGGCCGGGTGGTCCCCGCGGACCGGCTGAACGCCCGGTCCCAGCAGACCATCCATGGTTGGTGGCACGGGTTCTTCAGCTTCGTCGACTCCGGGCCTCCGCCCCACCGCCTGCGGCAGATGCTGGCCCTGCATCATGCCGGGCTGCTGCAGTTCCTGGGACCGGGTATTGAGGTAGGCACCGATGAGGCCACGGGAACCTTCGTTGCCGTATCCCCGCTATCCGACGCTGCAGTTTCGGCGCGGGCGTTCATCGAGGCCAGGTTGCCGGCCACGTCCGTGGTCCGGTCGCTCAACCCGGTGCTGGCCTCGCTGCACGGCAGCGGGCTGGGAACCGAGCAGCAGCTGCTGACTGCGGACGGTATCCACTCCACCGGCAAACTGCTGGTCACCCCGCAGCACCGGCTGGTGGGAGCGGACGGCACCCCGCAGGACACCGTATTCGGCGTCGGGCCCGGAACGTCCGGCTGGGGTGCCGGGGCGTTTGCCCGGCCGCGCACCAACGCCGCCCCCTTCCGGGAAAATGATGCCTTGGCCCGGACCATCCTGGGCACGGCCCGCAGCCTTGCCGGGGAAAAATCCGCCACAATATCCCCAGAGCCGGCCGCCGCCGGCCGGAACCAGACCCTGACAAGGAACCACCGGTGACAGCAGAACCAGAAGTCCAGCCCCGCCCCCTGGACCGCGCGGCCCTGGAGGTCCTCATCCTGCCCATGCAGGATCCCCGGGTCAGGCCGCTCCTGGACGAACTCGCCGTCGAATACGACACCCGCTACGGGGACCTGTTCGGGGACGGTGCCGCGGCCGAGGAACTGAACCGCTACCCGGCGGCCGAGTTCGAAGGTCCCTCCGGCGCCCTGCTCATCATCCAGGAACACGGCGAATCCATTGCCGGCGGCGCGTTCCGCCGGTATGACCCCACCACGGCGGAACTGAAGCGGATCTGGACCCACTCGGCCCACCGCCGTCGCGGCCTGGCCCGCCTGGTGCTCGCCGAGCTGGAAGCCCTGGCAGCTGCCCGCGGCTACACCAGCCTGTACCTGACCACCGGGCCGCGGCAGCCCGAAGCCAAATACCTGTACCTGCGCGCCGGCTACCAGGCACAGTTCGACCTGGCCGCTGACCCCGAGACCATCGGCGCGCTGGCGTTCACCAAGGACCTCCCGGCCGCGGGCACCGGTACAGCCCGGAACTAGCCTTCCTGACACCTCGGCAGATGCACCGCCCGCCGCTAAGCTAGCGCCATGGCGAACAAAACCACAGCAGAGAAGCTTGCCACCATCCAGAAGGGTTACGCCCTGGAAGGCGCCACCATCGAGCTGGGGGCCGCCCTGATCGACGGCGAACTCCACAAGGACGCGCCGGTGCGGCTGCCGCTGGCCATGATGAACCGGCACGGCTTGGTGGCCGGAGCCACCGGTACCGGCAAGACCGTCACGCTGCACATGATGGCCGAACAGCTCTCTGCCGCCGGTGTGCCTGTCTTCCTGGCGGACATCAAGGGTGACCTCTCCGGGCTGGCCACTGCCGCCGCCGGCAGCGAGAAGCTCCTGGCCCGCACCCAGAGCATTGGCCAGGACTGGCACGGCAAGACCTTCCCGGTGGAGTTCCTGGCGCTGGGCGGCGACGGCAACGGCATTCCCGTCCGGGCCACGGTGACTTCGTTCGGGCCCATCCTGCTCTCGCGGATCATGGAGCTCAACGACACCCAGGAATCCAGCCTGCAGCTGGTCTTCTACTTTGCGGACAAGAACGGCCTGGAACTGATCGACCTCAAGGACCTCCGGGCGGTCATCCAGTTCCTCACCTCCGATGAAGGCAAGGATGAGCTCGAGCAGCTGGGCGGCCTCTCGAAGGCCACGGCCGGGGTAATCCTGCGTGAACTGGTCACCCTCGAAGCCCAGGGCCTGGAGAAGTTCTTCGGCGAACCGGAGTTTGATACCGCCGAACTGCTGCGCACCGCGCCGGATGGCCGCGGCGTGGTCACCTGCCTGGAGCTTCCGACGCTGCAGAACAAGCCCATGCTGTTCTCCACGTTCCTCATGTGGCTGCTCGCCGACCTCTTCGAAGACCTCCCCGAAGCCGGCGACCTGGACAAGCCCAAGCTGGTCTTCTTCCTCGACGAGGCGCACCTGCTGTTCAACGGCGCCTCCAAGGCTTTCCTGGACGCCATCACCTCCACCGTCCGGCTGATCCGGTCCAAGGGCGTGGGCATCTTCTTCGTCACCCAAACCCCCAAGGATGTCCCTGCCGACGTCCTCGGCCAGCTGGCCAACCGGGTCCAGCACGCGCTGCGGGCCTTCACGCCGGAGGACGCCAAGGCCCTCAAGGCCACGGTGTCCACGTTCCCGCTCAGCGACTACGACCTCGAAGAGACGCTGACGTCGGCCGGCATCGGTGAAGCGGTCATTACCGTCATGAATGACAAGGGTGCCCCCACCCCGGTGGCCCTCACCCGGCTGCGGGCCCCCGAATCTGTCATGGGTCCCAGCGACGAGGCCCTGGTCCGGAGCACCGTGGCCGGGTCCGCGCTGCTGGAGAAGTACGGCACCGCGGTGGACAACCCCTCCGCGTACGAGAAGCTCACCGGCAAGACGGCAGCACCTACCGGTCCCGCGGCATCCGGTGCTCCCTCCGGGACGCCGGTTTCTTCCGGTACTTCCGCGGAGGCCGACGTCGATGCCGAGGCTCGACGCATCGAAGAGGAAATCCTGGGCCGGCCCAGCAGCAGGCCGTCGCGTAACAGTTCCGGCAGGGACGGCGCTCCCGAAAGGGCCGGCACTGCCCCTGCTCCGCGGGCGCCCCGTGCCCCCGAGCCCCAGCGCCAATCCCAGCCGGGCGGTGGAATCATGGGCGATCTGGGTGGCGTGCTGGGCGGCGCCCTGGGTGGCGGGCTGAAGAGCATGGCCCGGTCCGTAGGCACCCAGCTGGGCCGTGAGCTGCTGCGCGGCATGTTCGGCACATCGTCCAGGCGTCGCCGCCGCTGACCCGGGGCCCCAGGCGAGGGATCCGCGGACCCCGCCAGGGCCGGGCCGTGCCGGATCAAAGGTGCGGCCGGGCACTCTCCGTGCCGGCGTCGTCGGGCGCTGTCCCTGCAGCCAACCACCGACTGCTGCCGGAATTAGGGGAGGCGCCGACTTTAGTGTGCCAACGTACTGACGTTACTGTAAGAAACGTGCAGATGAGTCAAGCGTTGGTGAGGATAGCGGCCGGATGGCTGCTGGGCCTCATGCTTGCCGTGGCCGGAGCCATTGTGGCCATCAACCTGGTCAACAGCACAGTGGCCAGCCCGCAGCAGCCGGTGCGGGAGTATATTGACGCCCTGCAGAACGGGGACGGCGGCAAGGCGCTGGGCCTCCTGCGGGCCACCGTTCCGCCCAGCAACGCCGCCATGCTCGACGGCACGGCCCTGCAGACTGCTGCGTCGAGGCTCAGCAACGTCCAGATCGGCGAACCGGAAGAACGTCCGGACAACCGCGTGGCAGTGCCGATGGACTACACCATTGACGGCAGCCGGCTCAGCACCGAATTCGTGCTGCAGAAGACCGGTACCGAATGGATCTTCTTCAACACCTGGGCCTTTGTTCCTTCCCGGCTCCCCACGGTGGACATCACCGTGGTGAACGGCAGCGAGGCCAACATCAACGGCGTCCCCGTGAACATGCCCAACGGCCGGAA
This sequence comes from Pseudarthrobacter chlorophenolicus A6, assembly GCF_000022025.1. Classification (GTDB taxonomy): domain Bacteria; phylum Actinomycetota; class Actinomycetes; order Actinomycetales; family Micrococcaceae; genus Arthrobacter; species Arthrobacter chlorophenolicus. The sequence goes on from NC_011886.1 coordinate 4,133,067, forward strand.
CTCCTTCGCCGTGTTCTATCCCGGCGAATACGAGGCGTCGCTCGATGGGCAGTACTTCTCCGCCCCCGCCAGCCGCGCCACGGTGACCGGGCGGGACACCCCCGTAGCTCCGCTGAACCTGCTGACCCAAGCCACCGGCAAGCTCAAGGAGGATGTGTCCGCCAAGGTCCGTGAATTCCTTGATGGCTGCGCCGCCGAGGCCCAGAAGGAGCAGCGGCTGCAGCCCGACTGCCCTTTCTACTACGCCAGCAACAACAGGGTGCAGGACGGCAGCATCAAGTGGTCCGTCACCGAGTACCCCAACGTCTCCATCGAACCCTTTGACGGCCGCTGGGTGGTCTCGCCGCTGGACGGAAAAGCCAAGGTGGAGGCCCTGCAGCAAAACTCCTTCACCGGAGTCTGGTACCCGCTGGACGAAGAGGTGGACTTCAGCTTCACCACCCGCCTGGACGTCTCCGGCGACACCGTGAAGGTCACTCCCCAGCTGAGCTTCTAGGGCTGCTGGGGCTGTCGTTTCTGGTCTTCAGCCAAACTGGCCCAGTATTCCGGCTGGTTTATTGGTCCAGCGTCACGCCGAGCACCCTTTTGGGCTACAGTCCCCTCACGATCCCCGGATTTCCGGGGTTCCGGATGTTCCAATCGGCCAAAACCGTGCCCTGCGTGACAGCCGGACCCGTCATTGCCGGCGACTCAGAACCTGCAAGACCTGCGACACCATGGCAGCGGGATGGAACACCACATCCGAGTAGTAATACCGCAGGGCCGTATATCCCTGGCGAATGGATTCATTGTTGCGCCGATGGTCCTTCTGAACCTGTTTCCACTCAGCGTGGTGCCGGCCGTCCAGTTCCACCACCAGCCAGCCATCCAGCAGCAGGTCAACGTATCCCACCCGCTCCAGATAGACCTGGGTTTCAACCCGGATGCCGGCCCGCCGGAAATACGTCCGGGCCAGAGTTTCCAGCAGTGAGTCGGCTCCCGTGTCCACCCACTCCAAGACTGCTCTCGCCTTACCGTTTCGCTTCCCCGGCAAACGCTGGAGCAGGAACTCAAGGGTCATGTCACCGCGGTTCACTGCGCACTCCACCATGACCAGGGACTCGGCAAACGGTAAGCACCGCAAGGCGTGGATCAGCACGTCGGCCAGCGCTGCCACCGGCTGATAAGACGCCGGTGGCAGGAGCAGCCCTGCGTGGTGAACAGCTCCGCCGGAGACAGACTCCCGGCGACGGTGATAGACGTGGCGCAGCCCATCCGTGGGCAGTGTCCACAGACCGTAGGCCGCAGCAGCACTTGAACAGGTCAAGACCTCGCGGTTCCGCAGTGCGGCCACTAGATGCGGAGAGGCGGTTGGCAGCGCATACAGTCCGCGGTCGGGCTGTACCAGCCCTGCCCGGACGGCCCGGCGGAGGGAAGCGTCGTTTACCCCCAACCTTGCCAGTGCGGGCCTTCGGGCTGCCCCTCCGCAAATTTCCAGCGCCTTGTGCACGTCCATGCGGCCATGCTGGCTCTCCCCCAACCATCCATGCAGCTCCCGGCGGGCGTATGTGGACAACGGTGCGCGTTGGACCGCGTCACGGACAGCATGCTTTTGCGCCCTACACCTGCTGCAATCCCCGGAATTCCGCGGGAGATACGTTCCCGTGGACGCAAAAGGCTGCCGCCCGTGACGGTGGCGTCACGGGCGGCAGCCTGGAACTACGTGCGGCGGCGGCGCGTCAGTCCATTCCGCGGAGGTCCAGGACCAGTTCGGTGTCGCCGTCGGCCTGCAGCAGCACCGGGATGCCCCAGTCCTGCTGGTACAGGTGGCAGGCGGCGTGGTCCGGGATCTCGCCGTCCTCGGTCTCCGGCCCGTCGCAGGCTGCGGCACGGGCGGTAATGTGGAGCACTCCCTCGGGAACGTCCGGGGACAGCTCCAGCGTCCGCAGCAGCCCCACGGAGGTTCCGCCGCCGGACACCAGCAGCTCCGGCGGGGTGGAGGAGATCTTCAGCTGGGTGGGGTCGCCCCAGCGGTCGTCGAGCTTCTGCCCGGTGGGGGCGGTGAAGCGGACGGCCAATTCCAGCGGGCCGGGCGCCACGGGGCTCTTGGGACGCTGTGTCTGCGACGCGCCCTCGTCCACCTGCTGGGCTTCCTTGGGAATGGGCACGTACACAAGCTGGTGCTTGTTCGCCTCCACCACCACCAGCAGCGGCTCCGAGCCGGCAGCCCCGGTGGCGTCCACAATCACGTCGGACGGCTCGGCGAGGCCACGGGCCAGCGTGGACACCGTGCCGGTGGCCGGGTCAAAGCGGCGGACGGCGCCGTTGTACGTGTCGGCGATGGCCACGGAACCGTCGGGCAGGACGGTCACACCGAGCGGGTGCTGCAGCCGCGCTTCGGCGGCAGTACCATCGCGGAAGCCGAAGTCGAACAAGCCCTTGCCCACGGCAGTCTTCACGGTGAGCGACCCGGTGTCGTCGATCACCAAGGTGCGCAGGGCCGACGTTTCCGAGTCGGCAACCCAGATGTTCCCGTCGGCGTCCTCGGCCAGTCCGGAGGACTGGGCGAACCAGGACTCGTGGGCGGGACCGTCCAGCAAACCTTCCAGTCCGTTGCCGGCCACGATGGCTACGGCTCCGGTGAGCGGGTCGAAGCTGAAGATCTGGTGCGTGCCGGCCATGGCCACCACCACAGCGTTCAGTTTGCGCGACCACACAACGTCCCAGGGCGAGCTCAGCGAGACGTCCAGGGGATCATTGCCCAGGGAACCGCTGAAGCCGGCACCGTCTTCGTCCACGCGGGCGGGCCCGGTTTCCAGGAGCCGCTGCACCCCGTTGCCGGCAAGGGTCAATGCCTTGCCGTCCGTCAGGGACAGGCCGCGGAGGCGGTGGTTGACCGAGTCGGCGATTACGACGTCGTAGCCCACCTTTGCTGCCACGTCTTCCGGCAGCAGGACCAGGCCTTGGGGTTCGTTGAACTGTGCTGTGGCGTCTTCCCCCGCGGCGGTTCCATCAGCGTAACCCTTCGTGCCCGAGCCATAGGTGGCCAGGACGGTCTCAAAGTCGGTGCCGAGTTCCACTAGGCGGTGGTGGCCGGTGTCGGTGACCAGCCAGGAACCCTTGCCGTCCGAACCGCTGGCTGCGGCACCCGCTGCCGCTCCGCCGTCGGACGCTTCCTCCGCAGCGGTGGACCCGCGGCCGGCGGGCAGGAAGAGCGCCTTGCCGGGGAAGCGGAGGGTGCCGGAGGTGGCCTCGGGGGCCACGTACGGGCCGGAGCCGCGGTGCAGCGTGCCCTTGGCCTCATGTTCGGCGATCAGCTCTGGGATCAGCACGGCCAGCCCGTCTGCGTGGCCCTCACCGGACAGGTGCGCCACGATGTAGCCCTCGGGGTCGATGACCACCAGGGTGGGCCAGGCGCGGGCGGTGTAGGCCTTCCAGGTGTCCAGTTCGGGATCGTCCAGGACGGGGTGGTGGATCTCGTAGCGCTCCACGGCGGCGGCCAGGGCCACGGGGTCGGCCTCGTGCTCGAACTTGGGCGAGTGGACACCCACCGTCACCAGGACATCCGAGTACTGCTCCTCCAGCGGCCGCAGCTCGTCCAGGACGTGCAGGCAGTTGATGCAGCAGAAGGTCCAGAAATCGAGCAGCACGATCTTGCCGCGGAGGGCTTCAAGGTCCAGGGTTTTGCCACCGGTGTTCAGCCAGTTCCGGCCCACCAGTTCGGAGGCCCGGACCCGGGCATGGGTGCGTACGGTTTCGCTCATCAGCGTCCTTCCAGCTTGTTGCGGTCAGCCAGCCTGGCATCGCGTTCAGCCAATTTGGCAAACATATTGTTGTAAGCGGCCAGATCGGCGTCGTTATTCCTGTCCGCCGCGCGGTCCACCCGCTTGGTCTCCCGCTGATCCGAGCGGGACCACATAATTGCGACGCCGATTGCCACCAGGAGTGTGGGCACCTCGCCGATGCCCCAGGCCACCGCCCCGCCGGTCTGCTGGTCGGCCAGCGCGGACTGGCCCCAGTTGCGGCCCAGGTTGCCGAAGTAGTCCGCTGCGAGCAGCCCGGTGCCGCCCATGATGGAGACACCGAAGAACGCGTGGAAGCCCATGGTGGCGAGGAGCAGCAGCAGCCGCATGGGGTACGGGGCCCGGCGCGGCAGGGGATCGGTTCCGATCATGGTGAGCACGAAGATGTACCCGGTAAGCAGGAAGTGCAGGTTCATGAGTTCGTGCCCCACGTGCTCGCGCATGGCATAGCCGAACAGGTCGGAGAAGTAGAAGATCACGATTGAGCCGGCGAAGTTGGCGGCGGCGAACAGCGGATGCGTGACCAGCTGGGAGAACTTCGAGTGCACGAAAACCAGGATCCATTCGCGGGCACCCCGCGAGCCGTCACCGCGGGCGGGCAGCGCGCGCAGGGCCAGCGTTACCGGGGCCCCGAGCACCAGGAAGATGGGAGCCACCATGGTCAGGGCCATGTGGTCCACCATGTGTGCCGAAAAGAGGATGCGGCCGTATACCGCCGGTGGCCCGGACGTGATGTAGGTGAGGACTACGAGGCCGATGATCCAGTTGACGGTACGGAACCAGTTCCACTTGTCGCCGCGTCGGTGGACCTTGGCGACGCCGAGGATATAGGTCACCAGGCCGAACAGGGCTACCGCGATCCACAGCCAGTCCAGGCGCCACTCGGTGAACCAGCGGGTGGGGTTCAGCTCCGGCGGGAGCTCGTAGCCGGTCAGGATGAAGGCAGGCGAGGCGTCGGGCGCGAACGTGGTGGGCTGCGGCGGGGCAGAACGGCCCAGCGCGACGGCGATGCCCGAGGTTGCGCCCATCAGCAGGAGTTCGGCGAGGAGCAGTTGCCAGAGCACGCGCCGGGAAGACATGGTGGATCCCTTGCGGCCCAGCTGTGGGATGACCCACTGCCGGTGCATGAAGCCGATGCCGCCCAGGACCAGGGTGGCGGCCGACTTGGCCAGGATCAGCTGTCCGTAGGACGAACCGAAGAGGTCTCCCCAGCTGGTGATCCGGATGCTGGCATTGATAACACCGGAAGCGAAGACGAGGACGAAGGCAAAACCGGCAAGGGTGGAGAAGCGTCGCAGGGTAGGTTCGGTGATGTCCGTTGTTGCGCCGGCCTTGGAGCCGGTGAGGATCCCGGACAGGAGCGCCAGCAGGATGATGCCACCCACCCAGGAGCTCACCCCCACCAGGTGGAGTCCAAGTGAGTTGATGGCCCCTTCATGGTCCGAGGAGCTGGACGAGTGGCCGATCAGGGCGGTGGGTACCAAACCGATCAGTGCCAGGATCAGGGTGAGGGCCAAGCCGCCCAGGGACCGGACCCCGAACAGTGCGGTGGTGACAACGGCCGCGATGATCGTCACCGCCAGCCAGGCCCGTCCGGTCTCAATGTCCGTCATGAAGTACACGAGCGCCTGGGTAAATTCGGCGTCGCCCGAGAGTGGTTGTCCCGCCACGTCGGCGTAGGTCAGCACCAGCACGGCAATAGCTGACAGGGTCCACACAGCACCTGCGGCGGCTGCCACGGCGAGGGCGCGGCTGAAAGCTGGATGTTCCGGGCTGTCTGGGGAGTCGCCTTTCGCTCGGCCGCGCGGCGAGAGGCTCCTGGGGAGAATCCCGACGGCGAAGATCAGGCCGCCGATGACACTGGCCAGGGCCACGTTGTGCAGCGCCTTGCTGATCGGAAGCCCCCAACGCACAAGTGCGCCGGGATCGGAGACGCCACGGGTCACTGCAGCGCCGGAGAAGATCAGCGCTGCTACGAGTGCCAGGAAGACCGCGGCGAGGCCGGCGAGCTGCCAGCCTTTCGAAATTCCGAGGGCGTTGCCGCCCGTCCCCTTCGCTCCGTTCCCGGGAGCGGGCTGAGGCGTTGCGGAACGTGGTTTTGCGGCAGAAGACACCACTACATTGTCCGCCACCCCCGGGCTGTGCGGCGAATCGGCTGGTGGGCCCGGGACGGGCCTTAAAGCAAAAGGAGCGGTGACCCTCAGGTCACCGCTCCCAGAGCTGCTCCGGCGTTGCGCCGGGCGAAGAAGCCTACTTCTTGTTGGAGACGGCAGCCTTCAGCTTGGAGCCGGCGGTCAGCTTGACGCTGTGGCCAGCGGCGATCTGAATGGTCTCACCCGTCTGCGGGTTGCGGCCGGTGCGAGCTGCACGGTCGGTGCGCTCAACTGCCAGCCAGCCCGGGATGGTGATCTTCTCGCCGGCGGCGACAGAGGTCTCGAAAACCTCGAACAGTGCGTCGAGGACGGTGTTGACGGCTGCCTGGCTGGTGCCGGCCTTGCCCGCTACCTCTGCAACAAGTTCACTACGGTTCTTAGCCATTGATGTCCTCCTGGACGGTCTGGTTACGGAGCCCGCACGCGGTGTGCGCGCAGGCCACTGTTCGAAAACTTACCAGCTACCACCCCACGGGGCCGCAAATTCCGCGTGTTTCCGCGACTTTTTGAGGTTAATCACCGTATATTGAGGGGTTTTTCGCCCTCAGCGGAGCCTGACAGCTCGCGTTGGGACGTTGAGATACGTACGACGCCGGCAAGCACCTTCCGGCCCCGGCCCGCCACACGCCCTAATCACCCCCGTTGCCCTATCAGCTATCGCTCCTAACAGTGGGTGTTAGCTGCGGTATCTGATGGGGCATCCCGGGGGTGTCCCCTGGCATATCTGGCGTGTTTGTGAGGTGGTTTTGTTTGTTAAATGTGGGAGGCCCCAACCGTTGCTGGTTGGGGCCTCGACCGAATGGTTGTCCGGCGGTGTCCTACTCTCCCACACCCTCCCGGGTGCAGTACCATCGGCGCTGTGGGTCTTAGCTTCCGGGTTCGGAATGGGACCGGGCGTTTCCCCCACGCTATGACCGCCGTAACCCTTTCACCCGTCACCNNNCCCNNGNNGGGGTGGTGTGGGAAAACTGTGTGGTTACAACATTGTGGTGTTGTGTATTTAGTTGTTTGGTTCCGGCCAGCAACGTGTTGGGTTGTTGGTTGGGAACCACATAGTGGACGCAAGCAGAGTTTTGTATGTATCTGTGTGGTGTAAGTTGTTGGCCTATTAGTACCGGTCAGCTTCACGAGTCGTTAGTCCTCGCTTCCACATCCGGCCTATCAACCCAGTGGTCTGGCTGGGGGCCTCTCACACATAAAGTGTATGGAAATCTCATCTCGAAGCGAGCTTCCCGCTTAGATGCTTTCAGCGGTTATCCCATCCGAACGTAGCTAATCAGCGGTGCACTTGGCAGTACAACTGACACACCAGAGGTTCGTCCGTCCCGGTCCTCTCGTACTAAGGACAGCCCTTCTCAAATTTCCTGCGCGCGCAGCGGATAGGGACCGAACTGTCTCACGACGTTCTAAACCCAGCTCGCGTACCGCTTTAATGGGCGAACAGCCCAACCCTTGGGACCTACTCCAGCCCCAGGATGCGACGAGCCGACATCGAGGTGCCAAACCATGCCGTCGATATGGACTCTTGGGCAAGATCAGCCTGTTATCCCCGAGGTACCTTTTATCCGTTGAGCGACGGCCATTCCACAATGTACCGCCGGATCACTAGTCCCGACTTTCGTCCCTGCTCGAGATGTCTCTCTCACAGTCAAGCTCCCTTGTGCACTTACACTCGACACCTGATTGCCAACCAGGCTGAGGGAACCTTTGGGCGCCTCCGTTACTTTTTAGGAGGCAACCGCCCCAGTTAAACTACCCATCAGGCACTGTCCCTGACCCGGATTACGGGCCGAAGTTAGATGTCCAAAGTGACCAGAGTGGTATTTCAACGATGACTCCACCCGAACTGGCGTCCGGGCTTCAACGTCTCCCACCTATCCTACACAAGCCACTCCGAACACCAATACCAAACTATAGTAAAGGTCTCGGGGTCTTTCCGTCCTGCTGCGCGTAACGAGCATCTTTACTCGTACTGCAATTTCGCCGAGTTTATGGTTGAGACAGCGGGGAAGTCGTTACTCCATTCGTGCAGGTCGGAACTTACCCGACAAGGAATTTCGCTACCTTAGGATGGTTATAGTTACCACCGCCGTTTACTGGGGCTTAAATTCTCAGCTTCGCCTTACGGCTAACCGGTCCTCTTAACCTTCCAGCACCGGGCAGGAGTCAGTCCGTATACATCGTCTTGCGACTTCGCACGGACCTGTGTTTTTAGTAAACAGTCGCTTCCCCCTGGTCTCTGCGGCCCCGATCCCCTCCGGACAGCAAGTGTCCATCAAGGTTGGGGCCCCCCTTCTCCCGAAGTTACGGGGGCATTTTGCCGAGTTCCTTAACCATAATTCTCTCGATCGCCTTAGTATTCTCTACCTGATCACCTGTGTCGGTTTGGGGTACGGGCGGCTAAAACCTCGCGTCGATGCTTTTCTCGGCAGCATAGGATCACCAAATCCCCCCAAACGGGGGTCCCATCAGATCTCAGGCATCATGAGTGGCGGATTTGCCTACCACTCGCCCTACATCCTTAGACCGGGACAACCATCGCCCGGCTCGGCTACCTTCCTGCGTCACACCTGTTAATACGCTTGCCTCCCAGGATCAGGTCCTGCGCTCCACCAAAACCCTTCCATCCAAAGGACGGTCGGGCAGGTCTCGGGCAGTTAGTATCCCCTGTTCAACATGGGCGGTTTTTCGCCGGTACGGGAATATCAACCCGTTGTCCATCGACTACGCCTGTCGGCCTCGCCTTAGGTCCCGACTTACCCAGGGCAGATTAGCTTGACCCTGGAACCCTTGATCATTCGGCGGACGGGTTTCTCACCCGTCTTTCGCTACTCATGCCTGCATTCTCACTCGTGTAGGCTCCACCGCTGGTTTCCACCGCGACTTCACTGCCCACACGACGCTCCCCTACCCATCCAAACGCCTGAACCACAAGGGCTTAGCTAATATTTGAATGCCACAACTTCGGCGGTGTACTTGAGCCCCGCTACATTGTCGGCGCGGAATCACTTGACCAGTGAGCTATTACGCACTCTTTTAAGGATGGCTGCTTCTAAGCCAACCTCCTGGTTGTCTTCGCAACTCCACATCCTTTCCCACTTAGCACACGCTTAGGGGCCTTAGTTGGTGGTCTGGGCTGTTTCCCTCTCGACTATGAAGCTTATCCCCCACAGTCTCACTGCTACGCTCTCACTTACCGGCATTCGGAGTTTGGCTGACGTCAGTAACCTTGTAGGGCCCATTAGCCATCCAGTAGCTCTACCTCCAGCAAGAAACACGCAACGCTGCACCTAAATGCATTTCGGGGAGAACCAGCTATCACGAAGTTTGATTGGCCTTTCACCCCTACCCACAGCTCATCCCCTCCATTTTCAACTGAAGTGGGTTCGGTCCTCCACGACGTCTTACCGTCGCTTCAACCTGGCCATGGGTAGATCACTTCGCTTCGGGTCTAGATCACGCCACTCACACGCCCTATTCAGACTCGCTTTCGCTACGGCTGCCCCACACGGGTTAACCTCGCGACGTAACACTAACTCGCAGGCTCATTCTTCAAAAGGCACGCCGTCACAACTACAAGGCTGCTCCGACGGATTGTAAGCACACGGTTTCAGGTACTGTTTCACTCCCCTCCCGGGGTACTTTTCACCTTTCCCTCACGGTACTGGTCCGCTATCGGTCATTAGGGAGTATTTAGGCTTATCAGGTGGTCCTGACAGATTCGCACGGGATTTCTCGGGCCCCGTACTACTTGGGATACATCAACAAGGCGGTGCAACGCATTACAGTTACGGGACTAACACCCTCTCTGGCCGGCCTTTCAAAACCGTTCACCTATACGCACACCCACACCCCGTCAGCCCGGCAGAACTGACACGTAATGTCCCACAACCCCGACCATGCAACGCCCGCCGGCTATCACACATGGAACGGTTTAGCCTGATCCGCGTTCGCTCGCCACTACTAACGGAATCACTATTGTTTTCTCTTCCTGCGGGTACTGAGATGTTTCACTTCCCCGCGTTCCCTCCACGCACCCTATGTGTTCAGATGCGGGTCACTGAGTCACTCGCGCGCTCAGCGGGGTTTCCCCATTCGGACACCCTGGGATCACAGTCCGGTTATCGACTCCCCCAGGCTTATCGCAGATTCCTACGTCCTTCTTCGGCTCCTAATGCCAAGGCATCCACCGTGTGCTCTTAAAAACTTGACCACAAAGATCAAAAACTAATTTCGAGAGAACCATGAAACCGTCCCGCACACCACAACCCCAAAAGGCCACAGCGCACGAACCAGATCCAGGTTCATATATCTTGGAAATTGCTTCTTATACAAGATGCTCGCGTCCACTATGTAGTTCTCAAACAACAACCCCACACCACACACCCCACACACATATGTGCGTGATCGGTGCAGCAGGGAAACCAGAAACAAACGTCCCACACCCGCAACCCCCCACAAAGAAGAGCCAACCGGCATGGTCCTGTTGCTTCAGGACCCAACAGTGTGCCAAACACTACCCACCACCACCAGCAGCAGCCGCTTTCCTGGAACCCAACCCCGAAGGATCAGTCCGTACTCACAACACCACCGGCAACACCGGGCACCTATTCGCTGATATTCCACCCTTGAGCACCCGCCACGAAACATTCGTCCGTGCAACGGGCATTCTCCTGACAACCCCACCACCAGGCATACACCCGGCAGGATGGTTGTAGGTGCTCCTTAGAAAGGAGGTGATCCAGCCGCACCTTCCGGTACGGCTACCTTGTTACGACTTAGTCCCAATCGCCAGTCCCACCTTCGACGGCTCCCCCCACAAGGGTTAGGCCACCGGCTTCGGGTGTTACCAACTTTCGTGACTTGACGGGCGGTGTGTACAAGGCCCGGGAACGTATTCACCGCAGCGTTGCTGATCTGCGATTACTAGCGACTCCGACTTCATGGGGTCGAGTTGCAGACCCCAATCCGAACTGAGACCGGCTTTTTGGGATTAGCTCCACCTCACAGTATCGCAACCCTTTGTACCGGCCATTGTAGCATGCGTGAAGCCCAAGACATAAGGGGCATGATGATTTGACGTCGTCCCCACCTTCCTCCGAGTTGACCCCGGCAGTCTCCTATGAGTCCCCACCATCACGTGCTGGCAACATAGAACGAGGGTTGCGCTCGTTGCGGGACTTAACCCAACATCTCACGACACGAGCTGACGACAACCATGCACCACCTGTAAACCGACCACAAGTGGGGCACCTGTTTCCAGGCGTTTCCGGTTCATGTCAAGCCTTGGTAAGGTTCTTCGCGTTGCATCGAATTAATCCGCATGCTCCGCCGCTTGTGCGGGCCCCCGTCAATTCCTTTGAGTTTTAGCCTTGCGGCCGTACTCCCCAGGCGGGGCACTTAATGCGTTAGCTACGGCGCGGAAAACGTGGAATGTCCCCCACACCTAGTGCCCAACGTTTACGGCATGGACTACCAGGGTATCTAATCCTGTTCGCTCCCCATGCTTTCGCTCCTCAGCGTCAGTTAATGCCCAGAGACCTGCCTTCGCCATCGGTGTTCCTCCTGATATCTGCGCATTTCACCGCTACACCAGGAATTCCAGTCTCCCCTACATCACTCTAGTCTGCCCGTACCCACCGCAGATCCGGAGTTGAGCCCCGGACTTTCACGGCAGACGCGACAAACCGCCTACGAGCTCTTTACGCCCAATAATTCCGGATAACGCTTGCGCCCTACGTATTACCGCGGCTGCTGGCACGTAGTTAGCCGGCGCTTCTTCTGCAGGTACCGTCACCTTGCGGCTTCTTCCCTACTGAAAGAGGTTTACAACCCGAAGGCCGTCATCCCTCACGCGGCGTCGCTGCATCAGGCTTTCGCCCATTGTGCAATATTCCCCACTGCTGCCTCCCGTAGGAGTCTGGGCCGTGTCTCAGTCCCAGTGTGGCCGGTCACCCTCTCAGGCCGGCTACCCGTCGTCGCCTTGGTAGGCCATTACCCCACCAACAAGCTGATAGGCCGCGAGTCCATCCAAAACCGCAAAAGCTTTCCACCAACCACCATGCGATGATCAGTCATATCCGGTATTAGACCCAGTTTCCCAGGCTTATCCCAGAGTCAAGGGCAGGTTACTCACGTGTTACTCACCCGTTCGCCACTAATCCACCAGCAAGCTGGCTTCATCGTTCGACTTGCATGTGTTAAGCACGCCGCCAGCGTTCATCCTGAGCCAGGATCAAACTCTCCGTTGAAGTAAAACAAAAACAGACACAACCAAAACCACCGGAAATAACGGCGATAAAAGCTGCACAAAATTTGAAACCAGCTAAAAACACCAAACCACGCCACAGGGGCGGTACGATTCAGCAAATTCAACCAATTACGATAAATTGGTATCAACAAACTTGGCACACTATTGAGTTCTCAAACAACAGACACACCCGGCACCACCCAAACAATTTCTGTTCAGGATCGCTCCGGAGCAACTTTTCAAACTTACCCGATCCCCGGAAGCTTTGCAAACCGGCGTTTCCGCCATCCACAAGCACCACAGGAAGGGCCCCCACCCTAATCCGGCACGCACAACTGCGAACCATTTCAGGCTGTTCATAACGGGGGGTCGGTCGCTTTCTTTCCGCATCAGCGGCGGCGACTCAGAAAACAATACACGCCCACCAACCCCACCGCAAATCCACCCCCGGGACGACCAATGGCCCCCAAAACCCCCACAAACACAGGGATCCTGAGGGCCATCAGCACTCCCCAACCGCCCTAGCGGCCGAAACTGCCTGATATGCAGTGGCTCACATGTCTTTGCGGCCTACGGACGGACCCGCAGCACTACCGTGAAGTCGGCATCCCGTGGCTGCAGGCGGTACGGATCGAGGACACCCGGACCGCAGGCTCCGGTGCCCACACCACGCATGGCGTTGTCGAGGTAGATGTAGGTCCGCCCGTCGGCTGCCAGGTCAGGCCGGTGGGTTGCTTCGTTGAGTGCGGCCTGGCTGTAGGGGCGTACCGTCAGGGCAAAGGGCTCGCCGGCGATGTCCAACGTGGCGCCATCCACCTCAAGGGCAGCCGAGCGGACACCGGCGCGGGCACCGGACTCCTGGGGCCGCGCATACTCAACATCGAGGTCACCCAAGGGCATGGAAAACCATCCCGTCCGCGTGCCTTGCCCCGTATCCGGATAAGCCTGGTGCGGTCCCTGCCCGAACCAGCTCACCGCTGACGTCCCGCCGTCCAGCACCAGTTCCAGGCCGATCCGGGCCCACTCCACCTCAAATCCGGCGTTGACCCAGGATCCCTGCGGCCGGACCTGGGTTCGGAGCGCCAGCGATTCCCCGTCACTGGTCCACGTGTAGTCCACAAGGACCCCGAACTGTTTGTCCGCGGCACCCACCCTGGTCCTCGTGACGAGCCGCTCCCCGCCATCGTCGGTGCGTTCAGCGCTAATGCCAAGCAGCCGGGTATGGAGCCGGTCAAGCCCTGCATCCTTCCATTGGGTGGCCAGGGGCCGGAGGTCGGCGCCGCCCCATTCCCTGCCCAGGTCATTGTCGGTGGGGGGCCACCACAGCGAGAGCCCCAGCTTTGCCACACTGATGCCGCCTATGCGTGTGGGCATCCCCGTCAGCCTGCTGAACACCGCCGGGCCCAGCCGCAGCTCATCGTCAGTGGCGGCCACGGATTCAGCAGCGCGGGGCTCTTCAACACGCGCGACGCCACGGACGGACTGGCCCCAGGCGATCTCGTGGCCGGTGCCGGCCCAGGACGTCGCAGCGGTGAGAACGGCGCTGACGGTGAGGACTGCCGGCCCGTCCGTGTGCGGAAGGCCGGCGGGCAACGCAACTGTGGCCGCGGACTGCGGCGCGACGCGCGGAACCTCCACCGTGCCGCCGTCGATAGTGTCGCCGTCGGCCTCCACCGTGTACTGGAAGCTGAACGGGGACGTGTCGGTGAAATCGTGTCCGTTGTGGACGGTGAAGCCGGACCAGTCCCCGGCAACCTGGATCCGCAGCGGCGCCACGACGCGCTTGAAGTCGAGGAGGCCGGGCCGGGGTTGGCGATTGGCGTCCACCAGTCCGTCGGTGACGAAGTTGCCGTCGTGAATTTCCTCACCGAAATCACCGCCATAGGCGAAGTGCTCACCGCCACCCGGCGTGGGGACGGCGATTCCGTGTTCCAGCCACTCCCAGACGAAGCCGCCCATCAGCCTGGGGTGGCGTTCAAAGAGTTCCTGGTACTCGGTCATTCCTCCCGGGCCATTGCCCATGGCGTGAACATATTCGCACAGCACGAAGGGCATGGCACGGCGCCGGGCATCCAGCTCGGGGTCATCGAGTGGAGGCTCAGTTCCCTGTCCAATCAGTGCAGTCTCGGCCTGGTTGGCGTACATGCGGGAGTACACGTCAACGTAGGGTGAGGACCAGTCACCCTCGTAGTGGATGGGGCGGGACGGGTCGCGGTCCTTGGTCCAGCGCGACATCGCGGCCAGGTTCCGGCCGGTCCCGGATTCGTTGCCCAGCGACCACATCACGACGGCTGCATGGTTCTTGTCCCGCTCCACCGTCCGGCGCATCCGGTCCAGCAGGGCGTCCTCCCATTGGGGATCATCGCTCGGGTTCTGGGCCCAGCCGGCGCTCTCGAACCCGTGCGTTTCCAGGTCGCACTCGAGCACGACGTAGAAACCAAGCTGGTCAGCCAGGGCAAGGAATTTTGGGTGGGGCGGGTAGTGCGATGTGCGGATTGCGTTGATGTTGTGCTGCTTCATGAGCTTGAGCTCCGCCTCCATCACCTCCTGCGGAACCACGCGCCCCAGCCGGGGATGGTGCTCGTGGCGGTTCACCCCGCGCAGCAGGATCCGCCGCCCGTTCACCTTGAACTGGGAGTCTTCGATGGTGATGCTGCGGAATCCCAGCTGCAAGGACACCGTTTCGGCCGGGGTGCTGACCGTGGCTTCGTACAGGCGGGGCTCCTCTGCCGACCACGGCGCTACGGATGGCAGGCGGTGCTCCTGGCCGGCCTTAAGCTCCAGGTCCAGTTCGGGAACGCGTACGACGGCGTCAATCGCTTTTCCGCCCCGGCTCGCCTCCACGCGCAGCACACCTTCGCCTGTGCCGGCGTCGTAGTCAGCGTGGACGAAGACGTCGTCTATGCCGTCCGCAGGGCGGGCTTGAAGGGTGACGTCCCGGAAGATCCCCGGGAGCCACCACATGTCCTGGTCCTCCACGTAGCTGGCGGCCGAGAACTGCGCCACCCGCACGGCGAGGGTGTTGCTGCCTTCCGTAAGGATTCCTGAGACGTCGAATTCGTGGGCAAGGCGGCTGCCGCGGGTGGTGCCGAGTTCGACGCCGTTCAGCCACACCGTGCCGGCGGAGTCGATGCCGTCGAAACGCAGCAGTGCGTTGGGGAAGAACTCCGGGCCGGCGTGGAACGTCAGGAGGTGGTCACCAATAGGGTTGGCTTCCGGCACATGCGGGGGTTCCACGGCAAACGGAAACTGGATGTTGGTGTACGCCGGTGCGCCGTGCCCGTGCATGGGCCAGCTGGACGGAACGGGCAGGGTTTCGAAGCCGTCCAGATCCTGGCCCAGCTGCCACCCCTCGGCGGGGGCGCTGCGGATGCCCGGGCTGAGGCGGAACTGCCAGTCGCCGTTCAGGGACAGCCGCGGCGCATCGCTGGCGAGATAGGCCCGGGGAGCAAGCGCACCCCGCCCCGGAGCCACTGAGGAGAGCTCGAGAACGCCTCCTGCGCCGAGTTCAAGATTGCGCGGCACAGAGTCGGAGGCATCACTTGCAGCAGCATTCGACACCGTTGTGGGGGACTGGACAGGCATGGGACTTCCTTGAAGGCAGGGGGCAAATAGCATTCTTCGTGAACGTTCACGTGACGCACGTACAAGCCTAGCCGTTCGGTCCCTGCATGGGTAGGGTGCGTTTGCACATCAGCCCACCTAGGCCGACTGGCGCACCACCAGTTCGTGCCGCAGGAGCAGGGCCGAGGCACTGCCCCTCGGTTCAATAGCTCCGGACAAGAGGCCTTCAAGGAGGTCGACGGCGGCCCGGCCCACGGATCGCAGGTCCAGGGACAGCGTGGTCAGCTCGGGGGACACCAGCAACCCCAGTGGTATTCCGTCCATCCCGATGACTGCGACGTCCCGGGGCACGTTCCGTCCTGCGGCTTGCAATGCCTTCAGTGCGCCGGCCGCCATCAGGTCATTGAAGACCAGGAGTCCGTCTATCTCGGCCTTACCGGCCAGAAATGCGGTCACTGCCTCCCGGGCATGGACCGCGGAGGGCTCCGCCGCAATCTTCATCAGCTGAAGCCCGCGTTCCGCTGCTGCGGCGGACACGGCAGAGCCCCTGCCCGCGGCGATACCGCCCTGGCTCGAATCCAGGAAGGCTATATTCCTGCACCCGTGGGCCACGAGCCTTTCCAGACCCAGCCGGGCTGCGTAGGCGTAGTCAAAGGAGATCGAGCCGGCTGCCTGTGCCTGGGGGTCATCGAGCCCGACGACGGGCCGCCGGCCCAGCATCGCCTGGGCTGCGACTGCGTGGTCCCCGAGGTAGCCGATGAGTGCGTCCACCTGGGGCGCCAGCCGGGCAGCGGCATCCAGGGCGTTAGCTGTGCCGTGGCCATAGTCATCCACCACCACGTTCCATCCCCGTTCCGTGGCGGCCTCAACGACGCTGGAGGCAAACGCTGGAAAGTACGGATTGGTGAGGTCGGGGATGGCCAGGCCTATCGAAGTCCGTGCGCCCTGGACTAGGCCCTTGGCAAACCTGCTGGGGGTGTAACCCAGCTCTGCCGCGATCAGCTGCACGCGCTCCCGAGTGGCCTGGCTGATCCCGGTCATGTCGTTCATGGCCCGGGTGACCGTCTGCCGCGAGACGCCGGCCGCGGCGGCAACATCGAGGATGGTGGCACGGCCCTGTCGCGGCTCTGGGGATCGGGGACTCATAGGCCGTAAGTCTATGCGTCCCCGATCCCCAGCCACCTCCGAGACCTGTGACGCGCGCTCACTTGTGGTGGCTATCTTTGCGACGCGCGCTCACTTTTGGTGGTTGCCCGGGCCCCTTGTTGCGCTATCAGATATCGCTCCTCACAGGGGGTGTTAGGTGCGTTATCTGATGGGGCATCTCGGGGGGGGTGTCCCTGAGTTTCTGCGGGGGCCCAGGTCTACGCCGCCACGAGTGAGCGGGGGTCCGGGTCAGACCCGCCACAAGTGAGCGGGGGTCCGGGTGGGAACCGCCATAAGTGAGCGGGGGTCCGGGTGGGAGCTGCCGTAAGTGGGCGGGGGTGTTCCCTGGTGTGTGGTGGTTAAAGTCGTAGGGCCCTGACGTTCCTTTGTCAGGGCCCTACGTAATTTATGTCCGGCGGTGTCCTACTCTCCCACACCCTCCCGGGTGCAGTACCATCGGCGCTGTGGGTCTTAGCTTCCGGGTTCGGAATGGGACCGGGCGTTTCCCCCACGCTATGACCGCCGTAACCCTTTCACCCGTCACCAACCCCGCGGGGGTGGTGTGGGAAAACTGTGGTTACAACTCGCTGTCCATTGGACAGCTGTGTGGTGTTGTGTATTTAGTTGTTTGGTTCCGGCCAGCAACGTGTTGGGTTGTTGGTTGGGAACCACATAGTGGACGCAAGCAGAGTTTTGTATGTATCTGTGTGGTGTAAGTTGTTGGCCTATTAGTACCGGTCAGCTTCACGAGTCGTTAGTCCTCGCTTCCACATCCGGCCTATCAACCCAGTGGTCTGGCTGGGGGCCTCTCACACATAAAGTGTATGGAAATCTCATCTCGAAGCGAGCTTCCCGCTTAGATGCTTTCAGCGGTTATCCCATCCGAACGTAGCTAATCAGCGGTGCACTTGGCAGTACAACTGACACACCAGAGGTTCGTCCGTCCCGGTCCTCTCGTACTAAGGACAGCCCTTCTCAAATTTCCTGCGCGCGCAGCGGATAGGGACCGAACTGTCTCACGACGTTCTAAACCCAGCTCGCGTACCGCTTTAATGGGCGAACAGCCCAACCCTTGGGACCTACTCCAGCCCCAGGATGCGACGAGCCGACATCGAGGTGCCAAACCATGCCGTCGATATGGACTCTTGGGCAAGATCAGCCTGTTATCCCCGAGGTACCTTTTATCCGTTGAGCGACGGCCATTCCACAATGTACCGCCGGATCACTAGTCCCGACTTTCGTCCCTGCTCGAGATGTCTCTCTCACAGTCAAGCTCCCTTGTGCACTTACACTCGACACCTGATTGCCAACCAGGCTGAGGGAACCTTTGGGCGCCTCCGTTACTTTTTAGGAGGCAACCGCCCCAGTTAAACTACCCATCAGGCACTGTCCCTGACCCGGATTACGGGCCGAAGTTAGATGTCCAAAGTGACCAGAGTGGTATTTCAACGATGACTCCACCCGAACTGGCGTCCGGGCTTCAACGTCTCCCACCTATCCTACACAAGCCACTCCGAACACCAATACCAAACTATAGTAAAGGTCTCGGGGTCTTTCCGTCCTGCTGCGCGTAACGAGCATCTTTACTCGTACTGCAATTTCGCCGAGTTTATGGTTGAGACAGCGGGGAAGTCGTTACTCCATTCGTGCAGGTCGGAACTTACCCGACAAGGAATTTCGCTACCTTAGGATGGTTATAGTTACCACCGCCGTTTACTGGGGCTTAAATTCTCAGCTTCGCCTTACGGCTAACCGGTCCTCTTAACCTTCCAGCACCGGGCAGGAGTCAGTCCGTATACATCGTCTTGCGACTTCGCACGGACCTGTGTTTTTAGTAAACAGTCGCTTCCCCCTGGTCTCTGCGGCCCCGATCCCCTCCGGACAGCAAGTGTCCATCAAGGTTGGGGCCCCCCTTCTCCCGAAGTTACGGGGGCATTTTGCCGAGTTCCTTAACCATAATTCTCTCGATCGCCTTAGTATTCTCTACCTGATCACCTGTGTCGGTTTGGGGTACGGGCGGCTAAAACCTCGCGTCGATGCTTTTCTCGGCAGCATAGGATCACCAAATCCCCCCAAACGGGGGTCCCATCAGATCTCAGGCATCATGAGTGGCGGATTTGCCTACCACTCGCCCTACATCCTTAGACCGGGACAACCATCGCCCGGCTCGGCTACCTTCCTGCGTCACACCTGTTAATACGCTTGCCTCCCAGGATCAGGTCCTGCGCTCCACCAAAACCCTTCCATCCAAAGGACGGTCGGGCAGGTCTCGGGCAGTTAGTATCCCCTGTTCAACATGGGCGGTTTTTCGCCGGTACGGGAATATCAACCCGTTGTCCATCGACTACGCCTGTCGGCCTCGCCTTAGGTCCCGACTTACCCAGGGCAGATTAGCTTGACCCTGGAACCCTTGATCATTCGGCGGACGGGTTTCTCACCCGTCTTTCGCTACTCATGCCTGCATTCTCACTCGTGTAGGCTCCACCGCTGGTTTCCACCGCGACTTCACTGCCCACACGACGCTCCCCTACCCATCCAAACGCCTGAACCACAAGGGCTTAGCTAATATTTGAATGCCACAACTTCGGCGGTGTACTTGAGCCCCGCTACATTGTCGGCGCGGAATCACTTGACCAGTGAGCTATTACGCACTCTTTTAAGGATGGCTGCTTCTAAGCCAACCTCCTGGTTGTCTTCGCAACTCCACATCCTTTCCCACTTAGCACACGCTTAGGGGCCTTAGTTGGTGGTCTGGGCTGTTTCCCTCTCGACTATGAAGCTTATCCCCCACAGTCTCACTGCTACGCTCTCACTTACCGGCATTCGGAGTTTGGCTGACGTCAGTAACCTTGTAGGGCCCATTAGCCATCCAGTAGCTCTACCTCCAGCAAGAAACACGCAACGCTGCACCTAAATGCATTTCGGGGAGAACCAGCTATCACGAAGTTTGATTGGCCTTTCACCCCTACCCACAGCTCATCCCCTCCATTTTCAACTGAAGTGGGTTCGGTCCTCCACGACGTCTTACCGTCGCTTCAACCTGGCCATGGGTAGATCACTTCGCTTCGGGTCTAGATCACGCCACTCACACGCCCTATTCAGACTCGCTTTCGCTACGGCTGCCCCACACGGGTTAACCTCGCGACGTAACACTAACTCGCAGGCTCATTCTTCAAAAGGCACGCCGTCACAACTACAAGGCTGCTCCGACGGATTGTAAGCACACGGTTTCAGGTACTGTTTCACTCCCCTCCCGGGGTACTTTTCACCTTTCCCTCACGGTACTGGTCCGCTATCGGTCATTAGGGAGTATTTAGGCTTATCAGGTGGTCCTGACAGATTCGCACGGGATTTCTCGGGCCCCGTACTACTTGGGATACATCAACAAGGCGGTGCAACGCATTACAGTTACGGGACTAACACCCTCTCTGGCCGGCCTTTCAAAACCGTTCACCTATACGCACACCCACACCCCGTCAGCCCGGCAGAACTGACACGTAATGTCCCACAACCCCGACCATGCAACGCCCGCCGGCTATCACACATGGAACGGTTTAGCCTGATCCGCGTTCGCTCGCCACTACTAACGGAATCACTATTGTTTTCTCTTCCTGCGGGTACTGAGATGTTTCACTTCCCCGCGTTCCCTCCACGCACCCTATGTGTTCAGATGCGGGTCACTGAGTCACTCGCGCGCTCAGCGGGGTTTCCCCATTCGGACACCCTGGGATCACAGTCCGGTTATCGACTCCCCCAGGCTTATCGCAGATTCCTACGTCCTTCTTCGGCTCCTAATGCCAAGGCATCCACCGTGTGCTCTTAAAAACTTGACCACAAAGATCAAAAACTAATTTCGAGAGAACCATGAAACCGTCCCGCACACCACAACCCCAAAAGGCCACAGCGCACGAACCAGATCCAGGTTCATATATCTTGGAAATTGCTTCTTATACAAGATGCTCGCGTCCACTATGTAGTTCTCAAACAACAACCCCACACCACACACCCCACACACATATGTGCGTGATCGGTGCAGCAGGGAAACCAGAAACAAACGTCCCACACCCGCAACCCCCCACAAAGAAGAGCCAACCGGCATGGTCCTGTTGCTTCAGGACCCAACAGTGTGCCAAACACTACCCACCACCACCAGCAGCAGCCGCTTTCCTGGAACCCAACCCCGAAGGATCAGTCCGTACTCACAACACCACCGGCAACACCGGGCACCTATTCGCTGATATTCCACCCTTGAGCACCCGCCACGAAACATTCGTCCGTGCAACGGGCATTCTCCTGACAACCCCACCACCAGGCATACACCCGGCAGGATGGTTGTAGGTGCTCCTTAGAAAGGAGGTGATCCAGCCGCACCTTCCGGTACGGCTACCTTGTTACGACTTAGTCCCAATCGCCAGTCCCACCTTCGACGGCTCCCCCCACAAGGGTTAGGCCACCGGCTTCGGGTGTTACCAACTTTCGTGACTTGACGGGCGGTGTGTACAAGGCCCGGGAACGTATTCACCGCAGCGTTGCTGATCTGCGATTACTAGCGACTCCGACTTCATGGGGTCGAGTTGCAGACCCCAATCCGAACTGAGACCGGCTTTTTGGGATTAGCTCCACCTCACAGTATCGCAACCCTTTGTACCGGCCATTGTAGCATGCGTGAAGCCCAAGACATAAGGGGCATGATGATTTGACGTCGTCCCCACCTTCCTCCGAGTTGACCCCGGCAGTCTCCTATGAGTCCCCACCATCACGTGCTGGCAACATAGAACGAGGGTTGCGCTCGTTGCGGGACTTAACCCAACATCTCACGACACGAGCTGACGACAACCATGCACCACCTGTAAACCGACCACAAGTGGGGCACCTGTTTCCAGGCGTTTCCGGTTCATGTCAAGCCTTGGTAAGGTTCTTCGCGTTGCATCGAATTAATCCGCATGCTCCGCCGCTTGTGCGGGCCCCCGTCAATTCCTTTGAGTTTTAGCCTTGCGGCCGTACTCCCCAGGCGGGGCACTTAATGCGTTAGCTACGGCGCGGAAAACGTGGAATGTCCCCCACACCTAGTGCCCAACGTTTACGGCATGGACTACCAGGGTATCTAATCCTGTTCGCTCCCCATGCTTTCGCTCCTCAGCGTCAGTTAATGCCCAGAGACCTGCCTTCGCCATCGGTGTTCCTCCTGATATCTGCGCATTTCACCGCTACACCAGGAATTCCAGTCTCCCCTACATCACTCTAGTCTGCCCGTACCCACCGCAGATCCGGAGTTGAGCCCCGGACTTTCACGGCAGACGCGACAAACCGCCTACGAGCTCTTTACGCCCAATAATTCCGGATAACGCTTGCGCCCTACGTATTACCGCGGCTGCTGGCACGTAGTTAGCCGGCGCTTCTTCTGCAGGTACCGTCACCTTGCGGCTTCTTCCCTACTGAAAGAGGTTTACAACCCGAAGGCCGTCATCCCTCACGCGGCGTCGCTGCATCAGGCTTTCGCCCATTGTGCAATATTCCCCACTGCTGCCTCCCGTAGGAGTCTGGGCCGTGTCTCAGTCCCAGTGTGGCCGGTCACCCTCTCAGGCCGGCTACCCGTCGTCGCCTTGGTAGGCCATTACCCCACCAACAAGCTGATAGGCCGCGAGTCCATCCAAAACCGCAAAAGCTTTCCACCAACCACCATGCGATGATCAGTCATATCCGGTATTAGACCCAGTTTCCCAGGCTTATCCCAGAGTCAAGGGCAGGTTACTCACGTGTTACTCACCCGTTCGCCACTAATCCACCAGCAAGCTGGCTTCATCGTTCGACTTGCATGTGTTAAGCACGCCGCCAGCGTTCATCCTGAGCCAGGATCAAACTCTCCGTTGAAGTAAAACAAAAACAGACACAACCAAAACCACCGGAAATAACGGCGATAAAAGCTGCACAAAATTTGAAACCAGCTAAAAACACCAAACCACGCCACAGGGGCGGCACGATTCAGCAAATTCAACCAATTACGATAAATTGGTATCAACAAACTTGGCACACTATTGAGTTCTCAAACAACAGACACACCCGGCACCACCCAAACAATTTCTGTTCAGGATCGCTCCGGAGCAACTTTTCAAAGTTACCCGATCCCCAGCTTCGAAGCAAATCCATCTTTCAGGATCCAAATCGAATTGAAGACCGCCCCAACCGAATTCCAGCGCCCTGAAGAGCAACCAGATTTTGGCTTTGATTTGGGGTTTTTGGCCGCCCGGTGATCAGTTCTTCACTGTCTCCCCCGCGGCGACTTAGAAAACAATACACGCCCTGCCGCGTCACCGCAAACCGGCCCTCCCGGCGGAGAACATCCCCCGGATTCCGCGGCGAAACGGGCAGTCCGGCACCCAAGACGCCTACTGCCGTCGTCATTCCGCCAATGTGTGCTGCCGCACAGGTTTCGACATGCTCAACCACCGATCGACAAGCTCAACCACCGATCGACAAGCTCAACCAGCACCCACCGCCAGGCGGGTGGGTTAAACGCAGAAGGGCCGGCAACCAAATGGTTGCCGGCCCTTCCCAAGCAGCTGGAATCAGCGGTGCTGGATTACCAGGAAGACTTGGTGATGCCCGGGAGCTCACCGCGGTGAGCCATGTCGCGGAAGCGAACACGGGAGATACCGAACTTCTGGAAGGTACCGCGGGGACGGCCGTCGATGATGTCGCGGTTACGCAGACGGATCGGGGACGCGTTGCGGGGCAGCTTCTGCAGGCCCAGGCGGGCTGCTTCGCGTGCTTCGTCGGTTGCGTTTTCGTCAACCAGGGTCTTCTTCAGCTCGAGGCGCTTCGCAGCGTAACGCTCAACGATGACCTTGCGCTGCTCGTTGCGAGCAATCTTGGACTTCTTAGCCATGTTTAGCGCTCCTCTCGGAATTCGACGTGCTGGCGGATCTTGGGGTCGTACTTCTTCAGAACCATGCGGTCCGGATCGTTACGACGGTTCTTACGGGTTACGTAGGTGTAACCCGTGCCCGCGGTCGACTTGAGCTTGATGATCGGACGTACGTCCTTGTCCTTAGCCACTAGAGCTTCACCCCACGAGCCAGGATCGAGGCGACGACTGCGTCGATGCCGCGTACGTCGATGGTCTTGATGCCACGAGCAGAAACCTGCAGCGTGACGTTACGGCGCAGGGACGGAACCCAGTAGCGCTTCTTCTGAATGTTCGGATCGAACCGACGCTTGTTGCGGCGGTGCGAGTGCGAAATGCTGTGCCCAAAGCCCGGCTCGGCCCCGGTCACTTGGCAGTGTGCTGCCATGACTTCTCCTCAAGAATTGAAAGTAATGATCCGCATATCTGCTGCAGGATCATGCATCTAAGGGCGACCCAAAGTGATCAGGGTGAACGGTTAGTCACGCAACTTGAGCCCCTAACTACCGGCTACCCTGGAGAAAATTACCGGGCCACCGGAGCAATTGCGCACGCTCCGCGCACTTAGCGCCTACCAAGTCTACGAGGTGGCGCAATTAAAGGCCAATCCGGGGTGTTTGGGTGTATAAGGGCTTCCCGCGGTCGCCCCGTTCAGGCCCATAGTGTCACAGGTGGCGGACACCCGTTTTCACAGCTGAATGAAAGCTTGGCGGCGCATCTTAGGTACATGAAAACGCAGTCCCTGCCGGCACCTCCGGCGCACAACAGCTCCGGCCGGCCGGGGCCTTCGCACCTATCCGTTTCCGGCACTCCGCCTACCGCCCGGGACAGCAGCGGATGGTTCAGCCGCCAGCGCCGGCAGCGGCTGCTGAGGGCCGACCTCCTGACTGTTATTGCCTGGGGTTCCGTTGCCGCCGCCGTCGCCCTCTGGCTTGCCGACGGCGGTGCGGCCGAAGTCGGCTCCGTCGCCGCTGCGTTCACGGCGGCCGGGATCGTGGCCGGTTTGGCTGGCATGGACCTTGTCCTGCTGATGCTTCTGCTGGCAGCCCGGATTCCGTACATCGACCGCACCATCGGCCATGACCGGGCGCTGGAGTTCCACCGCAAACTCGGCAAACCCTCGCTTTACCTGCTGCTGGCACATGGCTTCCTGCTCGCGGTGGGATACGGCATGGCGGAAGGCCTTGACCCGGTCAGCGAGTCCATCGCCCTCTGGCAGCAGGTCCCGGACATGTGGCTGGCGTTCGTCTCCATGGGGCTCTTCATTGCGGTGGTGGTGACCTCCCTGGTGGCGGTCCGGCGCCGCTTCCCGTACGAGTTCTGGTACGCGGTCCACCTCCTCACCTACGCTGCCGTGGGCACGTCCCTGCCGCACCAGTTCAGCGTGGGCGGGCTGTTCGCGGAAGGTACCTGGCAGCGGTGGTACTGGCTGGCGATTTGCATCGCCACCGGTGCGGCGCTGGTGTACTTCCGCGTGCTGCAGCCCCTCCTGGCAACGTCTCGGCACCAGCTCACGGTGTCCCGGGTGGAGGTGGAGGCGCCGGGCGTCATCAACATCTTCATGGCGGGCCGGCAGCTGGACCGGCTGGCGGAAACGGGCGGACGCTTCTTCATCTGGCGCTTCCTGGCACCCGGAATGTGGTGGCACCCCCACCCGTTCAGCCTGTCCGCCGAGCCCGCCGTCACCGGACCGCACGGCGAAGGCACCCTGCGCGTGACGGTGCGCAACCTTGGCGCCGGCTCCGCACAGCTGGTGCGGTTGCGGAAGGGGACCAAGGTTGCCATCGAGGGCCCTTACGGCCTCCTCAGCACCGCGGCCCGCACCAGGAAGAAGGTGGTGATGATCGGCGCGGGCATAGGCATCACGCCATTGCGTGCCCTGCTGGAAACCACCCCGTTCGCTCCAGGGGACGCGAGCGTCCTGCTGAGGGGCCACACTGACCAGGAACTGTACCTGAGCAGCGAAATCCTGGACCTGTGCCGCACCCGCGGCGTTCGCCTCTTCCATCTTCCGGGTCCAAGGTCACGCATCCGTTCCAGCTGGTTGCCCCAGGAAGCCGTCCGGGGCGGCTACGGGCTCACGGCTTTCGTCCCCGACGTCGCGGAATCCGACGTCTATGTCTGCGGCCCTTCTGGATGGGCGGACAGCGTGATCGCTGACGTCCGGCAGGCCGGAGTCCCCGAAGACCAGATCCATCACGAAAGGTTCGACTGGTGAAAGCACGCGGAACACTCGCCGCAGCGGTGGCGTCCGCCGGCATCCTCCTGGCAGGCTGGCAGGCCGGCACGCAGGCCGGGGGCAGCAGCACGCTCGCGTCAGGTTCAAGTACGACGACGGCAGGATCCACGGGTTCGACAGGGACGGGCACGCCCGGGGCGGGTTCGTCGGGGTCGGGTTCGTCGGGCAGTTCCGGCACCACCGGGTCCTCGGGCACGTCCAGCGGGTCCACCGGGTCCGGCTCCTCCGGCAGTTCGAGCAGCTCCGGCTCCTCAAGCAGCGGCACGGCAACGGCAGGCACCTACCAGGGCGCCGACGTCCAGACGAGGTTCGGTGCGGTGCAGGTCCAGATCACGGTGGCCTCAGGGAAGATCACGGACGTGACGGCCCTGCACCTGACCGACGACGACCGCAAATCCATCCAGATCAGCAACCGTGCGGCGCCGCTCCTGCGGACCGAGGTGCTGGCCGCACAGTCGGCTGACGTCCAGACCATCAGCGGAGCCACCGTCACCAGCAACGCCTACCTCACCTCGCTCCAGGCAGCCATCGATGCCGCGAACCTCTGATCCCCTCCGGTTACCGGACACGGGCTCGAAACTCTCGGCACGGACCTTTGAGTGCATGGGAACCGTCGTCAGCCTGACCTTCGCGGACTCCCCCGCGGCAGGGCAGGAGACCCAGGACGAACTCGCAGCGGCAACCGCCGTCGTCGAACGCCTGTTCCGCGAACTGGACGAGACGTTCAGCCTGTACCGCCCGGCGTCGGAAGCCAGCCGCCTGGCCCGCGGCGAACTGACGCTCCGGAACGGCTCACCGGAGATGCGGGCACGGTATGCGGAGGCGCACGAGTGGCGGCTCCTGACCGCAGGCGCTTTTTCGCCCGAGCGGCCGGACGGCGTTCTGGACCTCTCGGGGCTCATCAAGGGCCACGCGATCCGCGAGGCGGGGCGGTCCCTGCTTGCCCTGGGCCGCCGCGACTGGTGCCTCAACGCCGGCGGCGACATCCTGGTCAGCGGCTCACCCGTTCCGGGGTCCGGCGCAGCGTGGAAAGCCGGCATTGTCGATCCGGCAGACCGGCACTCCCTGATCTGTGGCTATGCGCTGGGCGGGGCCGGGGCGCACTCAGCCCTGGCCACGTCCGGCTCGGCCGAGCGCGGCGAACACATCTGGCGGGTGGACGGTGTTTCCGACTTCGTCCAGGTCACTGTTGCAGCCGCGGACGTGGTGACGGCGGACGTCCTGGCCACAGCGATCGTCTCCGGCGGGATGCCGGTACTCAATCTCGCCACGGACCGGTGGGATGTTGGGGTCCTGGCCGTCCACGCCGACGGCTCACTGCTGGCCACCCCCGCGTTCCGCCGCCAGATCTGACTGCCAGGGCTCCTTGCTAGGCCTGCTGAGGAAGCCTGGTGAGCC
This sequence comes from Pseudarthrobacter chlorophenolicus A6, assembly GCF_000022025.1. Lineage (GTDB taxonomy): Bacteria > Actinomycetota > Actinomycetes > Actinomycetales > Micrococcaceae > Arthrobacter > Arthrobacter chlorophenolicus. The sequence goes on from NC_011886.1 coordinate 4,160,503, forward strand.
GCGGGTACTTGGGGGCCAGATTGTCGCCGGAGGACTTGCCGGTAACCCGCCGGGCCACCCAGGGCGCGGCGTATTCACGGAACCACTGGGCGTTGGCGCGCAGGGCATCCGTCCCGCTGAGCTGCGGAACCGGGGTCATCGGCGGAACATCAATGGAGTGCTCGTACTTGAGGACCTCCAGCACCCGTTTCGCCATGTTGGCGTGCCCCGCGGCGGACATGTGCATCCGGTCCCGCGCCCACATGCCCCAGTCGTAGTACTCACTGAAGCGCCAGTAGTCCACCAGCAGGGCGCCGTGGTCCCCGGCAATCCCGCGGACCAGTTCGTTGTAGATGGCGGTGCGGCCGCGCATGGTGCCGAACACCTTCGAGCCGCGCGCGTCGAACCCGGTGAACATCACCACAGTGGCACCCGTGGCACTCAGCCTGCGGACGCCGTCGTCGTATTCGGCCATCAGGTCATCGATGTCGATCCGGGGGCGCAGGATGTCGTTGGCGCCGGCGTAGATGCTCACCAGGGTGGGCTGGAGTTCGACGGCGGCGTCCACCTGCTCGGTGAGGATTTGCCGGAGTTTCCTGCCGCGGATGGCGAGGTTGGCGTAACCGAATCCGGGGTCTCCCGCGCCGAGTTGCTCGGCCACGCGGTCAGCCCAGCCGCGGACGCCGTTGGGGCGGGCCGGGTCGTCGTCGCCCACGCCCTCCGTAAAGGAATCGCCGAGGGCAACAAACCGGGATGTGAAGTCCATCCGGTTAGTTTGCCACCCGTTGCCGGAAGCAACCAATCCCGGGCGGAGTTCAGGGGTCAGGGCTGGGTTTCGCGCAGGATCCAGTGGTCTGAATCGAGGCGGCCCACCACTTTTTCGCCGATCCGGGCCAGGTCCTCGACGTCTTCTTCCGTGAGGGCATCGAGGAAGAGGTTCCGGACGTCTTCCACGTGGCCGGGCGCGAGGCCCACGATGGTGGACATGCCTTCCTCGGTGAGGTGGGCAATGGTGACCCGGGCGTCGCGCGGGTGCGGACGGCGTTCCACCCAGCCGCGTTTCTGCAGCTTTGTCACTACGTGCGAGAGCCGGGACAGGGAGGCGCTGGTGCGCGCGGCGAGTTCGCTCATGGGCAGGAACCGCTGCTCCGATTCCGACAGCATGGCCAGGACGGTGTAGTCGAACAGGGAAAGCTTGCCTGCAGCATGGAGCTTGGTGTCCAGCGCGGCCGGGAGCAATGTGTTGATGCTTACCAGGGCCAGCCAGGCACGGCGTTCGTCGGCACTCAGCCAGCGCGGTTCGGTCATGCACCCATTCTACGATTGATCCTTCAACCGACGGACAGGGCGGGATGGCCGGTGGAGCCGGTGCCCAATGCCGGGGCCCTTCGAGCCGGTAATCTGGGCGCATGTATGTTGTCTCCCTGACCTACCGGGTTCCGCAGGACATTGTGGACTTCCACAACGACGCCCACATCGCCTGACTGCAGAAGGCCTTCGACGACGGCGTCTTCATTGCCGCGGGCCGCAAAGTCCCCCGGACCGGCGGGCTGCTGCTCTCCCAGGCCGACCGGTCAGTCCTGGACGCGAGCCTCGAGCAGGACCCGTTCTATTCGAACGGCGTTGCTGACTTCGAGGTGGTGGAGTTCCATGCCGGACGCGTGGCCCCCGGCTACGAGATCCTGCTGGACACCCCTCCCGCACCCCCGGCTGAGGCGGCCCCTGGCCGTTAAGGCGCGTTGCCGCCGTCGGACGCTCCTGCGGCGAGCTTTTTCAGCCCGCCTTTGCGCGGCACCTTGACGGGTTCGGGCCAGCGGGGCGTGAGCGCGTCCCCCAGGGTGACGCCGCGCAGCTTGCGGCCGAACAGGGGCAGGACCCAGTCGTGGACCCACCGCCGCTGCCGCCGTTCCCATTCCCGCAGCGTCAGCGGGGTGGGCGGCTCCCAGTCCTTGGGCCTGATCTTGTGCGGCACACCCAGCTGGTCCAGGACCTGCCCGGCAAGATACTTGTGGCCGGCTTTGGACATGTGCAGCCGGTCCGAGTCCCACATGCGCCTGTCGTGGAAGGCGTCCAGGCACCAGTAATCCACCAGCACCGCACCATATTTTCCCGCGATGGCCCGCACCTGCTGGTTGTAGAAGGTGTTCCGCTTCTTCAGCGGCTCCAGCAGGGCGGAAACCTTGACGTCGAAGCCGGTGAAAAGGACCACTCTGGCCCCGGTGGCGGCGAGCCTGGCCACCAGTTCCTCGTAGTCCGCCATGAGCGTGGACATGTCAGTTTTCAGGTCCAGGATGTCGTTGCCGCCCGCGTACAGCGTGACCAGGGCGGGCCGCATCCGCAGAGCGGGTTCCAGTTGTTCATCGATGATGTGGCGGAGCCGTTTGCTCCTGATGGCAAGGTTGGCATATTTCCAGCCCGGCTGCGCCTTGGCGAGCTTCTCGGCCACCCGGTCCGCCCAGCCGCGGACCCCGTTGGGCAGCCGCTCGTCCCGGTCCCCCACGCCCTCGGTGAACGAGTCACCCAGGGCAACAAACACCCGCCGCCCGGAACTGGGAAGCAAGGATTCAGGCACCACCCGCCCAACCTAGCCCCACCAAGGAAAGCGCAGGAAAAGCCGAAGTGAAGCAAAGATGACGAACGCACAGAGCTGGGACCGGCGTCTTGCGTAGGAGCGCATCGCCGACCAGAGCGAAGTGAGGCCGCCCGCGGCCGAACGGAGCGCCGGAAGGTGTCTAAGCGACGGCAAGGCGCCGGTCTCGGCGCCCCAGGCAAGGGGGCGGCAGAGGCTTACCCTTCGGCTTTGCCCTGCCTCCAGTAACCCATGAACGCAACCTGCTTCCGGTCGATGCCCACGTCCCGCACCAGGTAGCGGCGCATGTCCTTGATGACGGCTGCTTCGCCTGCGATCCACGCATAGAACGGCATGGCACCGGCGGGCATGTCCGGGTTCTTGGTGGCGCTGATGGCGGCGGTTTCCATCCGGGACGGTGTCTCCCAAAGGATGTCCTCGTCCACGTTGACGTCTTCGGGCTCGGGGCCCGCACCGGCGTCGGAGGCTTTGATGCCCACCCAGCCCGGGACGGGGACTGCCTTGCGTACGGCGTCCTGCAGCAGCTGGCCGTGCGGGCGGGACCGGCCGATCGCTGCACCGCGGGCCAGCCAGGTGATTTCGATGTCCGCCGGCGAGCTGAGCTGCTGGAAGTCGCCGGCTTCCGGGACTTCGAGGAAGGCGTGGCCGGTCATGTAGGACGGGAGGCTCTCGAGGATGGCGGAGATGGCCGGAATCGCAGTCTCGTCGCCGGCGAGCAGGACGCGCTGGGCCAGGCCCGGCCGCCATTCGATGCCGGAGTAGATTTCGGCGGTGACGCAGTGCGCTGCGCGGTTATTGGGGCCGATGATGGTGATGGCGTCGCCGGGCTTGGCGTTCAGTGCCCAGTTGGCGGCGGGCCCGCCGTTTCCGTGGTCGTCAAAGTGCATGACGAAGTCCACGTCGATTTCCGGGTACACCTCGTCCAGCCGGGCGTCGCGCACGGTGTAGGTGCGCATCGAGCCCTTCACGGCGGGGTCCATGGCCAGCCATTCGCGGTACCAGCCCGATTCGCTCATTTCGAAGACCGGCAGGGGAATCTGTGTTCCGTCGGCAGCGACGGACGGGATCATCAGCTTGATCCGGAGGTCCAGGGTGTCCCCGTGGACACCGAAATCGCGGAGGCAGTAGCCGCCGAACGTGATCCGGCGGAAGTTGGGGCTGAGCTCCTGCACCGATGAGACGGTGACCTCGAAGGCCAGCGTCATCGGTTCTGTGTTCATGGGCTTGAGGTTCTGTGACGTGGTGGCTGCGGCGTCGCGGGTCTTCATGAAACAAGCTCCAGTTCGGTGGGGACGTGATGGCGGCCGATGGGAATGATCAGGGGCGTTCCGGAAACGGGATCCGGGATGACGCGGGATTCGAGGTTGAAGACGCTGCGGACCAGGTCCTCGGTGACAACCTCGCGCGGGGTACCTTCGGCCACCACGGCGCCGGCTTTCATGGCAATCACGTTGTCTGCGTAGCGAGCCGCGAGGTTCAGGTCGTGCAGGACGATCGCCACGGTGGTCCCGCGCCTGCGGTTAAGGTCCGTGACGAGGTCCAGGACTTCCACCTGGTGGGCCAGGTCGAGGTACGTGGTGGGTTCGTCCAGCAGCAGAACGTCGGTTTCCTGCGCCAGGGCCATGGCGATCCAGACCCGCTGGCGCTGCCCGCCGGAGAGTTCGTCCACGTTCCGCCCAGCGAGGGCCAGCGTTTCGGTGGCCTCCAGCGCACGCTGCACCGCGGCGTCGTCCCCGGCGCTCCAGCTGCGGAAGAAGCCCTGGTGCGGGTACCGGCCGCGGCCCACCAGGTCGCGGACGGTGATGCCGTCCGGCGCGGTGGGATGCTGCGGCAGCAGGCCGAGGGTGCGGGCCAGTTCGCGGGCAGGGCGGGTGTGGATGTCCTTGCCGTCCAGCGTCACAGCGCCCCCGGCAGGTCTAAGGAGCCGGGACAGTCCGCGGAGCAGAGTGGACTTTCCGCAGGCGTTGGCGCCCACGATCATGGTCACCCTGCCTTCGGGGATTTCGACACTGAGGCCGTCCACCACGCAGCGCTGATCGTATTTCAGCGTCAGGTCCTTGGCGTTCAGAACTGCCACGTCAGGCATCCTTTCGGTTGTTCGTGACCAGGAGCCACAGCAGGAACGGGGCACCGAGCGCGCCGGTGATGACGCCCACCGGCAGGACGGTTCCGTCCAGCACCAGCGGGGCAAGGTTGGCGGCGAGGAAGTCCGCGGCGAGGACGATGAGGGCCCCCACCAGGGCCGACGCCGGCAGGCTGGCTTTACGGGTGAAGCGCCGGGCGATGGGACCGGCCAGGAAGGCGACGAACGAGACCGGCCCGGCGGCCGCCGTCGCCACCGCCGCAAGGGTGACGGCGATGATGACCAGGGCGAGGCGGGCGGCGTTGACCCGGATGCCCAGGCCTGCCGCGGTGTCGTCGCCCAGTTCGAGGATGCGCAGCGGCCCGGCGATGACGGCCACAGCGGGAAGGAGCACGGCGAGGGCCAGGAACAGGATCCCGGCGCGGTCCCAGTTGGCGGAGTTCAGGGAACCGTTGAGCCACACCAGGGCGTCTGCGGCGGTGCGGATATCAGCGCGCGTCATCAGGAAGTTGACCACGGCGTGCAGGGCGGCAGCGATTCCGACGCCTGCCAGTACCAGCCGGTTGCCGGCGGCATTGCCCCGGCCGGCCCCGCGGATCCCGCCGCTGGAAATCGCGTAGATCAGGCCCGCTACGGCCAGGGCCCCCACCAGCGCGGCGCCGGACACCACTGCACCTGATGCGCCAAAAATCACGATGGCCACCACGGCTGCGGCGCTGGCGCCATAGCTGATGCCGATGATGTCCGGGCTGGCCAGCGGGTTGCGGAGCATCGTCTGGAAGAGTGCACCGGCCAGCCCGAAGGCCAGTCCGATCATGGTTCCGATGACCGCCCGCGGGAGCTTGTTCTCCATGACGATGAAACTGGCACCGGGGATCCGGGGACCGCCGGTCAGGTGGTTGAAGACGATGGTGAAGAAGTCAGGGATGGTCACCGTGTAACTGCCCAGCAGCACGGAAACGAAAAAGAGGACCACGACGCCGGTGGCCAGGAAGGCGGTCCGGTTCAGGGGGATCCGTTCCCGGCGTTGCCCTATCACTTTTGGTCCCTTGGACCCGGTTTTGGCAGCGATATCTGATGGGGCAAGCGGGGTGGTTGCCTTGAGGGTCACAGTCCGGCTCCCTTCCCGCGGCGGACCAGCCATACGAACACGGGCGCGCCGATGAGTGCGGTCATGATGCCGGCCGGAACCTCCCCGGGAAGCAGCACCACCCGTCCCACAATGTCGGCGCCGAGCAGCAGCACGGGCGCCACGACCAGGGAGAACGGCAGGATCCAGCGGTAGTCCGGGCCGGTCAGGAATCGGACAGCGTGCGGGATGACCAGTCCGACGAAGGCGATGGGGCCCGCCATCGCCGTTGCGGATCCACACAGCAGCACGATGCCCAGGGCAGTGATGCCCCGGGCGAGTCCCACGCGCTGGCCCAGGCCGCGGGCAATGTCATCACCCAGCGCCAGGCTGTTGAGGATCCGGCCGGTCAACAGCACAACGACAGCCCCTGCAGCCAGGAAGGGCAGCCCCGCCAGCACCACGGACCAGTCACGGCCGGCAATGCCGCCCACCTGCCAGAACCGGAACTTGTCCAGGGTGTCCTGGCTGGAGACCAGGATGACGCTCATAAGCGAGTACAGGCCCGCGTTGAGGGCGGCACCGGCCAGGGCAAGCTTGACCGGCGTGGCTCCGTCCCGGCCCAGGGATGCGATGAAGTAGACCACGACGGCGGCCACGGCGGCGCCGATGAACGCGAACCAGATGTAGCCGGACAGCGAGCCGACGCCAAAGACATAGATGCCGGTCACCACGGCCAGGGCGGCGCCCGCGTTGACGCCCATGATTCCGGGGTCGGCAAGGGGGTTGCGGGCTACGCCCTGCATGGCGGCGCCGGCCAGGCCCAGCGCACCGCCGGCCAGCAGGCCGAGGATGGTGCGGGGAATACGGGCGTGGACCACAGCGTGGTCCCCGTTGGCGGGATCGAACTGCGTGAGCGCGTCCCAGACGGTGCCCAGCGGCAGGCCCCTCGCGCCGACGGCGAGGGATGCACCTGCCAGGACGGCGAGTACGACGACGGCGGCCAGCAGCCAGGCGGCGCGCTTGCCGGGGAACGCGCGGGCGCTCCCCGGGGCACGGGCTTCCGTCCCCGGCACCGAAGTGCCGGGGCTTGCGGCCTGGCGTGCCGCCGTCGTCGAACTCTGTGTCACGGAACCGGTGCTACTTCACGGCATCCGCTGCGGTGGCCAGTTCGGGCAGGAACGTGTCCAGCGCCCAGGGAAGGCTCAGCGGTGAGGAAGCAGAGATAGCGAGGACCAGGCTCTTGTTGGCGTCTGCCACGAACGCGCCGCTCTTGACGGCAGGGATCTGTCCGAGCAGGGGGTCGTTCTTGATGGCGTCAGCTTCGCTGGCGTCTTCCACCGAGCTGAGGAAGATGTCCGAATCAAGTTCGTTGACCTTCTCCGCGGACCACGGCACGAAGAATTCCTTCGAACCGGCCGATGCCTGCTCCGCAACGGGGGCGAGCTTCATGCCGATGGAGGACAGGAACTTGGGCCGGTTGTCGTTGGCCGTGTAGATGCCGGTCTGCGTGCGGTCGGACGGCAGGGCGTAGCCGTAGATGAACGTCTTGTCCTTGATCTGCGGGTACTTCGCCGCCTCTTCCTTGACGGTGGCCTCGGTGTCGGAGACCAGCTTGGCGGCTTCGGCGTCCTTGCCCAGCGCCTTGCCCACGATGGTTGTGGCGTCCTGCCAGGAGGTCCCGTAGGCCAGCTCGGGGTGCGCCACCACCGGCGCGATTTCGCTGAGCTTCTTGTAGTCCTCTTCGGTCAGACCGGAGTAGGCGGCCAGGATGACATCCGGGGTGAGTTTGGCGATCTCGGTGAAGTTGATGCCGTCGGCTTCCGAGTACTGGACCGGAGCCTTGTCGGTGCCGAATCCGGCGCCGAGTTCTTCAAGTGCGGCGTCCTTCCACGGTGTGGAGCCCTTGTCGTTGCCGCCCCATTCGTTCTTGGGGACACCTACGGGGACAACACCCAGGGCAATGGCGACGTCGTCATTGACCCAGGAGACCGTGGCAACCCGCGTGGGCTGCTTCTCGATGGTGGTCTTGCCGAACACGTGGTCGATGGTGACCGGGAACTGTGCGCTGCTGGAGGTGGGTGCGCTGGCATCGGACGTCGACGTTGCCGGGCCGGTGGAGCAGGCGGAGAGCGTCACCGCGGCGGCCAGGATAGCCGACGCCCCGGCTGACCTAAGCAGCGTGCGGCGGGTGGTGCTGGTGCCCGTGAACAGGGAGGAAGCCATGAAATTCCTTAAGTGAGCGATGCGAACTTAAGTAAGGCTAGCCTATGCTCTGTCCTATTACGAAAGCTTTTCGTATCTTATTCCCCAAGGTGACGAAGGACACAGCCGTTGTGGTCTTGGACAGGATTTCCCTGATTTGGCAGGATGGCATGGACCGGGTCCGCTGCGGAACGGCCGGACAAATTCTCAAGAGATCGGGACATCGAGGAGCAATGCGCACGCCGGAGGCTGTCAGCCCGGCCGCTGCCGCGGAATGCGGGGTGGCCGTTTTGGCCTGCCTCGCGGACAACTGCTGACTCTCTTTTTCATCGAGCCCGATTCCCGGGCTGCCGCCCGATCCCGGGCACCCTTCTCGCGAAAGTTTTGCCATGCAATCAGTCACGCCCCAGCAAATCCGCTCATCCTTCGTCAACGCCAGCCGCTCCGAGGCCGCCAAACTCAACTTGCCCCAGCACTTCGACAGCATGGACTGGGACAGCCTGGACTTCCTCGGGTGGCGGGACCCCAAAATGCCGCTGCGCGGTTATCTCGTGGTTCCCGGCCCCAAGGGCCTCACCGGAGTGCTGCTCCGGGCACCCGAAGGTGGCGCCCGGAAGAACCGCTCTGTCCTGTGCGAACTGTGCCGCGACGTGTTCTCCAAGGAGGACGTATTGCTCTGGGTGGCCCGGCGCGCCGGCCAGTCCGGCCGCAACGGCAACACCGTGGGTACCCTGATCTGCGCAGACTTCCTGTGCTCCGGCAATGTCCGCAAAGAGCCCCCGGCCAACGAGATCAACCCGGACCCGGCCGCCGTCGTGGTCCGCCAGATCCAGGGCCTCCAGGACCGCACCGCGCAGTTCCTGGGCAGGGTGCAGCTGAAGTAGGGAACGGGGGTCAGCGGTAGGTGAAGCTGGCCAGGATGGCCTTCAGCGCCTGCCCCTGGCTCCCGGCAAACCACGCACGGGCGGTTTTGTCGTCCGGGAACTGCTGGTCATCGAACAGCACTTCCGCCGTGAGCACGCGGTCGCCCAGGAGGATGATTCCCTTGACCGCGTCCCGGGGGCCTGTTGCCGGTGCGCCCGCCGTCAGCTGCAGGTGGTACGTGGCATCGTCATCGTCCCAGTCCACATAGAACGAGGCATGCGCCTCCGGAGTGGACCGGCCCTGCAGCCCGGGCACCGGTACGGATTCGAAAACGGTCCTGGTGACGGGCCCGGAGACGCCATCGGCGATTTGTCCGTAGTAGATGCTGACCAACTGCTTGTCACTGGCATCGTAGATGGTGGCCGTTCCCACATACGGGGACGCCGAGGCCTCGAAGACCTCTGCCTTCCAGTCCGCAGGCCGGGTGAAGGAAAGCTTGCCGTCAGGGAAGGTGAAGGTTGCCAGCCCGGCCGCAGCAGGATCGGAACTCGACGGCGCCTGCGTGGCGGCCCGGCCCGGCGTCGCGGACGGGGCCGCAGGCTCCGGCGCTCCCGTCGAAGGGGGAACAGTGGCGGCGGGAGACGTCACGGCGCCGCCGGGTCCGGCCGGCCCGCCGGATGTGCAGCCTGCCAGGAGTAAGGCGGCTGCGGTGGCCAGGGCGAAGGGTCCGGTCAGGCGGCGGGCTGGGTGCATGGTGGCTGCCTTTCACGATGGCGCCGTGAGTCTCTTGCGCGGCAACTGCGGGACCCAGCGTTCCGCAGTTGCCGATGGGGATCGGGCTGGCGAGGTGGTGTGGTGCTCACAAGGGTGGCACAACCAATTCGCGGCACACCAGAACCTGATGAATAAATCCATCAGGTTGTTATCCCTGTCTCAGGTTCGTCGCGGCGGGCTGTCAGCGCAGCACGATGTCCACCGGATTCGCCTCGGACCGCCAGGCCCCCTCCTCGCCCTGCCTGGGACGGATGACCGGCGCCGTCAGCACGCCGGAACGGTTGGTGCGCCGGTCCCGGAGGATCTCGGTTACGGAGCCCAGGTGCCGGGACAGGTCGATCACGTTCTCCGGGGCGGCCAGCAGCAACTGGAAGCCGAACTCGTGCAGCGCCTTGATGCCTGCACCGGCGAACTCCTCGGAAGCGAGTACGAAGGCTTCGTCCATCATGACGGTGCCGTACGTGGTGAAACCCTGTTCGGCGATGCCCAGCTGGTAACTGAGGGCGGCCGCCATGATGAACGCCGTAAACCGCTGCCGCTCACCACCGGACATGGAACCGGTGTCCGCGTGCATGAACACCTCGGTCTTCTTGCCGGCCTTCTTTCCCTTGCCCGAGGGGGCGGTGACCTCGCGGTGCTCCTTGCACTGGATGAACAGGTGCCCGCGGACATCCAGCACCTCGGCCCGCCAGCGCCGGTCCTCCGGGGCCTGTGAGCCCAGGCGCTTCACCAGCGTTTCCAGGGATTTGTAGCGTGCCGTGAGCTCGGCGTCGTCGTCCCGTTCCGCACCCGGCTCCGTTTTCGCGGGGCGGGTATGCCGGGCCTTCAGCGCGTTCTGGATGGCGTCCTTGAACTGCTTGGCCGTGGGCGGCAGGGTCTGCTTGATGTCCAGTTCCAGGAAGCTGCCCTCATGGAAGTTCACCTGCGACAGGATGCCGTTCAGGGGCAGGATCCGGCTGGTGATGGAGCGGCGTTCCTCGTCCAGGAGGTGCAGCAGGGTGCTGAAGGATTCATGGGTGCGCTGGTTGAAGAACTGCCGGAATTCGGCTTCCTGCGCCGGCAGGCCGTCATTGACGATCGCGTGGTAGCGGGCTTCGAATTCGCTGGCCGCGCCAATGCTGGTGCCGTGGTCGGCGGAGATGGCGCTGCCCCATTCCCGCACGAACCCCTCGAAAATACGGGTGAGCCGCTCCGCGGTGGCCTGTCCCCGGGATTCGGCGGTATGCAGCTCGCCCTGCAGTGCGGTCCGCACCCTGTTGGCGAGGTTGTCCAGCTCGTGCATCTCCGTCACGTCGCCGAAGTCGGCGAAGTACGGTTCCATCGCCGTGACGGTGGCGTCCGACGGCGGCGCCTCGGCCAGGCGGTGGCGTGCGGCTTCCAGCAGGGAATCGGCAGCGGTCAGTTGCCTGTCGAGCGCCTTGTACTCGCTCTGCAGCACGGCCGCAGATTCGGTGCTGGACTGGTGCTTCTGCCGGACCTCCTCGATGGTGGCGCGCAGCGGCTCCAGGTCCGCCTGGGCGGCAAGGGCATCCTTGAGCCGCTGCTCGATGCCCGCCAGCTCATCGGCTGCGACGGCTGCCGAGACCTGGTCCCAGGGCCTGTCGTCCTCAGCGATCCGGCGGAGCGCTTCGAGCTGCCGGCTCATGCCCTGGTGGGAATCTTCCCGGCTCTGGGCCAGCTCGGCGGCCTTGGCAACTTCCTGCCGGAGGTCCTCCACCTGGCCGGCCACAAGTTCCAGCTTGGCGGCGTTGTCGAATCCCAGCACGTAGTCCTGGCGGCTGGTGAACCGGTCGTCCTTTTCCACGGTGTGGCGGTTCCGCTTGACCACGCCGCCCAGGCTCAGGCCCCTGTCCAGCGCGGCGAGCTGGTCCGGGTCTTCCACGCAGGGGTAGGCGAAGTCGAGGGCGATGCGTTCCCGCACCCATTCCCCGGCCTCGGCAGCCGCACCGCTGGCGAGGATGTCCAGCTTGGTGAGCAGGTCGCCGTCGTGCGCGTCCTCCACTGCCAGCGCACCGCCGGCGAGGGGCTTGGAGACGTCCACGGCCCGCAGCGCACCCCGGACGTTGTGGTCATTGAGGTAGCGGGTGACGGCACGAAAGTGTTCGCCAGGGACCAGGAGCGTGGTGGCCAGGTTGCGGAGCGCGCGCTCGGCCGCCGGCCGCCACCGCTCCTCCCCCTCGGCCAGGTCCATCAGCTCACCGGCGAACGGCATCCTGTCCTCCGGGATGCCGGTGGCCGCGGCAATGGCGGCACGGTTTTCAATGCTCGACGGCGGCAGCAGGGATTTGCGCGTCTTCAGCGACACGAGTTCCTGCTCAGCCGCGGCAAGTTCGCGCTTGCGGCTGGCGTGTGCGTCGAACGCCTCGAACCGCAACTCCTGCAGCGCCTGCGAATCATCCTTCAGCTCCGCGGACCGGGCGGCCGCCTGCTCGTGCGCTTGCTCCCAGCCGGAAGCCGTCCACTCAAGCTCCAGCCCGGCGTCGGACAGCGCCTGCTGTGCGGCCTGCTCCACCTGGCGGCGGAGGCGCAGCCCCACCCGGGCGTTCTCCAGCGACTGCTCAATGGCGGAAATGGCGTTGCCGCCCTGGCTGTTGTAGTCCGTTTCCAGCTGCCGCAGGTTCTTGGCCAGGCCATCACGGACCGAGCGCTCGGCGCCGAGTTCCCTGGCTTTGGCCTGCGCCAGTTCCTTGAACCGGGCCAGGATCTTCTGCTGGACGGTGACGGCGAGGCGCTGCCTGTACGACTCGAATTCGCCGCCGGCCAGCTCCCGGAGCCGGTTGGCGTCAAGGAGCGCCTGGGCATACTCACGGTTCAGCCCCGGAACCGGCGCCAGCTGGTCGCGCTGCTGGCGGACGTCTTCGAGGCGCTGGCGGATGGACATGAGGTTGCTGAACTCTTCCACCACATCGTCAGCCGCGGTCAGTGTTGCGGGGGCATCCAGCACCTGGTCGCGGAAGAACGTGTTGACGCTGCCGCCCAGGCCCTTGCCGGCCTGGATGACCCGCAGCAATGGAAGCGCCTGGTCCGAGCTGATGCCCAGCAGCCGCCGGAACCGCTCGGCGAAGGCCTTGTGGACATCGAACACCTGGGCGTGCGGGAAGACCGTTTCCAGCGCACCCTTGGTGAACCGCTTGTCCGCGATGCCTTCAATCGCGTCGAGGTCCAGCGGAACATTGTCGATCAGGTAAAACCGGCCCACGCTCGATTCCGTGCCGTTCTTCGGCAGGTCGAACAGCGCCGAGACGGTCACCCGGGTGCCCGCAGCGTTGTCGAACGTCAGCCCGACGGCGGACCAGGTGGCACCGGGGCGCTGGAAGGCACTGGCCGAGCCCTCGCCGACGGCCTTGTCGCCCACCTTGCCGCGCATGTACGTGAAGGTAGTGCGCTTGTCCTCCACAGCACCGCCGGACCGCTGGGCGGCTGCCTCGTTGGACCGCGGCCTGGCATCGAAAACGCGCAGCATGGCGTCGAAGAGGGTGGACTTTCCCACGCCGGAGTTACCGGTCAGCAGGGTTCCGTTGCGGTCTACCCGCATGGTGTGCGCGCCGTGGAACGTGCCCCAGTTGACCACCTGGACCAGCGCCAGCCGCATCTGTCCGGGGTTCGTCTCTTCCCCCAGCGGGAGCATGCTCGGAATGGTCACTTGGCGGCCTCTGTGTCGTCGTTGTCGTGGTCCTCGCCATCGGCGGGCTCAGCCACCGGATCTGCGTCGAGGTCCAGGAGCGGTTCCGTGCCGGACTGGTCCGTTGACGCGGCCACCAGGGCTTCGATGTGGGCCGGGATGTCGCCGATGTTCTCGAACGGGAGGGCCAGCGGGAGGGCGTTGGAGATGGTGTACACGTCATCAAGGCCCGTGGGCAGCAGGAGCTGGCGGGCCAGGAGCTTGGTGATGGCACGGGTGACCACGTCCGAGTCTCGCAGGGCGTCCTGCTGGCCGGAGGGCTGGTAGTGCGCCACCAGGTCCGTGATTTCCTCGCGGGTGATGGTGGGGTCCGTCTGGGCGGTGACGTGCCGGTCCAGCAGGAGCCGCAGCCGGAGCAGCACGATGGTTTCCACCCGGCTGAGCGCACGCTGCTGCCGCAGGATGCTGGACCGGGCGCTGCCGCCGATCACGTCCGGGTCCACGGGGCGCAGGACGGCGATCTTCCGCTCATGGTCCAGCTGCATGCTCAGGAACAGCTCCGAAAGCCGGCTGCGCAGGATCACCTGGTTGTCCAGGAGGACTGTCCACAGCTTTTCGTCCCGGCCGCCGTCAATGTACGGGCCCTTGAGGAGCTTCACCAGTGCCTGGCGGACCTTCATGTTCAGCACGCCCGTGTCGCCGGGGAACAACGCGGCCCCGTCCACGAAGGTGTCGCGGGGGGAGACTGCTGCGGTGACGTGGCTGGCCGGCATCGGATCGTCCGCGGTTTCGACGGTCTCAACCACCGTCTCGAGAGTTTCGCTCCCCACCTGCTCAACTGCCGGCGTCGTGATCTCTTCAGTCATCTGAATCCTTTGCGAACGTGACCACCGGCAGGTAGGCCCTGCGGGTGGAGCCGTCTATCTGTTCGAAGTCCAGGCCCTCGAAATCGCTGCGGTTGAAGTCGGCCCCGGCGTGCAGGGCCTCCGACAGGAGCGCCCGGATGGTGTTGATGTGCTGCTCTTCGGGCGGCAGCTGCCCCCAGGCGTCGCCCAGGGTCGTGGCGCCTGCCATGGCCGCGCGGACCACAACCGGTTTGGCTTTGCCGGTCCTCGGCGAGCGCACGCGGTCCGAATCGCTGAAGGCGATGGGATCGGCCAGTTTGGGCGGCGCCGCGAACTCGTCGGGGTCGAACAGCTTCACCATGGACAGCGCCTCGAAACCCGCGTTGTACAGGACCGGTCCGGGAACCAGGCCGGGCCGGTCGCGCTCGTACGGCAGGGACCGGATGGCGTGCTCGGCCTCGCGCAGGACCTGCCGCAACCGGACCGACTGGCGGAAGTCGTCGCTCTGGACGTAGGTGTTGAGGCTTTCGCTGAGCTTGCCGTAGATGCGCTGGATCTGGCTGTGCTGCTGGCGGAGTTCTGCCACCAGGTTCTTCAGTGTTTCGCGGTCCTCCGGCGAGAGGTCGTCCGCGAACTGCCGGCCGAGGACTTCACCGATGGCCGAGCGGAAGCGAAGCTGCTGCTGAGGGTCCTCCAGGAACGCGGTGAAGGACCGGAACGTCCTGCCCTCCGGGCTCTGGCGGAGGCGCTTGTCTGCTTCCAGCACCTGCGCCATGGTGGCGCCCTTGGTCAATGACTCCTCGATGATCTGGTTGCGGAGGCCGCCCACCAGTTCTTCGATCCGGTCGCGCATCTTCTTGTAGTCGGCGGGCAGGCTGGCGGCCAGGTCCAGGATGTTGCCCGCGGCCTCCACGGCTTGGTCGTCATCGAGCAGACCGTCGAACTCGCCGCTGCTGATGTCCTCGATCAGCTGCTGCCGCTCGCCGATTTCCTCCTCAAGGGCCTCAAGCCGGGCGCTCTGGTCCGGGTTGGTCTCATTGGCGAGCTTTTCGACGTCACCGAGCAGCGTGCCCAGCCGGGACCCGTTCAGGGTGGACCGTTCACTGGACAGGCTGTCCAGAAAGGCGAGCACGCGGGCGGCCGGTTCGGTGACTTCGTACACGATCTGGCCCGACTGGTTCCGGCGGGTCAGGAACTGCCGCCGCGTCCACTCGTCGCCGAACGACTTGCCGTTCGCGCCGCCTCCCAGGCCGGGGTCCTGCCGGCGGAGCTCCTCAAGGAAGGAGTCGACGTCGGCATGGAACTCCTCGAGCGGAAGCTGCGGCCGGGTGCGCGTGAAGGATGCCTGCAGCACCGCGATGACCCACGGCGCCGAGCGGGTGAGGGCCCAGGCGGGTCCTTTGGTGAGGAGTTCGAGGTCCCGGAGCCGGGCGCTGATGGCGTCAGCGGATGACCTGGCGGAGCGGGGCACACACTCTCCTTGGACTGTTGGCGGGGCGGGCGGCGGGGCGGGCCGGAAAACGGCCAACTACAAGGTTAACGCAGCCCGTTCAGGGGGACCGCCGCAACCGCTCCGTGACCTACCTGGCGGTAGGGTATCGATCCCGTATCAACAGCGGTTTCCCGGCGCCCGGCTCTGGCTGGCCACGCGGGCCCCACCCTACGCTTTCTGCTACCGGCCTTCGCCGCTTGGCCGCAGCAGACTTTCACCACAGCAACGCCGCAGGGGGACACATGCAGTTCGATTTGAGCGCTCTGGACACATCCACGCTGGTCTTCATCGGGACCCTGGCTTTTGGCGGGCTGTTGGCCGCCTTCGTCCTGGCATCGGGGCTGGTTGCGCTCCTGCTGCTGGGGACGGGAAAGCTCGCCTGGGTGCTGGTGTCCAGTACGCTCCTGGCGGTTGTCCACGGCATCAACGCCGGCTGGGACCGGCTGGTGCACCACGCGAAAAGCGTGGACGCGGCTGCCGACTTTCAGGCCCAGCCTTCCCCTAGCACCGGAACTTACCCGCGGGTAATATTGAGGGACAGCTGAAGGGTTCTCCAACCCGGCGGATCCATGGCTTCACCGGCCATTCCGGCCTAGGAGATAACCCATGACCTCCGCCACGCACAGCCCGTCCACTGACGCACCGGCTGAAGAAACCCCCGTCCCCGCCGGCAAGATCGGTTCCGGCGTCACCGCGGATGAAGCCCGCGCCGTGGCCGAGGCCGCCCGGGAAACCGGATGGGACCGGCCCAGCTTTGCCAAGGGCCTGTACCTGGGCAACTTCGACCTCAGCCTGGTCCACCCCTGGCCCACGCCCGATCCTGCCGATGTGGAGCGTGGCGAAGCCTTCATGGGCAGGCTCACCGCGTATGCCCGCACCATGGACGGCCGGGTGATCGAGCGTGCGTCACAGATTCCGGACGAGTACATCCGCGGACTGGCGGACCTGGGCGTCTTCGGCATGAAGATTCCCGAGGAGTACGGCGGGCTGGGCCTCTCCCTGGTGTATTACGGCCGTGCCCTTGCGCTGCTGGGCAGCGTCCACCCCAGCCTCGGCGCGCTCCTTTCGGCGCACCAGTCCATCGGCGTGCCCGAGCCGGTCAAGGTGTTCGGCTCCCCGGAACAGAAAAAGGAGTACCTGCCCCGGTGCGCGGCCGGCGCCATCACCGCGTTCCTCCTCACCGAACCGGACGTGGGCAGCGACCCCGCCAGGCTGGGCAGCACCGCCACACCCGCGGACGACGGCGAGGCCTACCTTTTGGACGGCGTGAAGCTCTGGACCACCAACGGGGTGATCGCGGAACTGGTGGTGGTGATGGCCGTGGTTCCCGCGCACACGGATGCCGACGGCACAACACACAAGGGCGGCATCAGCGCATTCGTGGTGGAAATGGACTCGCCCGGGATCACGGTGGAGAACCGGAACGCCTTCATGGGCCTGCGCGGCATCGAAAACGGCGTCACCCGCTTCCACCAGGTCCGGGTACCTGCGGCCAACCGGCTGGGCCGCGAGGGGCAGGGCCTGAAAATTGCCCTGACCACCCTTAACACCGGGCGGCTGGCCCTGCCTGCCCTGTGCGTCGCGTCCGGGCGCTGGAGCCTGAAGATCGCCCGCGAATGGTCCAACGCCCGCACCCAGTGGGGCCGGCCCGTGGGCGAGCACGAAGCTGTGGGAAAGAAGATCGCCTTCATCGCGGCCTCCGCCTTCGCGCTGGATGCCGTGTTCGAGCTCGCCGCCGAGCTTGCGGACGCAGGCCAGAAGGACGTGCGGATCGAGGCCGCCCTGGCCAAGCTGTGGGCCACGGAAATCAGCTGCCGGATCGCTGACGAGCTGGTCCAGATCCGCGGCGGGCGCGGTTTTGAGACCGCGGAGTCCCTGGCCGCACGCGGCGAGCGCGCAGTACCCGCCGAGCAGCAGCTGCGGGACCTGCGGATCAACAGGATCTTTGAAGGGTCCTCCGAGATCATGCGTCTCCTGATTGCCCGCGAAGCCGTTGACGCGCACCTGGCCGCCGCCGGGGACCTGGCGTCGCTGGATGCGAGCCTGTCCGACAAAGCCAGGGCCGCCGTCGGCGCCTCCGGCTTCTACGCCAAATGGCTGCCCAAGCTGGTGGCCGGCGCCGGGATGGACCCGCGCTCCTACAGCGAGTTCGGCCGGCTGGCCCGGCAGCTGCGGTTCGTGGAACGCTCCTCCCGGCGGCTGGCCCGCCAGACCTTCTACGCCATGGGCAGGTGGCAGGCGAAGCTCGAGCGCAAGCAGGCCTTCCTGGGCCGCGTGGTGGACATCGGCGCTGAACTCTTCGCCATGACAGCGTGCTGCTCGCGCGCGGAAATGCTGCTCCGCACCGATCCAGGGCGGGCGGCGAGCGCCTACGAACTCGCCGAGGCATACTGCGAGCAGGCGCGGGTGCGGGTGGACGAATACTTCGACCAGCTGTGGCGGAACACGGACGACGGCGACCACCGCCTCACGCGCAAGGTCCTCGCCGGGGACTACGCCTGGCTGGAGGAGGGGGTCCTGGACCAGTCCGAGGGCACCGGGCCGTGGATTGCCGATGCCTCCCACGGGGCCTCAGCGAAGGAGAACCTGCACCGCAGGTACCGGTAGAACCGCAGGTCACGGAACAGTAAGCATCCTTGCTATCGGGGTGGGGCGGTGGTTGAGTGGATCCATGAGCAGCCCCACGGACCCAGAGAACCTCCCTCCCCGGCGAGCGCGGCAGGACGGGCGCAGCGAAACCGGCCGGCCCGGCGACGCGGACAGCCAGGCCACAAGCTCCATTGACCGGACTCCCGCTGACAATGCAACGCGTCCCATCGCCCGCACATCCGCCGGCGACACCACACGCCCGTACTCTGAGGCACCGGCCGCATCCGCGGAGCGCGACTACCGCCAGGACACCTACGCAGAGCGGACCGACCCCGACCCCGACCGGGACTACGCGGACCGCAGCGGATCCGCGGCAACCACGCGGACCGCAGCCGTTCCGGCTGCGGCCGTGGACCCGAACCTGGCCGACCGCGAAACGGCGGTGGCCCGGCAGAAGGAACAGTTCGGCGGCATCAAGGTAGGCTCCGCATTCTTTGGCTGGCTGACCGCAACCGGCATGGCCGTCCTGCTCACCGCACTGGTGGCCGCGGCCGGTACCGCCGTGGGGCTGGCCAACAACACGGACGTCAATGAAGCCGTGGACCAGGCCACCCGGAACAGCGGCACGGTAGGCCTGGTGGGCATCATTGTGCTGCTGGTGATCCTGTTCGTGTCCTACTACTCCGGCGGCTACGTGGCCGGCCGGATGGCGCGCTTCAATGGTGCCAAGCAGGGCCTCATGGTGTGGGTCTGGGCGTTGATCGCCGCGATCGTCATCGCCATCCTGGGCCTGGTGGCCGGACAGCAGTTCAATGTGCTGGCCAACCTCAACAGTTTTCCGCGGATCCCCATCAATGAGGGTGAACTGACCACCACCAGCATCATCGCCGCCGTAGTGGTGGCCGTGGTTGCGCTGGTGGGCGCAGTACTGGGCGGGCTGGCCGGAATGCACTTCCACCGGAAGGTTGACCGGGCGGGATTCACGCCGGACAACGACTACGCCGAGTAGTCAGTCCCGGATGTCCCCGTCCACGTAAAGCCACCGGCCGCCCGAACGGACAAACCGGCTGGTTTCGTGCAGCACGCCGCGCTCTCCGGTGTGCCGGTAGTGAGCCTTGAACTCCACTGTTCCCGCGGTGTCGAACGGTCCGCCGCCTCCGGTGGCCGCAATGTCCAGGCGCCGCCACTGCATTTCCGGGTCCAGCTGCAGATCCAGGGGGGCTGTGTCCGGGTGCCACGTCCGGAGCAGGTAGTCCCGGTCCAGGAGGACGAAGGCCGTGTACCGGGAACGCATCAGCTGCTCCGCCGTGGCTGCTTCAGCCCCGCCTGAATGGAACCGGCCGCAGCAGGAGGCGTACTGTTCCCCGGACAGGCAGGGGCAACGGTCCTGTGCTCCGATTTTTGTCATACGGGGATGCTGTCACATCCGGTAACGGCTTTGCTACAACCCCGTGGACGCCCCCGCGCCTGGGGCACTGCGGCGCAAAAATCCGTAAGGTGGATACGAAGCTGCTGCCGTGTGTGGGGGCGCCGCCGCGGGCCCAAGCTGCCGGCAGAGAGGAGAGATGAATCGTGGAGAATCCGGACACGCTCGTCCTCAACCTGACCTTTTTGGGCACGGTGGGCGTCGCCTTCCTGATCTTCTTTGTCCTCTTCCTCCTGGGCGTCATCACCCTGCTCCTCGCCGGTGTGGGCCGGCTGGCCGCCATCGTCCTGATGCGGCTGTTCGGCAAGGGCAAACGGAAGGACGGGATGCCCCTGGTGCAGCTCTACGGAACCCGGCTTGGCGAGCCCGAGTCCGGCAACGGCGCTGCGCCAGGATCCGTGCGCCCATCGCGGGGCTGGGCTGCGGCACTCAAGCCGGCGCGCCTAAAGTCCGCTTTCGCGAAGTCTCCGTTGGCAAAATCGGCGCTGGGCACCGCCGTCGCCCGTAAATCCGGAACCCGCCGTGAGCAAGCCGTCCTGGCCGAGGACTGGGCCTCCGCCGTGGCCGAAGCCGACGCCCGCGCCACGGCCCGGGAGCGCGCCGCGAACCCCGAAATCAAGCTCTCGGTGCGGGACCTCCCTGATCCTGCGGTTCCGGCGGAGAAGGTGGAGTCCGTGGCGCCGCTCGTGGAATCTGCGCTGCACAACCACCGCCCCGTCCGCGAAGTCCCGCACTCCTTCACGAAGCCCAAGGCTCCGCAGGTGCTGCCGCCGCTGGACACAGGATCGCTGGTGTCCCTCTCCGCGCAGCAGGTACTCAAGCATGGCCAGGACCAGAAAAGGACGGAATCCGACGCCACTGCACGGAACGGGGGACGGCCCTTACCCTGAGCAACCATCTCCGCTAGCGTGAAGCCCATGGAATTCAGATACCTCGGAAACAGCGGTTTCAAAGTCTCGGAAATTACTTTCGGCAACTGGTTGACGCACGGCTCCCAGGTGGAGAACGACGTCGCTTCCCAGTGCGTGCGCGCCGCCCTCGATGCCGGCATCAGCACCTTCGACACTGCCGACGTGTACGCCAACACCGCGGCGGAAACGGTCCTGGGCGAGGCCCTGAAGGGCGAACGCCGCGAATCGCTGGAGATCTTCACGAAGGTCTTCGGCCCCACCGGTCCCAAGGGCAAGAACGATCTTGGCCTGTCCCGCAAGCACATCATGGATTCCGTCAACGGCTCCCTGCGCCGGCTGCAGACGGACTACATCGACCTCTACCAGGCCCACCGGTACGACTTCGAAACGCCGCTTGAGGAGACCATGCAGGCCTTCGCGGACATCGTCCGCCAGGGCAAGGCCCTGTACATCGGCGTCAGCGAATGGACCGCGGACCAGCTCCGGGAAGGGCACAAGCTGTCCCGCGAGCTGGGGTTCCAGCTGATTTCCAACCAGCCCCAGTACTCCATGCTCTGGCGCGTCATCGAAGCCGAGGTGGTGCCGGCGTCGGAGGAACTGGGCGTGTCCCAGATTGTCTGGTCACCCATGGCCCAAGGTGTCCTGAGCGGCAAGTACCTTCCCGGCCAGCCGGCACCCGAAGGCAGCCGCGCCACCGACGAAAAGGGCGGCGCCAAAATGATCTCGCGGTGGATGCGCGACGACGTCCTGCAGGGCGTGCAGGACCTCAAGCCGGTTGCTGAGGAGGCGGGCCTGTCCATGCCGCAGCTCGCCGTGGCCTGGGTGCTGCAGAACCCCAACGTGGCTTCCGCGATCGTGGGTGCCTCGCGGCCGGAGCAGATCGCCGACAGCGTGGCTGCCGCCGGCGTGAAGCTGGAGCCGGACGTCCTGAAGAAGATAGACGACGCCATAGGTGCCCTCGCCGAACGCGACCCCGCCCAGACCAAGTCCCCCGCCACGCGGGAAGCCTAGGCGCATGGCGGCGGACCTGCCGGACCTTGCGGTCACCGGCTCCACCAGCGGGCTGGGCGGCATCGTGGCCCGGGAACTTGCAGGCGCCGGTTTCGCCCAGCGCCTGCTGGTGCGGGACCCGTCCCGCGCGCCTGACCTGGAGCAGGCGGCCACCGCCGTGTGCAGCTACGGCGACGCGGAGGCCGCCAGGAGTGCCCTTGAGGGGGTCCGGGTGTTGTTCATGGTGTCCGCCGCGGAGGCGGAGGACCGGTTGCAGCAGCACTTTGCGTTCGTGGATGCCGCGGCCGCAGCCGGTGTGGAGCACGTGGTGTACACGTCCTTTTACGGGGCGGCCCCGGATGCCACGTTCACGCTGGCCCGGGACCACTACGCCACGGAAGAGCGGATCCGGGCCTCCGGGATGGATTACACGTTCCTTCGGGACAACTTCTACCTGGACTTCCTGCCCCTGATGACCGATGACCAGGGGGTTATCAGGGGCCCGGCCGGTGACGGCGTGTTTTCCGGGGTGGCGCGGGAGGACATTGCACGCAGTGCGGTGGCCGTGCTGCGGGACCCTGCCATCCACAAGGGCAAGACCTACCGCCTCACGGGCCCCGAAGAGCTTTCCATGGCACGGGCTGCGGAGATCATCAGCGAAGGCACCGGCAGGAACGTGAGCTTCCAGGCGGAGACGGTGGAGGAAGCCTACGCATCACGGGCACCCTACAACGCGCCGCAGTGGCAGCTGGATGCGTGGGTCAGCACGTACACCGCCATGGCGGCAGGCGAGATGGCAGGCATCTCACTCGACGTGCACGGCCTGACGGGCCAGGACCCCATCAGCCTTGCGGAGTTCCTGACCAGGCCCGTGCTGTAGCGGTTCTTGCGCCTTCAGGGCGTTGACGGGCGCGCGGGGCGGGCGTAAACCAGAAGCAAGGAACGCCCGCCCCGCCATCCGCCCCACAGAATCGCAGCGCCATGACGCAGACCCAAGACAACCTGCAGTCCGTCCAGGCGGCTACCCCGGAGGGCACGGCACCCGTCGGGCCCACCACCGGCCCGCTCACCGCGGAGGAACTCCAGCTCTCGGCCCGCAACCACTCCATGCCGCTGGAGGCGATGCGCCGCGATGTCACGCCACCGGGCCTGCACTATGTCCTCACACACTTCGATATTCCGGACATCGATGCGGCGTCCTGGCACCTGCTGATCGGCGGGGCGGTGGAACGGTCCCTGGAACTGAGCATGGCGGCCCTGCGCAAGGACCCTGCCATCACCGTCCCCGTGACGCTTGAGTGCGCCGGCAACGGACGGTCCCTGCTCAGCCCCCGGCCCATCAGCCAGCCCTGGGTCCTTGAAGCCGTGGGGACGGCGTACTGGACGGGTGTTCCGCTCGCCTACCTGCTGGGCAAGGCGGGCGTCCTGCCCAGTGCCCGGGAAGTCGTCTTTACCGGTGCCGACGCCGGGATCCAGGGCGGCGTCCGGCAGCGGTACGCGCGCAGCCTGCCGATCCGCGAGGCGATGCGGGCCGACGTGGTGCTTGCCTACACGATGAACGGCCACGAACTCCCGCCCCAGCACGGCTACCCCCTGCGCCTGGTGGTCCCCGGCTGGTACGGCATGGCCAGCGTGAAGTGGCTGGAATCCATCGAGGTGGTCACCGCCCCCTTCACCGGCTACCAGCAGCACGTCGCCTACCGCTACCAGGATTCCGCGGACGACGCCGGCACACCGGTTTCGCGCATCAGGGTGCGTTCGCTGATGGTTCCGCCGGGCATTCCGGACTTCCTCACACGGAACCGGACCCTGGCCGCCGGGCCTGTCCTGCTGCAGGGCCGGGCGTGGTCCGGTGGGGGTGCGGTGACCGGAGTGGACGTCGGCATTGACGGGGCCTGGCTGCCGGCGCAGCTGGAGAAGCCGCTGGGTGGATTTGCGTGGCGGAAGTGGACGCTGCCGTGGGTGGCGGAGCCCGGCGAGCACGTGCTGTCCTGCCGCGCCACTGATGCCACCGGCGCCACCCAACCCCTGGAGCAGAACTGGAACTACCAGGGCATGGCCAACAACATGGTGCAGCAGGTCCGGGTGACAGTGGCCTAAGGCTGGGGTCCGGGCGCCGGGGCTATACTCGGTGCCAACCATGACGAGCCTTCCCTCCTCCCCCGCCAGCGCCCGCATTGACGCGTGGCTGTGGGCCATCCGCGCCTACAAGACGCGTTCGGCCGCCACCGCAGCCTGCCGCGCCGGCCATGTCCGCCTCAACGGCACACCGGCCAAGGCATCCGCCACCCTCGTCACCGGCGATAAGGTGACGGTCCGGATGCCCGGCTATGAGCGGATTCTTGAGGTCCGCCGCCTGATCGTCAAACGCGTCGGCGCGGAGGTGGCCTCTCACTGCTTCACGGACCACACCCCGCCCCGGCCCGTGGCCCCCGCCCTGGGGATCCCGCAGCGGGACCGGGGCACCGGCCGTCCCACGAAGAAGGACCGGCGGGACATGGAACGCCTCCGCGGGTCCGCATGACGTGCCGTGGGCAGCGGCCGGATTCCCCGTGGCGGCAGCACAGTGACAGCACCCCGGTGACGGCAACACGGTGACGGCAACACGATGACGGACGCTGCCGCGGAACTGATCCTGGCCTCCGTGCGCCGCCCCGGGTCGAAGGCACCTGTGGACGTGCACCTCCGCGGCGGGGTGGTGGCAGGGGTCAGCCCGGCGGGGACGCTGGCGCACAAAGCCAGGCCCCTCAGGACCGTCGACTGCGCCGGCCGGTTCATCATCCCGGGCCTGTGGGATGAACACGTCCATTTCACCCAGTGGGCGCTGCACGCGAACCGGCTGGACCTCTCTGCGGCGACGTCCGCACACGAGGCGGCCGCCGCCGTCGGACGCTTCATTGCCGCGGATCCTGCGGACGGGACCGGACCCGGCCACCCGATCACCGCCGTGGGTGTGGGCTTCCGGGATGCCCTCTGGCCGGATACGCCCACGTTGGCCATGCTCGATGCCGCCGCCGGGGAACGGCCGGCCGCGCTGATCAGCCATGACCTGCACTGTGTGTGGGTGAACACCGCTGCCGCCCGCCGCTACGGGCTCCGGGCGGACGCCTCGGGCCTGCTCCGCGAAGAACCCGCCTTCCTCCTGACCCGTGAGCTGGGCCGGCTGCCGGATGCCGTGGTGGACGGCTGGATCAGCCAGGCCGCCAAGGATGCAGCCGCCAGGGGCGTGGTGGGCGTAGTTGATTTTGAGATGACGTGGAACCGCGATCCGTGGCTGCGGCGGATGGCCGCCGGTTTCGACAGCCTGCGCGTGGAGGCCGGCGTGTACCCGGCGGACCTGGAGCGGGCTGCGGCAGAGGGCCTGCGGACGGACAGGGAGGTACCCGGAGGCAACGGTTTGCTCCGCACCGGCCCGCTGAAAGTCCTGATTGACGGGTCCCTGAACACCCGGACCGCATATTGCGTGGATCCCTACCCTTTCGGCGGGCATGGCCTGCTGACCGTTCCGATAGATGAACTGCGGGCCCTGCTGCGGCGGGCAGCGGAAACCGGGTTTGTTCCGGCAGTCCATGCCATCGGTGATGCCGCCAACCGGGTGGCTTTGGACGCGTTCGAGCATGCGGGCATCGGTGGCCGGATTGAGCATGCCCAGTTTGTCCGGCGGGAGGATTTTGCCCGTTTCACTGCCTTGGGCGTGGTGGCCAGCGTGCAGCCGGCGCATGCGCTGGACGACCGGGACGCCGCAGAGGCCAACTGGAGCGGGCGGACAGACCGGGCTTTCCCGCTGCGGTCGCTGCTCGACGCAGGTGCCACGCTGGCGCTGGGATCGGATGCGCCGGTTGCCGCGCTGGATCCCTGGGCAGCGGTGTCGGCCGCCACCACGCGCTCTTCCTTCGACGGCCGCGACCCGTGGGAGCCGCAGGAAGCCATCACCCGCGAGCAGGCCCTGGCCGCCTCCACCCGGGGCCGCGGCACCGTGCAGGTGGGCAGCCCGGCGGACCTGGTGCTTCTTGACGCCGATCCCCTGGCGGTTCCGGACGCCGGGCTGGCGGGGATGCCCGTCGCGGCGACGCTGGTGGGCGGGTATTTCACGTACGACGGCGGATGGGCGGCTTCGCAGGGCTAGGCGGCGGGACCTGCCGGGCTGCCTTCGCCGTCAGCGGGCAGCGTTGCTGCGCGCCTGGATGAGGTTCGCGAACGGCAGCCTGCCGAATTCTGCCACGAAGCCGGCGTGGTAGGCGGCCTCCGCCTGGTTGAGCTGTTCCGCCGGCAGTTCCTTCCACGCGACGGCCAGCCGGCCCGCATCGGCCAACTGCCAGATGGCCCTCCCGTCCCAGTGGCCGGGTGGCTTCCCCTGCCCAAAATCAACGAATTCCTGGATCTGGCGCCTGAGTCCCCGGTTCCCTTTGCTGCCCGGCCCCGCTTTGCCGATGTACAGGACAGCTGCCGATTCCAGCCATTCGGCCCGGAGCTCCGGTTCGGTAAGGGTTGGGTTCCTCTTCTTGAAAACGCCGGCCGTGCTCCTTTTCAGGAAACGCGGATGGAATCCTGCCGGCGCGACGACTGCGAAGAGGCCGTTTCCCTGCGGAATCCGCATGACGTCAAGATCGTCGATGGGCCTGAAGCCTGAGAAACCGTCGGCTTTCAGGCCTTTCCTGGTGAACTGCACGTTCCCCATTGAACAGCATGCCCGTCCGGGGCCGCTGCGGACGGGGAATCGCCCCTGGTTTCACCACAGCCCGCGGGCACCCGCGCGAAATCGCCTTGCCCGCCCTCATCTCCGGAAGCGTAGAGTGGCATCAGACGCCTGTTTCTGGACGCCGTGCTGCTGAGGGAGAGATCGTGACGATTGATTGGGACGAAAAGAAAGCCCTGCTACAGGAACCGAACATCGCGCAAGTAACCCAGCTTTGCGACGAACTCATGGAGAAGAAGCCGGGCTCCACGGTCCCTTACATCGACCCGGTGCACGACGAGGATGAATGCCGCATTGTCACCCTGCAGGTCAGCCCGGGGAAGGGGACCGAATCCGGATTCGTGTCCCACAACAACGATGATGAGGCGGCACGCCGCGCAACACAGATTTACGAACTGGCCGAGCTGGACCCCCGCTACGTCATGCCGTGGAACGCCTATCCGTGGGTGCGGGACACCGGCAGCCCGTCGGCACTGAGTGTCCAGGAGAAGACGGACGGCCTCCGCCCGTTCCGGCAGTTCCTCAAGATCAACTCCAGGGTCTCGGCGATCATCGCCCACGGAACCGATGCGTCCACTTTCCTGACGCTCTACGAAAAGACCTACCACGCGGCGCTGAAGAATAACGGCATCAAGATCTACAAGGCCACCGCACTTGGGGGGCGCGCCTTCGCCGTCTCCGACACGAAGCAGGAAGAGATCCTCACAAAGAACGTGGAGATCTATAAGGACGCCATGCAGCGGGCGGGCATCCAGCACCTGTGAGCCGCACCCTGCCGGGCAGCACGCTGGACTGGCTCCTCGACTCCGACGCGGCTGTCCGCTGGCAGGTCCTCCGCGACCTTGCCGGAGCGCCAGCGGAGGACGTGGAAGCGGAACGCCGCCGGGTGGCGGCCAGCGGATGGGGCGCCCGGCTGCTGTCCCTGCAGGGAGCCGACGGCCAGTGGGACGGCGGCACTTATTGGCCATCCGAGGACACCTCTGACGGCCACACCCACGAATCCGACGGCCAGCCCTGGACCGCCACCACTTACAGCCTGTTGCTCCTGCGTGACTTCGGTGTGGACCCTCACGATGGACGGGTGCGGCGCGTCATCTCCCTGGTCCGGGACAACTCCCGCTGGGAGGAGGGGAACCAGCCGTTCTTCGAGGGCGAGACTGAACCGTGCATTAACGGCATGGCGGTGGCGCTGGGCGCCTACTTCGGCGAACGCGTGGACGGCATCGTTGAAAGGCTCTCTGGCGAACAGCTCGATGACGGCGGCTGGAACTGCGAGGCCGAGCGCGGCTCCACACGCTCCTCGTTCCACAGCACCATCTGCGTCCTGGAAGGGCTTCTCGGGTATGAATACTCAGGCGGCGGGACTGCCGCGTCGCGGGCCGCCCGGAACCGCGGCGAGGAGTACCTCCTGGACCGCCAACTCCTGCGCAGGAAATCAACCGGCGAGGTAGTCAGCCCCGACTTTCTGCAGTTCTCCTACCCCACCCGCTGGTTCTACGACGTCCTCCGGGGGCTGGACTACTTCCGGGCCACTGGACAGGCGCCGGATGGTCGCCTTGCCGAAGCGGTGGAGCTGGTGCGGTCCAAGCAGCAGCCGGACGGGACCTGGTTCCTGGAAAACACCCATGCCGGCAAAACCCATTTCCCCCTCGAGGACGGCGACGGCAAACCCAGCCGCTGGAACACCCTGCGCGCCTTTCGCGTCCTGCGCTGGTACGAAGGCTCCTGAGCAGGCCCGGTCCGGGGCAGCCTACCCTTCGAACAGCCGGCGGCGATGCTTCAACTCCTTGACCCAGGCCCTGGTGACGATGTCCGGGAACGGCGACCCGCCGCCGTCGTTCTTCCCCGCCGTAGCGGCCCCTACAAACGCGGTGCCGGCCTCAAGGTCGGCGAGCAGTGGCCCTGATGCCCCCAAGGCCAGGTCGATGACCTTGCCGGCGGCACGCTCCGGAAGCCCGAGGCCCGCGGTCCAGCCCAGGAAGTGGCGGCGGGAGATACCTGTCCGCTTGCCGTCGATGGCCAGCGCGAGCGTCTTGTCGCCGTAAACAACCGTGGAGGGAATGTCGTAGACGGGTGCGACCACCCAGCCGGCCCGGGGATCCTGCACCATGGACACGTTCTTCGCGTGCAGGTCGCCGTTCCCGGTCAGCCAGGCAAACGCACCCTGCAGGGCAAGGTTGCGGAGGGCCGGCAGCGGAGCCGCGCAGTGCTCCGCCAGAGCCCGGCACACCTGCCCGTACCCCACGTTGTACTTGTCCGCCGGGTACAGCCCGAGAACCTGGGCTCCGTCCTCGACGGCGAGCCGCAGGACTTCGTCGG
The DNA here is from genome assembly GCF_000022025.1 of Pseudarthrobacter chlorophenolicus A6. GTDB lineage: Bacteria > Actinomycetota > Actinomycetes > Actinomycetales > Micrococcaceae > Arthrobacter > Arthrobacter chlorophenolicus. Next base: position 4,188,957 of record NC_011886.1, read on the forward strand.
AACCGGCGCCGGCCGTGCGGTCAAGGGGCGGCACACGGTCGAAGCGTTCCACCAGCAGGCCCGGCCGCCCGGCGACGTCCCGGATCAGCGCCACGCGGCTCAGCGGAATCCGCAGTTTGGCCGCGTAGCGGAACATGGCAAGCTCGTTCTCCACCACGTGCGGGAACTCGGGCGCGTTGAGCTTGAGGATGAACCGTTTCCCCTGGGCGGCCACGGGCAGCGAGATCATCCCGGCGGACAGCTTGTCCTGCACACCGGCGAGCGCCACGGGATCGATCAGGTCCGGGTCGCCCAGGAGTTGATCGAAGTCCACCGGCTGCCGCGGGTCCAGCTCCACCGCATGTTCGTCCGGGTCCAGCGGTTCGCCGTGGCCGATGATCTGGACGTCGCCCACAGGGTTCCCGCCGGCCGCGATCAGCAGTGACAGGTCGTCGTCAGAGCTGGTTTTGATGGACCGCCGCAGCGCATTCAGGCGCCGGCCTTCCGGCAGGAGGCCGGTGAAGTACGGCGGGGCGGCCCCGGCGGCGGACAGGACCGGTTCGCCGGTGAGGGGAAGGGAGGACGCGACGGCGGGTCCGCCGCCGGCCAGGTAGGCGGGCAGGTAGCTGAACCTCGTTCCTCCGTCGTACCGCTCCAGCCGCGCAGCGAGGATCCCTGCCTTGTAGACGTCCGCGATGCGGTGCCTCACGGCGCTTCACTCCCGGCACGGACCTGGCTGGCGAGGGAACGCTCGGCCTGGCTGGCCCTGTCGGCGATCCGCAGTTCGAGGCCCAGGGTATCCAGGACTGCAAGCAGCGAATCCAGCTGCACGCTTGGCTTCCCCCGCTCCACGAACCTCACGAACCGCTCCGATACGCCTGCCATGTCGGCAAGGTCCCGCTGGGTAAGCCGCAGTGCTGCGCGTCTGGCCCGGACCTCGGCGGCAACCAGGTCCATTGCTGTGGTCATGCCAACCTCCTGAGGCACGATCGTGCCGGTTAAGGCCAATGTAGCAGCCCTGACCTGACCACGGTAGGGGCCGTCGAGCACTAACGGCACGTTCGTGCCGGTTCTTCCCGGGCAACTGACAAGTGGCGCTTGACACCCCCGTGTGACCGGTGCCATATTTGAAGCGTGAACCTGTCAGACAGCCGGACAGCAGGACAGCCTGCGTTCCCCCTCGCGCGGCTCAGCGCCGCCGAGGCGGTCTTCAATGCCATCCGCGTGGACATCGAATCCGGGTTGGTTCCCGTGGGCAGCAAACTCAGCTCCGAAGCTACCCTCGCCCAGCAGTACGGCGTGAGCCGCTCTGTTATCCGGGAGGCGCTCCGCTCCTGCACAGCCCTGGGCCTGACGGTCACCAAGACCGGCAAGGGCACGTTCGTGGTGGCCAACAAAGTAGCCAACGACCTCACGCTGGGGCAGTACTCCGCCCGCGACCTGACGGAGGCCCGCCCCCACATCGAAATCCCTGCCGCCGGCCTGGCCGCCGAGCGGCGCACCGATGAAGAACTGGACACCCTCCGCCAGATCATGGCCGCCATGGCCACCGAAACCGATCCGGAGTCCTGGGTGGCCCTGGACTCCACCTTCCACGCCGCCATCGCCCGCGCCAGCGGCAACAAGGTCTTCGAAAGCGTCGTGGCCGATATCCGGGACGCTTTGGCCCACCAGTCGGAAACCCTGAACATGGTGGCGGACCGGCAGCACGCCTCAGACATTGAACACCAGCACATCCTCGCCGCCATCGAGTCAGGTTCCGCGGACAATGCGCGCACCGCCATGGCCCGCCACCTGGAAGCCGTGGGCCAGGCCCTCGACTCCATCCTCAACAAGTAACCCGCCAGCAACCCCAAGGACACCATGCCCTCCCCCGCGTTTTCCGCTGCCCGCACCCCTGCCCCGGACCACCTGGCCCTGCCGCAGCACGCTCCCCTGGTGGCGGCCGTCCGCAGCGGCCTTGTGGAAAGCGTCCACTACGGATCGGCCCTCGCCCTGCGCAGGGACGGCTCCACCGCCGCCACCGCCGGCAACCCCGAAGCCCCCTTCTACCCGCGCTCCTCGCTCAAGCCGCTCCAGGCAGTGGCCATGGTCCGGGCCGGCCTGGATCTCCCGGCGGACCTCCTGGCCCTGGCCGCCGCCAGCCACTCCGGCGACAGCCGCCACCGCGATGGCGCCCTCCGCATCCTGGAACTGCACGGCCTCAGCGCCACGGACCTCGAAAACAGCACTGACCTCCCCTACGGCACGGCCGAACGCGAAAAATGGCTGCGCAACGGCGGCGAAACCACGCAGCTCACCCAGAACTGCTCGGGCAAGCACGCCGCCATGGCCGCCACCTGCGCCATCAACGGCTGGCCGGTCCGCGGCTACCTTGAGCCGTCCCACCCGCTCCAGCAGCTCGTTGCCGCCACCGTCACCGAACTGACCGGCGAAGAACCCGCCGCCATCAGCACCGACGGCTGCGGAACCCCGCTGTTCGCCCTCACCCTCCGCGGCATGGCCCGCGCCTTCGGCATCATCGCGCGCGCAGCCGGCCAGGCGGACGGAACCTCCGACGACGGCGGGCCGGCGTCCCTAAGCGCGGAAGCCGCCGTCGGGCTCGCCATGCAGCAGCACCCCCACATGGTGGCGGGCGAGGGACGCGACGTCACGGAGCTCATGCGCCTGGTGCCGGGCGCCGTGGCCAAGGACGGCTTTGAAGGCGTCCAGCTGGTGGGCCTGGCCGACGGCAGCGCAGCAGCCGTCAAGATTTCCGACGGCGGCGACCGCGCCAGGATGCCGGCCACCGTCCGGCTCCTCGAGGCGCTGGGACTTGATACCGGCCCGCTGGCCGCCATCGCCACCGCACCCGTGCTGGGCGGCGGCCACGAAGTGGGCCGGCTGCAGGCCACCGACTTCCTCAACTGATTTCTGTCCGAACCAGACAACGACGCCCGTAAGGACCCCCATGACCATCACACCAACCGCCGAAAACTTCCGGTCCGAACACGACCTGCTGGGTGACCGCGACGTCCCCGCGGAGGCATACTGGGGCGTGCACACCCTGCGCGCCGTGGAGAACTTCCCCATCACCGGCCAGCCGCTCTCCTCCAACATGCACCTGGTCCGCGGCCTGGCAGCGGTCAAGCTCGCCGCCGCCCGCACCAACCGGGACCTTGGCCTGCTGGATGCCGAACGCACCGCAGCCATCGAGCAGGCCTGCCAGGACATCCTGGACGGCAAACTCGCCGAGCAGTTCGTGGTGGACGTCATCCAAGGCGGCGCCGGAACGTCCTCCAATATGAACGCCAACGAGGTCATCGCCAACCGTGCCCTGGAAATCCTTGGCCACCCCAAGGGTGACTACGCCCGGCTGCACCCCAACGACCACGTCAACCTCAGCCAGTCCACCAACGACGTCTACCCCACCGCGGTGAAACTCGGCACCATCTTCGCCGCCCGGGAACTCCTGGACGCCCTGGCCGAACTGGAAGAAGCCTGCGCCGCCAAAGCGCAGGAGTTCCGCACCGTGGTGAAGATGGGCCGCACCCAGCTCCAGGACGCCGTCCCCATGACCCTGGGCCAGGAATTCGGAACCTACGCCGTCACCATCGGCGAGGACCGGCTGCGGCTGGCCGAGGCCGAACTCCTGATCCACGAGATCAACCTCGGCGCCACCGCCATCGGCACCGGACTGAACGCCCCGGCCGGCTACGCCGACGCCGCCTGCCGTCACCTGGCCGAGGTCACTGGCCTGCCGCTGGTCACCGCCGTCGACCTGATCGAGGCCACCCAGGACGTGGGCGCGTTCGTCCACCTCTCCGGCGTACTCAAGCGCGTGGCCGTCAAGCTCTCCAAGATCTGCAACGACCTCCGCCTGCTCTCCTCCGGCCCGCGCGCCGGCCTGGGCGAAATCAACCTGCCGGCCGTACAGTCCGGTTCCTCCATCATGCCCGGCAAGATCAACCCGGTGATCCCGGAAGTGGTTTCCCAGGTGGCCTACGAAGTGATCGGCAACGACGTCACCATCACCATGGCCGCCGAAGCCGGGCAGCTTCAGCTCAACGCGTTCGAACCCGTCATTGTCCACAGCCTCCACAAGAGCATCTCCCACCTCGAAGCAGCCTGCCGCACCCTGACGGCCCGCTGCATCCGCGGAATCACCGCCAACACCGAACACCTGCGGCTCACGGTGGAGCAATCCATCGGCCTGGTTACCGCCCTGAACCCCCACCTGGGCTACGCCACCGCCACTGCCATCGCGCAGGAAGCCCTCGCCACCGGCAAGGGCGTGGCCGAGCTGGTCCTGGAACACGGGCTGCTCACCGCCACCCAACTGCAGGAACTCCTGAGCCCCGAACGGCTCGCCAACCTCAGCAAGTAGAGTCCCCAACTTTCCCCGTCTGTAAGGACAACCATGAGTCAGTCCCCACTCCCAGACCACGTCATCGACGGCGGTCACGCACACGCCACCGAGACCTCGCTGCACGCCGAGGACAAGGGCTATCACAAGAGCCTGAAGCCGCGGCAGATCCAGATGATCGCCATCGGCGGCGCCATCGGTACCGGCCTGTTCCTCGGTGCCGGCGGCCGCCTGAACGCGGCCGGCCCGTCCCTGGTCATCGCCTACGCCGTCTGCGGTTTCTTCGCGTTCCTGATCCTGCGGGCCCTCGGCGAGCTGGTGCTCCACCGCCCCTCCTCCGGGTCCTTCGTGTCCTACGCCCGTGAGTTCTTCGGTGAGAAGGCCGCGTTCGTGTCCGGCTGGTTCTACTGGATCAACTGGGCCACCACCACCATCGTGGACATCACCGCGGCGGCCCTCTACATGCACTTCTTCGGCAACTACGTGCCCTGGATGGCTGACGTTCCGCAGTGGGTGTGGGCCCTGATCGCCCTGGTGGTGGTCCTGAGCCTGAACCTGGTTTCCGTGAAGGTATTCGGCGAAATGGAGTTCTGGTTCGCCCTCATCAAGGTGGCCGCCCTGGTGGCGTTCCTCCTTGTAGGCACGTACTTCGTCATCTTCGGCACCCCGGTGGACGGCCAACAGGTTGGCCTGAGCCTCCTCTCGGACAACGGCGGCGTGTTCCCCAACGGCCTGCTGCCCATGATCATCCTGATGCAGGGCGTTCTGTTCGCCTACGCCTCGATCGAGCTGGTGGGCACCGCGGCCGGCGAGACCGAGAACCCCGAGAAGATCATGCCCAAGGCCATCAACTCCGTGGTCTTCCGCATCGCCGTGTTCTACGTGGGCTCCGTGATCCTGCTGGCACTGCTGCTGCCCTACACGTCCTACCAAAAGGGCGTCAGCCCGTTCGTGACGTTCTTCGGCTCCATCGGCGTCCAGGGCGTGGACGTGATCATGAACCTGGTGGTCCTCACCGCGGCGCTCTCCTCGCTGAACGCCGGCCTGTACTCCACCGGCCGCATCCTGCGGTCGATGTCCGTCAACGGATCGGCTCCGAAGTTCGCGTCCCGCATGAACAAGGCCGGCGTCCCCTACGGCGGCATCGCCATCACCGCCGGCGTCTCGCTGCTGGGTGTGCCGCTGAACTACCTGGTCCCGGCGGAAGCCTTCGAGATCGTGCTGAACATCGCCTCCGTGGGCATCATCATGACCTGGGCCACCATCGTCCTGTGCCAGATCCAGCTCAAGCGCTGGGCGGACAAGGGCTGGGTGGAGCGGCCATCCTTCCGGCTGTTCGGCGCCCCGTTCACCGGATACCTCTCGCTGGTCTTCCTGGTGGGTGTCCTGGTGATGGTGTTCATCGACTCGCCCTTCACCATGATGGTGACAGCCATCGCCTCTGTGCTGATGGTGTTCGGCTGGTTCGCCTGCCGCAAGCGCATCCATGAGATTGCCGAAACCCGGGAGGGCCACACCGGCATCTCGCCGGTGGTGGCCAATCCTCCGGCAGGCACCTTCAAGAAGTAGCGCTTCTTAACGTCCGACGGCGGCACCTGGGTTCTGGAACTACAGAACCCAGGTGCCGCCGTCAGGGTTTAAGGGCAGCCGCCTGTCGGCAGCGGCCGGATCACCGGGCGGGTTTGACCACCATGGCCGATCCGCCGCCGCGCCGTTCGGGTTCAGCCACCGCTGTCACGCGGCCATCCCGATGGAACTCAATGGCCGTTGCTGCGCCGATCTCGGCCGCGGACGTGCCGGGGGTACCGGCTGCCGTGAACTTGTGGCCGAACTTAGCCGCCAGGACCTTGCCGGAGGGCGAGTCGATGAAGCCCTGTTCTGCTGTCACATTGGCGGTATTGCGCTGCGAGGCGCGGGGCGCCGCCACCGCATCCTCGATGCTCATGCCGAGGTCGATCCGGTTAACCAGCGTCTGCAGCACAGTGGTGATGATCGTCGAGCCGCCGGGCGAACCGAGCGCCAAGAACGGATCGCCGTCCTTCAGCACGATGGTGGGCGACATCGAGGACCGGGGCCGCTTGCCGGGCTGGATGCGGTTCGGATCGTCCTCCTTGTACACCGTGGAGAAGTCCGTGAGTTCGTTGTTCAGGATGAAGCCACGGCCGGGAACCACGATGCCCGATCCCCCGGTCTGTTCGATGGTGAGCGTGTACTCCACCACGTTGCCCCACTTGTCCGAGACGGTGAGGTTGGTGGTGTTGATGTTCTCGGTGTCCTTGGCGTCCTCGCCGGCCGCCGGCGCAACATCGCAGGTGCCGTCGTAGTTCTCAACGTCGCCCGCCGCCACGGGCTTCACTGCAGCTTTCCGGGGATCGATGTTGCAGGCGCGTTCCTTGCCGAAGACGTCGTCAAGGAGGACTTCTGTGGGGACGTCCACGAATTTCGGATCACCCACGTACTTGGCACGGTCCGCGAAGGCGAGGGCCGACGCTTCAAGGTAGTGGTGCAGGACATCGGACTGGTTCTTGGCGTTGCCCTTGCCCCTCACCAGGTCAGGCAGTTCGAAGGGGGCCAGGATGTTCAGGGCCTCGCCCACCGTGGTGCCGCCGCTGCTGGACGGTGCCATGCCGTAGACGTCATAACCCCGGTACTCCACATGGGTGGGGTCCTGGTTCAGGACCTCGTAGTTAGCCAGGTCCTCTGCGGTCATGAACCCCTTGGGGACGGGCAGTTTGGTGGTTGCCGTCTTGGGCGGGTTCTGGACCGTCGCAGCGATTTCCTCGGCGAGCGGGCCCTGGTAGAAGGCGTCGGTACCCTCATCCCCCAGCAGCCGGTAGGTGTCGGCGAGGTCGGGGTTCTTCAGGACGGTTCCGACGGCGGGCGCCGCACCGCCGGGGAGGTAAAGTTCGCTGGTGGCCGGGAAGGCCTCAAAACGCACCTGGTTCTCGGCGGTCTGAAGGTTGAAGGTCTCGTCCACGGTGAACCCGTTGTCTGCCACGTCAATGGCGGGCTCCAGGGCATCGCCGAGGCTCAGGCTGCCCCAGCGTTCGAGGGCCCGCTCCCACGTGGCGGCTGTGCCGGGGACGCCTACGGAGACGCCGCTGGTGACCAGCTCCGGGGTGAAGTTGTACGCCTTCCCGGTGGAAGGATCAATGAATGCATCGTTCGGCATCGCCGCAGGTGCGGTCTCACGGCCGTCCAGCGTGTGCACCTCGCCGCTCTTCGCGTCGTAGTACACAAAGTAGCCGCCTCCGCCGATCCCGGCAGAGTAGGGCTCCGTTACCCCCAGGGTTGCCGCCGCTGCGACGGCGGCGTCCACGGCGTTGCCGCCCTTGCGGAGCACTGAGATGGCGGCGGCGGAAGCGTCGGCGTCCACTGTGCTGACCGCTCCCCCGTATCCGGTGGCGGTGGCTTTCTTCTCGGGTTCGTCGTCCCACTTGTGGGCCGAGGCCGGACTCATGATGGCTCCGGACGTCACGCTCATCGCCAGTGCAGCCGTTAAGGCTCCTACCCGGCGTCCCAGATGTGGCATGGTTGCTCCTAGGGGTTTGGGTGATGTGCATCACACGCTACTCCTCGGGCCGGACAGGCTCAACGCCCCCGGCTACCGCATAGGGCACCCTGGAGACGCTTGGCGCCCCAAGAATCATGGCCGGCAGCACGTCATGCAACGGAACCGCAACGGGCCCGCGGCGTCCCATCCCTTATGCTCGCAGCAGTAAGGACAGCGGGCAGTTCAACGGGGAACCAACGGGAGTGACAGCATGACCAACTGGCGGATCAGGGATTTTCACTCAGCGGACCTGGACGGGATCCTGCACCTGTGGGAGACGCTCAAGGCAACCAACGTGGAGCCGGTCTACGCACTCTCAGAGGTCCTGGCCTCGTGCGAGAAGGACCATGCCGTGGTGGCGGTGCTGGGCGACCTGGTGGTGGGTGCCGCCGTAGGGCGTGCCGCGCATGACCAGGGCTGGATCGTCTTCCTGGCCACCCTGCCGGAGTACCGCGGCCGGGGCATCGGCACCTCGCTGCTGGCCGCCGTCGAAAACCGGATGGCACCGCACGGGCTGAACAAGCTGTCCGCCCTGATGCCCGAGTCCGAAACCCGGGTGGAAGCGTTCCTGGGCCGCGGCTTCGCGCTGAAGAAGAACCTGCGCTACTTCGAACGCACCATCCCCGTGCAGCGGCAGGAGCTCGGCGCCCTCGGGCAGCTGGGTGGCCGGGTCCTGGCCCGCGACCTCTGGGAAAACGTCGCCGGCATGCGGAAGGAAAAGGAACTCCTGGAACGCCGCCTGGTGCTTCCGCTGGCCGAAGCGGACCTCGCGGACGAATTCGGCGTGGTGCCGCCGCGCGCCGTCGTCCTTTTCGGCCCGCCGGGAACCGGCAAGACCACGTTCGCCAAGGCCATCGCCTCACGCCTGGAGTGGCCGTTCGTTGAAGTGTTCCCGTCCCGCCTCGCCGCGGATCCGCAGGGCCTGGCCGGGGCCTTGCGGGAAACCTTCCTCGAAATCGCCGAGCTTGAGCACGCGGTGGTGTTCATCGACGAGGTGGAGGAAATCGCCTCACAGCGCGCCGGCGACCCGCCCTCGCCCCTGCAGGGGGTCACCAACGAACTGCTTAAGATCATTCCGGCGTTCCGGGAACAGCCCGGCCGGCTCCTGGTGTGCGCCACCAACTTCATCCGTGCCCTGGACACGGCGTTCCTCCGGCACGGCCGGTTCGACTATGTCATCCCCATCGGGCTGCCGGACCGGCAAGCCCGCGAAGCCATGTGGCAGCGCTTCATCCCCGCGCCCGTGGTGGATGATGTGGACGTGGAACTCCTCGTGGAGAAGACCGAGGGCTTCTCGCCGGCCGATATCGAGTACGCCGCCCGCAGCGCATCACAGCGGGCGCTTGAAAAAGCCGTGTACGACGACGGCGGGCTGGCTTCGGATTCGCGGGTTTCCGTCCGGGAGGCGGTGCGGAAGGGGCCCTCCACCGAGGATTACCTCGCCGCGATCGCCGAAACCCGCACCACCGTCAGCGCCGAGGTACACCAGGACTTCCTCGAAGACATCGACGCTCTGGGAAGGGTCTGAGCGGGTCCGGCCCGGCTATCTTTGAGGCATGTCCTCAAACCCCCTCCGGCATGCGTTCGCGCGCATGGGCGGCCGCGATCCGCATGAGAAACACCGGGCAGCCACCCCGCTGGAGCTCTTCTTCGACCTGACGTTCGTCATTGCCTTCGGCGTGGCGGGAAGCCAGTTCGCCCATGAAATCGCGGAGGCCCACGTGCTGCCCGGGCTGATCGGTTTCGCGTTCGCGATGTTCGCCGTGATTTGGGCCTGGATCAACTTCACCTGGTTCGCCAGCGCCTACGACACGGACGACTGGGTGTTCCGCGTGGTCACCATGGTCCAGATCGTGGGCGTCCTGATCCTCACCATGGGAATCGAGCCGATGTTCCACTCGATCGTCGAGGGGCAGCATGTGGACAACCGGGTCATTGTGGGCGGCTACATCCTGATGCGCCTGGCCCTGGTGGCGCAGTGGATGCGCGCCGCCCGCCAGGATCCCGCCCGCCGCGAGACCTGCCTGCGCTACGCCCGGTACCTGGCCGTCGTCCAGCTGGGCTGGGTGGCAGTTCTGGTCCTCGACACCGGCGTGGCGGCCACCCTCCTGATGGTGGTCCCGCTGGTGGCACTGGAGATGGCCACGCCCTATTTCGCCGAGCGCAGGGCCGCCACCCCGTGGCATGCCCACCACATCGCCGAACGGTACGGACTGCTGGCCATCATCGCCCTGGGCGAGTGCCTGATCGGTGCCATCGAGACGCTGCGTGCGTTCGTGGCCAACAGCGGCTGGACCACGGACGCAGCCCTGGTGGGATTCGGTGGAACAGCGCTGGCCTTTGGGATGTGGTGGGTGTATTTCATGCTGCCTGCCGGGCGGGCCCTGCACCTGCGGCGGCACCGCTCTTACTTGTTCGGCTACGGCCACATCCCCATCTTCGCGGCCATCGCCGCAACCGGGGCAGGCCTCCATGTCGCCGCCTACTACATCGACCACGAGGCCCACATCGGCGCCGCGGCCGCGGTGGCGAGCATTGCCATCCCGGTGGCGGTTTTCAAGGCGACCCTCACCTGGCTGTACAGCGTGATGATGGGAGCCGACCGGATGGTCATAGCAGTCGCGGCCGGCGTCATCGCCATCCAGGGCGGTGCGGTAGCCCTGGCGGCGGCAGGCGCCTCCGTCCCCGCGTGTTTGCTGGTAATCGTTGCCGCCCTGGCCGCTTCGATCGTCATCGACGAAAAACGCGGCAGCGACCGGGTGCACGCGGCCCTGTCGAAGCTGGAGACGCGCGCTGAGCCGGGACTGCCCGCCTAGGGCCTTACTGTTTGCCGTACTTCCGGTGCACCGCCTGTTTGGTGACGCCCAGACACAGTGCAATGGCTTCCCAGGACAAGCCGGCCTGCCTCGCGCCGCGCACCAGAGCAGCCTCGGCCCGGCTGACTTCCTTCTGCAGTTCGGCAACGGCATACAGGGCCTCGGCGGGGCCTTTGCCGTCCATTGATCCCACGAGCGTCTTCATCCGATCCACCTCCACGGCGTCAACATTAGTTGACGCCGCACGTGGCGTCAACGTTTGTTGACAACTCCTTCCCAGACCCAGGCCGCGGTTGGCACTCCGGCGGGATTAAAGGCCGCCAGCGCCTGGTCCAGCGTCCCCGGCGGTAG